>JBQTHK010000012.1:0-141665 GCA_052389935.1 Gemmatimonadota bacterium | reverse complement strand
TGTCACGGGTCGACTTCGGAGTTCCTTCGGATAGTTTTAGCGGGCGATCTTCCACCCTCCCGACCAAACCTTGGCCCGAGAAGTCACCACTCCCGACGAACTCCCGGAGGAGGGTCCGGTCGAGCTGTCTCTCCGGCCACAGCGACTCTACGAGTTCATCGGCCAGACCAAGGTCAAGGAGAGCCTGCGCATCTATGCGGACGCGGCCCTCGCGAGGCGGGAGCCACTCGACCACACGCTGTTTTTTGGGCCCCCCGGGCTCGGCAAGACGACCCTGGCGGAGCTGGTGGCCCGTGAGCTGGGTGTGAACATCAGATCGACCTCCGGACCGGCGCTGGAGAAGCCGGGTGACCTGGTGGGAATGCTCACGAACCTGCGCGAGCGGGACCTGCTCTTCATTGATGAGATCCACCGCCTGCGGCCGGTGATCGAGGAGTTTCTGTACCCGGCGATGGAGGATTTCCGGATCGACGTCCGGCTGTCGGAAGGGCCACGGGCACAGACGATCACGATGCCGATCGAGCGCTTCACTCTGGTGGGAGCTACGACTCGTCAGGGGATGTTGACGCCGCCGATGCGGGCGCGCTTCGGGATAGTTCAGCGGCTCAACTATTACCCCACGAGCGACCTCGAGCAGATCGTGAAGCGAACGGCGCAGGTGATCGGGGTTGTTATCGATGATGATGGGACGCTGGAAATTGCGCGCCGGTCCCGGGGGACGCCGCGGATCGCGAATCGGCTCCTGCGCCGTGTTCGCGATTACGCGCAGGTGCGGGCGTCGGGAGCGATTACCCAGGCAGTGGCGAACGATGCGCTGCAGCTACTCGAAGTGGACGAGTTCGGTCTTGACGACATGGACGCGCGGATTCTGCGCGCGATCATCGAGAAGTTCGATGGCGGCCCGGTCGGAGTGAACGCCATCTCGGCCGCGGTGGCCGAGGATACCGAGACGATCGAGGAGGTTTACGAGCCCTTTCTGGTGCAGAACGGATTCATCCAGAGGACGCCACGCGGCCGGGTGGCCACGGCCCAGGCCTACCGGCATTTCGGGTTTGTACCGCCGTCGACCGCAGGTGAGCAGGGGCGGTTGCTCTAAGCCTCCTCCGCGCGCCCTCGTCCACCGGTGACGAGGTGGCCCCTTCTTTTTACTCCACCGCGGATGACGATGACGAGGTGGCCCGTCTTTTTACTCCACCGCGGATGACGAGGACGACGATGACGCCCGTCCATCTTCGCCATCCTCGTCATCCTCTTCATCTTCTTCATCCTCGTCATCCTCGCCATCTTCGCCATCCTCGCCATCCTCGTCATCTTCTTCATCCTCGTCATCCTCTTCATCCTCGCCATCTTCTTCATCCTCTTCATCCTCTCCATCTTCGTCATCCTCGCCGTTCAAACCTCCCACCACCGCCCATGGCGAAAGGAACCGCCACAGCCGACTACAACTTTCACCTGCCACCCGGCCTGATCGCGCAGGAACCCGCTGGCGCGCGGGATGAGTCGCGCCTCATGGTCATCGACCGTCTCCGGGGCACTATCGATCACGCCCGTTTTCGCGACCTCGAGTGGCTCATCCCCTCTGATGACCTGCTTGTAGTCAATCGCTCGCGAGTGCTCAGGGCGCGACTGCTGGGCCGACGGGCGTCCGGTGGAGCCGCGGAGGTGTTTCTGCTGCGAAAGGTTGGAGACAGTGACGAGCTCTGGGAAGCGATGGTCCATCCCGGCGGCAAGCTTCACCCCGGTCGGCGCGTCGAGGTAGCCGCGGGATTCAGCGTGCTGATCGAATCGATCACCGACCGACGCACCCGGATCGTCCGCCTCGAGTCGCCTGATCCCTCGGCGTCCGTCGAGCGGTACGGGCACGTGCCGTTGCCTCCCTACATACGAAGAGCTGATTCGGAGAGAGATGCCGAATCGTACCAGACGGTTTATGCCCGCGAGGCGGGTTCGGTCGCGGCCCCCACCGCCGGGCTGCACTTCACCCGCGAGATGCTCGGCCGCCTGATCAACCGTGGAGTGAAACGGGCCGAGGTGCTGCTCCACGTCGGTGCCGGCACCTTCAGGCCCGTGGAGGTCGAGGACCCGGAGGATCACAGGATGCACTCCGAGTACTGGTCGCTGGATGACGCCGCCGCCCGGCTGCTCAACGAGACTCGCGAGCGCGGTTCCGCGATCTGGGCTGTAGGGTCCACCGCGGTGCGAACCCTGGAGAGCGCCGTTCTTCCCGATGGTACGTTCCGGCCGACTGAGGGGGAGACGGCAATCTTCATTCGCCCGCCGTACAGGTGGCGAGCGGTTGATCACCTGATCACCAACTTCCATTTGCCACGATCAACGCTCATCATGCTCGTCGCGGCCTTCGCCGGTCATGATCTCACGATGGAGGCCTACCGGCGCGCGGTCGACGAGCGCTACCGATTCTACTCCTACGGCGATGCAATGGTCATCATCTAGAAGGCTTGTAATCCTCATCGGTGTCGCGTGCACGAGTGTCACCACGCGGTACTTCGTTCCCTCACGCGACAATCCCAACTATCGCCCGTTGCAGGCTGTCCCCGTTCTGCAGCAGTACGTCCGGCTTCAGTGTGGGGCATTCCGCACCGCGTCCGGGGCCGACTCCGGCTGGGCGCGCTTTTCGGTTGAAGTCGACTCCACCGGACAGGCAAGCAGGTCGCAGTTGCTCCGCCCGAGCGGCGATGAGCTCCTCGACGATGTCTTTGGCACGGTCTCCGCACAACTCACCTTTCCGCGCGATTCCGTGAGGCGCCGGCTGCGAGTGGAAGATGTGCGATTTCATTTTCGCTGCGGCGGCGATTCGGCGATTGTACGCATCGATGCACGCGACACTTAGGTGACCGTACCCGACCCCGCGGCCGGCGCCGGCTTCCGCTTCGAGACAACAGCGTTCTCCGGCCGCGCCCGCTGTGGCTCGTTCCACACCCCGCATGGCGCGATCGCAACGCCGGAGTTCATGCCCGTCGGCACACTCGGCACCGTCAAGGGGCTCGACCCTGATGACCTCATCGCGGCCGGCGCCCAGATCGTCCTCGCCAATGCCTATCACCTGCACCTGCGACCCGGCGACGAGCTGATCCGTGAACTCGGCGGCATCCAGTCATTCATGCACTGGACGCGGCCGACGCTCACCGATTCCGGAGGCTTTCAGGTTTTTTCTCTGGAAACGCTGCGCACCGTGAGCGAGGAAGGAGCCGAGTTCCGATCTCACATCGATGGGTCGCGCCACTTTTTCACCCCGGAAAAGGTGATCGACATCCAGTTGACCATCGGGGCAGACGTCATCATGCAGTTCGATCACGTCATCCCCGGCCAGGCTGATCCGACGGCCGCGGCAGACGCCAGCGACAGGAGCCTCCGCTGGCTGCGGCGGTGCCTCGACCGTTTCCGGGAGACCCGTAATCGGCAGGACGGGCGGGGGCGGGATCCGCAGGCTCTCTTCCCTATCGTTCAGGGCGGAATTCACAGCCCAATCCGGACAGCCGCCGCACGCGAGATCGCCGAAATGAACGACTGGCCCGGGTATGGCATCGGCGGCCTGTCCGTCGGCGAAGAGAAAGCCGACATGTATGACATGCTCGAGGTGCTCGATCCGGAGCTCCCTGCGAATCGACCCCGTTACCTGATGGGTGTGGGATTCCCCGAGGACCTGATCGAAGGTGTTCGCCGCGGCATCGACCTTTTTGACTGCGTCGCCCCGACGAGGATGGGCCGCAACGGAACGGCCTTCACAACTTCCGGGCGCCTTAACGTAAAAAACGCCAGCCTCCGCAGCGACCCCCGTCCTCTCGACGTGAACTGTGACTGCCGGACCTGTGCCCGCTTCTCCCGGGCCTACATCCGGCATCTGTACGTGAGCGACGAGATCCTGGGACTTCGCCTGCTCTCGATCCACAATGTACATTTCCTGCTCGCTCTGATGCGCCGCGCCCGGCAGGCGATCACCGACGGCTCCTTCGGGAGCTGGAGCAATGAGTGGCTCGAGCGGTTACTTACACGCGCCGGATGACCATGAATTCCATTCCACAACACATGCTGTTGCTGCTTCAGGCATCACCCACTCCGGCCCCAACCGGCGGCGGAGGCATCGCTTTGACCGGCTTCCTGTTCCAGCTGTTCGCGATCGGCGCGATCGTCTATTTCCTCATGATACGGCCGCAGCAGAAGCAGCGTCGTCAGCACGAGGAACGCCTGCGGAACCTCAAGCGTGGCGACACCATCGTCACCAACGGCGGTATAGTCGGTGAGGTGGTCCACATCAAGGACTCGATGAAGGATGGAGCGGCGCAGAAAGGCATGGACGACCACATCACCATCAAGTCAGGTGAATCACGGCTGATCGTCGAGCGGGGTCGGATCGCGCGAGTGGTCGGCGAAACACCTGCCAAGGCGAGTTAGATGAGCATTTTGCCGATCCGCGTTTTCGGTGATCCGATTCTGCGCGTCGAGACTACTCCCGTGAGTGAGATAACCGCCGAGCTTGTCCAGCTCGTCGAGGACATGTACGAAACCATGTACGCCGCCGGTGGAATCGGGCTTGCCGCGCCACAGGTCGGACGAAATGAGCGACTGGCCGTCGTCGACGTCGACGGTGACAAGTTGGTCATCATCAACCCCGAGATCATCACTGAGTCCGGAAGCGCGCGCGACGAGGAATCGTGCCTTTCGATTCCTGATGTATTCGGCAGTGTGGACCGCGCGACTTCGGTTCGCGTACGAGCTCTGGATATCGAGGGCCGGGAGTTCGAGCGCGACGCGATCGACCTGATGGCCCGTTGCCTTCAGCACGAGATCGACCATCTCCATGGCCGCCTCTTTATTGACTACCTGAGCTATCTCAAGCGACGGGCGGCGCTGGAGGAGTGGGACCGGCTGAAGAAGGATTATCCGGGCAACGTGCGGATACTGCGCCCGCGCGAGAGCGAGCGCAGTGAAAGTACCGGCGCCGCGGAACCGGCGACGAGCGATTCCGCCAGCGACTGAAACGGAGCCGGAGGCTTCGACCCCCCGTGCGAATCCTCTTCTGGGGCACACCCGAGTTCGCGACCCCTGCTCTCCGCGCACTGCTCGGCGAGGGACACGATGTCGTCGCGGTCGTTACTCAGCCCGATCGAGCGCAGGGGCGTAGCAGGTCGACGATGGTCCCGCCACCGGTCAAGCTCGTAGCGGAGGAAGAGGGTCTCGCCGTTCTGCAGCCCGAGCGTCCGCGGGGAAAGGATTTCATCGATGCGATCGGCGCGTTGGCTCCTGATATCTCCGTCGTCGTCGCTTACGGTCACATTCTCGTTCGCGACGTCATCGACCTGCCTGCAGCAGGAACCCTCAACATCCACGCCTCCCTCCTTCCCCGCTGGCGTGGGGCGGCACCCATCCAGGCCGCGCTCATCGCCGGCGACGTCGAGAGTGGAGTGACGATCATGCGGATGGTCCAACAGCTCGATGCAGGGCCGATTCTGCGGCAGGCGCGTACTCCGATACCAGATGATGAAACTGGTGGAGAGCTGCTGATCAGGCTCTCCGAGCTGGGTGCACAGACACTGGTCGAGGCGCTGACCCTGCTGTCGCTCGGAGGGCTCACGGAAACGGCGCAGGACGAGTCACTCGTCACCTGGGCGCCACGCATCGATCGGCAGAGCGCGATGGTCGAGTGGAGCCGGCCTGCCGGGGAAGTGAGCCGCGTGATTCGCGCGTTTGATCCGCGGCCCGGAGCCTGGACGACGCATCGTGGCGCGCCGCTCAAGCTCTCCGGTGTTCGAGCGCTTGACGAACACGCTGCGGAGCCCGCCGGCACCGTGATCACGCTGGGTGACGCGGGAATGGTCGTGACCTGCGGGACGGGAACGGCGAGGATCACGCACGTGCAGCCGGCCGGCAAACGACGCCTTGCCGTTGGGGAATGGGTGGCCGGCCGCGGAGTACTCGTCGGCGAACGTTTTGCGTGAAGCTGTACGGCGGTCAGGTCCTGGCACATCCCGCCGTCCCACCGACGATGTTACTGTGCCAGCCCAAGGTCGAAGGCGGCTGTAAACGTCACGACACCCTGAGTTCCCGCAGCCGGCTGAAGAGTGACGTTGAGAGTGCCCTGAATCCTGTCAGCGTTGGCGCTGGTGACCGTAACCGTCCCACTGTTGGCACCCGGCCCACCCCATCCCTGCGACGTTCCGAGCAGCGCAAGAGTGACTTGCCGGGTCACGCCGGTTCCCAGCGTGTAGGTACCCACGCCCGTGTATCCGGAAATGATCACATTGAAGAGATGTGTATTCGTTCCGGTTCCTATCGTAAGCACTCCGCTCGCCGGCGCTGCCACCATCACGATCGTGGCGGCATTCCAGGGCGATCCGTTGAGAGTCCCCGCGATTCTGCTCCCACGGTTGGGAGCAACCGCAACCGAACCCGACGAAGTCACCGGAAGATCAAACGACCCCTGGGTGACGTTCCTGTTGCCGCTGGCAGAAAGGACAGGCGTAGCGACGAATGAAAACGTGCCCGCGATTCTCGTGGCCGAGACAGCAGTGATCGTCACGGTCCCAGCCAGTCCCGACAGCGGAGTCGACCATCCCGCCGTGCCGGTCGTAATGGTGGCGAGTCCGCCAGGAACCACCGCAGCCACACCAAGGGAATAGGTGCCCGGTCCCGAGATGTTAACGAGTGAGAGGCTCAGCGCCGTGGGGTTACTGCCTCCGGTTGAGCCGACGATTACGAACGTGCCGTTGGCCGAGCCCAGGACCTGAGTCGCAGCCGTGATGGCCGTCCACGACGTTCCATCGATAGAGGCGGTGAAGTTGGCGTTCCCGCCTCCCCCACCTGGGCCTCCCGGGCCGCCGTTTCCACCACCTCCACCGCAGGCGAGGGTGAAGGCAAGGGCGGGGAGTGATATGGTGCTGACGGGGAGTCTCAAGGGGCGCAAGCGCATGAGTTTGTGAGTGGGTCCGTCAACCGTTGCGCAGGACCGCTCGCGAAACCGTCACGGGCGGGTGCGAGTTGGGTGCGAGCTGTACATTCCCGGCTCCCGACATCAAATACTCCTCGATGCGTCTCGTCCGCGACGTTGCACGTTCCACCACCGGAGCCGCCTGCAGCTGCGCCGCGGCCGCCGGCTGCCCGTGACTCGGGCTCGTATTCGATGTGTTACGCGATCAGCACCGGAGAGGACCCCTTTGGAGGTTATCACCGATACGAGTTCGTCCGGCCCCTCTTTCCCGACTATCCGCGGCCCGCGGTCTGGCCGGGCGGGTACTACGTCCCCACCAGTACCGGCGACGACGTCATCGAGAAACACGCCTGCGTGGTTGACAGGCAGCGGATGCTGAGGGGCGAGGGGGCGACGGAGCAGTGCTTCATCATCGACAGCGTCAACTTTCTCAACAACGCCGACCTCGACGGGACAGCTCTCTCGCCTGCGGGCGCGCCTGACGTGATGCTGGCCACCGGTGGTACCCAGCTCCGCGGCGATTTAGACGACGATGCCAACGCCCCCGACAGCAGCTACCGATGGATGCCGAGTCCGGCCATTGATGCCGCCGGCAACATCCTGATCGGATACTCGTTCGGAGGGTCGCCGCACTTTGCCGGGCAGCGCGTCGCGGGCCGCCTCGCCGGCGATCCGCCAGGGCGCCTCACGACTCGCGAGGCGATCCTCGCCAGCGGCGAAGCGGCCCAGACGGGCACGCTGCGTTGGCAGGACTACACACAAACAGCTGTCGATCCCCTCGATGACTGCACAATCTGGTACGTTGGTGACTACATGAGAAAAGGCGCCACAAACTACTCGACGCGCATCGGGGCGTGGCGACTGGAGGGGTGCCCGCGATGACCCTCACCGCAGCCGAGCAGCAGCGCCTCGCACGCGTCCGCGATTCGTTCGCACGACAGACGTTCTTGGCGCTCATCGGGGCGCGCATGGAACTCCTCGAGCCCGGAATCGTCGAACTCGTGATCACGCGGACACCCGACCTTCTCCAACAGCATGGATTCCTCCACGCCGGAGTGCTGACATCGCTCATGGACTCGGCCTGTGGCTATGCTGCCATGTCGCTATTCGACGACGACGCCAGCGTCCTCTCCGTTGAGCTCAAGGTCAATCTCATGGCGCCCGCATCCGGTGACCGGTTCGTGGCCCGCGGCCAGGTACTCAAGTCCGGCCGGACACTGAGCGTCTGCCGCGCCGAAGCCTTCACCGCCGACCCGGGCCCTCGTAAACTCATTGCGGCCATGCAGTCCACGATGATGGCCGTCCGCGACCGACAGGGAGTAAGGGACTGAGCGGAAGGAGTAGCCGACCGCTCACTATCTTTACCGGCATGGCCGCGGCATCTGCTTCGCATCGTACGACCGGACCGCGCGACGTCACACCTTCGAGGGTCGCCGCCGCCGCGATCATGGCCGACCTGCGGAACGGGGAGTTGCTCGACGCCTCCTTCGCCCGGCGAACGGCTCAACTCGACAGTCGCGACCGGCGCTGGGTCCAGGAACTCACCTGGGGTACACTGAGACGCCGATCTCTCCTCGACGGAGTGATCGAGACGCGCGTCGTCGGTGGTCTCGCCCGACTCGACAGCGACGTCCGGGACCTGCTGGAAATGGGCGTCTACCAGCTCTTCCACATGAACTCGGTCCCGCCATACGCAGCGATTGCCCAGACGGTGGAGCTGGTGAAAGAGCGCCATGGAAAGGGAGCGGCCGGGCTCACTAACGCAGTGCTGCGCCGAATCGACCGCGAGCGCCCCGACCCGGTGGCGGCGGCCCTCGCCGCCGGTCCCGCCGATCCCGTCGATCAGATCGCCCGCCTGCACTCTCACCCCCGCTGGCTCGTGGCCCGCTGGGTCGCGCGCTGGGGTGAGCACGAAACCCGCACTCTTCTCGAGGTCAACAATCGCGAGGCGCCGATGGTCCTCCGGCCGTTCGGCAGAGTGCGCGAGCAGGTCGAGGCCGCTCTCGACGAGGCCGGAGTGCGTACCCGCGATGTTCCCCTCGTGCCAGACAGCCTCGAGGTGGAGGGCGGTACCCACGTTTCGCTGACCGGGCTCGGAGCCTTCCGCCAGGGTTTTGTATTCGTCCAGGACCCGGCCGCCACCCTCGTCGCCCGCTACGCCGCCGTCGACAGTGGATCAACCGTTGTCGATCTCTGCGCTGCTCCCGGTGGAAAGGCAATTGAACTCTCGCGGCAGGCCGAGCGCGTCATCGCCATCGATCGTTCGCCATCGCGCATGGAGCGCCTTCGCGACAACGTAAGCCGACTCGCTGTGAGCAACATCGAGTTAGTCATCGGGGATGCACGCGAGAGTCCGATCGAGCCCGGCGTCGATGCCGTCCTCATCGATGCCCCCTGCACCGGCACCGGAACCTTCAGGCGACACCCCGATGCCCGCTGGCGACTGCGCGTCTCCGATCTGGCCGTCCTGTCGAGCACCCAGCGCATGATCCTGCGGCGCGCTGCCGGGCTCGTGCGACCCGGAGGACTGCTCGTCTATTCCACCTGTTCACTGGAACCCGAAGAAAACGATGACCAGATCGAGCTCTTCCTGCGCGAAAACCCCGGCTGGGTGCTCGAACTGCCACCGCCGGGCGCGGTTCCCGCGGAAGTCCTCGACGCGGGCCGCCTCCGTGTTCTTCCGCAGCGCCACGGGGTCGACGGTGCGTTCGCGGCCCGCATCCGGCGACCCGCTGTCGCATCGTGAAGAAACCGCAGAACGGCCCGAACCTCTCGGCAGAATGGCGGAGGAGGGCCCGCGCCGCCCTGCCGTTCGCGGTTGTAGCCGCCGCCGGCTTTCTCCTCGCCTTCGTGATCGTCGGGCTCGTTATCTTCCCCGACGACGGTCCGATTCCCGAGGTCCGGGTGCCGGGCGTGGTTGGCCTCCCCTTTGACGACGCTGCCCGCAGAATGAGAGCGAGTGGTCTGAGCCCGGTAACGGGGGAGAGGCGATTTTCCAGTGAAGCGCCCCGGTTGACCGTAATGGCCCAACGACCGATTGCTGGGGAGCGTGTGCCGGCGCGGACCGAGGTCGTACTCGATATCAGCGAAGGACAACGCACCGTGGCCGTGCCGCAGCTGATCGGCGTTTCCCGTGACAGCGCCCGAACCGTCCTGCTGGCCGCCGGCCTCGAGCTCGGAGACGTCAGTGAAACCCTCACCGACAGTGCGCGCGGGCTCATCCTTCAGACGTCGCCAGAGGCCGGGCAGTCTGTACCGGCTGGTACGAGGGTGGCGATTGTCGTCAGCGCCGGGCCGGGTGAGCTCTCGATGCCCGACGTGATCGGCCGCGAGCTCGGCTTTGCCCGCGGAATGCTCGAACAGCTAGGTCTCGTCGTTTCGGCTCTCGACTATGACTCGTTGTCCAGCCTTGCGCCCGGCCTCGTGGTCTCGCAGTCGCCGGCAGCGGGCGCGCCCGTTATCGGTGGATCAACAGTCTCTCTGCGGGTTTCAGGCCGGCCATGACGGTGCGCATCGCTCCCTCCATTCTTTCCGCTGACTTTGTTCGCCTCGGCGACGAAGTCACGATGTGCGTCGAAGGTGGGGCCGACTGGATTCACATCGATGTGATGGACGGAAGCTTCGTCCCCAACCTGACCTTCGGCGCCAAGGTGATCGAAGCCGTCCGCCGCGTGACCACACTGCCGCTTGACGTCCACCTGATGGTGCACGCGCCCGAGAAGTTCTTCGAGTCGTTTGTGGCCAGCGGCGCAAACGTGCTCACCATACACAGCGAGGCGACGAGTCACCTGCACAGGCACGTCTGCCGGATTCGCGAGCTTGGCGCGGCCGCGGGAGTGGCGCTCAACCCCGCCACACCACTTGAGGCCGTGTCGGAAATCCTCGCCGACATCGACCTTCTTCTGATCATGAGCGTCAACCCCGGTTTCGGCGGCCAGCGCTTCATCGAGGCCTCTGAGACCAGGATCAGGCGTGCCCGCACTCTGCTCGATTCGGTCATGGCGCCGAGCAGGGCAGCCCTTGAGGTTGACGGCGGCATAGATCGAATGACGATCCGTCGTTGCAGGATGGCGGGCGCGGACACCTTTGTGGCCGGCAATTCGATCTTCAAGGCCGAAGACCCGCGAGCCGAAATCGGAGCGCTCCGCTCGTTGTGCATGGAGCAGGCGTGAAACCGCGTCGTATACTCGCCATGGTCCTCGTGGTAGCGATCGCCGTGGCGGTGTGGCAGGGAACGAAGCTGGCGGCCTCCGCGGCGCGCGCGTTCGGAGTTGGAGCCGTGGCTCCCGGGTTCACCGCCTGGACGATCGATGCCACTCCGACGAGGCGTGGTCTCGCAGACTATCAGGGATCGGTCGTGCTTCTCAATCTCTGGGCGACGTGGTGCGTTCCGTGTATCACGGAGATGCCATCCATTCAGCGTCTCCATGAGCGCTACGCGGCCGCGGGCCTGCGGGCGGTGGCTGTATCCGTTGATGAGCCCGGAGATGTCGATCGCATTCCCGAGTTTGTTCGACGGCTGGGACTGACGTTCGACATACTCCACGACCCGACCCATGATATCGAACGCAGCTACCGCTCGCGCGGCATCCCGTCGACCTTCCTCATAGGCCGCGACGGCCGGCTTCGGCTCATCCGTCAGGGGGCAGCCGACTGGGATGCCCCGGAACATCGTGCAGTTGTCGAGCGCCTTCTGGAATCCGATGCCGCTGCTGCTCGGGATTGAAACTTCGTGCGACGAGACCTCGGCGAGCGTGGTCGAAGGACGACCCGGCTCGGCGACTGTCCGCTCGCTGGTGATTCTGTCGCAGGACGTTCATCGTGTGTACGGTGGTGTGGTCCCCGAAATTGCCTCGCGGATGCACCTGACCGCGATCGCTCCGGTGGTGCGGCAGGCACTGGCCGAGGGCGCGGTAGCGGCGGGGGAAATCGACGCGATAGCTGTGACGTGGGCACCCGGCCTGGTCGGGGCTCTGCTCGTCGGGGTCGGCTTCGCCAAGGGGCTGGCGTGGTCCCTCGACAAACCGCTGATAGCAGTTCACCACATGGAGGGCCACATCTTCGGAACCTCGCTCGAGGACCGGGAGGCTGTCCCACCGCTGACGGCGCTCCTCGTTTCGGGCGGTCACACCCTGCTGGTGGACGTCCCGGACTGGGGGGACTACGAGTTGCTCGGCGCGACGAGGGACGACGCCGCCGGTGAAGCCTTTGACAAGGTGGCGAAACTCCTCGGGCTGCCGTACCCCGGAGGCCGGCATATCGAGCAGCTGGCGGCGTCCGGCGACCCCCAGCGCTTCCGGTTCCCCCGTCCGATGCTCCGTCGCGATCAGCGGCCCGGGGATGCCGACTATTTCGATGTTTCCTTCAGCGGTCTCAAGACTGCGGTTCTGCTCGCGACCAGGGCGTCAACTGACCTGGTGTCAGACAAACCGCACCTTGCGCGGGGATTCCAGGATGCGATCATCGAGACACTGGCGGCCAAGACGATGCGGGCCGCTCTGGAGCGCGGTCGCGGGCGGATCGTCCTTGGTGGAGGTGTTGCGTGCAATCAGTCGCTGGTCGCGGAGATGCGGCGGCGCGCTTCAGCACACGGAATCAGTGTCCACGCTCCCGGCCCGCGGCTGGCGACGGACAATGCGGCGATGATCGCCTGCGCCGGGCTCTTTCACCATGAGCGGGGCCGATTCGCCGCACATGACCTCAGCGCGGCCGCGGCTGTGCCGCTGGCAGCGCGCGCGACCTCCTCGCATTCAACGTCCGGCGTTGCCCGGGCGCGGCTGGCTCACTGACTTGCACAAGCCTACTCCGGCAGACCAGTTACCCGACGACCGATGAATCACGTGGTTCACCATCCCTGGGAGATCCCGCTCGGCTTTTTCACCCTCACCGGGTTCGGGATCGCCGTGTTCCTGGCGTTTGTCATCTCGCAGGTGATCACCCAGCGCGAGCTGGCGCGGCGCGGGCATCATGCGGAGGCGGATGCGATCCCCGACCTGATCCTGGCATCGGTACTGGGAACGCTGGTGGGTGGGAAGCTCTACTACACTCTTGTTGTCACCGGCGACTGGAGCGATCTGTTGAGCCGGGCCGGCTTCGTTTTCTGGGGGGGGTTCATTGGTGCGGTATTGGCAAACTGGATCGTCATTCATCGCCGGAAGCTGCCGTTTGCGCGTTTTGCCGATGTCGCCGGCATCGCGATCGCCGCAGGCTACTCGGTAGGCCGGACCGGCTGCTGGGCCGTTGGCGACGACTACGGCAAGCCGTGGTCAGGGCCGCTGGCAGTGGCGTTTCCCGAGGGCGCTCCTCCCAGCACCGCCGGTTCGATGCAGCGCAACTTCGGGACGGAGATTCCTCCCGGTACCGACGAGTCGACGTTATTGGCGGTGCACCCGACCCAGCTCTACGAGACGGCCGCGGGGTTGCTGATGTTCCTCGCCCTCTGGCGGCTTCGCGGACACAGGCATTCCGAAGGTTGGCTTTTCGGCGTGTGGTGTGTGCTGGCCGGTATCGAGCGGTTTCTCGTCGAGTTCTTCAGAGCCAAGGACGACGTCTTCTTCGGGTCGCTGACCGCGGCCCAGGTGATTGCGATTGCGATCACTGCCGCCGGCGTGGCGATCATGCTGGTGAGGCGTCGCGGGGGCGGGCTCGCTCCCGCCGCCGCCTGATCATCAGCGGCCGCGGGGACTCCGTGGGCGACGTAACGTCCAGCGGTCGGGAGACTCCGTCGGCCGCGTGATCCTCAGCGGGCGCGAGACTCCCGTGGGCCGCGTGAAACTCAGCGGGCGCGAGACTCAGTGGGCCGCTCGCGCTCCGTCAGATCGTGCTCGAGCCGCCCCAGCCTCCCTTCGAGGTTGGCGATCCGCGTGACCACCTCACCGGCCGGCTCCGCCGTGCGTTGGTCGACAGTCGGGAGCGACACCGACCGGCGGGGCCAGAAGGTCCGCAGCAGTGCAAACACGAAAAGCAGCAGGAGCACCAGTTGGCCGATGAGCGTCTCGACGTAGGGGTAGATGCCCATCGCCTCGATCTGCGGCCACCCTGGCAGGGGCGTAATCGACATCGCGCCCCCTTCCTGAAGTTCGCGTATTCCCTTGCCCATGAACACGAACGCCATGTAGTAGAGCAGGCCGCTCGTTGTGGCGAAAAAGGGGCGCAGCGGAATCCGGACCCCGTAGCGGTAGAAGAGAACGAAGATCACGGCCAGGACCGCGAAGCCGACCAGCATCCCGAGAGATATCGGCCAGCCCGCCCCTTCTCTGAGCAGCGCCTGGTAGAACAGTGCCGTCTCAGCTCCCTCGCGGTAGACAGCGAGGAACGCGACGAAGGCGAGCGCCTTGCCGCCACCGTGCTGCAGCGCATTGTTCACCTTGTCCCGCACAAACTGCTGCCAGCGTGCCGCTTCGACCTTTGAAATCAGCCAGTAACTGACCGAAAACAGGACAACTACCGCCACCAGCATCGTTGCCCCTTCGATGATCTCGCGTGTGGCCGGAAGTGCACGCAGGACCGTTGTCAGGACCCAGGCCGTCGCCGCGCTTGCCACCAGTGCAACGCCCACTCCCACCCAGATCGAACGAAGGCGCTCGCGGTGACCAGTCTTGAGGAGGAAGGTCACGACCGCACCGATCACGAGGATCGCTTCGAGACCCTCGCGAAAGATGATCAGGAATGACTGGAGGAAGTTGCCCCAGAAGCCGGCGACGGGCTCCATCAGCTCGAGCACGGCTGGCATTCCGAACGCGATCGCATCACGCTGGCGCTGGGCACCGCGAAGATCGTTGGCCTTGATCGCCGCCCTGAAGTCGGAAAACAGCCGTTCCATCGCCGCGATCCGGCCCGGCTCCCGGGCGCGACCCGGTGTTTCGAGCGGCTCGAAGGCAAGGTAGGCGTCGAACGCCTGGTCCGACGCTTCGCTGCCACGTCCTGCCCGCAGGGCAGCCAGAGAGGCGTCGAGCTGCTGCATCACACGGTCAGCCGTCGCCTTTCCATTTGTAGAGTCGCTGGCACTACCGACGGGTACGTCATCGAGCGAGAGCCGCCGAACGTGCGCAACGAGCTGATCAACCTCCCCCTCCGACAGCTCGCGGCTGGCCGGCATCCCGGTTCCCGCCACCCCGTTGCGAATCGACTCGGCGATCTGGAGATCGCTGCGCTCGGCCTGCCACGCGAAAGACGCCAGCTCAACCGGAAGCCTGCTCATGACAGCGGCGAAGGGCCCGTCGCCCGCCCCGGCCGGACCGTGACATCCGGCGCAGCGCTGCAGGAACAATCCCTCCCCCGGTGCTACCGCCGCTGGAGCCCGCAGGGTGTTGACCCAGGAGATGATGCTCCATCGCTCGTCAGGCGTCAGGGTGTTTGCCCACGCCACCATCGGCGTCCCGGCGATGCCAACCGCCATGACGTTGTACATGAGAGCTGGAGAAACATCGCGCATCGCGTCCATCCTGCCTAACGCGGGTGGTGGCGGTGTCATGCCCGGCGCCTGCGGGCCGTCGCCCTGCCCCGTATCACCGTGGCACGCGGCACACGAGCGCAGGTACAGCGAGCGCCCGAGCGCCAGGTCGACCGGACGGGTCGGCATGTCGAGCGCAGCATCTGCGCCCAGTGCCTGAACGAAGCGCGTGTGCAGCTCGGCCATCCTGGCCGGAGTGCCACGGCTCGCTACCACTGCCGACAGCGAGTCGAGCAGCTGCCTGATCTCGTCCGATCTGTCGCCACTCAGTCGCGCCGCGGCTTCGCGCGCATCACCGAGGAACGTTACTGCCTCCCCGTATTCGATATCGCTGATGAGCTTGCCGTTTGCGTCCACCGCCTTGGCGTACTCTTCGACCGCCACGCTGACGATCGTCGCGACGCGCTTTCCGGGCCGCTCCTGAGCACCGGGCGCCGCCGCGACGAGGCTGAACAAGACGGTGGCCGCGAGAAGTTGTAGCCTGGCGCGAACTCGCATTAGGGCGTAAGCAGCTGTGGTTATTGCACTTAGGTGCTGTTGCCGTTCGAGAGCAACGATTGCCGAGTGAATTTATCGGGACTCCCATGGCGCCACCAGTCACCCTCTACGCGCGCCCTCCTCTCGTTTCAGTGCCTCTGAAATCACTCGCCACGACCGGTCGGCTTCGCGAAACACCTGCCGGAGCTGCCTGGTCCATGCGCGCCACCTCGTGAACATGGTGCCGTCGGGCGCTGACCTCACGAGTTCCGCGAGCGCCTCGAGGCTTTCGAGTTCGGCGAAGAGTCCCTCGGTGGCCTCGTCGAGTACCGCCTCGAGTGCGCGCCGGTCCGGGGGGCTGGATGGATACCGGCCGGCGGCCATGTTCGCGAGTGACTCGCCGAGGCGTGCGCGGATGGCCTTTGTGTCGACGTGCGCCAGGCGTTGTTCGGGTGCGCCAGCCTCGTGCAGCCGGCGCCTGGCGCTGATCAGCGGCGCGAAGAATTGCTTCTGCGACCCGGCGTCGTGCGAAGCTGCACGACCGAGCGCTCGCAACCCTCGGGTGACCTCGGGTGCGGCGCACGCGAAACTGACGATTCGAGCCCAGGCCGCGGCGAGCCCTTCGTTCGAATGCATTGCGATCCGTCCACGCTGACTATGCAATGTCAGCACAGAGGCCTGCAGCGTGGCATCAGTCAGCTCGTCGTAAGCCACAACAAGGAGCCGGTCGTCTCCGTCCGTGACTGCCGCCGAACCGCTGCCGATGACCAGTGTGCCCCGAACCCGGACCTCACGTCCCGTCCAACTCCCCGCAGCAGACACTCCGGCCACGAACACCGCACCCTCAGGCGTCATCGATGCGGTACCGGTAATCACCTTCCAGCTCGCGTGCGCTGAGCGCGGCCCGCTCCCCCGTGCGCCCTTCGAAGCGCCTGACGAAATCGGCCAGACGTTCGGTCGTGAACTCCGCGCGCGGAATGCCGATCGCTTCGATCGCCGCCTCGATGGTTGCCGGATCGCCCTCGACCTCCACCAGCGTATCCATCCTCGGGTATCGTTCAAACCTTACCATTGCTCCGCAACAATCGAAGGTCCGGATCTGTCGCTCGATTTCGCGCGTGATGATAAGGCCGGCGACTTCGAGCGCCCGTTCCATCGCATCAGGGTCGGAAACGTCTGTGGTCAGCTCCTCACGGACCTTGTAGCCATCCGGGTACGTCGCTGGACCCTTGACGTCGAGTCGGGACCGGCAGCCGTCGGCCCAGAAAGCCGTCCGGAGACGCAGCACCTCGTCGCGACTCCACAGTTGCCGGTCGGGAGTGTCGTAACGGCGGTCGAGCAGCCGGCCGGAAAAGATCTCTTTTGCGCCCGCTCCCGTGATTCGGGCGATCGCCGCGTCTTCATCCGGGACGACTCCCTTGAGTTCGATCTCACGCATCGTCGATAGCCCTCATCACTGCCGCGGTGTCGCTCAGGTCCGCGAAACATGCAGTCGGCTCGTGGCAGCACAGCTCAGCCACCGAATAATGGCCGGTGGCGACCCCGATCGAACTCGCTCCAACCTGCCGCCCGCACTCCAGATCGTAAGGCGTGTCTCCGATGATCACCGTCATTGATCCGGGGATCCTGGTACCGAGAGCGGTCGCGGCGCGCTCGAGAGCGATCGCAGGGAGCTCGTGACGGTGCTCGTGGTCCGAGCCACACGCACACACGCGAAAACGGTCCGGCGTGATGCCTGCAGACTGCAATTTGCGCGCGGCTCCCCGGGCCAGGTTTCCTGTGAGCAGGCCGAGGACGCGGTCACCTCTCGCCTCCAGCGCGTCGAGCAGGGCAGCAACACCCGCAAACGGCTGCAACTGGCGCCCGTCGAGCTCCCTCTCCAGCCCCACGAGATACTCGGCCAACACAGCATCGAGCGCTCCGTCAATCCGGGCATCGTCGATCCCTGCCTCCCGCATCGACTCACGTACGATCTGAACGTCGGTCTTGCCATCGTACCGGTAGCTGGCCGGGCCGCAGATACCGAAGTGGCTGATGAGCGCACTCTCCATCGCTCTCCGTCCGGCTCCGGCCGTCCAGAGCAGAGTGCCGTCGATATCGAACAGAATCAGTTTCACTCCTCACGCCTCCGCCGGCTCGGCCGCATAACGAGCAACGAGGAGCCCGCCGACGATAAAGATGCC
This sequence comes from Gemmatimonadota bacterium, assembly GCA_052389935.1. Taxonomy (GTDB): domain Bacteria; phylum Gemmatimonadota; class Gemmatimonadetes; order Gemmatimonadales; family Gemmatimonadaceae; genus JBQTHK01. Next base: position 123,607 of record JBQTHK010000012.1, on the reverse strand, counting down.
GCCGATGACCTGCACTGCCGTCGGGACTTCCCGCAGGGCGATCCAGGCTACGATCATCGCGATCAATGGCTGAAGATTGGCGTACATCGAGGTCCTCATGGGCCCAAGCACGCGCAGCCCCCGATAGTAGAAGAGGTAGGCGACAACCATCGCCATCAGGCTCGAATATGCCAGCGCAGCCCAGACTCCGGCGGGGAGAGCAGCGAAGTCGATCGCGACGAACCCGGCCCCGCCGAGCGCGAGCATCACCACCGCCCCACCCAACATCGTCCACGCGCCGAGTTGCACGACGTCGACCGTATCTGTCCACGACCGCAGCCAGACCGCATAAAATGCCCAGCAGACGGTCGAGCCAAGTATCAGAAGTGCACCACTGAAGGAGTCGGTACCCGCAGCGGCATTCGCCGCGCCGAATGCGACGCTTGCGCACCCCCCCATCTGCAACAACACACCAAGGCCCTGCCTCGGGGTGAAGTGTTCGCGGCCGAGCGCTCTCCCGACGATCGCAATGACGCCCGGAGACGCGGCGATGAGGAGGGCGGCGGTAGCCACGCGCGTTCTCGAAAGCCCAGTTATGAAAAGCGCCTGATAGAGGCCGTTACCGAGCGATCCGAGCAGCAGCAGATGCCAGGCCACGGATCTCGTCACGGGTCTCTTGCCCATCGCCCGCGCCATCGCGAACTGGGCCGCACTCGCCAACGGAACCCGCATGGCGTTGAAAGCCAGAGCGGGCACCCACGCCACGGCGTATTTGAGCACGCTGAAGTTGGCACCCCAGATCACCGCCATGGCCAGCAGCAGCGCGTCGGTGCGCAAATGGTGGACGCCGGAGCGTGGGGTCTCGCCTCCCGCACTCGCGTCGCGCCCGGCAGGTGCTGTTGTCGTCATGAAGACCTGAAAGCTACGACGCTGATCGGGTGAGTTGCAGCGGAGTCGGGAGACCCCTTGATGTCCGCCTCCTCACCCCGTGCGTCCTGACCATCGTGCTCTGCTGCTCCCCGTGTCAGCGCGTTCTTCCCGTACCAAAACCTCACACTTACCTTCCTCACCTTCTTCATCTTCTTCATCCTCTTCATCCTCTTCATCCTCTTCATCCTCTTCATCCTCTTCATCCTCTTCATCCTCTTCATCCCCGTCATCCCCGTCATCCTCGACCGGAGGCGCCCCACAATAATGGTAGTCTCATTCGCCCTCTTTGCAGACGGAGCCAACCTCTCACAGGAGGGGAAGCTCAACATCCTCGGCGTCTTCGACGCTGTGCAGGTGAGCACGATGCCGGCGTTGCATCCACGAGCCCACCTTGTCGTGCGTCTCAAGGGCACGCCGTTCGACGCCGGCTCCCACCGCGTTTCTCTCCGCTGGATCAATCCGGGTGGCGTCGAACTCTGGTCATCCGACGGTCAGGTTGATGTGGCCACACCACCTCAGACCGTGACCGAGATGGACATTCCGCTCATCGCTCAACTCGACCTCCCGCTTGATCAGGCGGGGGCGTACACGATGCGTATTCTGCTGAACGACGAAATGCGTGCCGAGGTTCCCCTCTACGTTCGATCAGCGCCGCCGTTCGTCGCTCACAGCGGCATCATGTCGTAGATCAGCCGGCCAGACCCGGGATGCCATCGCGGCCGCGAGCCAGCCGAACGGCGCGCTCGATGGCCATCTCCATGGCCTCGACGGCAAGGGTTTCGACGGTCATCGGCGTAGACGTAATGCCGGCGGAGGGGCAGACCGCGAAGATGATGTCACCATCGACGGTGGAGCCGGCGGGTGTGATCCGGCGATAGTAGGCGGCGCTTGTCGCGGCCGCCAGCTGCTGCAGTTCGACGCGGGAGAGGGCCGCGTTCGTCGCAACGAGTCCGATAGTCGTGTTGCCAGGTGCTGTCGGGGCGGGGTCATCGGCGCCATCTCGTCGCGGAGCCCCTCTGGTGAGCACCGAGCGGGCATCGAGAAAGCCGCCGCCGTCGGCGCGTGCGCCGGCGATGATCGCGCCCGCGGAATCGCGCACATCACCGAAAGCATTGACGACAACCGCTGCGCCTGCGTGGAGACTTCCCGCGCTGGCAACCCAGGCACCGAACCCGCCCTTCATCGCCCTCGCCGCGGTAGCGACCTTGCCGACCGTGGCACCCGTCCCTGCTCCGACACTTCCCTCTGCGGGGACGGCAACGGCGCGGTCGCAGGCATCCCAGGCCATCTGCGGTGTGGGCCGGGCGTCAAAGCTGCCTAACGGCGCCAGGTCGAAGATGATCGCCGCGGGGACAAGCGGTACAACTCCACCGGCGATCGGGAAACCGCGCCGGTTCTCCTCCATCCAGCGCATGACCCCCGCAGCGGCATCAAGTCCGTAGGCCGAGCCTCCGGAGAGGAGCACGGCGTCGATCGCGTCAACGAGGTGAAACGGTGTTGCGACCGCCAGCTCCCGCGAACCCGACGCCCGCCCCACCATCGCGTGCCCGGCTCGCATCCGCCCATCAATGCGCCGGATGACGGTGCAACCGGTTGCGCCCGGCTCATTGGTCGCGTGCCCGATCAGGAGTCCGAGCGGAGTGAAGTCGGTACTCAATCGCGAAACCGGTAACAAACTACCAGCAGCATTGGTGCCGCCTTACGACGCAGGCGGGTCAGGCGCCACCTCTCTGCTCCCGGGCGCCCCGCCAGGTGAGGCAACGCTGGCGCAGGCACGACAAAGAACTACTCCCCGCATGTTGCAGATCACGCAGATGAAGGTTCCACAGCCGTCGCACGGGTAGCCCTCGGAGGCCCGCTCCTCGTTTCCGCAGGCGCGGCAGACCATGCCGTCATGTTCCCTGAGCTCGGTCATCAACTTTGTCCTCGGCTTCCACTCTGGAGCCCGTATTCCCTGATCTTGCGAATCAATGTAGCGCGGGAAATCCCGAGCGCACGCGCCGCATACGTGCGGTTGTTTTCCCATGACGCGAGCGTTTGTGCGATGTGATCCCTTTCCACCTGCTCGAGTGACTGACCGTCGCGCGAACCCACCCCCACCCCCACGCCAACCCCTGCCACACGACCCCGCGCTCTGATCTCGGCCGGAAGTACCGCAGCATCCACGGTATCCATTCCGCGCGAGAGGATGAGAGCCCGCTCGAGCACGTTCTGTAGCTCCCTCACGTTACCCGGCCACGTGTAGGTGAGGAGCACCTCGAGAGCTTCGTCCGAGAGAGCAGAAGGCGCCGCCGGCAGCGAGGGACGTAACCGATCGACGAGCAGACCAATCAGCTCGACAACGTCCTCGCGGCTGCGCTCACGCAGTGGGGGTAGCGCCAGCGGCATCACGCTCAACCTGTAGTACAGGTCTTCGCGGAAGCGGCCGGCAGCGACTTCGGCCACCAGGTCGCGCGCTGAAGCAGCAAGTATCCTCACGTCGGGAACGGTTTCGACCGGCTGCCCGGTCTGCTTACCCTCGATGAGACGCAGCAACCGCAATTGCAACACGGCGGGGAGGTCGGCGATGTCCTGCATGAAGAGCGTGCCCCTGTCCGCGACGCGCGCCAGCCCAGGCTCTCCTCCAGCGCGGGGGCCGAACAGATTTCTTTCGAGGTCCGATTCATCGAGCGCGGCGCACTGGAACTCCACAAACGGTGCAGCCGCCCGTGACCCCGAGGCATGCAAAAGCTCGGCAACAACCGCCTTGCCGGTTCCGATCTCCCCGAGGATGAGGACCGGCGTCCGGTCGCTCGCGGCGAGGAGCTCGATCTGGGCCGTGAGCTCTCGCATGCGGGGCGATGATCCGAGCCTCGTCCGGCCCGCGGTCGTTCTCCGCTCCGAGAGATACCGGTTCAGTCGCCGCGTCTGGAGCGTGTCGAGCGCGCGGTCCACCGCCAGACCGAGCTGTGCCAGCTCGACCGGCTTCGCGAGAAAATCGAGTGCACCTTCGTGAACGGCCCTGACCGCGAGCGGAACGTCGGCGTGGCCGGAAATCATGATCACCACGGCCCTCGCCATCCGCAGCTCTCCGAGTACCTCGAACCCTGACATGTCGGGAAGCCGCATGTCGAGCAGCGTTACGTCCGGCGGCCGCTCGCCGAAGAGTCGCAGCGCCGCCGCGCCGTTGCCTGCCTGCCTGACGTCGTGACCGGCGGCGGCCAGATGACGGGCATAATGCCCGGCGAGCGTTGACTCGTCATCAACGATCAGGATGTCAGCCACGAGTCACCAGCGCCACGAGCGAAAGAGGTCAATGCCGGTCTGGGAGCGTCCGGCGGAGAAACCCTGCGACGTCGGATCCTGGCAGAGGAGCGCCTCGACCGGCGGCTCCTTGCTGATTGACAAACCATAACCTGCCGGCAACCTGTTCTCGAGTGTCAGGCCGATTGATTCGTCGAGGCGACCGGCCCCGGGGTTGACGATCCGGCAGAGCCCGGCGGTGAGGCTGATGAAAGTGCGCTCGTTCAGCTGTTTCCCGACCCCCAGCTGGGCCCCTTCGAGGAGCCCGCGATTCTGACCTCCCGTCAGACCCTGCTCGACCCGTGAACTCGCCGTCTGGAGCCGGAGGAAATCGAAGTAACGTCCGGAATACCGCGCCGACAGACCACTCGACACCGTGGCGAGGAGGAAATCGAATCCGTACGACTGCAGACCTCCGATCTCGGCGCTCGGGCGCCCGGTGATCAGATAGGAGAAGAGGTCGCTTTCGGACAACGCCAGTGAATCCCCACTCTCGATGACGATGCGCGGCTGTACGAGGGTGCCGAGCAGTCTTGCCCTGATTCGCACATCGTTGCTCGTGCGGTAAAGCGACGATGCCTGCCTGACGACATAGAGCGCACGGATGTCGAGGTCGGGGTTGAAGTCAGGGTCTCCGAGAAACCTGACCTCACCGCCCTCGAGGGTGAACAGCCGCTGCACGAACGGATCGGCAATCCTCAGGTTGAACGTGCCCCGTTCGGTCTGCAGCGAACCTTCCAGTGCCAGCTGGGCCGAACCACCCGAGGTGAGACCGGTGGCGTTGATGACATTGACACGTCCCCCGAGCTTGATGTTCGCCTCGACAGAGCGCATCCAGACATCGGGACCCATCTCGACCTGCAGGTTGCGAACCGAGAGGTTGCGCGCGATGGCGGGTGGCGCCTTGGGGAGAATCTGACGGTTGGCGACGAGGGCGGTGTCGAAGCCGGCGAACTGGTCGACCGACAGCGCGAGAATCTTCTTCTGGCTCAACTCCGGAATCACGATCTCGCCGCTGTTGACGAAGATACGGCCTCCCAGCACTGATCCCGAGGTCCGGCCCTGTTGGCGGATGTCGGATGAAACACTGATCCTCCCTGCACGCCGTGTGTTGACCGCCTCGAAGTTGCTGGTCGTGAGGTTGAGGTCAAAGGCCACTTCGTTCCGGTCTTCGCGCGCGATCCAGCCCGAGAGTCCGAGGGTATCAGTTGCAGCGGGGCCGCTGGTCATCCTGAAGCGGCGGATCCTGGCTGTGTCGTTGTCGGCCTCGATCAGCACAGCCACCTGCCGCAAGGTCACACCGGCTTCGGGAACCAGGGCCTGGCCGTCATCGATCCTCACGAAACCCTGCATCGTCGTCGCCCCCTGCAGTCCCACGACCGCGACGTCTGCATTAAGCCGGCCACGTGTGTTCTGTACCGAACTTGTGAAGGACTCCAGTATGCCGAGGTCGACGTCGCGCGATCGCAGCGTAACGCGCATCGTGTCGTCAAGGACACGCCGCGAGCGTGGTTCGAGCGCGAGGTCGAGCGATATCGTGGCCGTTCCGTCGAGTATCGTCGTGTCGTTCCGGACCATCGCGACACTGCCCTGCAGCCAGCGATCGGCATAGCGGCCGGCAATCGTGGTTCGCGACAATGACACGTCGCCCACCGCCGTCCCGTCGAGTGCCCCGGCAAAGGTGATGACCGGTTCGGACGCAGTGCCGGTGGCGTTGACGTCGAGCGAAAGCTGGCCGCGCCAGCGCGCAGTTGATTGAGCCATTGCCGCCAAGTCTTCGAGCGCCACCGAGTCGGCCTTCAGCGCAAGTGCGATCTGCCCCCGCGAGGGGACCTGACCGTCGATGATGAGTCTGGCGCCAGTTCTCCGGTCGCGGAGGCTCACGCCTTCGGCCGACCAACCCGAATCCGATGTCACGATCGCTGATCGCCGCTCGAGCGACCATTCGTTGTCGGCCACGTTCAGCCTGGCTTCCGTCAGCAGCACACGTGTTGTGTCGGCGTGGAAGGAAGTTGTTGCCGTCGCGTCGATCGACGGGCCATTCGCAAGAACGGCGGCAACCTGCACGTCAGCCGAATCCCTGTTGAAGGCGCGAGCCTCCAGCGAGGCCCGTGCGAACGTCGTTGCGCCGAGGGTGGCTGTGTCGGCGGTGACGCTGATCGTCCCGGATGTTGCGCCGCTCGTCAGGTTGGCGAGGGCGGCCTCGAGCCTGACTGCGGCGGCCCTCGCGTTGCCGGCGTGGAGCCCGACGACCTGACCGGCGATGGATGCTGCCAGTGTGTCGACCGATCCGACCAGCGCCACCCGCAGCGAAACGCGGCCGTCGAGCGTGTCCTCGCTTGCCACCCGAACTGCCGCCGTGTCGGCTCCGGCCCGGCGGACCCAGTAGGGGCGCAGCGCGCCTAACGAATCGGTCTCGAGCCTTGCCGACAGCGAGTCGGTCCGATCGGCGCGAAGGCCGACACCACCCCAGGCCAGCAGCGATCCCAGCTCCGAAGTCACCTTCAGCGTGTCCACGATGCGCAGGATCCCGTCGTCGAAGACCAGCCGAGTGCGCGAATCTTCGTAGACGCGCATGCTGTCGACGCTGGAGCGATCGAGCCGGAGATCGATGGTGCCGCGGTAATTCTCGACCGAATCGCCGGTGATGTTGACGACCGCCGCCCCCGTGAGCCGCGTCGACAGAATGGTACTCGTGTCGTATAGCGTGCGCAGGTCGGCGTTGGCGAAACGCAGCGTTCCGTCCCACGTGTACCCGCCTACCGAATCGATGTCGACCCGGCCATCCCAGGCATAATCACCGGCTGCACCGCGCAGCGCGAAACTCAGGGCAAGGTCGGCGGCGGTACCCTCCGCCCGCAGCGAGCCGCGAAACTCTCCGCGCTGTGTCAGCTCCAGTTCTGGCCAGGCCTTTCCAGTTGTAGTAAGGTCGAGTGGTTGTGCGTCCAGGGCCACGTCCCAGGTAATGAACTCGTCGCCAAGCGTCGCCCTCCCGCTGCCGGTGAAGCGGCTCGGCGGATTATCGCCGAAGCGATGAGTTATGTCGGCGCTGTGAAATCGAACGTCGGTCCAGACCGAATCGAGAGTCGCGCGCCCCGAGATGGCTCCGTCGAGCCGCGGGAAGCTCTCCTCCAGAAACTGGAGCGTGGCGAGATCGAGATGGTCGATTTCGACGTCGAAGGCGCGGAACCTCGTGAAGGCCGGGAAGAGAATATCCAGCTCACCACGTGCGCGGCCGCGGCCGCCTGCGCCGGGGACGTTTGCGTCGTTGAGGACGAATGACGTTGAGTCGATGCGCCACCTGTTCACCGGTCCCCCGCGTGCGCGCAGCACCGCGCTGATCGTGCCTTTCCACGGATACGGGAGGGGTTCGCCTGTGAGTCGCTCGATCAGTATCCAGTCGACAGGCGTTGCGCGCAGGTCGACATCGCGCACCTCGAGAACTGGTCCCCCCACACCGAAAGTCATTGCGCCGGCGAGTCGCGAGTTCATCGACCGTACGTCCATGTTCGTGATGATGAACTCGATGACGTCCAGGTCGGAGCGCTTGTTGCGGATTGCAAGGTCCATGCGGCCGCCGCCGGTCGTCGGAAGCGTCGGGTAGACCCAGGCGACGTCCGCCATCGACACGGTGTCGCCACGGATCCGGACATCGTATCGATTGGGCAGACCACTCCCCCACACAACATGCGCCGTGCCGCTCCCCCGCGAACCGGGCAACTCGAACGACGTGATATCGGCCCAGAGCGAATCGCCGAGGAGGCGAATCGACCCCCGGGCGTCTGTTATATCGAGCGGGGGGTCGAACTCGTTGGCGTCGAGTCGGGTGAAGTGGAACGATCGACCCGCGCTGTCGGGTGTCGCGATCCGCCCCGACGTGAGATCGATGTTGACGCCGGTCCACGCACGTGTGAGCACGAAGTGGCTGCCCGACCTCGTGATCCGCTTGTCGGGCCTGGCGAGGGCGTGGGCGATCGAGCTGTCCCTGCGGGTGCCGGAGAGTGAATCGGCAGGACGCCACCTCGACGTAAGCTCGATGTCACCGTCGCGAATCGTCGCGTTCCGCACCACTACGTAGTCGCCAAAGCCGCGCGTGGTGCGCGGCCGCGATGGTCCCGGCGGAAACAGCTTGCGCAGGTTCCACGTGCCGGTGCTGTCCTCGCGAATGCGCACTACCGGCCGTGCGATCGACATCTGCCTGACGAGTATTCGGCGGTCGATAAGATCGCGAGGGTCGAACGATACCGTGATCTGCCCGGTCGCGATGAACAGCGAATCGTCCGGTTCGGCCAGCGAAAACGAATCGACTGTGATCCCTGTGAAAAGGGTGCCGGAGATGCGGCCGAGATGAACCTTGCCGCGCATGCTCTCGTTGAGAATCCCCTCGACGTACGACCGGATCTGCTCGCGGCCCCATTCTGTACGCGTGGCAAGGGCGATCGATATCGCGACGATTGCTCCAAAGGCGAGCAGGATCCCGGCACTGACCATCACGATCGCCTTGCGCCGCGCCATCAAAAGGCCTGACCGATGGAGAAGTGAAAACGCAGGCGACCGAAGAAGGATCGTCGCGACGGAGGTGCGTACGAGCCCGGGCAGTCACCCTGCTGCTGCGCGGCGGGCTGGACCGAAAGATCAATCGCAAGTTCGTTGCCCGGGCTCAGACAATACACCGGCTGCTGCTGGCCGGCGGCGTTGCGGACGTTCGAGAAGTACGCCGGGCCGCTGGGCAGATCGCGGGGACCCAGCGCAAGGTCGACCCTGATTGGCCCGATTGGCGTGAATACCCTGAGGCCCGCTCCGGGTGTGATCTTGAGACTCTCGAAGCCGCTCAACCCACCAGTCGTGGAGCGATTCCAGACTTCGCCGGCGTCGACGAACAGCGCGTACTGCACCAGCTCCGGATAGATCGGACTTCGGAGTCGCAGTTCCGCGTTTGTCACCGCGATGTTGTCACCCCCCGTTGGCTGGTCCGGCGAACGACGTGTGTGCAGCGTATTGGCCGGGTCCGCGCGAAAGAACGCGGTGTTACCGGGGCCGGGGACCGTATCGTACCTCTGGATGATGTAGACGATCGGGCCCAGCTCGTTGGCCCCGTACCCGCGCACCGTGTTCGCTCCTCCCGCATACAGCCGCTCCTGTGGCGGCACGAACGATGCGCGCTCGGTGAACGAAAAGCGCGAACCGAGGACGGTGCCGCCCCGGGCCCGCAATACGAGTATCGCGCCGTCGCCGATGTCTGTATACCACTGCAGATCCAGCGACGCGCGCGTAAAGCCGATCAGCGGATCAGAGCCGATCGGCTTCGATGCGTGCCGCAATTCCACCTGACCGCCCCAGCTTCGCGTCGGATTCGTCGGATTGGGAGGAAGCCGCGTCATCGACCAGCCCGCGATCGCTGTCCGTTGCTTGCGCGACAGGATCGATCGCCCGCTTTCCTCACAGACGTTGAAGACCGCGCAGAAATACGCAGGCTCGGCGCCGGTTCGCCCGTATTCGAGGGAATAGGAGAACGTGCTCGGGTATACGCCGCCCGCGTTGCGCTGGATCGATCCGACCACCCCGATTGGCACCTCGCGCACATAAGTGGGAAAGTTGTAGCGGAACTCGCTGTACAACGTCACCGTCGGCAGGGTACGGCGTCCGAACAGCGCTGGCTGCGAATAAGTGACGCCGAGATAGTAATTGAGGGTATCGGCACGGGCGTCGCGCACGATCTCCTTGTCGTAACAGAGACCGTCCGCAAGGTTGAATGGGGTACCTGCCCCAATGCGGGAAAGCCGCGCACTGACGTCGACGCGTCTCAGTCCGCCGAGAAAATTGCGCGTCGCCAGCGTTCCCTGCATTCTCAGGCACTCCAGATTGCCCCAACCGATCGACGCCCGCGCCTCGTGCATCTCGGTCTCGCGCAGCGTCACGTTCACCTGGACCAGCGAATCAGCTTCATCCGCCAGCGATGCGCTGTCGACCTCGAGGTTGACGTGCTGATAGGCTCCAGAGAGATAGAGGCCCCTCTTGATCTCCTCCAGCTGCTGCTGGCTGAACCACGCGCTGGGCCCGATCCCCAGCGCCCTGCGCACCGCCCTGCTGGAAACACCGATCTCCGCTCCGTTCGCCGGTTCCACATTGATCGACACCGAATCGATCCGCATCCTCGGCCCCCGCAATACGTCGTACCAGACCGCGGCCCGGTGCGTGCTGTCGTTGAAGTCCACGTTTCGCAAAACTTCCGCCGTTGCGTAACCGCTGTTGCGCAGCCTGCGCGCCAGGGAATCGCGCGTGTCCTCCGCCGCATCGCGCGCGTACCTCCCGCCCAGCCGCAGTGGAAGTGAGCGCCTGACTGCTTCGGCGTTCTCGATATCCTCCAGGCCGTTGATGGCGAGGCTGTCGACGATAATGGGCTCCCCTTCGTTGATCGTGAAGGTCACCGACGCGGCCGTGGGACCATGAAGCCTTATCTCCTTGCCGACCTCAACCTGCCGGAATCCCTGCGTGTAATGGAAGAGCACGAGGCGCAGCGAATCTTCCGAAAGCGCCAGCGAATCCAGACAGAACCGCGGCCCGACGATCCTGAAGGTGCGCCTCAGTGAAGACGACTGCGTTGAACGGATGATGTTGGCGAGCTGATCGTCCCTGAAGGTCCGGTTGCCGTTGAAGTCGAGTCGACGCAGTTCGGGCATGCCGCGATCGCAGGGAATGCCTTGACCCTGTGCATCAGCGGCGTGGAGCAGCAGTCCCAGCGGAAGGAGTAGCGCCCGCCACGCCCTCACGTCAGACGGGCTCCAGGAGAACGCTGCCAGGCCCCAGCTGTTTTGCCCTGCGCTTCGCGTCCGCCGCGCGCTGGCCAAGGACCGAGAGCCCGACCCAGTTCCGGGGACTGACTGAAAGCACGGCGGCCGATATCGACGCGAGGGGAAAGTCGCGCTCGTGTCCGTCGCGATCGATTCCGGTGTAGTTGCCACGAGCCGCGGCCGCAGGACCCACGGCCTGTTCCACGACCTCGCGACAACGCGCTACACAGAGGCGCACGAATGACTCGGCGACCGCGGCGTCGGTGAGGGCGATGAAGTCGTCGCCGCCGATGTGGCCGAGGAAATCCCGGTTGCCCGGCCCCGAGACGAGCTGCGAAGCTTCCCGGATCGCTGCGCCCAGGCCCCTGATCACCTCGTCTGCGACCGCGAATCCGAAGGTGTCCGCGAATGGCTTGAAGTTGTCGAGATCCATGTAGGCCACTACGAACGTTTCGCCACCATCGACGCGGCGCAATATCTCGGCGTCGATCGCCCGTCCGCCCGGCAGTCCACTTGTAGGGTTGCGATCCCCTTCCCTCTGGACCAGCCGCAGCAGAGCCTGCACGCGCGCCCTCAGCTCCCGCGGATCGAACGGTTTGGCAACGTAGTCATCAGCACCGGCGCTGTACCCCTCAACCTTGTTTTCGACTCCGGCCTGGGCCGTCAGCATCAGCACTGGAATACGTGCCGTAAACGGGTTGTCCTTGAGCCGGCGGCATACGTCGAGTCCTGACAGCCGCGGCATGGAGTTGTCCAGGACAACCAGATCCGGCTCGCGAGCTTCGATCGAGGCCATGGCCTCCAGACCGTCGGCGGCCACCTCGACGTCGTGCCCTGATGCGCGAAAGAGGTCCCGCAGCATGGCGCGCATGTCCTCGTTGTCGTCAGCGATCAGGAGATAGCTCACGCGCAGCGCCGGAGAGGTGCAAGATCAAGTGCCACAATAAATTCGCCGATTTCGCGAGGCGCTGTCAACGGCCCGGATTCAGTCATCCTTCTGCCCGAATATCGCCATGTTCGACGAATGGCCCGGGGCAACCTTTCGCTCCGGATAGATCCAGTGTACGGCCTGGTTGACCGCGGCCGCCGCCTCCGCAAACCCCGTCGCGATCAACTTGAGCTTGCCTGGATACGCCGTCACATCACCCGCCGCGTAAATCCCGGGGCGGCCGGTCTCCATTTGAGAGTTCACGACGATTTCGTCGTTGACCACCGTCAGACCCCAACTCGTCAGTGCGCCAAGGTCGCTCACGTAGCCAACGAGTGGCAGCACGACGTCACAGTGCACTGAACGAGTTTCCCTGGTCCTCGTCTCCCGCAGCACCACACCCGTCAGACGGCCCCTTTCGCCATCGTCACTCAGCACGTCCTGCAGCTCGTGAAAGGGCCAGAGGTCGATCTCGCCGCTGACTGCCCGCCTCTGGACCTCGGCGACCGTCGCCCCATGTGCGCGATATCGATCAGATCTGTGCGCCAGCGACACCCGCTCCGCGCGCCCGGTGAGCTGATGCGTCCAGTCAAAGGCGGAGTCTCCTCCACCGATTATCAGTACTCGCTTCCCCACGAGTTCCGCTGGATCGCCCACCATTTCCCTGATCCCCCGTCCGTACCACGGCGCCGCCACCTTCTGCGGCAGCCGGCGTGGGGTAAAGGCCCCGATCCCCGCCGCGATGACCAGCGCCCGGGTCGGAAAACGCGAGTCCTCGGTCACGAGGACGAAGTGGCCGTCCTCTTCTTCGAGACCAGCAACAGTCTGGTGCAGGTGCTCCGTGGCACCGAACTGAGCCGACTGCTCGACCAGCGCCCGCACCAGATCCTTCGTCAGCACTTTCGTGAAGCCCGCGACGTCAAAGATGTACTTCTCCGGATAGAGCGCCGTCAGCTGACCGCCGAGCTCCGGCAGCGCATCGATGATCTGCGAGGTCGCGCCACGCATCCCCGCGTAAAAGCGCGCGAAGAGCCCGGTCGGTCCACCGCCGATGATGGTTATATCAACCATGTTGTGAGTCATGATGATGACAATCTAAATGACGCTCGCAGCCGATCCCTCCCCTGGACGCTCGCGTGGGATACCGGATCGGCCTTATGTTGAGCGCCATGACGCTGCGCATTTACACCAGGGCCGGCGACGACGGTGGCACTGCCCTGTTCGGAGGCGGTCGAGTCAGCAAGGACGACCCGCGCGTCGAGGCTTACGGCGATGTAGACGAGCTCAATGCGGCCCTCGGCATGGCGATCGCGGCTTCGCCTGACGAGCGCATCGACGCTGTCCTCGTCCCCATACAATCCGACCTGCTCGCCATCGGCGCCCTGCTCGCCACGCCTGACCACGACAAGATGCGCGACCAGCTCGCCAAGGCGCGGCTCGATGAAATCAGGATTGGTGAGCTGGAGCACCAGATCGACCTGTGCGAGGAGTCCCTTGCCCCGCTGCGGTCATTCGTGCTTCCCGGCGGTACGGCCAAGGCGGCCGCACTTCACGTTGCACGAACGGTCTGCCGACGCGCCGAGCGTCGAGTGGTGTCTCTGGATCGCAGCGTTCAGCTGCCGGTGGTGATAAAAATTTATCTTAACCGGCTGTCCGACCTTCTGTTCATGCTGGCGCGGCTCTCCAATGCGCGCGCCGGCACCAGCGAAACAACGTGGTAGCCGCCCGCCGCGTGATCGCGGCGAACGGCACCTACACAAGGACAGCCGGACCGGTGCACCTCGGCCCGTGGCTGCTCGACGATGCCGGACGCCTCATCGCTGACCACGCTCCCGCACACCTTTACGCGGTCATCTCGGATGCGAACGTCGGGCCCGTGTGCGGACCGCAGCTCCTGGCCTCGCTGCGCAGAGCAGAACCGCAACGCCGCATCCTCTACCGCGAGATCGAGCCCGGTGAGTCGGGCAAGTCCCGTGAAAACTGGTCAGCACTGACCGACTGGTTGCTCGATGAGCGGTGCGGCCGCGACACGACCGTGGTTGCGCTCGGCGGCGGTGTTGTTGGCGACCTTGCCGGGTTCGTCGCCGCGACGCTGTTGCGCGGTGTGCCCCTCGTCCAGGTGCCGACGACGCTCCTCGCAATGGTGGACGCGTCGATCGGCGGCAAGGTTGGAGTGGACACCCGCCATGGCAAGAACCTGGCCGGCGCTTTTCACCCGTCGGCTCTCGTCCTCATCGATCCTGTCGTCCTCCAGACACTCCCGGCCCGCGAGCTTCGCGCCGGCTACGCCGAGGTCATCAAGCACGGCGTGATCTGTGACAAACGATACTTTGCTGAGACCGCCGACTTCGCATCACACCTGCTCGGCGACGCGGACCTGGTGGACTGGGGCGGTGAGCGCCTCGCGAGCCTGATTGCCCGCAGCGTTGAAATCAAGGCGGAGGTTGTCGGGGCCGACCCCACCGAGCGCGGGCCGAGGCGAAACCTCAACTTCGGCCACACCGTCGGCCATGCCGTGGAGAGCGCAAGCCGCTTCAGTCTTCTGCATGGCGAAGCGGTGGCTGTTGGCATGGCTCTCGAATCCCGACTGGCCGAAACGCTCGGCCTCGCCGATCGGGGTCTGACCGACGTCATCGTCGAGTCCCTCTCGCGTGCGGGGCTGCCCACCGAGTTGCCCGGGTTTGTCGATCGCAGGGTCGTGCTTAGCGACCTCAACTCCGACAAGAAGCGGATCGGCGGGGTACTTCACATGGCCCTTCCGCGCGAGGTGGGTGCGATGGCGGCCGGGCCTCCCGATTTTGCCGTCGCCGTGACGACCGACGCCGTTGCCCGCCTGCTGGGGGCCTGAGTAATGACCCGCCGCGTAATCGTCCGCGTCAGCCTGCTCGTCCTTGGTCTGGCCGTTGGCGCGTCCGCGTGGGGTGTGGGCGTCCCGGTTCTGGTCGTCGCTCCCGCGGTGGTTGTTGGAATGGGCTTGGCGCTCTGGACGACGCGCCGCGCCCCTGCGGCTGCCCCGCCATCGTGATTTTTCCACAACGCTCCGGGATCCATTCGGTCGGCGCTCTCGGTTGTACCGAGGCGAACTCAACCTTTTTTCGCTAACACGTGGCTGTCCCAACCCATTGTGGCCGCGTCGGATAACGCAGGTTCGCAGAGCGGGACACGCGAATGCGCGCAAAATTCCTGTTGACGGCTTCGTAACCGTTTCTTACTGTGCGCGCCCGCTCAGCCCTCAGCCCCATCCGCGCCCGTAACGGTCGCGGCGACTCGCAGACGCAAAGACGGAGATATGCCTCAAGTTACCGAGAGCAGGACGAAGACCAAATCGTTCGTCCGCGCCGCACCGGCCACAGCGTTTGACCAGTACCTCCTCGACATCCAGAAGTTGCCTCTGATAACCGATCCCGAGGAGGAGAGGCGACTTGCGCGACGCGCACAGAAGGGAGACGAAACCGCGGCCGAACGACTGGTCACGGCAAATCTGAGGTTCGTGATATCCTACGTTAAGAAGTACCAGGGGCACGGACTCGATCTTTCCGAACTTGTTGCGATCGGCAACGAGGGGCTGCTGAAGGCGGTGCGCAAGTTCGATCCAGACCAGGGCGTGAAGTTCATCTCGTACGCCGTCTGGTGGGTTCGACAGGCCGTCCTCAAGGCGCTTGCCGAGCAGACGCGGTCGGTGCGGATTCCGCTCAACCAGAATTCGCAGTTGATCCGTCTGGCGCGGGCGGAGACGATCCTGTCGCAGGTGTTGAGGCGCGATCCGACCGATGAAGAGGTTGGGAGACTTGTTGGGGAAACGCCGGACACCGTTCGCACGTCACGCCAGATGACGTCGACGGAGGTATCGCTCGACGCGCCGATTGACCGCAGCGATCGCGAAGCCTCTACGCTCGGCGAGCGCTTTTCCGGGGTGGATGGAACAGAGATCGAGGATGTGACGGACTTCAAGCTGATGCGCGAGTTCATCGGTCGTGTCTTCAAGCGTTATCTGACTCCGCGCGAGCGGAAGATCCTGAGCCTTTACTACGGGCTCGAAGAAGGGTCAGAGGCGATGACCCTTGAGAGAATCGGCGCGCTCCTTGGTGTCACCCGCGAGCGTATCCGGCAGATCAGGGAACGGGCATTCGAGAAACTGCGAGAGTCGCCGGACGGCGGTGCGCTCGCGGGTTTCTGGAGTGTTTCCTGACGGCGGTTCTTCGTCCAGGCGTCTCGCCGGCGCACCGGGTCCTTGTCATCGAGGACGAGCCGGCGATCAGAATGGCCTTGCGCCGGTTTTTCGGCCGGATCGGCTGGACTGTGGAGGAGGCAGCGAACGGAAACGATGGGTACGCGATGGTGCGACTCGACGCGCGGCAGCGCGAGCAGCGGCACTACGCAATCGTGTTTTCCGACCTGCGCATGCCGGGGTTGTCGGGAATCGGCCTCCACGAGCGACTGCGTCTGACAAACCCTGAAGTGCTGCCGCGCCTCATCTTCTCCACCGGCGATGATACGAGCGAGGAGGTGGCACGTTTCATCGAGGAATCGGAGTGTGTCGTGCTGCGCAAGCCGTTTGACCTCGTGACTCTTCGTGCGGTTGTCGAGCTGATGCTCACTCGCGCTCCGGCCTGATGCTCGGCCCGCGCGGCCTCAGATTCTGAACAGGTACGAAAGTTTGAGAAAAACCTGGTTGCCGGTGCGGAGCGTTGCGGCGCGCTCGACGACGGGTTGTTCGAAGTCCTGCATCACGTCGTTGTAGCCGAAGTACATGAAAGAGCTCGGCGCAACTTCCCACGTTGCGAGCAGGCTGGATGCCAGGCGTACGGCTCTCCTGTCGAAGGGATTTTCGACGAGCGAATTGTACTGGTTGGAGTATTCCCCGATCAGGCGCGCTCCCAGCCGTCGCGTGAACTGCCAGGTCCCGCGAAGCCGGACGATCTTCGCGTCATCCACGAGGTCGCCACCCCAGCCGGCGAAATGATTCGATCTCTGGCCACGCAGCTCGATGGCGGCCTGGGGCACCGGTCGCAATGTCATACGGAGGGACGCGAATACTCCCTTGGTGACGCGCGGGTCCGCGGGATCGAAGAGTTCGCGGTCCCCGGCGTAGAAGAAGCCGCCGATCTGCACACGCTGGGCGGCATCGATCCTGAAATCGGTGAGCATCCCGACCTGCCTGAGCGCCTTGCCGAGCATGGTCTGGTGTTCGAACGGTACGGAGACGCTGAACCCGGCGCGCTGGCGAAAGGTCACGTCAATCCGCGGTGTGAGACTCATGTCGAGCAACCCGCCGCCAAACTGGTCTGTGCGTGCGATGCTGATGCTCTGCGATGTTTGCTGGACGAGCCGTCCGTTGGGGTAGTTGAAGTGGTTGATGCGACCGGTCATTGCCCTGACGCCGATCCGCGAATACCTGCCGAGCTGGTTTCGAAATCCTGGCGAGAGGCCGGAGGCGGTGAGTGACCACGCCAGCTCGCGACCGCGCCGATCGAGGGCGGTGCGATAGTAGGCTCCGGTCCGCTCCTCGCCATCGAACAGTGCGGCCACGTTTGTGTCGGCCGGTTCGCGCTCGACGGAGAGGCCTGCTTCGCCAGCCAGTGTCACCGTCCCCCACCGGAGAGCCATGTCGGTGGCCGCTACGCCGGATCGCGAATCACCGCTGCGGCGTCCGAGAAAGCTCGCACCGAACCATGAATCGCTGAGAACGTCCCGGCGGGCCCTCAGCACCAGCACGTCCGCGGGCGCTCCGGTCCTCGCGACCACCCCGCCTGACTCGTGTCGGTTGTAGTGAAACCAGGCCGGCTCGTCATCACGCGCGTAGAGAAGGCCATACTGGAAGGCTCCCTGTTTGCCCGTCAGGCGCGCGCCTAACGACGGATTGACAATCGCGCGGGTGTAGAGGAGCTGGCCGGCGCCTCCACCACCCTCACCGCCCCCTCCCTCGCCCTGTCGCGTTACATCGAATACGTCGCGGCTGTCGAGGAAGAACGGACGTCGTTCCTGGAAGAAGAGGGCGAAGCGCTGATTGACCCTGATCTGCTCGTCATCCGATTCGATCTGCGAGAAGTCAGGGTTGACTGTGGCATTGATCGTCGATGAGGGCGAGGGGACGAATCGAAGATCCAGACCAACGCTCGCGGTCGGGTCGCCGAGGCCAAACGACGCCGGCGTGCGCGTGGGGTACCAGGTCCCGCCCGACAGCGCCGAGTCTGCCCCAAACACGCGGGTGCCAGCCTCGCTGCCCGAAAAGTAGGGGAGGAGGTCAAGGGTCCGGCCGGGATGGACGTCCCTCAGCCCGGCGATCGTGCCCTGTTGGCAGATGTCGCACGGGCTCCCGCGGCGCCGCGGAGACCACGAGCTCCGCACTCCGGCTTTCCCGTGGTAGCGCACGAAGTCAAAACCGAAATCCAGCGAGTCGCCCGCCGGCAACCGCAGGGAGGCGAAAGGAATGGCCAGCTCGGCAACCCATCCCAGGGAATCAATGCGAGCCGCCGAATACCACACCGCGTCAGGCGTGTCGTCGGTACGCTGGCCTTCCGTTTTCACCCCATCGAACTGCAGTCCGATCGGTGAGACGCGAAAGACGTTGGTGCGGCGGTTGTCATTGTATGTGTCGACGGAAACCGCGACCTTGTCGTCCAGCTCCCCTCCCCGTTCCCGCGGATGCACCGTGGCGCGGATGTTTCCGCGGTCGGGCTCGAACGCCCTGAACGCGACGTACAGGAATTGGTCATCGTAGGCGACCCAGCCAACGCTCTGTTGCGGCGGCAGCACGCTGTCGACCGGCTCATATTGAACGAACCTGTCCATGGGGCGGGCCACCCTCCACACGTCGTCGTCCAGCCTTCCGTCGAGCACTGGGCGGCGGTCTGCGCGCACGAGCGGCACCCTGATCTCTTCTGCTTTCTTGTATATGACGGAGTCCTGCTCCCTGACAGCAGGCGTCGCTACTACGCCTCCCTGGAGCAAAGCCGCGGCAAGAAGGATCACTGTGGCAGTCGTCGAAATGGGTGGTTTACCGAAAGTAATCCGCGTTGCCGTGTCGCCGCGACGAGCCTTCTTCGTTTGGCCGATCTTTTACCTTATGATGCAGATGTGACCCGCCCGCACCTCAACCCCTGCATGCAGGCCTCATCCCGGGGCTTTCAGCCGCGATGAGCATCGAGCAGCAACTGGCGGGCATCGTTGGCCAGAGGCACGTCCTCACCCGGGCCACCGAGCTCCTCGCTTACGAGTCGGACGGCCTGCCCGGCTATCGTCGGCGTCCACGTCTGGCGGTGTTTCCCGGTACGCGAGACGAAACGGTGGCCGTCGTGCGGCTTCTCGCGGAGGCAGGCATGGCCTGGGTTCCGCGGGGCGCTGGGACTGGACTTTCGGCGGGAGCGCTGGCCGACGGAGAGGTTCTGCTCGGCCTCCATCGATTGCGCCGCATCATCGCCATCGATGCCGACAACCTGCACGCGGTCGTTGAGCCAGGCGTCGTCAACGCCCACCTTACCAGAGCTGTCGCGGGACTCGGCCTGCACTATGCGCCCGACCCGTCGAGCCAGGCGGCGTGTACGCTGGGCGGCAACGTGGCCGAAAATGCCGGCGGCCCTCACTGCCTCAAGTATGGTGTGACTCTCAATCACGTGATCGCGCTCACCGCAGTTCTTCCCGGCGGGGAGGTCGTGGAGCTGGGTTCGGCCGTTGGGGAAATGCCCGGCTATGACCTTCTCGGCGCGTTTGTCGGGTCTGAAGGGTGCTTCGGCATAGCGCTCGACGTCACTGTCCGGTTGACCCGCAATCCCCCCGCTGTCCGCACGATGCTCGCCGCGTTTGCTTCGATCGATTCCGCGGCACGCGCGACGAGCGCGATCATCGCTTCGGGGCTCTTGCCGGCGGCACTCGAAATGATGGACAACCCGACCATCCGGGCGGTGGAGAGTTCCATCTATGCGGCAGGTTATCCGGTGTCGGCGGCCGCGGTTCTGCTGATCGAGCTCGATGGTCTCGAAGGTGGACTCGATGACGAAGCACGGCTCGTTGTCGAGCTCTGTATTCGGGCGGGCGCAGCGGAGGTTCGCGTCGCCGCAGACGGAGCCGAGCGGCACCGGCTCTGGCAGGGTCGCAAGAAGGCGTTCGGGGCGATGGGGCGCATCTCATCGCACCTCGTTGTGCAGGACGCGGTGATACCGCGGACGAAGCTTCCCGGAGTACTCGATGCGATCGCCGCCGTGGGAACCGAGGAACGGGTGACGATCTGCAATGTCTTCCACGCGGGCGACGGTAACCTTCATCCCAACATTCCCTACAACGGGAACGACGCTGATGAATCGGCGAGGGTGGAGCGGGCCATGCGCCGGATCATGATGATCTGCGTCGAGGCCGGCGGAAGTGTTACCGGCGAACATGGTATCGGGCTCGACAAGCTGGAGTATATGCCACTCATCTTCAGCGACGCGACGCTGGCGGCCATGTGCCGCGTCAGGGATTCGTTCGATCCGCTCCGCCTGTCGAATCCGGGGAAGGTTGTACCACTTCGCTCCTGCCGCGAGTGGGCGGGGCTGCCCCAACTACGGTCTGCGCCCGTCGGCGCTGTCCGGTCGTGAACGGGCAGGTGGCGGTTCGTCCCGGTAGCCAGCCGGCGGTTTCGCCAAGGCGTCGCATGGCAGCCCGGACCACGGGCGAGGTCGTGGAGTGTGTCCAGCTGGCGCGCGCTTCGGGCGAGCGGGTCCGAATCCGGGGGGGCGGTACCTGGCTCGACGCGGGGCAACCTGTTGACGCATCGATTGAGCTCGACCTTTCCGCCATGAGCGGAATCGTGGCATACGAACCCGGCGATCTGACCCTGACCGCGCTCGCTGGAACGACGTTGGCGGAAATCCGCGAAGCGACCGCGCGGCGGAATCAATGGCTGGCTCTGGATCCGGTTGCGGCGCCGGGTGCCACGATCGGTGCGGTACTGGCGACGGCATCGGAGGGCGCGCTGGCGGCGACGATCGGACGGCCGCGCGATATTGCCCTCGGTCTCGAAGTCGTTACCGGCGGTGGTGAGGTCATCGCTCCGGGAGGGCGGGTCGTGAAGAACGTCGCGGGATTCGACCTCGTGCGTCTCAACGTCGGCGCGTCCGGCACACTCGGTGTGATTACCGAATGTTGTGTAAGGCTGCGCGGCCGTGCAGGCGACTCCGGCACTCTGAGCTTTGTCGCGAACGCCGAGGCGGGTGAGCTTGCGGCGAGAATTCGCGAGATCCGGGAGGCGCCCGTCGACCCGCTCGCTTTGCAGGTGGTCTCTGGCGGAGGCAGCGGAGCCTTCATGATGGCCCGCATCGCCGGCTCCGCGGCAACGGTCGCGGCGCAGAGCGGTGCGCTGACCCGGCTTGGCTGGCAGGCGGCTCCGGAGCACGAGTGGGAAACGCTTGCCCGCGCGGAGCCTCCGGGGAGCATCGTCTTCAGGCTTTCCGTTCTACCATCCCGCTTTCAATCGTTATGGGCGCGATGCATTGCAGTGTTTGCGCCGGGGCATCTGCAGGGGTCGCCGGGCCGCGGCACGGTCCGGTGCGTCGTGGAGGCCGATTTCGGGATCGGACAAATCGGCTCGCTCATCGATGAAACAGGCGCCCACCTCGCAGGGGAGCGCGGACCTCCCGCCCTCTGGTCTCTCGTTCCCATTCTGCCCGGCCCTCTCGCCACTATCGAGAGACGCCTGAGGTCGGCATTCGACCCTGATGGGATCCTCAACCGCGGGCTCATGGGAGCCGCGGAATGAAGGCCGGGTCCATTCCCTCCGCTGCCCGATCCAGCGGCGGGCTGGATTCCGGGCGGCCACGGACGCCGCTCGACGAGGCCGCAGCAGGCCTGGACCTTTGTGTGCATTGCGGTTTTTGCCTCCAGGCGTGCCCCACCTATCTGGCGCTCGAGGACGAAAACGACTCGCCCCGGGGTCGACTCGTCCTGATGCGCTCGCTGGTCGAGGGAAGGACCGAACCCGCCGATCCCGTCATCAACCGCCACATCGATCAGTGCCTCGGCTGCCGTGGCTGTGAAAGTGCATGTCCGAGCGGAGTGCCGTACGGCAAACTGCTGGAAGCAACACGTGAGACGCTGGCCGCCGTGAGGCCGCTCCCGTTATCGGCGCGATTGGTGCTGGCGGTCTTCAGGCGACCGGGGCTGCTTGGGCTGGCGATGGGTTTTGTTCGCGCGCTCCGGGCAGCGCGTGTGACATCATTGCTGGCGCGGCTGCCCGGCAACCTTGGCTTCACGATGGCGATGGTGGAGTCGACGCGGCCGTCACGACGTGTCGGGTTCAACATACCGCCTCGTGGCGCGGGGCCTCGCGTGGCAGTGCTGCAGGGATGTGTGATGCAGGGGCTCTTTGGTGAAACAAACGTGGCGACGGCACGGGTTCTGGCTCGCAACGGCTGCAACGTTATCCCTTCGCCGGCCACCGCTGGCTGCTGTGGCGCCCTGCATGCCCATGCAGGATTGGCCGATCAGGCGCGTGAACTTGCCCGACGCAACATCGCCGCATTCGAGGAGCTGGCACCCGATTACATCGCGGTAAACTCCGCGGGCTGCGGCGCGTCGATGAAGGAATATGCACATCTCCTTGCCGGCGATCCCAGCTGGCACGGGCGGGCCGCGGTGTTCGCGGGCAAGGTCCGGGACGTGAGCGAGTTGCTCACCGGCGACGATGGCAGGGGGCCTCTGCGGTCCACACATGGCCACCCCGTGACGGCCGCCTGGGACGCGCCCTGCCACCTGCAGCATGGGCAGCGGGTGGTTATGCAGCCGCTGGCGGTGCTGGACTCGATTGGTGGAGTCCGTTCGATGTCGCTGCCCGACGCCGATCTCTGCTGCGGCAGCGCCGGTATCTACAACCTCGTTCAACCCGGCGTCTCCTCCGACGTGCTGGCACCAAAAGTTGAAAGCATCAGGAAGAGCGGAGTCGACCTGGTGGTGACCGCCAACCCCGGCTGCCTGATGCAGATCGGCGCCGGTCTTCATCGGGCGCGAGTGCCCGCTCGCGTCGTCCACCTCGTCGACCTCCTCGACGCGGCGTACGAGGCCACGCCGGGTCAGTGAATTCGGCATCGTCCGCCGCAGTGCTGATGGAGTTCGACGGTGTGCTCGCCGACACCCGTGACCTGCGCATTGCTTCGGTCGCGGAGGTGCTCGCACTGAGCGGTGTCGAGCTCGATCGTCGCGATATAGCGGACCTTGTCGAAGGACAACCGGTGGGCGAAGGGATCCGCGAAGTTGCGAGAGTCCGGCTCCCGCCGCAGGACGAAACCGCGCTCGACCTCCTCGCGCTTCGCGTCGAGCGGGTCTACCTCGAAAGCCTGGCCAAGGGAGTTGTGCTGGTGGAGGGAGCTGGAGGGGCGGTCGAACATCTTGCCGCGACAGCGCGCCTCGGCATCGTTACCAGATTGCGCAGAAGCGACGTGGCGCAACTTGTCGACCTGGCCGGCCTGTCCGATCTCTTCAGCTTCATCATCGGGGCCGCCGACGCTCGTCCCCACAAGCCCTCGCCGGCCCCCTATCGGGCAGCACTTGGCAGGCTCGCACGCGCCTCGACTCCAATCAGACCGGCAAATGTCATTGCGCTCGAAGATTGTCTGAGCGGAATCCGGTCAGCACATGCCGCAGGGCTGCGTTGCGTAGCCGTAGGGCAGCTACCCGCGCACGTCGCGATGGAGGCAGATGGCTATACTGCTGCAATTACCGGCCACAACCTCGAGTCGCTCGACCGCCTGGCTCTGGAAAGTGAATAGGGAAATGGTGCTTCAGCAGCACGATCGTGTCGCATATTCGACCCTCCACACCGGAGCGGTGGCCGTCAGGCTCGATGGCCGGCGCCGCATCAGGATCAGTGGAGCCGGCGCCGCTGCCGCCGTCAACGGCCTTGTGACCAACGATGTGTCGCAGCTCGCGCCCGGCCAGGGGGAGTACGCGGCGGCGCTGACTCCAAAGGGAAAGATCCTCGCCGACGTCCGGATCTTTCGTTCGACTGATCATCTGCTGGTCGACACGGCAGACGCTGGCGGTGAAAACCTGTGGTCGGTTTTCAGGAAGTACGTCAATCCGCGCCTCGCGCGCTATGAAGACATAACGGCGACGAGCGGCGACCTGAGTGTTTTCGGCGCACAGTCGTCGTCGGTGGTATCGCACATCACGGGCCTCGACCAAGGTCTCCTTGCTGCACTCGGCGACTACCATTCGATTGCAGCGAGCTCGGGAGAGGCCGAGTTACTGGTCGCGCGGATACCGGACCTCGGGATCCCCGGCTACTGCATCATCGCCGACCGGGACGTCTGCGCTGCACTGGTAAAGGCGGCTCGCGACAAAGGAGCGCTGACTGAAGGTGTCGAGCTGGCGCTGGAGATCGCGCGAGTCGAAGCCGGCCGGCCGCGCTGGGGCGATGAGATCGACGACGCCACTCTGGTGCAGGAAGCGAGCCTCGACGACCTCGGCGCGGTCTCATGGACCAAGGGGTGTTATACCGGGCAGGAGGTCGTGGCGCGCCTGCACTATCGTGGGCACGTCAATCGGCTCTTGAGACATGTCAGCTGTGAAACGCTGCCGCTCCCGGCCCGCGGCGATGAACTGGTCACCGGCGACGGACGTGTTGTCGGCACAGTCAGGACCGCCGTCCCGTCTCCACGCGGTGGTGGAATCGGGATGGCGATGGTGAGGCGAGAGGTCCTGCCTGGAGAAGTGCTCGAAAGTCGGGCGTCTGCCGGTCAGGTCGAGCGAGGTGGTGGCGCGCCGGTCAGCCTGCTGGTAGCTCGTCTGCCTTTTCAGTCGGCCTGAAAAGCAGAAGGCGCGGCTTTCACCGCGCC
Source organism: Gemmatimonadota bacterium (assembly GCA_052389935.1). Taxonomy (GTDB): domain Bacteria; phylum Gemmatimonadota; class Gemmatimonadetes; order Gemmatimonadales; family Gemmatimonadaceae; genus JBQTHK01. The sequence goes on along the minus strand of JBQTHK010000012.1, from coordinate 98,891 downwards.
CCACTCGTGCCTTGCTGCTTGCGCCGCTTAGTGGCTGGCGCTGTCCTTCTTCATCGTGCTGTCCATCGGGGCTGCCATCGCGGAGTCAGCGGCTGGAGCCGGCGAAACCTCGGGGGCTGCCATAGCTGCGCTGTCAACGGCTGGGGCCTCTTCGCTGCCGCCACAGGCTGCGAACAGGGCTACTGCGGCTGCGAGTGCGATCTTCTTCATCGAGCGTTCTCCGGAGTGAGGATCTGGGGGCGGGACGCGGGGGGGGGAGCCCAATTGTTTCGAAATCGTCGGCGAAGGCGGCCAGAGTAGGCGGCAGGCTGACGCCGAATTGCGGGCATACACCCGCACCTGGAGCCATCCTCATCAGCGTGACGGCGCCAAGCCGCTCAGAATCTACCAGGCTCGGCGTTGAAGTCAAGGCTGAGCCGGGCTGCCAAGTGCTGAATTGACAAGGTGTTGGCCGGCACGAACCTGATGGGACAGGGATGAGCAGTGCGGGACCACCACGGACGTCAATCTCGTTCGTTGGTACCGGCCGTCCTGCTCATGCTCCTCCTGCCACGCCTGCTCCTGCTGGTCATCGGCTTCAAGCAATTCAGCTCTCGCAGCCTTACACTTTGAGCAGCTCATGCGAGACGCCACGACACTTGCGATCGACGCCCCTGCAGCTTCCGGAGGGGGAGAGGGAGTCACTGTCATCAGGGGCGCGTGTCCACACGATTGTCCCGATACCTGCGCGACGCTGGTCACGGTCAGCGAGGCGAAGGCAGTTCGCATCCAGGGCGATCCGGAGCACCCGGTCACGGCGGGCTTCCTCTGCGCCAAGGTCAACCGTTATCTCGAGCGAACCTATCATCACGAGCGGCTGCTGCACCCGCTGCGTCGAGTTGGACCAAAGGGACCGGGAAGTACTTTCGAGCGCGTATCGTGGGACGAGGCTCTGGATGACATCGCGGGGCGCCTTGGTGCCATCGCTTCATCCGGGGACGGACCAGAGGCGATCCTTCCCTATTCGTACGCCGGCACGATGGGGTACATACAGGGCCAGTCGGTCGATCGGAGGTTTTTCCACGCGCTGGGCGCCTCGCGCCTGCTGCGTACCATTTGTTCCACGGCTGGTGGAGAAGCGCTCCTCCTCACCAATGGGGTCAAGTTGGGTGTCGACCCGGAGGGGGTTCCTGAAAGCGACCTGGTGATCCTCTGGGGCACGAACACCCTCACGTCGAACCCACACCTCTGGCCTTTCATACTCCGCGCCCGCGAGCGCGGCGCCAGAGTACTCTGTATCGATCCGCTCAGGACCCGCACCGCCGGGCAGTGCGACGAATGGCTGCCGATCAGACCGGGCACGGACGCCGCGCTTGCCCTGGCGATGATGCACGTTCTGTTCGCCGAGGGGTTGGAGGATCGCGATTACCTGGAGCGCCACACGCTCGGTGAGGCGCTGCTGCGCGAACGGGTCCTGACGTGGACTCCGGAACGCGCCGCCCCGATCACCGGCATCGGTGCCGAACGCATTTGGGAGTTAGGCAGGGAGTTCGGCCGGGCGCGCGCCGCCTTCGTTCGCATCAACTACGGCCTGCAGCGGCATGCCGGAGGAGGAATGGCGGTCAGAACCATCGCCTGCCTGCCCTCCATCGCCGGCCACTGGCGACGTCCGGGAGGTGGCATCAACCTCTCGACCTCCGGTGCTTTCCGCTTCAATACCGCCGCCCTCGAGCGCCAGGATATCGGGCCTCCGGCACGGTCGATCAACATGAGCAGGATCGGTGAAGCGCTCAACTCGATGGACGCCGGCGTTGGCGGCCCACCGGTACGAGCGCTGGTCGTCTACAACTCAAACCCCGCTGATGTCGCTCCTGACCGCAACGCGGTGCTGCGCGGACTCGCGCGCGACGACCTCTTTACCGTTGTCCTCGAGCACTTCCGCACCGGCACCGCCGACTACGCGGACTACCTGCTGCCGGCTACAACTCAGCTCGAACACTGGGACGTGCATTTCGCTTACGGTCACCATTACGTAACGCTCAACCGACCCGCGATCCAGCCACTCGGCGACGCAAGACCAAACAGCGAAATCTTCCGCGAGCTCGGCAGAAAGATGAGACTGCCCGCCGAGCTGTTTGCGGATGACGATGTGTCGCTGATCCGGCTGGCGTTGTCGGGCAGCGACCCGAAAATGAAGGGCGCCGATTTCGAAACGCTGCTTGAGCGTGGGTGGGTCCGTCTCAACCTTCCCAGACCGTTTCTGCCGTTCGCGGACGGCGGCTTCGCCACCCCGTCAGGGAAGTGTGAGTTCTATTCGGAGCGGATGTCTCGCATGGGTCTTGATCCGCTTCCGACATGGACACCGCCACGGGAGTTACCCGAGACCGCTCCCGAGCTGGCACGGCGATTTCCTCTGATTCTCATTTCGTCGCCCAGGCACTACTTCCTGAACTCGACGTTCGTGAACATCGAGTCGCTGCGAAAGAACGCCGAGCCCGAATGCGTTATGCATCCCGCTGACGCCGAGCGTCGTGCGCTGACGAGTGGCGCGCGTGTGATCATCCACAATGACCGCGGCCACTTCGCCGCTCTTCTGCGCGTTGAGGACAGCGTTCGTGAGGGTGTCGTATGGGCGCCGTCGGTCTGGTGGGGGCGTTTCAGCCCCGATGGCAACAACGCCAACGCGACGACTTCCCAGCTCGAGACCGACCTCGGCGGCGGAGCCGTTTTTTACGACAATCTCGTCGAGGTCAGCGAGGCTGACTGACGTCGCGTCTGGCCCTGAGTGGGTCCACGCGGTTATTAACAGAAGGTCTCCCTTCCTTTCCGCATTTCCTCTTTCCCCTCGCCCTCGCCCGGGCGTCCGGCTTGAAGCATCGGAGTCATCGTGTCACTTCCATCCACGCTTGGAGATTTGCGCAACCATCCCGGTGGGGAACGCGCGCGCCGTCAGCAGTCGGTCAAGCAGGAACTGCGCGATAACCTTCTGGTGCGGTTGCGCGATTCGGTCGGTCTCTTTCCCGGTGTGATCGGCTATGACGAAACCGTCATGCCGCAGATCATCAATGCGATTCTGGCCCGCCACAATTTCATTCTGCTGGGGTTGCGGGGTCAGGCGAAGTCCCGCATCCTGCGGTCGCTGACGTCGCTGCTCGATGAGCAGATGCCGATCGTCGCCGGCAGCGAGATCAACGACAATCCGTTCCGCCCGATCTCGCGCTTTGCGCGTCAGGTGATCGAGGAACGGGGCGATGATGCACCGGTTAGTTGGGTGGGCCGCGACGCGCGTTTCGTCGAGAAGCTCGCCACACCCGACGTCACGATCGCCGATATCATCGGTGATGTCGATCCAATTCGTGCCGCTCGCGGTGGCCACGTCCTGTCCGATGAGCTGACGATCCATTATGGCATGCTCCCGCGTGCTAACCGGGGAATATTCGCCCTCAATGAATTGCCGGACCTTGCCGGCAAGGTTCAGGTAGGACTGTTCAACATCATGCAGGAGGGTGACGTCCAGATAAAGGGCTATCCGGTGCGTCTTCCGCTCGATGTCCTGATGTGTTTTACGGCGAATCCGGAGGACTACACCGCGCGCGGCAAGATCATCACGCCGCTCAAGGACCGGATCGGGAGCGAAGTCCTGACGCACTATCCCGAAACTGTCGATCTGGGAATGGCGATCACCGCTCAGGAGGCGTGGATCGATCGTGGCGGGAAGCCGGTGAGGTTTCCGCCATTCCTGCTCGAAGTGATCGAGCGCATCGCGTTCGAGGCGCGGACGGACAAGCGAATCGACAGGCGTTCGGGGGTTTCGCAGCGGATGCCGATTTCGGTTGCCGAAAATGTCGTTTCCAACGCCGAGCGCCGGGCATTGCAGCTTGGTGAGGTGGAGATTGTGCCGAGGTTGTCGGACGTGCTGTCGGCGCTGCCGGCGATCACCGGCAAGATAGAGTTGGAGTACGAGGGCGAGCTGGTAGGCGCGGCGGCGATCGCCCGCGATCTCGTTCGCCGCGCGGCCGATGCCACCGTTCGCAGCCGGGCCGGGAATCTCGACACCGACGAGATCGTCCTCTGGTTCGAAAACGGCGCCGCGCTTCAGGTTACCGACGATGTGGACAGCGCAACACTGGCGGCCGCGTTCGATTCAGTGCCCGGACTGCTTTCCATGGTAAGGTTCACGGGGCTTGCCAATGCATCTGACGCACCGGTGGAGGTAGCGGCTTGCGAGCTGGTGCTCGAGGCGCTGGTGGCGCGGAGAAAGATCTCCCGGTCCGACGGTGGCGAATACACCCGTGCGCCGCACGAACAGCGGCGCCGGCCGAACCAGGATCTGTTTGGCGGCGGGATGTCCGCCTGAGGCAGTGAAAACCGCGGCGAGTCGTGTCAGCGTGGCAACCGCTCGCAACAGGGGTGTGTTGTCGATCCGGCCTGCTGTGGCAACCGATGTCGATGTGGTTGTGCGGATGAGGCTCGCGCTTCTCGGGGAGGAGTCGCGCAGTCCGCTCTATCGGCGGCGGCCGGGCCGACTTGAGGAACCGGCCCGCGAGCTCACGAGGCGACAGCTGTCGCTGCCCAGGTCGCCGCTGTTACTCGCTGAATTGCGCGGCGCGCACGCCAGCGCAGTTGTCGGTATGTTGCGCTTGTCGTTAGGCGCGAGGTCACCACTACTGGCAGGAGGCCCGATCGCGACGCTCTCCATGGCCTGGGTCGACCCGCAGTGGCGGCGCAGAGGTGTGATGCGGTCGCTGGTGGGGCGCGCCGTCAGCATCGCCGCAGCGGCGGGAGCGACCGACGTGCGCCTGCGGTGCACTGCCGAAAACGTGGAGGGCAACGCCGCCTGGGAGGCGATGGGCTTCGGAGTTGCCGCCGTTGTACGGCGCCGGGCAACTGCCCCGTGATGTTGCGCATCATCACCGTCTCGAGGCAGATGGGCTCGGGCGGGTCGGAGATCGCCGCCCGGCTCGCCGGCACCCTGGGCTGGAGCCTGCTCGACAACGCGATGGTCGATCGGGTCGCCAGCGGATTGGGTGTCACTCCCGCGCAGGTCGAGGCAATCGAGGAGCGCGTTCCCTCACTCGCGGCGCGCGTCGCCGATACCCTCGCCATGGGTGCCCAGGAGCCGCTGTCGGCGCTGCTCCCGACCACCAACCAGCCCACCGAGGAGCGCCTTCTCGAAGTAACGAGCCGTGTCGTCGATGACGCAGTCGAGCGCGGGCCGGTGGTTCTTGTGGGCCGCGGCGCCCAGGCGAGACTCGACAACCGCCCGGATGCATTTCATGTGTTGTGCGTGGCCCCCCGCGAAGTCCTCGTGGCCCGGATCTCTGCCCGCTACGCGATTGGCACCGACGAAGCCGGCAAACGGGTCGACGAGATCAACCGGCACCGCGCCGGGTTCGTCCAGCGGCACTGGAAGCGGGCATGGCTCGACCCATCGCACTATCACCTCTGCGTCAACACCGGGCTCATCGGCATCGATGGTGCCATGGAAACGGTCCTTGAAGCTCTCAGGCGCCTCGATCGTGATCTACCGCGGTCAAAGCCGTGACAGTTCCGGGTATCGGCGGAATGCCCAGACCGCATAGACGAACATCAACGCCGCCGATCCTCCGACCGCCCAGCTGATCCCGATCTGACGGGCCAGGGCTCCAACAGCAAAAGCGCCGACAACCTGCGGCAGACCGATAACGATGATCGAGTAGACCGCCATCATCCTCCCCCGCAGCGCGTCAGGGACCAGCGACTGCATGATCGTGTTCCCCAGCGCCGAGTTGACGATGAGGCCAAAGCCGGTTCCGAGCAGAAGCAGGTACGCCACGAGGGGCTGCCGAGTCATCGCCAGCAGCAGCATCAGGACCGCGCAGAGGTATTGTGTACCCGCCAGTAGCCGGCCCCGGGGGAGGAGCGGACTCGATGCCGCGAGCGCCAGGGCGCCGGCCAGTCCGCCCAGACCAACCGCTGACAGCAGGAGTCCGTAGCCGCTCGCGCCGAGTCCAAGCTGCTCGCGCGCGATCACCGGCAGCAGGGCCAGCGTCGGCGTGCAGAGAACAGCGCAGACGGTTATCACCGCCACCAGACCGCGCAAGCGGCTGTCAGATGATACGTATGCAACCGCCTCGCGCGCTCCCCGAGCCTCCGAAGCAGGAGCCCGGGGCGCTGCGGGAGCGGGCAGCTCGATCAACCTGAGTCCGATCAGAACTGTCAGATAGCTCGCGGCATTCACCGCGAAGCACCAGGCGATTCCGAAGCGCGCGATGATCGCTGCGCCCAGCGCCGGGCCCACGATACGAGCCAGGTTGAACCCGGACGAATTGAGCGCAATTGCGTCGCGCAGGTCGTCGCGCCCGACCAGATCGATCATCAACGACTGTCGTGCGGGTATCTCCATGCTCACAATGACTCCACCCATGATCGCCAGGACCAGCAGAAGCGGAACGTTGAGTCGTCCGGTCCAGGTGAACCACCACAGAAGCAGCGCCTCGATCAGCAACAGCAGTTGAGCGGCGGTTACCAGTCTCAGCTTGTCCGACCGATCGACCCACGCGCCGGCGTGCAGCGAGAGCAGCAGGATCGGCAGCGCTGACCCGGCGGATACAAGCCCGACAACAAAGGCGCTGCCGGAGAGTTCGAGTGCCAGCCACCCGATTGACATCGACTGCATCCACGTGCCCACCAGCGACAGCGTCTGACCGATCCAGAAGCGGCGGAAGTTGGGTCGGCTCGCGAGTACCCGGAACGGGTTTCGGGGGCCGGCGGCCGGGGCTCCGGGGATCAGTTTGGCGTTGGGGAGAGAGATATCACCGGCAGGCACTGCTCGCGCGGCATCCGCGGCGCTATGATGAAGATAATCCGCCGGATCGAGCGTGCGCTTTCACACCTACACCCGCTTTTCCGCCGAGGCCGCCGACGCCGTCGACCTCGAGGGGCTTCTGGCGCAGCTCTCTGATTTCCTCCTGCAATCGGGCTTCGCTGGAGGTCCCCATTACAGCCCCTTCTGGGGCGAAACCGGCGATGACGCGGACCGGTCGCTCGAAGCGCTCAGGGAGGCGATCCTCCGCGCGCTGATAGACAGCGGACAGTTCACACCCGAAATGCTCCGCGCGCTGCGCGGCGAAGATGACGACGAGGCCAGCGCCTCGCTCGCGGCCCTGCTCGACAACATCGTCCAGAAACTCATGGAGAAGGGCTATATCAATGCCGAGGCCGCGCCTCAGATGCCCGACTCGCACGAAGCCGTCGAGGGTCCCGGGGGACTGGCGCAGGCGGCCTCCCGCAACGTTCAGTTTTCGCTTACCGGCAAAGGTATCGACTTTCTCGGGTTCAAGGCTCTCCGCGGCATACTCGGCTCGTCAGGCAGGTCGAGCTTCGGGAGTCACGAGACGCCGCACCTGGCCACGGGAGTCGAGGCCGACGGGGGGAGCCGACAGTACGAGTTCGGAGACGTGCTCAACCTCGACGTGAACTCGACGCTGCTCAATTCACTGGCCCGCACCGGCTCGCTCTCGATCCCACTCGATCTCGACTACCCTGATCTGATGGTTCAGCAGGCGGAATACCGATCGTCATGCGCGACCGTGCTGATGCTCGACTGCTCGCACTCCATGATCCTCTACGGCGAGGACCGCTTCACCCCGGCCAAGAAGGTCGCCCTCGCCCTCACTCATCTCATCCGGACGCAGTTCCCGGGTGACACGATCAGGGTTGTCCTCTTTCATGACGGCGCCGAGGAGATTCCGCTCGCCACGCTGGCGCACGCACAAGTTGGGCCCTACCACACAAATACCGCAGAGGGTCTGAAGCTGGCACGCCGAATCCTCCTCGCGCAGAAGAAGGATATGCGGCAGATAGTGATGATCACCGACGGCAAACCCTCGGCACTCACGATGCCCGGCGGCCAGACGTACCGCAACGCCATGGGGCTCGATGCGTTCGTGATCAGGGAGACTCTGCGCGAAGTCGCGGATTGCCGCCGCTCGGGGATAATGATCAACACCTTCATGCTGGCCCGCGACCGGGCACTCGTCGACTTCGTGAAACACGTCTCGGCCATCAGCCGGGGAAAGGCCTACTTCACGAATACGATGACGCTGGGTCAGTACATCCTCATGGACTTCCTGAGGAAGAAGACGCGGCGGGTGTGAGCCGGCGAATGAACGGGATGAGCGGGGAGGGGAGCGGCAGCTGCGAGTCGGCACCTGATCGCCTCGTCATCCCGCAGGGCTCCTGATGACCCCGAGCCGCCTCAGCAGCCCGTGCCTCCTGATCATTGTTTCTTCTCGCTCTTGACTCCATCCCGCGACCAGCACATACTCAACGGACAACCGAAACGCGTGGCGATTTACGGCAACTTGCGACCACGTTAAACAAACGCTAAAAGGCCACTCGTCCCCGAGGCTTTGCCGTCCGGGGATTTTTTGTGTCCGGATTGCAGTCCAACCGGGACGGGTGGGGGAGAAAGCACATGGCACCACCCCGCAGATCAGTCAACATCGGGCTCATCGGACACGGCACGGTCGGTAGCGCGTTTACCAGAGCCCTGGCGCGCAACGCCGACCGTATTACGCAGCGCCTCGACGCCGAGCCACGCGTCATGCGCATCGCCGTCCGCAGGCCCGAACACATCCGGCTCAACGATTCACGGTCGGTCGTGTCCGATGATCCGGAAGCGGTCGCGGCCGACCCCTCGATCGACGTGGTCATCGACGCCAGCAGCGCTCCGGCACCGCTCGCGACCCGCTGGCTTACCGCGGCACTCTCGCGCGGGGCGGCCGTGATTTCGGCCAACAAGCTGGCAATAGCATCATCTCCCGACCTCCTTGCCTCCGTCGCAACCCGACACCCGCTCTTTCACTGCGAAAGCGCCGTCGCCGCCGGGGTACCGGTGATTCGTGCTCTCCGTGACTCACTCGAAGGCGAGGAAATCCACGAACTTCGCGGCCTCCTCAACGGCACCAGCACTTTTATCCTCTCCGGCATCGAGCGCGGCCTCACCTTCGACGACGCACTCACCCACGCCGTCGGTCACGGTTATACCGAGCTCGATGGAGCGGGTGACGTCGACGGCCGTGACGCTGCGGCCAAACTGGCTATCCTCGCAACGCTCGCCTGGCGCCGCCCCACCACCGCCGACCAGGTCAGGCGGAGCGGATTCGATTCCACCATCTCCCGGCGCGTGAGCGAAGCTCGCTCCCGGGGCTGCGCCTTGCGACTCGTCGCCCAGGCGTGGCGCGGCAACATCCCTCGGCTGGTGGTCGAAGTCCGGGAACTCGAACTGGCGGACCCGCTCGCTGCCGTCGACGGTGTGACCAGCGCTCTTGAGGTCCGTGCCGAGCTTGCGGGACTACTGAGATGGTTCGGGCCGGGGGCCGGTGGTGACTGCACGGCGTCAGGTCTGATCGGCGATCTGATCGCGGCCTGCGATGCTCTCCGGCGATCGGTCACGAGGAGTCTCGCGGCATGACGGCGCCGACGATCTACGGCCCGGGCACTGACTCGCCGCTCGCTGGCGCCACAGCTCCGCTGCCCTGGGGCCTCCGTTGCACGAGCTGCAGCCGGGAGTTTGCCGCCTCGCCCAGGGCGATCTGTGATGACTGCCTCGCGCCCCTCGAACCGACGCCACCCGGACGCATTACTTTCCCCGGCCGCGCCATTATCGAGTCCCGGCCGCGCTCGCTCTGGCGTTACGGCGAGTGGTTGCCGTTTGAAGGAAAGCCGCTCCTTGCGGCGGCGGTTGGGTGGACGCCTCTCGTGGAGGCGCCGCGCCTGGCTGCACTCCTTGGCGTGAGAGAGTGCTGGCTCAAGGTCGACGCCTGGTCCACCCCTTCCCTCTCGTTCAAGGACCGCGTAGTGGCAACGGCCATCAACGCCGCCGCTGCCTTTGGTCTCGAGGCCATCGGGTGCGCGTCAACCGGCAACCTCGCCAATGCCGTGGCGGCCGCGGCGGCGATGGCCGGACTTCCGGCGTGGATCTTCGTCCCCCACGACCTCGAACCAGCCAAACTCATAGCAACAGCTGTCCACGCGCCGAACCTCGTGCGGGTGCGCGGCACCTATGATGATGTCAACCGGCTCTGTGCTCAGCTCGCGGACGCCCTTCCCTGGGGGCTCGTGAACGTGAACCTGCGCGCATACTACGCCGAAGGTTCACGGACGATGGCCCTCGAGATCGCCGAGCAGCTCGGCTGGCGCGCTCCCGATGCCGTGGTTGCCCCGATGGCGGGTGGCTCGCTCGTTACGAGACTGGCCAGCGGCTTCCGCTCGTTTGCCTCCGCGGGCCTCATCGACGACGCGCGTCCGCGCATCTACGGTGCGCAGGCCGCCGGGTGCGCGCCGATCGTGCGCCTGTTTGAACGGGGCGCAGGTGAGCTCGTTCCCGAGCGGCCGGATACCATCGCCCGATCGCTGGCGATCGGTAATCCGGCCGATGGGCAACGCGCCGTTTCGGTCATCCGCGGGAGCGGTGGCTCGGCGGTAGCGGTTGATGATGCCCGGATTGTTGCCGGCATCAGGCTTCTCGCTGCCTCCGCCGGCGTGTTTGGCGAAACCGCGGCCGGTGTGACCGTGGCCGGAGCGCTCGAGCTGGCGGCTCGCGGCCACTTTCGCAAGAGCGACACCGTCGTTCTCTGCATCACCGGGAACGGTTTCAAGACAACTGATGCAGTCGCCGATGTACTGGATCGTGTGCCGACGATCGACCCGAAGGTCCGGTCGGTGAAGTCGCTCGTCGAAACCAGGCTCAACGAATCCACATAGCACAACAGCTGGACTGCAGCACAAGCATCTCAAGCCATCCTTTCACCGAACGGAGAATACCGATGAGTATACCGATTCACCTTCCATCAGTTCTTGCCGGGCAGGCTGGCGGAGTGAGGCGCGTTGACGTGAACGCTCCGACCGTCGGGGCCGCGCTCGACGCCCTGGTCGCGAGTCATCCAGCGATCGCGCCGCGCCTGCGCGATGAGTCAGGAAACGTGTATCCCTTTGTCACGATCTATCTCAACGACGAAGACATCAGGCTGGTGGGCGGGTTCGATGCCACCCTCGCCGACGGAGACGAGATCTCCGTCGTCCCCGCCGTGGCCGGAGGTTGAGAGGATGACTGCCACCGTTGCCCAGGCCGGGTCGAACCCCGGCACATCCGGACTAACCCATGCTGAGCTCGTGCGATACAGCCGGCACCTGCTGCTCCCCGAAGTCGGTGTTGCCGGTCAGCGCAAGCTCCGCGACGCCCGCGTACTCCTCATCGGCGCCGGCGGGCTCGGCGCTCCTGCAGCGCTGTATTTGTCCGCGGCCGGCGTCGGCACGATCGGGATCGTGGACTTCGACGTCGTCGACACGACCAACCTCCAGCGGCAGGTGCTCTATGGAACCCGCGATACAGGGCGCCGCAAGACAGTCGCGGCCACCGAGCGCATCGAGGACCTGAACCCGGGCGTGCGGGTCGTGGCCCACGAGACGAGGCTGACCGCGGCCAACGCCATCGAAATCGTCCGCGGTTATGACATCGTGGTCGACGGGACCGACAACTTCGCAACCAGGTACCTGGTCAACGACACCTGTGTTCTGACCGGGCGGCCCAACGTTTACGGGTCGATCTTTCGCTTTGATGGCCAGGCATCGGTGTTCTGCACCGCCGAGGGTCCGTGCTATCGGTGCTTGTACCCGTCGCCGCCACCGGCAGGGCTCGTTCCGAGCTGCGCCGAGGGTGGGGTGCTGGGAGTGCTGCCCGGCCTGATCGGTACCATTCAGGCAACGGAAGCGCTCAAGCTGATTCTGGGCATCGGTGAGACTCTCACCGGCAGACTGCTGCTTGTCGATGCACTCGGATCGCGGTGGCGGTCGGTGAAGGTGCGACGCAACCCCTCGTGCCCCGCGTGCGGAACGCGAACGTTGACGGAGCTGATCGACTACGACGAGTTCTGCGGCGTGGGCTCACCAGAGGCCGAAGAGGCGGTGCCGGAACTGTCGCCGCGCGAGCTGGCCGCGCGAATCGCGCGGGGAGACGATTTCGATCTGGTCGACGTCCGTGAGCCATACGAGTTCGAGATCGCGCGCATTCCCGGGGCGCGGCTCGTACCGCTCGGCATATTCAACGAGGAGATCGGACGCCTCGATCGCCGGCGCGATGTGGTGGTGACGTGCCGCAGCGGTGCACGGAGTGCCCGCGCGGTCCGGGCGTTGAAAGCCGCGGGGTTCGAACGTGTATGGAATCACGCAGGGGGTATCCTGCGTTGGGGCGAGGAGGTCGATCCCTCAACGGCCCGATATTGAGGGCCGACGCGAAGCAGGTGGCTCAGAAGAAACTGAACGCGGGCGGGCCCATTCCATGCTTTCGGAAGTTTGCCACGATCTGCCCTGCGGTCCAGACCGTGTGGAGGTGAATTTCGTCCCAGACCTGCCAGCGTGGCATCTTGATTCCGAACAGGTCGACGGTCTCCGCCCGTGACGCCTCTGCCTGTGTGCGAAGCAGATTCGCGGCGTAGTCGTACGACGCGACGACGAAGTTGCGCAGCCCCGCGCGCGTGTTGGAAACTACCGCGGTGTCCGGAGCAGCCATCGCCGGACCATTCATCGTCGTTCTGGCGATGAATGCGGCCGCGCCGGCTGCGTGCTGTATCTGACCGGCGAAATCGCGCTGCGGCTCGGTCACCTTGTCGCGATACAGCCTTTCCGGCATCGAGTCGACCATCTGGAGGAGCACTTTGCGCTGGTGCTCGAGCATCTTCATCTGGACGTCGCGTGGAGTTCCGTTCGACTGTGCGCCGGCAGTCACGGCAAGGTGCAGTCCTGCCACCAGAAGAAAGGTGTTACGCATGGAATGGGGTGTCATGTGGTGTATGAGACTGAAGCGTCAATGATAACGCTCGCTCTGCGATCGTGGCCAGCATTGGTGCCGGACGTACGAAACCGGGCCGGAACGAAAGCAGGTTTCCATTGGCAACTCCGAGCCGGCCACTCCGGGATCCGACTCGAATCAGGTGATCTCCTGCAGTTCGCACCCGGGGGCCGCGGTGTGGCCTCGCGTCAAGAGCGACGCGGTTGATCCGGTCAGTCTCTCGCTCGCGACCTCAGAACTTCGTTACCCTCTTGTACCGATCGATCTTGTGGTCGTACTCCCGCTCAGCGGGCCCGACGTAGATCTGCCGCGGGCGCGCGATCTTCTGCTCCTTGTCGAGCAGCATCTCCTGCCACTGCGCCAGCCAGCCCGCCGTCCGTGCCACCGCGAACAAGACCGTGAAAAAGTCTGTCGGGAACTTCATCGCCCGATAAATCAGACCGGTATAGAAATCCACGTTCGGATAAAGCTTGCGCGACACGAAATAGTCGTCAGCAAGCGCAATCCGCTCGAGCTCGAGTGCGATCTCGAGATCCCGGTCCATCCCCGTCACACCGAACACATCGTAAGCCAACTGCTTCACGATCCTCGCCCGCGGATCATAACTCTTGTAGACCCGGTGCCCGAAACCCATCAGGCGCTGACCCTTTCCGCCCTTCACCTCATCGATGAACTTTGGCACCTCGCTCACATCGCCGATCTCCTCGATCATCCGCAGCACCTGCTCGTTTGCCCCACCATGGAGCGGTCCGTACAACGCCATCACCCCCGCCGCCACCGCGCTGAACGGATCCACGTGTGACGACCCGACCGCCCGCACCGCACTCGTCGAGCAATTCTGCTCGTGATCCGCGTGCAGGATGAACAACACCTCGATCGCGCGCGTAAAGACTGGATTGGCCGCGTACCTGGGCTCCGACATCCTCGCGATCATCGACAGGAAGTTCTCGCAGTAGCTCAGGTCGTTGTCGGGATACACGAAGGGCAGTCCCTTGACGTGCCTGTATGCGAAAGCCGCCAGGGTCGGCAGCTTGGCGAGCAACCGGATCGTCGAAATCTCACGCTGCGCGGGATCAAAGATGTCCTTGGCTTCCGGATAGAAAGCCGACATTGCCGCCACCGCGCTCCCCAGCATCGACATCGGGTGTGCATCGTAGCGGAACCCTTCGAGGAACCGCTTCATGTTTTCGTGCACGTACGTGTGATACGTGATGTCGTGCACCCACTTGTCGTATTCACTCTGCGTCGGCAATTCCCCGTTGCGCAGCAGCCACGCCACCTCGAGGAACGTCGCACTTTCGGCGAGTTGCTCGATCGGATACCCGCGATAACGCAGGATCCCCTTGTCGCCGTCGATATAGGTGATCGCGCTACGGCACGCCGCCGTATTCATGAACGCGGGATCGTACGCCATCATCCCGAAGTCGTCCGCCTCAACCTTTATCTGCCTGAGATCCGCGGCGCGGATGGTCTCGTCGGTGATCGCTGCCGTGTAGGTCTTCCCGGTGCGTGAATCACGCAGTTCGAGAACGTCCTTCGCTCCGGTCGTGCTCATTTCTTCCTTTCTCCAGTTGGGACCGCTCGCGAGAGCTGTTTTGGTGTGAGAAACGTAGTCAGTGAAAAGCCGGGCGCGTATCTTCCGCGCTTCGCTCAAGGATCGGCCGGCACCGGACCCGGCAGCATCCATCTTTACCCCATACGTCACCTCGGATATCGAGACCGAGTTCGCACGCACCGTCCTCATAGTCCTTGCCGCGGCAGCAGGCGGCGCGATCAACTCGATCGCGGGCGGTGGAACCCTGCTCACGTTTCCAGCACTGGTTGGACTGGGAGTGCCGCCCCTGACGGCCAATGCCACCAACACCGTGGCTCTGGTGCCTGGTTCTCTGAGCTCGTTCATCGGTTACCGCCGCGAGCTCGCCGGTGCCGGACGATTCGCCGCCTGGCTTACGGCGCCCAGCATCCTGGGAGGACTGACCGGCGCATTGCTGCTCCTGGTCACCCCGAACGAGCGATTTGACGCGATCGTCCCGTGGCTCGTGATCGGTGCCACAACGCTGTTCATCGCACAGCGGCCCCTTTTCCGCTGGCTGAGCCCCGGAGTCGAAGCCGCCGACGGTGACCCAGCACGCGAGCGAGGGCGGCCCCCAGCGTTGATTCTGGTTCTGCACTACCTCGTCGCGATCTACGGCGGATACTTTGGGGCCGGACTCGGCATCCTCGTGCTTGCGATGCTGGGCTTTCTCGGCTTCAGGAACATCCATCGGATGAACGGACTCAAGAGCTTCGCCGGGATGTGTACCAACCTGGTGGCCGCGGCGACTTTCGCTGCCAGCGGGATCGTCGACTGGCCTGTCGCCCTTGCAATGAGCGTAGGGGCAATCGGAGGGGGGTACGGCGGCTCGCTGATGGCCCAGAAAGTACCTCAGGATCTGGTGCGAGCAGCCGTGGTGGTCATCGGGCTCGCCAGCGGCATCTGGCTTTTCTTCTGACGCAAAGATTCCGGCGAATCGGCCGATACTGAGGATATCCTCATCTTTGCGGCCGGCCGAAGGCGGTTGGGCGGACCTCACCATGCTCTCCTTCTTCTCCAGACAACAGAAGGGCGGTACCGCAGTTCAGAAAGCGCCGGCCGAAACATCGCCGCCTTCTGAACCGCAATCGACGGAGATGTCGCGCGAGACCGGGCTCGTTCTCGACGCGCTTTGCTCGCTGCTGCAGGTGTACGGCAAGCACGCGTTTGACACCGACCTCCGGACGGGGGACGATGTGCGTCGACTCATGCAGGGTTGGAGGCTGCATGCGAACATGGGTGCGCCCCGTCCCGACAGCGGCGACGACAAACCCACGGCTGGGGTCTTTTATCGCGACTGGAAGGGGCTGGTGCGCTCCTTCGGGGAACACAGGCGCGACGAAGCGCGGTACGTGACAACGGTGATCGATGATTTTCGCGATGTCACCTGGGCTTTTGTCAGCGCCGTGCACCAGGTGGTGATCGAGGAACGTGAGGAGTCGCAGATCGCCACCGACCAGCTCCATCGCATGCGGGTGGCCGTCGAGAGCAATTCGACGGACCTGATGAAGCGTGAGGCCCTCAAGGTCGTTGGAGTAATGGAGAGCCTCATCGAACACCGCAAGGAGCGTCAGAAGCAGCAGTTCGCCGCCCTCGCCGACAAACTCAAGCGACTGGGCCGCGAGCTCGAGGAAGCGCGCCGCGAAAGCGGCACCGACGCCCTTTCAGGACTCGCCAACCGCAAGGCGTTCGACGAGGTGATTACGCGCAGTATCGAGCTGCATTCCCTGCTTGCTCAGCCGGCGAGTCTGATGATGATCGACGTCGACAGGTTCAAGTCGATCAATGACACATACGGGCACCCCGCGGGCGACATGATCCTCAGGCAGGTAGCCAACGGTCTTTCCCGGACTTTCCTGAGGCGTGTCGATTTCGTCTGCCGCTACGGCGGTGACGAGTTTGCGGTCATCCTCCAGGAGACCTCGGCGGACAATGCGGTGATGCTGGCGGAGCGCCTTCGCAATCAGGTCCGGGAGGTTCCGCCCCTCGAGCTGGGAGCGGGCATAGAGCCGCCGGTCCTCTCGCTTTCGATCGGCATCGGCGAGCTGCATGCGCAGGACGACGCCGCCAGCTGGGTTAAACGCGCCGATGACGCACTCTACAGCGCCAAGCGCGCCGGGCGCGATCGGGTCGAGGCGTTATGACCGGCGGATACCGCCGAGTGCCAGCACCTCCCACCACTCCGCTTCGTAAACCGGCTGAACCGAAAGCCGGTTGCCTTTCCTGAGAAGGAACATTCCGGTGAGCGAGGCAGTGGCTCTCAGGGTTGCAAGCGAGACAGCCCTGGGAAATTTGTGGTCGGCCCTTACATCCACCTGCATCCAGACCGGTGCCGAGGGCGAGCTGCGCGGGTCGTACCAGGGACTCTTTCTGTCGAAGGCCGTCGGGTCCGGATAGGCCTCTCTCACCACGGCGGCGATGCCGACGACTTCGGGGTTGGCAGTGCTGGAGTGATAGAAGAGCACTTCGTCGCCCTTTTTCATTCCGTCGCGCATGAAGTTGCGGGCCTGAAAGTTCCGCACCCCGCTCCAGCCGGTTGTTCTTCGGGGCGATTTGACGAGGTCGTCCCAGGAAAAGCTCCCGGGCTCGGTCTTGACGAGCCAGAACCTCTTCCCGGCTCTCGACGTGTCGCCGGCTGAAGCAGCAGACGGCTTTTTGTCTTTCTTCGCCGTCATTCGGCCCGGATCCCCTGCTTCATGGCTTTGATCATCAGGTCGCCGAACAGATCCACCTCGTCCGTGGTCGTGTAGACACTGGGAGTCACCCGCAGGCCGTGGAACTCCGGATGTTCGATGGCGACGGTCATCACCCGGTGCCGATTCCAGAGCCACTGCTGGAGCCGGGGCGTTTCCAGCCCCTCGATGTTCACGAGACAGATGGCGCACGACTGCCTGTCATCGAGTGGGGTGAGGATGTTGAAGCGGGAGCTTTCGTCGCGGAGCCGGGTTGCCCATCGATCGCGGAGGTAGCGGAGCCGCGCCGCCTTGCGATCGAGCCCGATGCCGCGGTTGAAGGCGACGGCGAGGGCGATTGCATTGTGGTTGGCAGCAGGGTGCGTACCGATCTCCTCGTACTTGCGGATGTTTTCGTCCATCGACGTCGGCGCCGGCATCATCGGCCACAGCTTCCTGATCCTGTCCTTTCTGACGTAGAGGAACCCGGTGCCGATCGGCGCAAACAGCCATTTGTGCAGCGATGTGCCGAAGTAGTCGCAGTCGAGGTCGTCGCGTGTGAACGGGAAGTGCGCAAACGAGTGCGCCCCATCGACCAGGACGTCGATGTTTCGCTCCCGCGCCATCTTCACGATCTCGCGCACCGGGAGAATCTGACCGGTGAGGTTGGTGATGTGAGTGAGCTCGATGACGCGTGTGCGGGGCGTGATGGCGCGACGGAACTGTTCGACGATGTAGTCGTCGCTCGGTGGCGGAACCTTGAACGAGACCTTCCTTATGACGATGCCTTCGCGCCGCTCCCGCTGTTCCCAGGTGGTGATCATCCGACCGTAGTTCTGGTTGGTAATGATCACCTCGTCGCCGCGGGCGAGATCGAGCCCGAGGATCATGATCTCGTTCGCTTCGGAGGCGTTGCGCGTGACCGCCATCTCCTCGGTGTCGCATCCGAACATGCGCGCCAGCTCGCGGCGTACTGTCTCGATTTTAGGCTCGAGGTCCTGCCACATCGTGAAGACCGGGATCTGGTTGGACCACTTGAGATCCCTGATCATCGCGTCGAGGACGTGAGTTGGCGTCGGGCTCACCCCACCATTGTTGAGATTGACGACGGTCCTGTCGTCGTCAAAAGCGCGCTGGATTCCCGCCCAGTACAACTCGTCGTCGGCTGTTTCCGCGGGCGACTTGTGCCGCACTCCCTGGTCAGCTTCGAAGATTCTGGACAGCGCGTCGGTCCGGAACACGGGGAGCGCAACCCCGGCGCGCATCATCGTGGATACGAACGACCGGCGGTCAGTCATTTGATCTGCCCTGATTGGGTTGCAGGTGCATCTGGAGCCAACAAGTTGCCGTGCTCGCTGCTGTTCCGCAAAGCCCCGATTGGAACGGCCGGTGCCAGAGGGGTTTGCTTCAGAGGCGTTCCGGTTGCGGGAGTTCGAGCGTGAAGTGGAATCGAGTACCGCGTTCGAGCTCGGTTTCCACCTTGAGCTCGGACGACATGGCTCGCACCAGCTTCTGGCAGATGGAAAGGCCGAGTCCGGCGCTGGAAAAGGCGTAATCGCCCGGCATCTGGCGCTGACGAAAAGCTTCGAAGAGGTGGGTCAGGACATGTGCGGGGATTCCCCGCCCTGTGTCCGTCACCGAGAACTCGACCTTGAGGCGGTCGTGTTCCCTGCAGCTTATGCGCACGCTCCCGGCATTCGTGAATTTGATCGCATTGGTGGCGAGGTTGAGCAGCACTCTGTTGAGAGCCGAGGCATGTCCGATGCGGAGGTCCGCAGTCGGGCCCTTCCACGTCAGATCGAGGCGCTTTTCCTCGGCCATCGGCCGGAGGATATCAGCGATTGACTGCAGCACGTCGGACACTGCGAACGGAAGCGGCTGCTGATCCATCAGTGACGTGCCGCCGCGGGCGAGTTCAATGACGTCGCCGGCGAGTGAACTGAGTCCAAAGGCTGCACTGTAGATGAGGCCCAGTTGCCGTTGCTGTTGCGGCGGCATCAGGCCATCCGGTCCACTGCGCAGGCGTTCGGCGAGGATAAGGATCGAGCCCAGCGGAGACCTCATGTCGTGCGCCATCTCGACGACCAGCTGCTGGGCATCCTGACCCGAAAGCCGCGATGTGAAGCGGTGGGCAGCGTCCAGATCCAGTGCGTCCTGAACCTGTTCCAGCGCGCGGACGAGGCTGAGGAGGCTCACGTGGTCGAGGTTTCCCTCGACTCCTTCAGGCTGACGCAGGAGTCCCCTGCGCAGCTGCTCCACGAGGCGCCGCGCCGGCACAAACGGTGGTATGCCGGAAAGGTCCGGGTGGGGTGCCGGTGACCGGGGCTGCATCCGCATCAGTGCCGCGACGGCGTCAGTGATGATCGTCAGGCTCGACCTGAGGTCGGTCGCAGAGACGGCCGAGTGGTCGGCCTGCCGCCAGTTGCTCACGACCTCCGCTGCTGCCCGCGCCAGAGCACGGATGAGCGGTTCGGTGAGGCCGGATGTTGCGGCCCGTTTGTCCTCTCCCCCTCCGGTCACATCCGCCGGGACAGCAGGGACCGCGTCAGCGGCAACCACCGGTCTGCGGCGTGACGCGCGCGGTGGGTCAGGAAACGGGGGAGCGTCCCCCTGACTCATTCGTCCTGGGGTGACCCCAGTTCTTCGCGCCGGAAACCGTGCTTCTCCATCAACCGGTACAGAGTCGTCCGATCGATGTTGGCGAGCCGGGCGGCCTTGGACATGTTGGAACCGGCACGATTGACGAGGCTCGCGAGGTATTCCTTCTCGAAGTGCGCGATGAGCTTGTCCTTGGCAACGTGGAACGGCTCGTTCATCACGTGCAGCGGGATACCGGACGAAGCCGCGGGCTCGTCGACGCCGTCGTCGTAGATCGGCACGTCGTCGGGCCTCACGTCATGACCGGGCTCGGACAGCACTGAAAGCTGCTCGATGACGTTCTGCAACTCCCGGACATTACCGCGCCAGGGACGCGTGCGCAGGAACTCTATCGACGACTCGGTAAGCCGCGGCTGCGCTTCGCTCGATCCCCGGTGCCGCTCCCAGTAATGCGTCAGGAAATGGTTGGCGAGAAGGGAAATGTCTTCGGGCCGGCGGCGAAGAGGCGGAATCTGGATCGGAACCACCCTCAACCTGTAAAGCAGATCCTCACGCAACGTTCCGCGAGAGACGCATTCCTGCGGTACGCGATTGGTGGCCGATATGAAACGGACGTCAACCACCGCGTCCTCTTTTTCACTGCCAACCCGCCGCACGACACCGTCCTGAATCACCCTCAGAAGCTTGGCCTGCAGCGGGAGGGACATCTCGGTCAGCTCGTCGAGAAAGAGCGTTCCCCCATTGGCGATCTCAAGCAGCCCCGGTTTGTCGCGATCGGCTCCGGTAAAGGCACCTTTGCGATGACCGAAAAGCTCGGATTCGAGAAGACCTTCCGGAAGCGCGGCGCAGTTGATGGGAACGAGCGCGCGCGAAGCCCGCCGGCTGTGGGCATGAATGAACTGACTGATGACTTCCTTGCCCGTCCCGCTTTCGCCCATGATCATCACCGACGCGTCGGTGCTGGCAACCTTGCGCGCGAGGTCGACCGCCTTGCGAAAGGCGGGAGAAACTCCGAGGAGTGTAAGCTTGTCGCTGTTACCACTCTGCTTGAGCAGCTGGACGCGCAGGTCACGCGTCTCGCGCGCGACCATTACAGCGTGTGATGCCCGCCCAACGAGGACTTGCAGGTGAGTTGCAGAAAACGGCTTGGGCAGATAGTCCCAGGCTCCGGCGCGGAGCGCCTCAATGCTGGTCGTGACGCTCGGATTCCCCGTCATCACGACCACGATCGTGTCCTTGCTGGTCTCGAGCGTTGCCTTGAGGATCTCCATCCCGGAAACCGGGGTCATGTAGAGATCAACGAGGACGATGTCGAAGCGGCGTCTCTTGACCAGATCAACCGCCTCATCTCCCCTGCCGAGCGTCGTCACATTGAAGCCGTCCATCTGAAGCACGCTTGCACAACCTTCGCGCAGCGTGCGATCGTCATCGACGATGAGTATGCTGAGACTCGCCTTTACGTCCGGCGAGATGGACAGCGGATCGCGGCCGTCTTCCGGGGCGCTCGCAGCTCCCTGCTCGTTCTCCCGCACCGCTGTTCCACTGGTCACCGAAGGAAACCTCTGATCTTGGGGGTCAGGTACTGACGAAGCTGAAGGCTCACGACAACCGGGCCCATCTGCATACTTCCCGCCACAGTGTCTCAAACGTCCATCAAGCCTCAAACGTCCATCCCGCGCTGCCCGCGGTCCACTGATCTAAATACGACCGAGCTGTGCAGACGTCAAGCAACATCGCTGCATACCGACTACACTACGTGTCGGTCACACGCCACAGGTGACAGTTATCACAACCGTAGTCCACCAGACACGCCAACTTGCCACAAACCCTCAGCGGTCGAGTCCGGTGCTCGTGACAACGCGCGGCTGCGCCGTTTCTTGCGGTCGGTCGTCTCAGTTAAAGTGCAGATATTCAAGTACAACCCGACAATGAGCGGATTGCATGTCAACTAGCGTCGTACACGCTGGCGGCTCTGGCCAGCTCCCGGCGGAATACGGTCAGCAGGGCTGGGGTTCACCGCCTCCATCCGGAGGCAGCAACGCGTCCCGACAGCTCATCCTGCGCACCCTCGCGGCGCTCAAGCGTTTTGCCTGGCTGATTATCGCGGTTTTCGTCGTTGGAACGGTTGCTGGGGTGCTGCTTACGGGCTTTGTCGATCCCAAGTACAAGGTGAACGGGAGTATCTGGGTCGCAGACCCGGCCGGATCGCGAATGGGCCCCGTGCAGGCTCCCGGCCTGATCACCAACGACCTCGCATGGCCGGATCTCGCCAAGAGCTTTCTCGTCCTCGATCCCGTCGTGAGCCAGCTCGCCCTCTACGTCGGGCCTCTGGACAACGCGGACGGGCCGCTCATCCGCAACCTCCTTCCCTCGGACTCGCTCGTCTCGGGCCGCTATCGTCTCGATCTCAACGACACGCGCACCCGATTCCAACTGACCCGACTCGCAGACAACGACTCCGAGATCGACTTCGTTGCCGACAGCGGAGTGGTTGGCGACTCCATCGGACGCCAGGTAGGCTTCCGCTGGCAGCCGGCCCCCAATCAGTTCGGCCCGCGCCAGAGCTTCACCTTTGACGTAATCACTCCTCGCGAAGCCTCAGGGCGGCTCAACAGCGCCCTCGTCATCACGATCCAGCGCAACTCGAACATCATGACGCTCGAGCTGACCGGCGAAAACCCCGCCTTGATCGCTCTGACGATGAACACGCTCCTCAGGCAGCTGGAAACTGAAGCCGGGCGACTGAAAAAGGCCAACCTTGTCCAGATCGCCAACACGGTCGAGGAGCAGCTGCGGCAGGCGGCCGAGAACCTCTCGGTCGCCGAAAATGCCCTCGAAGGCTACAAGATCGCAACCGTAACCCAACCTACGGAAAACGTGGCGATCGCTCCGGGCATCTCCGTCGCGACCAACCCCGTCCTCACCGCGTATTTCGCCGACCGCGCCCAGCACGAGGCTACCCGTCGCGATCGCGAGCAGCTCGAGCGGATCATGTCCGAATCAGAGTCGCGCGGCGGAAAGATTTCCGTTGAGGCGCTCAAGTCGTCGCCGGCGATCGGCGCAAGCCAGGAGCTGATGACGGCCCTCACCGAACTCACCTCCCGACAGGCGAACCTGCGCACGCTGGGCGAAAAGTTCACCGACGAATACCGCGACGTCCGCAACGAAAGAGCGGCGATCGAGAAGCTCGAGCGTGACGTCATTCCGGCCGCAACGACACGCCTCCTCACCACACTCGGCTCGCGCGAAAGGGAAATGGAGCGGCGCGTCTCCAACGCTTCGGTCGAGCTACGGCGGATCCCGGCCCGCACGATCGAGGAAGCGCGCCGCCAGCGCAACATGCGGGTTGCCAACGACATCTACGTGGACCTGCAGAACAGAGCAGTGGCCGCGCGGCTCGCCGAAAAAACCGCGCTCCCCGACATTCAGATCCACGACACCGCGGTCTCCCCTCGCGTTCCGATCGCAGATACGTCGAGCAGCATCATCGTTCTTGCCGCGCTGGCCAGCCTTGGCCTGGGGCTTGGACTCGCCGTGCTCCTCGACCGCCTCGACAGCCGGTTCCGGTATCCTGAGCAGGCAACGAAAGATCTCGGTCTCGACGTGATCGGCGCGGTACCCAGCTACACCCAGCCACGCTCCGAGCGGCTTCGACTCGAACAGGCGTCGCAACTCGTTGAATCGTTCCGCGCCCTCGCGCTGTCCGTTCGCTCCTCTTTCCCGCCGGGCCAGAACGTCCAGCTCACCGTTGCCAGCCCGGGTCCGGGTGATGGCAAGTCAACCGTCTCGATCAATCTCGCCAACGCGCTCGCCGAGGGCGGCTATCGGACACTGCTCATCGACGGCGATACGAGACGGGGACAACTTCACCTTTCCTGCCCGCCCATTCAGCAGTCGCCCGGGCTGCTCGACTACCTCGCCGGCGAGGCCACACTCGGCGAAGTCGTCCGGCAGACAGAGCTGCACGCCAACCTGTCGCTGATTCCGTGCGGCGGCCGGCGACGTCAGGGGCCGGAGCTTCTGGCATCCCAGCGGATGGCGCAGCTGCTGCGCGAGCTTCGCTCGCAGTTCGACGCCATTATCGTCGACAGCGCCCCGTTAGGCGCGGGGATAGATGCCTACGCGCTGGGCAGTGCCACGGGCTCGATGCTGATGGTGCTCCGCGCCGGAGAAACGGACAGGCGCCTCGCTGAGGCCAAGCTCAGCACCGTCGATCGCATGCCGATCAGGCTGCTTGGAGCCGTACTCAATGACGTGGGCGAGACGGAGTCGTTCCGTTACTATCGGTACCTCGAAGGGTACGGCGCACCGGCCGGAGAAGAAACGGCGCTCCTCGCCGGACCAGCCAGCCAGAGCTGAAAACGACATCGTTCGATTGTCACGGATCACAAAGGCCCGCCTGCTGCGGGTCTTTGTGATTTCAGGAGGCTGCTTCGATAGCCTGGAGGCGGCCCGACGCGACGACGCGCGCGCTACGGAGTTCACTGGCAGCACGCAGCACCACCGAAACAGCGTCTGCAGGTGATTCAGAGAAGTCGGGGATGGTGACGATACCGGTCGTGAGGCGGACGTTCTGCGACTGGGCGCCCAGGGTGACAGGGGTCGATTCGGCGAGCAGCCGAACGCGCTCGGCGATGCGGCGTGCACCCTCACCATCAGTCCCGGGAGTGATGATCACGAGCTCCGCCCTGCCGAGCCGGCCAATGGCGTCGGAACGGCGCGCGCTCTGCCTGCAGACCTCACCCAGTCTCTGGACAAGTGCCGCCTCCACGTCGATCCCTGCCACACCACCAGAAGGAGTTGGACCGTCCACAGAAAGCGAAAATGCGATGCAGGACAGGGCGCCGTGTCGGCGCGCAGCGTCAGCTCCGATCTCGCGCGCCCGCATCGCAAGCCCTCGTGAGTTGTAGAGCCCGGTCGCTGAGTCGAGGAGGCCCGAGTCGACGAGTCGGTCTGACTCGCGCTTGGCCCGGACGTAGAGCTCCAGCTTGAGCACCAGGGCTTCGACGTCGAGCGGCTCGCTTAGCAGCTCCCAGGCGCCCGCACGGAAGGCATCGAGCTTCTGTGCCCTGGTTGGGACCCCGGAGGTTAGAAGTATTATCGGAAGGCCGCGGTGGCTTGGCGTCTCGCTCAGAATACGGCAGACCTCGATCCCCGAAAGATCGGGAAGTCCTACGTCGAGTATGACCGCGTCGGCGCGCGAGTTCCGGAGAAAGTCCAGGGCCTGGCGTCCGGTGAACGCCCTGACCGTGGCAAAGCCCTGCGGACCGAGGACGCTCTCAAGGGAACGCGCCGCCCATTCCTGGTCGTTCGCGATCAACGCCAGGGGTGGTGGATCGAACCCTTCGATTGGGGTAATTCCCATTTTGCTGGTAGTCGTTCTCCCGAGTGATCATCAACTCCTGCACATCTCGTGCGGATGTCTCAGGAAAGGTGAGCGGACCGGGCTGATGGCTTCTGTTGTGGTTCTGGCAGGGCGAGGCAACTACCTTGCGGGGGTGCAACCCTTTGTGTGACGCGGGCTTCCGACCGTCGTTTTCCACGAGAGCCGGCGCTGCGCCAATCCGCCGGCGCTGCGGCGCCGATCCTGCAACCTGTCCCACAGACTCCGCATACCTTGGGATTAACGGCACCTAAACAGCTATCAATCAAGGGTTTATGAGGACTGGCCAATCTGCCGGTTCTAGCACGGCTAGTGCAAGGAGGGTTGGTCGATGAGCCTTGAACAGTTAGTGGCTTTCCAGCGTACCCTACTGGCTGGAAGGGCCTGCGTATACATGACTCTGGTCGCGGGAGTGGCAGCCGGCGCCCAGGATCCTATCGGCGTTCAGCGTCGACAGGCGACGCGGTCGGAGCTGGAGCAGACGGTTGCCGCTACCGAACGTGCGATGGCCGCGACGCCGGACGAGCGCGCCAGGGAACGGCTTTCAACGCAGGCGACAGCGGTGAGGCAGCGGCTCACCAACGGCGATTTTACGCCGGGCAACAGGATACTCATCACGGTGCTCGGTGACTCGTCGCTGAGCGACACGTTCACAGTTCGCACCGATCAGCGCCTGCAATTGCCCAATTTGCCCGATATCTCACTCCGCGGGGTGCTCGACTCCGAGCTGAGCACGCATCTCGAGAAGGAGATCGGGAAGTACATAAGAAATCCGGACGTGAACGCGACTGGACTTGTGCGCCTTACGGTTACAGGTTCAGCGGGACGACCTGGCTTCTACACTGTGCCTTTTGACATGGCCGTGACGGATGTGGTGACGCTTGCGGGAGGTCCGACACAGACCAGCAAGCTGGACGAGACTATCGTCAGGCGTTCTGGTCGCACGATTCTCGACCGGAAGCAATTCGCCGAGATGTTGCGAATGGGTAAAACCGTGGGTGACGTATCGATCATCGATGGCGACGAGATATATGTTCCGTCTTCGACGCCGACGAATGTTTTCACCAGGGTCATGACTGTTGCAGGGCCGGTGTTGACACTGATTGTGCTGGTAACGCGCCGATTCTAGGTGGAAAAGGTGTGGAACGAGAAGGGAACCGAGGGAATAGTGGAGATACCGCTGCAGAATACAGCTGACCACATGAGGAATGCCGGGACCGCGACGCGCGGTCGCGTCAGATCGGATGTGCCGCGCGTGGAACGTCCGCGTTCGCTGGAGACTCCGGCCTACCGGCCCACTCCGCCATCGCGCGAGGTTATCCCGAACGAGCGCAATGAAGGTTCGTCGCGGTTCCTCAACGTCGCGGTAGCCGGAACCGGCCTCCTTCTGTCGTTGCCGTTCCTTGTCGTGGCGGCCGTCCTGATCAAGCTGACGTCGCGTGGTCCCATCCTGTATTCGCAGACCCGGGTCGGCATGGATCGGCGCTGGCGCGAGACGCTGGCGATGAAGGAGCGCCGCAATGATGATCTCGGCGGCCAGGTGTACACGATTTTCAAACTGCGCACGATGAAGGTCGACGCAGAGCGTTTTTCAGGGGCGGTGTGGGCACAGGAGAACGATCCTCGCGTTACGCGACTCGGCCGCTTTCTGCGCAAGTACCGGATTGACGAAATACCGCAGCTCTGGAACGTTATCCGCGGCGACATGAACATCGTCGGGCCACGTCCGGAGCGGCCGAGCATAGCCGCGCGTCTCCGTCGCGACATCCCCGATTACCGGTTCCGAAACCGCGTAAAGCCCGGACTTACGGGTCTGGCGCAGATCAACCAGCGCTACGACGCCTGCCTCGAAGATGTGCGGATGAAGGTCAAGTGGGACATCGCCTACATCGAGCGTCAGTCCCTCTGGACCGACATCGTGATAATGCTCCGCACCGTGCCTTCGATCCTGCTCAAGTTCCAGGGCTGGTAGGCGACCTACTCGAATCGGTACTGCTCGATTTCGGCGGCATCGGTCTCGAGGTCGTACCGACGACCCCTGTCCGCGGACAGATAGCAGGCGGCAAGCACTCTGAGCACATCCAGCCCTGCTGCGGCGGGCGCGGGCGGATCCCCTGCCCCTCCAAAAGCAGCGATCGTTTTTCGCAGCAGGTTGGCAGTTGCCACCATTGGGGCGTTGCCCGGAATCGCTGCCGTCGTGTGACGGGCGTGACCCTGCTCCTCCCAACCTAACCCGCTCTTGCCGAACTCGACGCGCAGATGTGGTGTGCGGCTGCGCAGAAGCCCGGCACTGACCCGCGCTCTCCCTCCATAGGACACGCGCCCGGAGCGATCCCGGGTATCAATCCTGACCTCGAAGTACTGTGTCTCGCCCTTGCAGAACCGGTTCTGGGTGACCTGCGCCAGCCGGCGGTCGCTGAACTCGAGAGTGACGAGCGCCGCCGCGTCACAGGGCTCATCGTCACGTTCGCCGCAGGCCGACATGGTGGCGCTCACGCGGCGCGGAGTCTCGCCGAATGCAGCCAATATGTAGTCGACGAGGTGAATGCCGGCCTCGTAGAGAACCCCGTTGGTGAGGGTTCCTCTCCAGCCTGGCTCGGCCCATGGAGGCAGGTCCATGTTCTGCCACGCCTGTGCGAACACCGGCCGTCCGTTGGAGCCAAGTCGGTCGAGCAGGCCACGGAAGCCCGGCATTTCCCTGAACTCGTGGTTCATCGCCAGCTTGCGACCGGACTTCTCCGCGGCCGCAACCAGCTCGCGCGCTTCGGCCACGCTGGTGGCGAGAGGCTTTTCGCAGATCACGTGAGCGCCGGCCGCGAGTGACTCGAGCACGAGTTGCCCGTGAGCGCGTGGAGGAGCGCAGACCAACACGACGTCGGGGCGCGATTCCTTCAATAGTTCGGCCAGCGTGGCGCAGGTGTCGAAGCCGTACAATGCTCCGGCGCGGGCGCGCGATTCCTCCGAGGGGTCACAGCCTGCGACGAGTACCGATCCTGCGAGTGTGCGCAGGGCAGGCAGGTGAAGGGTCGTGGCGGCGTTGCCAAGCCCCGCTACCGCTACTCTCATCTGCCCGTCAACGCGTTACGAGCCGGTTGTAGACCTCGCCGATAATCCGTCCGATGGCGTAACCGACCACAAAAGCGTAGATGAAGCCTATTATGCTGCCGATGAAGGTGACGCTGTAGCCGGGGAAAAAGGCGCTGAGCAGCCTGAGATGCTGGCCTGCGTCCGGGCCGCCTCTGAGTACGAGGAGGTTGGTCGCTCCGAAAAGTCCGGAGCCCAGTACCAGGCCGAAGGCGATTCCCCAGGCGCGGGCGTTGAGGTCGAGGAGGGATCTCTGTATCGTGCGTTCAGCGTCCGGTGCCGTCATGAGCGTGGGCGGTCAGATGTGATCCAGAAACTCGCGGGTTTCGCCGAGCTCGGCGCGCGTACGCAACGTAAAGGCCGAAACAGCGAGCGCGAGGTTGCGGCAGAAGGCAACGAACCAGCCCGCGACAAATCCGGTGGCGAACGCCCACAAACCGCCAACTGCAGTACCCGGCCAGGTGGTGTCGTATCCCGTGAAGTATTGCCCGAGGAGGTGCAGTGGAAACGTCGACACTCGCGGGAACACGAGCCAGGCAATTGTGAGCGTCATGACGAGGATCGCGCCAGCCGTTCCTGTCGCGATTCCGAAGGCGGCCTTGTGGAGCGGCGAAAATGCCAGTTGAACCACAGGCATGATGCGTTCTTCGGTCGTACGTCGCACCTGTACATCCGGCGGTGTAAACTCGCCGGTGTCAGGCATACCCCGCTGCTTCACGACTATTCTGGGTCCGTGGTCCATGAACTTGGCCGCGCACGTGAAGGGACCGGTGGCCACCGCGTCACGCCCATCTCGGCATACGCGTCCGTCGTTGGGTCGACGATCGGCGCACCCACAACTTCCTTGAGTACAAGACCCACGCCGAACGAAATCCCCGTCAGTACATAATACATCAACTGGACGGGAATCACCCGCGCGGCGAACAACACGCCACGAGCGCGCGCGAAGAAGCCGAGCAGGGGCAGATTGAGAAGCATCGCCAGCGCCGGTGGTACAGCTGCCATGGCCGCCCACGTCCACGACCGGCGCCAGAGCGCCACCACCAGCATCAGAAGTCCGAGCCAGACGAGAACTGTGCACAACTTCTCGACGAGTCTGAGGTTCAGGCTGCCGCTTACGGCAAACGCCTTCCGATGCAGGAGCAGTCGGGCCCACGGGATTCCTCTGTCGCGCAGATCGGTCCGGACCACGGCACCAAACGTCCAGTGTTTGAGGTGTGTAACCTGAATCTCCGGCCTGAGGAGCACGCGGTGGCCCAGGCGGCAGACCCGGCCGCCAAGCTCGATGTCCTCGATCTGCGGCCGGGCGTAGTGCCACTCGTCGTACATGCCCGCCTCTTCGAAGACCGCGCGTCGGATCGCCCCTGCTCCCGCCCAGAACGTCTCGGACTCACCGGCATTCCTCTGGTGGACGTGGTGGTGAAGGAGATTGCGGTACTGCGACATGAAGCCGGGAGCGGGAGGCTTGTCGTCGTACGACCCGAACACCGCGCCGACGTCGGCGTTGTCGCGCAGCACCTCGACCAGCAGGCGGATGGTCTCGCGGTGCGCCACCACGTCGGAATCGAGAAACACGATGACCTCGCCACGAGACACCTCAAACCCGCGGTTGCGCGCGTATGCCGGACCGTGTGGTCGCCCGGGCAGGCGCACCACGACGTCCGCGTACCGGGCGGCGACGGTGGCGGTAAGGTCGCTGCTTGCATCATCGACAACGATGAGTTCCCACGACCGTCGCGGCACATCGCTGTCGGTGAGCGCCTGCAGCGTCCGAGGCAGAAACGACTCCGCGTTGTGCGCGGGAACGATGACGGTGAAAAAGGGGAGCTCGCTCACGCCGCCGCACCGCGCCCGGCCTGTCCGAACCTGCCGATCATGCGTCTTGCGCGTCGCGCCTGGCCCCGGATCCACAAGGCGCGCCTGAACGATGATGAGCCCCACGACTCGAGACGCCGCGGATCCCTGAAGTACCACATGTCCAGGCGCGGGATGAGGGCGCTGTTCTCGACTCCGCGCAGTGGCCGATGTTCAGTTGTGCAGCTTAACCGGAACGTTCGCGCAGCGCAGTCGGACGCTGCCCTGCCGGTTTCTCCGTAGGGATAGGCGAAGCTGTCAGGCGGGACACCGAGTTCGCGCTCGATGGCTTCGGCGCTGCCCCGCAGTTCTTCCTCGACTGCCGCCGGTGCGAGCGACGGCAGGGACGGATGCCGGCGCGTGTGGGCACCGATCGACGCCCCGCCTTCACGGAGCCTGCCGAGTGTCGGCCAGCTCATGAGAGGAAAGCGGGGAACGCCGGCATCTCCCGAGCCTCCCCAGTTGTTCATGCCGCCGACGTGGTCGGTGACCACAAACACGGTAAACGGGATGTTGTGCTCCCGGAGCAGGGGCCACGCATCCCGGTGAAGGTTTTCGAACCCATCGTCGAAGGTAACCGCGACGACGTCGGCGGAATCGGGCGCTTCGAGTACCTGGCCGAGAGGAACAGCCCTGACGTCGCCGCTGGCGAGCCATCGGACGTGTGCCCTGAACGAGGAAAGCGGAATCGAGACGACCGAACCGCTCTCATCGATCGAGTGATACGTGAGCACGGCACGCATGCCTCAGCGGTGCTCCATGCGCCGCCGTTGATCATCAACGACATCGTGAACGATCGCTGCCAGTGGCGTGGCGGGCTTGAATCCTGTAAAGCGGTCCAGCTTGGAGACGTCGGGTACACGGCGCATCATGTCCTCGAATCCGGCGGCGTAGGCTTCACCATAGGGCACCAGCCTGATCTCGCTGGTGCTCCCGGCCTCGCGCCTCACCATCTCCGCCAGGGCCCCGATGGTGACTTCCTCGGTCGATCCGATGTTGAAGACCTCGTTGACAGCGGTCGGTGTGGCGATCAGCCGCAGGACGCCATCGACGGCGTCGCCTACATGCCCGAAGCATCTCGATTGCGACCCTGAACCGTAAACGGTTATCGGCTCACCGCGCAGCGCCTGGGCGGCGAAGTTCGGAAGTACCATTCCGTAACGACCCGTCTGACGTGGACCAACGGTGTTGAAGAAGCGGACGATCACCACGGGCACTCCCTTCTCCCGCGAATATGCCAGGGCCAGCCACTCATCAAGAGCCTTGGAACAGGCGTAGGCCCACCGTGAATGCGTCGTCGGCCCCAGCTGCAGATCCTGGTCCTCGCGGAACGGCACGGAGGTGGATTTTCCGTAAACCTCGGACGTTGACGCCATGACCACGAGCTTCTGCTTCCTGGCTGCCGCGTTCAGCACCACCTCCGTGGCCCGCACGTTTGTTTCGATCGTGTGGACGGGTTTCTCCACGATCAACCTCACACCAACGGCCGCCGCGAGATGCACCGTCACATCGCAACGGTCCACCAGTTCCGCGACCAGTGGAGCGTCGAGGGCAGAGCCGATGCGGTACTCAAACCCCGGCTGACCGACAAGCCCTTCGATGTTTTCCATGCTTCCGGTTGACAAATCATCCAGAACCATGACCCGGTCGCCGCGCGCGATCAGACGCTCGGCCATATGCGATCCGATGAATCCGCAGCCGCCGGTTATGAGAACCTTCACGCGACCTCCGCCAGCGACAGTACGTCCAGCACGCGCTGATGCCCGTGGCGGTTTGCCGCGCGGCGCACGATTTCCAGAAACCTTGGCACCACGACCTGTTCCGACCAGTTGTTCACGTATGCTCTGTAGCCTGCCGCTGCCATGAGATCACGCCTCGCTGAGTCCGTCATGAATCTGTGAATGGCTCCCTTGAGCTCCTCCGCGGAACCGAATAGCTCGCCGCCCCCTGACCTCTCCACGATTTCCGGGAACGGCCCCAACCGTCGCGCTATAACCGGCACGCCCTGACGGAACGCCTCTATGAGGACGATTCCAAAGGTCTCGTAGCAAACCGAAGGGACTATAAGGGCGATCGCATGCCGGTAGTATGCCGAAAGCTCGTCGGGGTGCAGCCGACCGAGGAATCGCACGTTAGGCATGCCGGCGGCCGCGGCCTTGAGAGCCGGCGCGTGCGTCCCGTCTCCGGCTATCAGCAGGTCGGTACCGGTTACCGACCCGAAAACGGGGATCACGTCATCGAGCCCCTTGATCCGTTCGAGTCGTCCGGCGAAGAAAAAGTAGGGACGTTCGTGGGGACCGGGGCCCTCAGGCCGAGGGACCGCCTCGCCTGGCGGGTCCGGGAGAAAGTAAGGCAGCACTTCCATGTCGCGCGGAAAGCCGAACTCGTGGTGCTTGGCGCGGCTGAACTCGCTCATGGCGATGAACGCATCGATGTGTTCGATCTCACGCTCGAGAAAACCCGTCGCTCGCCACAACTGAGGCGGCCGCCCGTACGACAGCATGCAGGGAAGGCACTGTTTGGAGGTACAGAGCTCGCGCCCGTGTCGCCAGAGAACGTGGGTGGGGCACACCAGCCAGTGCTCGTGGGCCATGTAGAGGCTGACGGCGTTCCCCGCGTAGCGGAAAACGCCCGGACCGCCGATCAGGGACGCGTTATGGAACGTGACTACATCGTAATTGCCGCCGTCGATCAGCGTGCGCAGCCGGCGCCCCTGCATGACGGGACGTCCAATCTGCTGAGTGAGCAGCACGGATAGCGCTGGCACCGAACTTCGCAGTCGCACCACCTCCACACCACCGTCGTCTTCGGTGTCAGGAGTTGCTGGCGCCGGATTGGGACTCAATACCTGGTAGGCGTCCGCGTCGTGAACAACGGTGACGTGATGGCCTCGCCTTGCGAGGCCACGTGAGAGGCGCTGGATCCCGACCGCATCGCCGCCGAACGACAGTGGCGGGTAAAAGGTCGTGAGCATCAGAAACCGGAGACCGCTCACGCAGCCGCTTCCCTCAGCGCTGAAAGTGCCGACCGCGCCGCGCTTTGCCACGTGAGGCGGGACGCCCGTTCGCGCGCGCGCCCGGCCATCGAGTTGCGTATTTCTGGGTCATCGATCATCGCGATCATTGCCCTCGTCAGGCTGTCGAGGTCTCCGGGTGGAGTGAAGATACCTCCTCCCGTGAGGAGCTCGGGCAGTGGACTTTCGGTCGTTGCAATGGCGGGAGTGCCGCATGCGGCGGCTTCGACCGCCGGAAGACCGAATCCCTCACATTCCGAAGGCAGGACGGTGGCGATGGCGCCTGAGTAGACAGCCGCCAGCTCTTCGTCCGTCAGGAAGCCGGTCCAGAGCACAAGGCCGGCCGCCCCGCTCGACTCCACCAGCCCGCGCAGTTCGGCAATCTCCTGGTGAAAGACGTCGCCCGCGATCTTGCCAACGAGTAGCAGCCAGGGGGGGGCGGGGTCGGTCCTGCCCGCTACGGCCGCTGCGTGGGCGCGGATGGCGAGGTCGACGCGCTTGTGTGGGTTGAACCCGCCCACGTACGCGAACCAGCGAGCTCCGGACGGCAGCCCGAGTCGGATGCGAACGGCCTCGATTTCTTTTGTGGCCGCGGGCCGAAAACTGTTCGATGGCGCTTCGACTGCGACCCTGATCTTCGAATGTGCGATCCCCAGTACGCGAGCGATATCGCGCGCAGCGAAGTCAGAGACCGTGAGCACGAGGCGCGACTGCCTCAGCGCAAGCTGCACCTTCATCTTCCAGAAGACTCGCGCCCTCCTGCTGGGCAATGTCAGATGCGGGAATCGCTCGGCGATCGCGTCATGGATCGTGACGACGGCGCGCTGGCCGGGCGGCATCGGGAACCATGTATAAACACTGGGCGAGAAGAAGACGTCGGTCTTTTCCCGCATGACGGCCCGTGTCAGTGCGAGCATATCGCCCACGGGTCGGTATCCATCGGCAGCCGCGGCCAACACAGGTGAGCGACTCGTTTTCACCTCGATCAGCCTGACGCCTGGCTCCGTGGGTCGCAGGCGTTCAAAGGCAAGTCGATCACCGAAACAGACCCATTCCACCCCTCTGGACTCGGTGAACAGCGTCTGCATCAATTCGCGGGCGAAACGGCCGTAGCCCCGTTCGTTCGCCCAGCAGGTTGCATCTACACCGATTCGCACGCGACCGTCAGGCGACGGCCGCTGCCCCGGATCGTCCACCCTCCCTTGATGCGCCGTTATCAGTGGACCCCGCTTCGAGCCGCTGCTCCTCGTGGTACTCGTAGTCGGTGTTGACCGACCACACGTCATGAGATGCACCGCGCATGTTGGCCACGGTCATCATCGCCGTCAGCATCGAGTGGTCGGCGTTGTTGTACTTGTGCATGCCGTTGCGACCGACTGTATGCAGATTCGGGATCGGGTCGATCCAGCTCCGAACCGTGTCGAGGTGCTCCTTGTAGGTCGAGTCGTAGACAGGATAAGCCTTGGCCTGACGCACTACCGTGCCGTCGAAAACCGCGGCCGGGTCGGCGAGACCGAGCTCGTGCAACTCCCTGCGTGCCAGATCGATCAGATCCTGATCCGGGCTGTTCCACAGGTTGTCGCCCTCGAAGCAGAAATACTCGAGCCCGAGGCACGTCGTCCCCGGGCGCGGTACCATCGCCTTGCTCCAGTTATTGAAGTTCTGGATGCGGCCAACCTTGACGCCGGGGGAGTGGATATAGATCCAGTTGTCGGGAAAGAGGTTCTCATTGTCGATCATCAGGGCGACAGTGAGAAAGTCCCGGTACCTGAGCCCTTCACCTGATTCGCGAATATGTGCGGGCACGGCCGGCTCCAGAGCCCGAACCAGATGCTGAACGGGCATCGTCGTGATCACATGATCGGCGTCGAGCCTCATCTCACCTTCGGGTGTCCGCGCCCTGACCGCTGTGACACGCCCTTCAGTCATCTCGATCGCAGTGACTTCATGCCGCATCAGCACTTTTCCGCCCAGACCCGCGATCTGGCTGGCCGCTGCTTCCCACATCTGGCCGGGACCGTAGCGGGGATACTGGAACTCGTTGATCAGAGTCTTGATCGAATCACTGCGCTTCTGCAGCGACGCAGCATTGAGAATCGCCTTGGCCAGCGAGAGACCCTGAATGCGCTGCGCCGCCCACTCGGCGCGAATCTCCGTGCAGGGAATACCCCACACTTTCTCTGTGTAGGTCTTGAAGAAGGTGCGATAAAGCCGCTTGCCGAAACGGTTGGAGACCCACTGCTCGAGGTTCTCCTCTACGGGGTACGGCCTGATGTGCGACCAGATGTAACTCGTCACCATCAGGACCGCCTTCCAGACCCCCAGGCCATTGAGAGCGTTGGAGGCCTTGAGCGGGTAGTCGAAATACTTGCCGCCGTAGTGGATCCGGGAGAGGCGCGGTACGGTGATGAATTCTGGTCCGAGGATTTCCTTCCAGAGCTGCTCGACGGGAGCGACTTTCGTGAAGAAGCGGTGGCCGCCGATGTCGAATCGGTAGCCGTTGTATCTCGCGGTCTTCGAGATCCCGCCGACGATGTCGTCGGCTTCGAGCACGGTGACCTTGTGCCCATCGCGGGCGAGGAGTAGTGCAGCCGTCAGCCCAGCCGGGCCGGCGCCAACTACTACCACATTTTCGCCCCTGGCGAGCTGTGCAACCTTGCGCTGCGCGTTGCCGGCTGTTTCCCCAGTCATCACCGTACTTTCGATAGAGAACGACCCGGACCGAGAAGGTAGCCGACGAGTTCACCCGCCGCCCATGCGACGACGAACAACGAGATCAGCGGCAACGATCGCACCAAGTCTCCCCGATACTGGGGGCGCTCCCGAACACGGGAGACGAGTCTTGCCATAAGTAGCGCTGGAAGTGCGGGTGTGGCAACGGCATAAGCTATTCGCTTGGCAAGGCTCAGGCCGTCGGAACGAGCCCCCGCATAGGACCGCGAATAGAGATACCTCTGCGAAGCATACAGCCCGACCGAATAGTGCATCTTGTGGCCTACCGTGATTCCTGGTCGGCACACGAGGGGGATACCCGCCGCGCGAAAGGCGTCGTGCAACCGGTTTTCCCACCCTCCCGACTCCACGACCTCGCGGAAGCGCTCCAGCAGTCGTTTGGGATAGACCACGTTGTTTCCGGTCAGCCAGCTCACCTGCCCCTCGGCGATGGGCGGGAGACAGTGCGAATATTCGCACAGGAATGCGGCTCGGTCCACGAGTCTGCCGTCCGCGAGGTTCACAACGGCCCCTCCAACAACCGGAGACTGCTCGGTTTGCTCGGCCAGTAGAGCTCGGGCCCACCCACGCGGCACTATCACGTGATCCTCGATAACCGCGACCGATTCGTGCAGCGCCTGGCGGAATGCGATCGCCCGCATTTGCGGGATGGTCGAATTCGACTCCACGCTGACTACCGTCGCCCAGGGAAAGCGGCGCCTCACCTCCGAACCTGCCGATTCGCCGAGCCGCTCAACTACGAGCGCCTCGATCTCCACGTCGTTGCGCTCGGCTGCAAGCGCACCGAGAGCACCACTTACATCGTCAATCGAGTTGACGAAGGGAATGACGACTGACAGGCCGCCCGGCACCTGTCAGCGAGGTGGTGTCAGAGTTTCCGTCGGGGCTGGGATTATCCCGGCCCGCACCAGATTTTCGCGCCGCCGTTCACCGGCGATCGGGTACTCGGTCGAGGCTCCGGTCCGGCGACGACGATCGGGAGCCCATTCGTGTTGCACACGAGGTGGCGCTTCGAAACCGAGGACTCGATGAAACGCGCTTAGCCACGTCGCGTCGCCCACGTCGTCTATTCGGCGAATCGTGACTATGTCCGCGCCAACCGCCTCAAGTCCCTCCTGACGCATCGCTGAGTCGCTCGTACCAGGCGGGACCGTACGAACGATGACCTCGGGCCACTCAGCACCAAGGCGATCAGTGGCCTGCGCGCTGGTAACGAGAACCAGGTCCGCGTTGAGTGCCTTGCATTTCGGGGATAGCAGGTCGAGGGCGTCGTGCTCATCGGCCGGATTTCCGGAAATCAGCACGACGGCAAGACGCGCAACCGGAATTGACGCCGCCTGGTCGTGGTTCAAAAGTTCAACGTTGTCGAGGTTCTCTGTTGCTTCCATGCGTTATGATCTTTGCGCTCGTGCCTGACGTTCTGGTGACTCCCTGCATCGCTTCTGTCGAGTGCGTCAGGCAGGTGTTGTGCAAGGCAAGCGCCTGAACTCGTCCAAATGACGACTGCACAGTCTGCTGCGTAAGTCGTTGCGAATTAACGCTCGCCTTCAGACGAAACAGAACCCGGAAGTCGCGCATTGAAGCATTGCTGTCGGGTACGCGCCACATCTTCGGGAGACATTCATCACTATTCCCACGCTCGCAAGGCTGATTCAGTGACTGGCATCGGTGTCACAATGACCGACGGCGTCAGCCGCTAAGGGCTTCGGCGGTCCGTACAGCGTTCGCCATCAGACTGAACGTGATGTTCTTGGCAGGGAGCCAGGGAAAGGTCGACCCGTCGACGACGCAGGCTCCGTCGAGGCCCCTGATCGAGCCATCGGCTCGGGTCGAGTACTCGCGATCTTCCCGGCTCATCGGGAGCGTCCCGGCGTAGTGTACGCTCGAACCACGCGGGAGAACAGCGGTCATCGAACGAGGCGCGAGGCACCCCAGGTGTCGCAGCATGGCCCGGACGTTCCTGAGAGAGGTCTCCAGTTGTGTCCGATCACGAGAGTCGGTTCCGTATTCCAGAATAAGCCGTCCACCGCCCGGTCCACCTGCTGCCCCGGGCGTTACGTCGAGGCTAAGGCGGTTGGATGGGTGTCGGGAGTCGGCGAGCCAGAGGTTGACGACGCCCAACGCGCCTCTGATGCGGCGGAACACGGCGAGCGATGTCTTCATGTCAAAGGGCAGAGCTGTCACGACTGGGTGCGTTGCAGCAGCCTTGAGCGTAGTGATTTGCCCATGTGCTCGCAGTTTCCAGTCCGGGTTCTCGAGACCGAGAGCGAGCTGGTGGAACTGGTAATGGGCGAGCTGCGGCGCGCGGCCAACGCGCGCGAGATTCACGAACGGGATCATCGCGTGGGTGTTGTCCATCAGGCCCTCGAGGACTGGGTGAGGTTCTCCCCGCCGCAGCCTCGTCGCCAGGACGATTTTCGACGAGGCTACCGCACCCGCCGCGAGCACCACTCTTCCCGCCCGGATCTCCCCTTCCGCTGCAGGGCCGTTGTCGCCAGCGGCCTTTGCGACGACGCCGCGGACCCGCCCGTTTTCCAGGGCGAGGCTCGTTACGAGCACCCCACGCCGGTAGGTGAAAAGCGGATTATGCAGTAGCTCATGAAGCGTATGGCTCGGTGCGTACAGCGATTGCCGCGGGCAGCCGAGCAGGCATCGGCCAAGGTGTGTACAGCTCTGCCTCTCTCCCTGATCGTGACTGAGCACGGCGACGCGCGAGCGTCCGATCCACGCGCCGATCGCGTTGATGCGGTCGCGTTTTTGCGTATAGCGGTCGAGCAGTTCCTGTGAGTGGAGGTCGGCTTCGAGAGGCGTCAGGTAGCCGGCCGTGAGCGGTGAAAACCTGAGCAAGTCGTCTTCCGCTGCGCCGATTCCGATGCGGGCCGCGACGGTTCTGTAGCCTTGCCGCAGGTCGGATGGACTAAATGGGAAAAGCGCTAACTCCTCATCCGCCAGTTCGTAGCAACCGCCGGTCCACGCTTCCGCGAGGCCGCCGGTGGCGAAGGAAAGGAGTGGTGCGAACCCCCGCCCCTCGACTTCGAACGCCGCGGGCTTCCTGAAGACATAGGCTTTGCCGGGAGGAAATCCGTATGGCTTGGCCGCGGGACCAGGGTAGACCACCGCTTCACCCGATTGGCCCAGGAAGTATTCCTCCGGTTCCGTGAGCACCTCCTTGAGATCGAGGACGTTGGTGCCGGGATGAACGGCGTCAGGTTTCTCGAAGCCGACGTCGAGCATCTCGACTGTCCGCCCAGCCTCAAGCATGGATTGGGCAAAGTGGACGCCTGACGCGCCTGACCCAACGACAAGAAAATCCGCCATCAGCGTCGGCTCCGAGGCCAGAGCGACGCGACGAGGTGCACGGGAGCCAGGATGAGGAAAGCGGCCACCGTCCTGGTGAGCCAGACGATCCCCGCTCCTGCGAGCGCTGCCCAGGTGACGGGGCGGGACGCGCCTATCCCCCTGTCGTAGCTGGAATGTGTTCCTGCCCCCGACTCCAGCAGTGCCAGCGCCAGTGTGAGTCTCCGGCGGACGACGCCGTGAGGAAAAAAACGGCGCGCGTAGCTGTCGGCGAGGGCTGCTGACAATGGCCCACGCCCCAGCATCCCCAGCAACGTCTTCTCGATTGGAGATGAAGTCTCCCCGGCTGAGGAAAGCATCCCCGCGTAGAGCTCCGTTGCATGGTCGGACACGACCTGCGTACCCAGGTATCGTGCCACCGACCTGAACTCGGCGCGAGGGTCTTCGGTCCCGCGTGCAGTCATTCTCGTCTCCCGCCGATCATTTCCCCAACGGTGGAAAACGTCGATGACAGGTCAGCCAGGGCTGGTGGCAATGGTGTCCGAGCTGACGAATCGTTGGCGAAAAGCGCGAGTTGGCCTGCCCTGACGGGCAGCGGCAAACCAATCTTCTCCGCGGCCGCGAGCACCAGGCGAATGGGTGTAAGCGGGATCGGGATGTAGTTGCGCCGCGTCAGCTGCCGGGCCTCTCTCATCCTGGAAAGGAGTTCGCCAAGCTCCAGGACTTCGGGCCCGCCGAGGTCGAACGAAAGCGATGCGGTCGTCGGTGCCAGGTGGATGAGGTGCTCCAGGGTTCGCGCAACGTCGCGGACTGCGATTGGCTGCATCCGAACGTGGGGGCTCCCCGGCACGAGCGGCAGTGGTGAGGGGGAAGTCGCGAGCTTCCACAGCGCCGCTTCGGCTGCCGAGCCCGGACCCATGACGACGGTCGGCCGCACGATAGTCGACGCGATACCCGACTGGACGAGCGCCTTTTCCGCAGTGACCTTGGAGTCGGCGTAGGCATACCATCGTTTGTCGTCGTAGCGGGCTGCGATCGAGGACACAAGGATCATGTGCCCGCCCCGGGCTGACTTCGATGCCTCGATCAATCTTAGGGTACCAGTGATGTTGGTCCTGATTATCTCGTTGCGTGAGGCGCTGCCTGTCGCCGCGGCGAGGTGGATGATGGTCGCGCCCGCAGGCAGCGATGGCATCGACCTGTCGGATGAGATGTCGTGCTCGATCGCGCGCCAGTGCGAGGGCCAGGTGGGGAGACTGGTCAGCGACGATGGTCGTCTCGTCAGTGCCACCAGACTGAAGGTGTGGGCGCTGGCGCTCAACACCCCGATCAGTTGTGTCCCGATGAATCCTGTCGCCCCTGTGACAACGATGGCCCGGGATGTCATGGTCCACGCCTCAGGGCGCGGCCTTCTCCTCCAGCGCGCGGGCGTCGGCGCGGCGCGGGGATACCAGATCGCGCCACAACGCCCAGCGCAGGCGCATCACTCCTTTGATGTCTTCCCATGCAGTGCTGATGATCTTCACTCGCGAATCGTCGTCTTCGATCCATTCGACGGGGATGTCGGCAATACGATATCCACGTTTCTCGGCGAGCACGAGCAGTTCGGTGTCGAAGAACCACGCCTGATCGCGGATCGCGGGCACGAGCGCCGCGGTTGCCGACCGGCTGATCGCCTTGAAGCCGCACTGGGCGTCGGAAAACGACGTCCAGAGCACGGCCTTGACGAAGACATTGTAGGCACGCGAGATGAACTCACGCTTGAACGACCGCCGCGTGCGCGACCCGGGGAGTAGTCGTGAGCCGGTGGCGAGGTCGAATCCGTCCGCGAGGATCGCATGGACCATCTTCGGCAGCGCCAGCAACTCGGTCGACAGGTCGACGTCGGTGTAACACATGATGTCCGCATCACTCTGGCTCCACGCATGGCGCAGCGCGCGGCCGCGCCCCTTCTGCGGTAGCTGCAGAAAGCGCACGTCCGGTATGTCGGCTGCGAGCTTGCGCGCCACCACGTCGGTACCGTCAACCGATCCGTTGTCGACGATGACAACACGCCATATGCAGGGCATGCTGGCGGCGAGGAAGGCGCGGAGGGTTCCCACGCTCTTCTCGAGGACGTGCGCCTCGTTGAGTACGGGTATCACGACGTCGACCACAGCCTTGCGGTCCCAGCCCCCAGTCGAGGCAGGTTTGTAGACCGGCATCAGGACACCATCATGCTCGCGGGGCGGCACTGGACATGGCCCCCGATCCTGCACGCGCCGTGCCGGCGATCGCGCCTTTCTGACCCGGCGCCCTGGGCAACGCCCGGCGTCACGCGAGGACCGCCGGGACGGGGAGGGGTCGGACGAATCGCCCACCGGATTCGCGCCAGTCCCGCTGCTCCTCGATTATTTCGTCAGCGAGGTTCCAGGCCAGGAGGAGGAGGTGCGTTGGAGGGTCTTCGGTGAGCATCCCGGGGCCGACGACCGGAATCCCGGTTCCTGGAATCACGCGACCCTGCTTGTCCGGATTGCGGTCGATGATCCACGAGATGTCGCGCCTTCCGAAGCCACAGAAGTTGAGGAGGACCGTCGCCTTGGCCGGGGCACCATAGCCCGCCACCACTTTGCCCTTCGCGCGAAGCTCGGTGATCAGCGACCGCAAGTCGTTTTTCAGTCGCAGTGCCCCATCGGCGAACTTGCGGCACCCTTCGTCGTTGACGAGCGGGGCTTCGGCTGCTACCCGCTCGGCGACCCTTTCCGGCCGCGCCAGGTGGTGGCCGTGGCGGCCGATCGTCGCCCGCAGTGATCCACCGTGAGTGCCCACCACCTCCACGTCGAGGAGCGCGACTCCCTCCAGCTGGCAGAGCCGCTGCAGAGCCGCTGTAGTGTAGTACGACAGGTGTTCGTGATACGTCATGTCAAAGGCCAGCCACTGCGCAGTCTCGGCGAAGGACTGAACCTCGATTATGAAGGCGCCGTCCTCGTCGAGAAGCGTCAGCGCGCTCCTCAGGAACGATCGGACGTCGTCGACGTGGGCGAAGACGTTCGTTGCGCAGGCAACGCGGGCCGGACCCGACGCCGCCCGGACCCCGGCCGCCGACTCCGCGGTGAGTGGAGCGGCGACAGTAGGTATCCCGGCCAGCGACGCCCGCTGCGCGAGATTGGCCGCCATCTCGATTCCCTGAACGCGGATGCCTGCATCCCTGAAGAACGAAAGCAGGAGTCCGTCATTGCTGCCGATATCGACCACGAGGTCGCCTGGCGCAAGCCTCATGCGGCTGATGACGTCATCAGCCAGCGACGAGAAGTGCGAGCGCATCGTGCTTGATGTCGAGGGGACGTAGGCGTAGTCAGAGAAGAGCAGCGAGCTGTCCACCACCTCGCGTAACTGAACCAGGCCGCAGTCCTGGCACCGCGCCATGGTGAGCGGGAACCTGGGAGTTGTCGCCTCTTCTCCTGCCGGCGGCAGTCTGTTTGCCAGCGGTTGAACACCGAGCTCGAGAAAAGTGCGAGTGTCGGCACTGCAAATGCGACAGTTCGTCCTGAGTCGCAGGCTCAAGCCTTGACTCCAATCGTCAGGTACTCGCAGTGCTCTGACCACCTGGCTGAATCGAGGCCCCCACGGGCATCCACCATCAGTGGACGTCGCATGAGCGAGCGTACGCGCCTGGGATCGAGGGCAACGTATTGCGGCCACGCTGTCGCAAGAACGGCGGCGTCGGCTCCCATGAGCGCTGACTCGGGGTCACTCTCGATCGCGGCCACGCCATCGAGGAGCCTCCCCGCCAACTCACCGGCGACCGGGTCACACG
This sequence comes from Gemmatimonadota bacterium, assembly GCA_052389935.1. Lineage (GTDB taxonomy): Bacteria > Gemmatimonadota > Gemmatimonadetes > Gemmatimonadales > Gemmatimonadaceae > JBQTHK01. Next base: position 56,077 of record JBQTHK010000012.1, on the reverse strand, counting down.
CGCGAACCTCTGCTCCCTCATTGTAAAGCAGCCTTGCGAAGTCCAGCGACCGCGATTCACGCAGGTCGTCGGTCCCGGGCTTGAAGGAGAGGCCCAGCACTGCGACGCGCGCGCCGCGCAGGTCGAGTCTGGACTTGAGCAGCGTCAACACCCTCTCCGGACGTTTGGCGTTGATGTCGCGTACGGCGTCGAGCAGTGGCGTCGGGAGTGATCGCTCGCGCGCCCAGGCCGCAAGCGCCGCCGTGTCCTTTGGAAAACAGCTACCCCCGTACCCGAGACCCGGCATGATATAGGAGACGATGCTCGCGGGCGCATCGGGGTTGCTGGCGCTCGACCTGAAACGTCGGTCGAGGTGAAGCGCTTGCATCACCTCTCGTGCGTTGACGTCGGCCTCACCTTCGCAGAGCTGCGCGATCTCGTTCGAAAACGAGATCAGTGTCGAGAGGAGCGCATTGGATGTGTACTTCGCCATCTCCGCTCCCCCCGGTGTCGTGAACAGGAGCGGTGCCGAAAAGGGGCGGTAGAGTTCCTCGACCGCCGGCTTGCCGCGCACATCATCGAGGCCGACGACGATTCGGTCGGGATCGATCATGTCGGCAACAGCGACACCCTCGCGCAGGAACTCGGGGTTCATGCCGAATGTGATGTTGTGCGCTGTCTCACCTGCCGCCGCCCGTACGGCCGGCGCGACGACATTCATGGTTGTCCCCGGCGGAACAGTGCTCTTTACCAGAACGGTTACAACATCACGGCGGCCGCCTAGTGCCGAGCCGATCTCGCTGCCTGCTGTTTTCAACGCCGTGAGATCAGCATGGCCCTCCGGACTCTGGGGCGTACCAACGCATATCAGGACAACCGCTGCCTTCCCCACCGACTCCCGGCAATCGGTTGCAGAGCGGAGTTTGCCGGCTGCCACAACCCTCGCCAGCAGTTCATCGAGTCCGGGCTCGTGGAAAGGCGGTACTCCACGCGCGATATGATCTGCCCGCGTGGTGTCCCGATCGACGACGGTGACATCGTGACCGACGCTCGCAAACGCGCAGCCACTCACGAGCCCGACCGGGCCGCCGCCTATGACCGCAACGTTCATCGCGCCGGGCTCCGCCGGACGCCGGCCCAGCGCATGGTTCGGATCAGACCGTCGCGCAGCGAAACACCGGGGGAATACCCGAGTTCCCGGCGTGATTTCGCGAGATCGGGACAGCGCCGCTGCGGATTATCGGTCAGGTAGTGCGGATCGCTGCTCTTGTGGAACGTCACCGGCAGACCAGTCAACCCGGTTACGATGTCCGCGACTTCGCGGATGTTCACCTCGACGTCGTTGCCGATGTTGTAGGCCTCTCCAGGCCGGCCCTTGAGCATCGCGAGGAGGAACCCCGCCACCGCGTCGCTGACGTAACAGAACGATCGCGTCGCCCTTCCGTCGGAGTGCAGCACCAGCTCCCTGCCTTCTGCAGCCGCCTTGACCAGGTCAGGTATGATCCGGCCGTCGTCGAGCCTCTGACCTGCCCCGTAGACATTGAACGGCCTGACGCTCCGGATCGGGAACCCGAACTCCTGATGAAAGATCACCGCCAGTGTCTCTCCGAATCGCTTCGATTCATCGTAGCAGGCCCGCGGTCCCGTGCACGAGACGAAGCCGCGATAGTCTTCCGGTGTCGGGATGCTGGCCGCATCGGGATCGCCGTATATCTCGCTGGTCGAAAAAAAGAGAAAGCTCTGAAAATCCGGTTGCTGGCGCGAGAGTTCGAGCATCCTCCGCAGTCCCCAGACGTTGACGTCAACGGTCTGGAGCGGGCGTGCCCGATAAACGATCGGAGAGGCGATCGAGGCGGCGTGGATCGCGAAGTCGAACTTTTCAGGAACGTCGAAGTCGCGCGAGATATCGGTATCGATGATTCTGACGTTCGGATCGCCCGCGTGACGTTCGATCCTCGACGGCACCCCGGTCACGTAGTTGTCGGCGACGAGCACACGGATCGGCGTTCGTGTCCGGAGAGAATTGAGGTGTTGAAGCGTGTCCAGCATCGCCGAGCCGAGGAATCCCGCGCCGCCAGCGAGCAGAACCGTTCGCCCCGCCAGGTTATCAGCGATGTCATCGATCGCGGCGGCGCTGCGCGCCGCGTCCTCGATGATCACATCATGGCTTTCGTCCAGCAGCGACGCCGGGCTCGGTGCGCTTTCACTCGTGCTTGTCATGCGTTGCTGGCTGTCACGTGTTATTTGTCAGTCTTTGCCCGAAGCTCGGGGCGGCAGTTCCTGCCGGTAGCATCCCTCGCACACCATTCTGATCAGCCGCCGCTGGAGCATAATCCGTGCGTGCCCTTTGCGTTGCCAGATCGTAATCTGGACGATCAAGCCCGTTCGATGTGAAACGCGGGTCAGTGGTTACTGGAAGGTGTCGCGCAGATGCGACAGGTTTGAAGGGTGGAGGCCGGGATGGTCTGGATGGGCGGGGTGCGCGGCGCCGATCGGTGATGGCGCGGGCCGCCCGATCAGCGTGCTTTTTCTGCTCTTCGTGTTCATCCTCATCGTCCCAGAGTCATGGAACTTGCAAACATGCTGAGCCCGTAAATGCAGCCAACTGATCAGCGGCCCGCCGACCGACCTGCGCTCTCCCTCGTCATGCCCTGTTACAACGAGGAAGCGATTGTCACGCAGACGATCAGGCGCACTCTTTCCGCGTTCGACGAAGCGGGGATCAGCGTCGAGCTCATTTCGGTCGACAACGGCTCGCGTGACCGTACGGCCGAGATCATTCGCGAGTTTGCCGCACGCGACCCGCGGGTGGTACCGGTGACGGTTCAAGTCAACCAGGGTTACGGCTTCGGCATCCTCAGCGGCCTTCCCCACGCTCGTGCCGACTGGATCGGACTCATCCCGGCCGACTCGCAGGTGGATGCCCTCGACACGGTGCATCTGTATCTCGAAGCGCTGGCGTGCGAGGAACCAGTGATCGCCAAGGCGCGGCGACGTTTCCGCATGGACGGTTTCACGAGAAAGGTGGTTTCCGTTGCCTATAACTCGCTGTTCAGGATCCTCTGGCCACGCATAGCTTCTTTTGACATCAATGGCCTCCCCAAGCTCTTTCCCCGCGATGTGGCGAGGCGGATGGAGCTGTCGTCCCGCGACTGGTTTCTCGATCCCGAGATCATGATCAAGTCGCACTACCTGGGGGTGCGCTGTATCGAGTACAACGTCTTCGCCCGCATGCGTTCGCGGGGTCTTTCGCACGTCAACGCCAGTACCTGCGTCAACTTCTTCGCAGGGCTGATGCGATACCGGTTCTCGTCCGAGCTCGCCGCATGGCGCCGCAGGTCATCGACGGTCGTCGCCTCCGCCCCTGCTTCGGGCACCCGCGGGGGTTCGACTCCGGCTGCTTCACGCTGACTCGAATGAAAGTCATTCTCCTCGCCGGCGGACGTGGTACGCGGCTCGCCGAAGAGACGGCTACAAGACCGAAGCCGATGGTCGAGATCGGGGGCCGGCCGATGCTGTGGCACCTGATGAGATACTTCGCATCATTTGGCCACAAGGAGTTCCTCGTCGCCTGCGGCTACAAGGGCGAGATGATCAAGGAGTACTTCCGGAACATCGCCGTCCATGAAAGCGACTTCTTCGTTGACCTGCGCAGTGGTTCAGTCGACGTCATCTCCGGCAGCACGATGGACTGGCGTGTCGGCCTCGTCGATACAGGCCTCGAGACGATGACTGGCGGCCGCCTCCGGCGGCTCGCCGACCTCGTCGGAGGCGAGAGCTGCATGGCGACCTACGGCGACGGACTTTCCGACGTCGACCTCGATGGCCTGCTCACCTTTCATCGGCGTCACGGACGACTCGCGACCGTTACCGCCGTGCGGCCGCCGGCACGGTTTGGCGGCCTGCATATCGACGGAGACTCCGTGAGCGAGTTCTCCGAAAAGCCCCAGGCCGAAGGCGGCTGGATCAACGGCGGCTTCTTCGTCCTCGAACCGAGGGTCTTTGACTACATATCGGGAGATGACAGCGTCTTCGAGCGCGAGCCTCTCGAGCGGCTGGCCCGGGACGGCCAGCTGATGGCTTTCAGGCATCCGGGATTCTTTCAACCGATGGATACTGTGCGGGAGCGCGACCTGCTGGAATCTCTGTGGCAGTCCGGCCGCGCCCCCTGGAAACGGCCGTCCCGCTCGTGACCTCACTCCCGCGCGTGGTAGTCCTCGGTGGTGGCCCCGCCGGCTGTGGCGGTGCCTGGCAGCTCCGCGCCTCCGGCAAGGCGGAGGTAGTGCTCTTCGAACGGCAGGAGGTAGTTGGAGGGAACGCCGGGAGCTTCCAGTGGGGCGGCCAGTGGCTCGATTATGGCAGCCACCGTCTCCATCATACCGTCGATCCGCGTGTACTCGCCGACATCAGGCGCATGCTCGGCGCCGACTTCGACAACTTCTCCCGGCATGGACGGATCAGGCTGCGGGGAAAGTGGCTCCACTTCCCCATTCAGACCACCGACCTGCTCCGGCGGCTCGACAAGGGCTTCGCCCTCGGCATGTTGCGCGACATGGTTGCCCGACGGATCTCCCGGCCCGATGAAGGCGACACGTTTGCATCTGTGCTCCTCGCCAACCTCGGCCCGACGATGAGCCGCCACTTCTACTTCCCCTACGCTCGAAAAATGTGGGGCCACGAGCCCGGGGAACTCTCCGGGATCCAGGCGCGCAAGAGAGTCTCGGCGGGGAGTTTCGGCAAGCTGATCAGGCGCCTGCTCAAACCGGTTGGAGGTGGAAACTACTACTACATGCGAAAGGGGTACGGGCAGATCAGCTCGGCCTACGCCTCCGAAGCCGCGAGCCTCGGCGCCGATCTGAAACTGGGCTGGAGCGCCCAGCGGATAGAGCCCGGGGCAGCCGGTGGTCCGAGGTGGCGAGTCACCGCCACACGCGGCGACGAACAGATGGTCGTCGACGCTGACCACATCTGGTCGACGATCCCGATCTCGCTACTCGCGCGGATGATGCACCCTCCGGCACCAGCTCCCGTGCTCGCCGCGGCCGATGCCATCAGCTACAGGGCGATGGTGCTTGTATACGTGCAGCTCCCGGTCGACCAGTTCACCACGACCGACGCGCACTACTTCCCGGAGGGGAATGTGCGGATGACGCGTCTGTCTGAGCCAAAAAACTACTTTCGCTCCACAGAGCCACGGGGGACGACGGTCTTGTGTGGCGAATACCCCTGTCGCATCGATGATGAGATCTGGTCCGCGAGCGACGACGAACTGGCGCGGCGTCTTGCCAGCGACGTCGCCACCGCGGGCATCCCCCTTCCGGTTCCACCAGCCGCCGTTCATGTCCGTCGGCTCCGCCAGGCCTATCCCGTCTACCTCAAGGGATACGAAGTACCCTTCGGAACGCTCGACAACTGGGCTGCAGGCCTGCCAAACCTGCTGGTCTACGGCCGGCAGGGACTCTTCGCACACGACAACACGCACCACGCGCTCTACATGGCGTATGCAGCCGCAGACTGCCTCGATGGAAAGAGCTTCGATGCGGTGAAGTGGGCCGGATACCGGAAGGTCTTCGCCACCCACGTCGTCGAGGACTGACCAACCCTGCCGATGACCGGGGAGGACCGTCGAGGATGGATCGTGGCTCTTGTGGTGCTCACCGCACTCGCCGCCCTCGCCCGGCTCATCAATCTCGACTCGGGTCTCTGGATCGACGAGGTCTATTCACTCGTCAGGTCGTTCCGCGAGCCACCGGCTGTGGTCCTCACGACCTACTGGGGCGACAACCATCACCCCTTTTACGCGATCCTCGCCAGTCTGTCGCGCTCCGTGTTCGGCGAGTCCGCATGGAGCATCAGGCTCCCGGCGATGCTTTTCGGAGTGGCCTCGGTGCCGCTGACCGCGCTCCTGGCGCGTGAGGTCGCAAGTCGCCGCGAGGCCCTGGCCGCCGCCGCAATCCTTGCGCTCTCGTACCACCACGTCTGGTTTTCGCAGAACGCGCGCGGCTACAGTGCGATCGCGTTCTTTACGCTGCTGACGATGCTGTTCGCCTTGCGTGCGGTGCGCCACTGCGACCTCCGAGACTGGGTCGGGCTTTCGGTCGCAGCTGCACTCGGCGCCTGGACGCATCTGACGATGATCTTTGTCTCGGTGGGACACGCGCTGGCGGTGCTGATCGAGATGTTGCGCACCAGGGCCGAACGGGACAGGTCGATGTGGAGCTCCTTTGTGCTGTCGTTTGCTGGTGCCGGCCTGTTGGCGCTGCTGCTCTACGCCCCCATGCTGCGTGACGTGATCGCGTTCTTCTCGGAGACTGAAAGTGGCCTCGCCGCTGTCTCGACACCGGCCTGGGCGGCGCTCGAGGGGTTCCGCGTCCTCGCGCTCGGATTGAGCGGTGGAGTTCTCGCCGTGGGCGTGTCGGTTGTTGCGGCCGGCCTGGCCGTCTTCTGCGCCGGGCTGGTTTCGCTCTTCAGACGCTCACCGCTGTTTGTCCTTCTGCTGGCTATGCCGGTGGCGGTCACGCTGGCGGGGGCGGCAATGGCGCGCGGAACCTTCTATCCCCGATTCCTCTTCTTCGCGATCGGCCCTTTCCTGATCGTCGCCGTCCGTGGGCTGTTCGCGACCTGCAGCTGGATCGGAGCAGTTTTGCGTCGGCCCATTCTGGGGGAGCGTCTCGCCATCACCGGCGTGGCGGCCGTCGCCTTGCTTTCGGCCGCTTCGTTAGGCTTCAACTACCGCTTTCCCAAACAGGATTTCGAAGGGGCATGGCGCCACGTCCGCACGGCGCGGGGGCCCGATGACGTGGTCATCTCGACCGGAGTTCCGGCTGACCCCTATCGCACTCTTTATGGCGAAAACTGGCCTAACGTGTCATCCCTGATGGAGGTCGATTCGATCAGGCGCCAGGCGGGATCGCGTCGCGTATGGGTCCTGTACACCTTTCCACGCTACATTGCCGCTACGATGCCGGATCTGATGGCGCTGCTGAGAGCCGAGTGCCGGGAGTCGCGCGTCTTCCGGGGGACAGTGGGTGGAGGGGACGTTCACGTCTGCCATCTTGATCGGGAATGACCAAGGTCATCATACAGATCCCCTGCTTCAACGAGGCCTCCACGCTGCCGGCAACGCTGGCTGACCTGCCCCGTTCATTGCCGGGAGTCGACACGATCGAGGTCCTCATCGTCGACGACGGGAGCCGCGATAACACAGCAGAAGTGGCGCGGGCGAACGGCGTGAAGCACATCGTGCGCTTTCCGCGCAACCGCGGGCTGGCGGCCGCTTACCGCGCCGGTCTCGAGGAATCCCTGCGGCAGGGTGCTGACATCGTCGTCAACACCGATGCCGATAACCAGTATCAGGCATCGGACATCGCCAGCCTGGTGGCTCCAATCGTCGCCGGCACCGCCGAACTGACGGTGGGTGACAGGGGAGTGGGCTCGCTTCCCAACTTTCACTTCCTCAAACGCCGGCTGCAGGTTCTGGGGAGCTGGGTCATCGGCCGTGCGGCCGACCTCGAGACCCCGGACGCGACCTCCGGCTTTCGCGCGTTGTCGCGTGAAGCTGCGCTCAGGACCATCGTTCTCAGCCGCTATTCGTACACGCTCGAGTCGCTGATACACGCCGGCGCCCGCCAGGCGGCTGTCTCATTCGTCCCCATCAGAATCAATCCGCAGACGCGCCCGTCGCGGCTGATGAAATCAATTCCGCACTACATCCGAAAGTCGGGTGTCACGATCCTGCGCGCCTACGCGATGTACCGGCCGCTCCGTGTGTTCTCGTGGCTCGGAGCGGCCCTTATCCTGCTGGGACTGATCCCGGGAATCAGGTTTCTGGTTTTCTACGTCGCGGGTGACCGCGTCGGCCATGTTCAGTCGCTGATCCTCGCGGCGATCCTGCTGATTGTGGGCTTTCAGATCCTGCTGATCGGCCTACTCGCCGACCTGATCGCCAACAACAGGAAGATGCTCGAAGAGGCGCTGTACCGGCTGCGGAAGCTGGAACTGGACGGCGACCGGCGGCGGTGACTCGGGAGAAAAAGCGGGTGCTGACGCGGCTGCGGCACCCGCTCGTCGGGGTTACGGTCAGCGCCGCGATCCTCGCGCTTCTGTTCACGGCGTTGCCGTTCGCCGAGATCAGGGACGCCGTCGCGCGCGTGCCCGGCTCGGCGTGGGCCATGGCGCTGCCCGCCTATCTGCTGCTGCACCTGCTTGGGGTCACCAAGTGGCGGACTGTCGTCAATGCCGCTGACGCAGGTCTGCCGCTCCGCGGCGCCGCCGCCGCCTACTACATGGGCCTGTTCGGAAGCACCTTTTTGCCGTCGATAGTTGGTGGTGACGTCGTACGGGCTGGCGTCGCGTTTCGTCATGTGCGGTCGCGCGGGGCGCTTGTGCTGGGTAGTCTGGTGGACCGGCTGCTCGACGTCATCGGCCTGGCGGCGGTGGCCGGCATCGGAGCACTGCTGTCGCCGCGGGCTCTGGATGATGACAGCAGACGCGTGTTTGTTCTCCTCGGCCTGCTGCTGGGAGGGGGTGCGGTGATCGCGGGGGTTGTGACGGTCATGACGCCGGTACGAAAGTTCCCCTGGAAGATCAGGCGGCTCCTGGTCAAGGTGCGGACGGCGGTGCGGGCGACCGCGGCCCGCCCGCTGCTGCTCGCCCGGGCGTTCATTGGTGGCATGGTGTTGCAGACGGGACTGACGGCACTCAACTGGTGGCTGGGATTGGCGATGGGGCTGGACGTGCCGTTCTACGTCTGGCTGTTCGTGTGGCCGCTGGCCAAGATCGCCGCGCTCCTCCCCCTCACCCAGAACGGCATTGGAGTCCGGGAGGCGGCGTTCGTCGCACTCTGCGCACCGTTTGGCATCGCGGCCCCGCAGGCGGTCGCGGCAAGCCTCGTGTTCCAGGTTGTAGTGCTCGCGGGTGGCCTGGCCGGCGGCGCGATTTCGTGGATTCTCGGCAGGGGCCGCCCGGCGATCCAGCCTGGATGACGAGAGATGTGCAGTGCGGCGCGCCCTGGTCTGACCGCTGCGCCTCTACCTGCAGGGCACGCGACTGTCTTATCCGCGCCCAACAGTTGCCAGTCGCGCCCGCGTCCGCTCAACCCCCCTCATCACGTCTGCACTCGGAACTGATCCCGTCATCAGACGAAGTCGCTCGACTGCGACGCCGTCGTGCTCCATCTCACCGGGACGGGACGGCAACGCACCGAAAGCAAGTTGATCATCGGGCATCCCCACGGTTGACGCCGCGGCCAGAACGAACTCCCGCACCGAACGCATGACTCCGCTCGCCACGTTTATCACGGCTGGGCCTTCGTCCGGCGGCGGCGCTGCCAGTTTCAGCATCGCGTCCACAACGTCCTCGACGTAGGCGAAATCCCGGCGCTGTCGCCCATCGCTGAGAGGCAGCAGCTGCCCTGTGCGCGCAGCGTTGATGATTGATGGCAGCAGACGGCCCTCATGTTCCCCGGGCCCAAAGACGGTAAACAGCCTGGCCACAGTGACATCAACCCCATGACCGGCCGCCCGGGACATGAGCGACAGCGTGCCTGCGAGTTTGCTGATTCCGTAGAGCGTGGTCGGCGCGCATGCCGAATCTTCGGCCAGGATACCGCCGGTTGCACCGTATTCGAATGCCGAGCCGACGTGGACCATTCGGGGTCGTGATCTGGCTCCTGCCCTGGCGAGCGCCTTCGCCAGCTCGAGCGGGAGTCGTGCGTTTACCAGATCGAACTGCTCCTCGTCCCGTTCGGCTCGGTCGACACCGTACCCGGCGAGGTTGAAGATCAGCTCGGGTCGTTGGGCTGGAATCGCCTCGGCGAGGAGGGCAAAGTCGGTGAGGTCGAGTGTTACCAGGGAGTGCCCGAGACCGTCGGCTGCCAGTCGGGCCGCGCTGTCACGCGTGCGAACAACGCAGGTGACATGAGCACCCGCGTCGTGCAGCGCCCGCGCGGTCCACGACCCTATGAAGCCCGATGCTCCGGTCACCAGAGCACGAACGTCACGCAACCTCGTGCTCACGCGACCTCCGCCACGCAGACAATCGTTGGACCGACACGCAGCAGCAGCCAGCGTGCCGGAGGCACTCTGCACGCGATGTTGTAGCCGCTGGCGACAAGTCTGACATGGCGCGGCATGCCTGCGAGCTGACCCTCGGGAACGAGTGGCACACCCAGCCTGACGATCCTGAATCCTCCCACCCCATCCTCGAGTAGTGCTCGAAGGTCGCTTGCCGAACGCATGAACCGCCTTGGGAAGACCGCACCCCTCCTTACCACTGTCCGTCGGAACAGGAGGTCCGGCCAGTAGCCGGCTGCAGGCAGACCCGTGTGCGGGTCAGGTCCCAGCGACCACTTGTTAGGCGCACTGAAGAAGAACCTGCCAGGCCTCTTCAGCACCCGCTTAGCCTCAACCGTGGCGGCCCTGGCGCCCGCAACGTTCTCGATCACCGATTCGGCGCCAACAGTATCGAATGTTCCGTCGCGAAACGGGAGTCGCTCGGCGTTGGCGCAGACCAGCGGTACTCTGACTCCCGCGTCCCTGATGCGTGCCGCAGCAAGCACGAGCCACCGGAGGCCGACGTCCACGCCCACACAACGGACTCCACGACGGGCGGCTGCGATCGCCAGCGGCGCGGTGCCGCAGCCGAGGTCGAGGAATCGAATGAGTCCGGCGGTCGAGGTCGTGACTGCATCGAGCGGAGCCTCGGTGCGGGGCGTGGCCGGCAGTCCCGTTGATGGGGCGACATCATCGAGCAGGGCCTCGGCTCGAGCGGACGCTGCCACGACGCCGCGGATGAACCGGAAGGCCTGTTCCGCAGTCACCTTCTCGTTCCCTTCGTAGTAGGCGGCGTACAGATCGGGGAACTGCAGATCGCGATTGGCGAGTCCGGCGGCTGCCGCGACATCGTCGGCAGTCGAGAGGTAGGGATCCGGTCCTGTTCTCAGATCAGGAATCCCGAAATGTACGGGCCAGCTCTCCGAGCAGCTCCCGCAGACGATCTCGCTTCTGCCCAGTCTGCCAAACTCTCCACTACATCCCGGGCATGCGAGGCCGACGTCCTGCCACTCCCGGAGGGTGAAAACCTGGTTGGCGGTGTTCATCGGTCCGGACTTCGCCCCGGCGACCCCGTGACGAGCCCCAGCACTTCACCCATCGTCCAGTAGAAGGCGAGGCGCGGGAGAAGGACCCACGCCCGGCGCGGCGCTTCGCCAGCCCGGCCCGCGGCTCGCATCCGCCTGCGCGCACGAAGAAGCGTAATCAGCGGCGCCAGCGGCACAACAATCGCGCGCCCAAGACGGTCGATGACGGTACGGCCTGACGCAATCTGGGCCCCGTACACCCTGCCGTGCTCGAAGCGCTCGCGTGCAAGAGCAGTCATGTCCGACGTGCGCCCCTGGAGAACAACAATCGACGGGTCGAGCAACATCACTTCTCTTCGTTCACCGTTCTTCGTGACGGCAGCGTGGACTTCTGTCTCCCTGAATACCTCTCTCCACACGTGTTCCTCCCGCTCGAGCGGATCCCGCTTGTAGGAGACGTTGCAGTCGGAGCACGAAACGGCCGGCCCGGGAGCGAGAGGAGGCATGTATCTGGAGTAATCCATGAGCCAGACGGCCCATGATTCGGCGCTGTCCGGCGTGACCTTGTCGATAGCGCCGCCAATCACGGATGCAGATGACCGTTGGTGCGCAGTGACTACCCGCCGGCACCAGTCGGGGTCAGGCACGCAGTGGTCCTCGGTGCACGCGATGATAGTCCCGGTCGCGGCGCGGACCGCTGCAGCACGCAGCGCCGCCGGGTCGGTCGAGTCAGCGCTCACCCATCGCACCAGCGGAAAAGCGTCTCTTGTCGCGCTGTCCGGCACATCTCGCGAGTGATGCGCCACGATCACTTCATACGCATCAAACCCGTGCTGCGTCGCGAGCGCCGACAACGCACGTTTTACGTACTCTCCGCCCGCGAAGCGTACAACGACCACCGACAGGTCGACGGTGACCCTCCCGGGCCCTGAGCTCGTTCCGCTCACCGCGGCTGCTGCTGCGGGGCTTCCCTTCCCGTCGCGCCCTGTCGCCCGATCGCGGCAGGAAGCTCCTCCGAGGCCGGGAGGTCGGGGAGCGGCGACCCGGGTGGCAGCGGTCCGGCGACGATGCGTACCGCTCCGCCGGAAACCGTTGGACCGTCCACAATCACGACCGGGCGTTCCGGAAATGCCGAGATCGCGGCAGCCCGGAGCTCACGGTTGCGATCCCATGCAAACACTGGACGGCGGTCATCGGGCCTGACCGGATTCTCCATGAACGCCATGTGATAGTCGGGATGTCTCCGGCCCCTGACGAGAACGAGCGCGTTGCCCAGGTCATTCTCATCGGCAAATCTGACGAAGTCGTCGCCCATCAGGCGATAGCCACGATACTTCTCCAGCCCCCGCCAGGTCGTGAACGCCGCCGTTGACAAAATACCAAGAACAGTGAGTCCGACTGCAAGCCGGCGCGAGTCGGCATCAGTCCCAGCCAGTAGCCGGGGGGCCCTCGCCGTGATGACGACGAGGGGAATCAGAGCAACGAACCAGTAGCGCGCGCCGAAGTCCGGCCCACCACTGAACCAGTAGAAGGCGTGTACAACGATCACAAATACCACGATTCCAACGAGCGTCCGGTCCATCGCAGCGAGGCGATTCGCGGCGACGAGCAGGAAAATGAAGAGCAGTGATCCGGTGGCCCAGCCGAACAGCTCTGACTGAAGCGCCGACGCGTTCAGCAGTGTGTTGAGGGTTGCGTCCCGCAAACCATGCCCGGGCCAGGGGTCGAGTCCACCCCAGCCCATGCCGCGATTCGCACCAAAACCGAGGTCATTTGCGCCGGTATGATAAAACCGGTCGACGTACATCATGATCGGGAACCTGCCGGGATCGCCCGTGAGCGCCACGTTGTAGAGCCTGACGAGCGAGCCGGTGATGATCGTCGATGCTGTCAGCGCAGCTGATGGCAGCAGCCGCCACACGCGGTGCCGGGCCCTGAGCGACCACACGCCAAGTACGATCGCAACGATGAGCCCCTCGAGCGGCCGAATCAGACTTACGACTCCGATTGCTGCCCCGGAGAGGAGCGCCGGCCAGATTGCCTCCCTCCTTTGCGCCACCGCGATCCCCAGTGCGGCCGCAAGCGCAAACGCCAGCGCCGAGGTGTGCGTCATGAAGCTCATCCCCAGGAACAGAAACCATGGAGAAAGGAGCATCAGCAGCACCGACAGGCGGGCCGTAAGCTCGCCGTCGAGCCGACGTACGAGGGCGTGGAGGAGAACGACGCTGACTCCACTGAGCAGGGGATTGACGAGCCACGGCGCCCCCAGCTTCACACCGATCGCGAGAATCGCCGGCCACCCGGGTGGCGTGGTGACGAACGCACGATCGCCGTCATAGTAGACGAGATCGACATCAAAGGCGCCCGGCACCGGCGGGGCGGGCATGACCAGCATCCCCTCCGCGAAATACCGCGCATGCAGCAGGTAGACGACCTCGTCGGCGACGTGGGGGACGCGCTCGTAGATCAGCACGTTGAGGAGGCTTGTTAGCAGCACGGCAACGGCGCCCGCACTCAGCGCCCATCTCCAGCCGGAAGACTCCTCCCCATCAATGCCAGGTCGACTCAGGACGCTGTCGGTAACGCCCGCGGGCAGCGCGCGCACCAGCAGCAGGAAGTTGCCGATCGCCGCGACCTGGAGCACGAGCCCGAGAACGGTTTCACCTGCGTAGCGCAGCGGGTCGGCGGATGCTGGTGTCGCGATCGCGGCCCAAACTACTGCAAGCAGAACGACCGACACTCGACCGGCACCACGAGGCAGCTCGCGGATCGACGCGGCGACCGCCTTCCGGTGACTCATGACCAGTGCGAGCTGCAGAGCGAGAACGGCGGCGCCGATCCACGCCACGGACGGACCGGCCAGGCGGTCAAACGCCCAATGCTGGTAGCCGACGATCTTTCCGGCGCGTAGCAGCCCGAACGACGCCACCTGGGCGCCAAGGAGGAGGGCGCCCCACAGAAGCGTCGGCCGGATGCCGGTGGTCAAAATGAATACAGAGTGAGCGCGCCCGGTTTTTTCAACTCAACGGCCAGCCGACCGCCGGACCCGACGCCGCTCGCCTCGACTTCTCCCTCCGAGTCCGCCGACGTCCACCAGCCGCGCCACCTCCCTGGCCCGAGTCCGTCAAGCTGCGCGCGCACCGGTCGGCTCGACTCAAGCACAACGACCATTCCGCCATCGGGATTGACGAACGCGTTGGCGTGCAGTGTGCCGGAACTGCTCGCGGCACCGACACGGATCGCGCCGAGCTTCACCATGCGAAAGTAGTGCCGCAGGAAACGGGCATTGGCGGTGAGCTTCACCGTGGCCGCCGCCGAGTCGCCGTTCTCCCTGAACGTGATGTATATTCCTGCGGTCTTTATACTGTCAGCTGGTGGGCAGAAGGCCAGACCGAACTGCTGCCAGGCCGAGACGCGCCCGACCTCGAGATCCTCGCGCAACACTCTCGTGTCGGCGTCGAGCTGCTCGGTCATCGCCATTCCGTAGCCAAGGGAGTCGGCCATTCGGCGCAGTCGCCGTACCGCAGGCTCGCCACCGCCGTAGCGGTGATAGGAAACGTCGGTCATCGCGCCGGCGACGCCGGGAAACCTGAGCAGCTGCAGCAGATACTCCTCGCTCCCATTGATCGTGGTCGCCGAGGGCAACAGAAATCGCGGGCTGAAACCCCTGGCCGCCAGCCGGCTCCGCACCGCCAACAGCGCCGAGGCCAGCTGCGCTGCCGTCCACTCCCTCGGCTTCGGCTCGTTGACGATCTCCAGCGAGTTCGGCGTTATCCCCCAGCGAGTCCTCAGGTGTTCGAAGGCCTGCACGATGAACTCGGCGTATTCCTCGCCCTCACTCGACTGATAGATCCGCGCCGGGCCGGCGCTCGGCAGAATGGCGTTGATCCAGAGATCGTCGCCCCGCGCCCGAAGCCTGTCGCGCAGTGGCAGGACGGTGTGCGTTATGGTCGAGTCCAGTGACTCCCACTGGAAACCGCGGGGTTCGGCCACGAATGGATCATCGTTGTCGTTTTCGGCGCGATGCCAGGTCCGCTTCCAGTCGTCGAACGAAACCTCGCCGCGCAGATGGCCAGGGTAGGTGTCGTCGTTCCGTTCCATGCCTGCCCGCAGTGGGAGCCGCACGCGGTTTATCCCCAGGTCATTCGCCGCGACATCGAGGATCCGCTCGCGCGCCGCCAGCCAGGACGGGTAGTCGCATTCCCGGTTGGGCGGCCCCACCAGTGCCTCCCACCCTGCCATTACCTGCATTCTTTCGCTTGTATCAATGGTCACCACTGGCGATGCACAACCCACCAGCACCGAAAGCGCCAGCACCCTGATCACCTGGCTGATCCGGACCCTGCGGGCTGCATCGAGCGTACGCGCTTCCGTTTCGAGCGTCACATCGGGCGGCAGATCGAGCTCGTTGGCGTGAAAGGTACGCGCCGAGCCCATGTGAATTGCGGTAAAGGTGGTCAGCCGCCTGAGTGATGCCACCCGGGCGCTCCCACTGATGCTGATCTCATCATCGATCGCGATCGACGCATCTGCGACTGTGACGCGCCGGCGGAGTTCCAGCGGCCCGGAGCGCGAGTTCGCCAGGAGATGCCGGACGATCCGATCCCTGATCCACGTACCCACCCGGGCACTGCGAAAAACTGTCAAAGCAAGGATGCGAAGTACGAGATAGTTCGAGGGTGTCGGCACCGGCTGCGAATAATGAGCGAACCCTGTCTCCAGCTCGAGCACACCTTCGCCCGAACTCACGACGCGTCCCACGATTGCTCGTTGCGACGCCCACTGCGCTCCCTGCGTCTGCGCTACGTACCCAGCGTCCTGCCAGATCTGGTTGCCGTCGCCGGCTCTGCTGAAGACCCGCCCCACTCCGCCTTTGCGGGCATTGAACACGCCGTAACACGAGTCTGTGAGACAGGTAGCCAGGCCGGATTCCGGAAAGACATGCAGGCCAGACTTTGTGCCACCTTCGCAGGGGAGGAGCGCGGGCTCCACGTCGCTCCCCGCATACCCGGCGGCGAGCGCAGCGTCGAGGTAGGAGGCGAGCAGCGGCGCCAGGTTGTGAGCGTCGCTTTCCAGCGGTGTTACAACATTCCCCCGTGCGACGCGCCTGCTCATGAAGCGGACCACCGCGGCCGCGTCTGACGAAACCGTCGCAAGCATCTCGAACCCCGAAGGAAAGAACAGGTGCGTCTGCCTGCTTCCGTACACGCCGCCGCTGCTGCCGTCGGGATGTACACAATGCGTAAAGAAGGCGGCCGACTTCCTCAGCGACTCGAGCAGCGCCGGGTCCCGGGTTTCTTTCCAGAAGGAGGCGAGATACGCGATTCCCAGTGACTCGTAGCCGGGATCGGGACCGCCGTATTCCGGATACCACCCTTCAGCGGACTGGCGGCGGATGATCTCGCGGACGACCTGGCGCGCCCGGCCTGCGTAGACCTCCTTTTCGCAGAGCGCCGCAGCGGCGTGAAACGCGCAGGCAAACAGCGCCCAGTGATTGCTGACGTAGCCGTGGGACTGTTCGTGGCGGAGGGCGAAGTCGGCACCTCTCGCGGCGGCAGCCGCCACCCGCTGACGGAGAGTGGGCTCGATCGCGTCACCGGCAAGTCCTGCTGTGCGCGCCATCGCGTAGACGATGCCCAGCGTCGGTCCGGGATCGAAGTCGTTAGGCGCGAAGGCCTCGAATGCACCGTTGCGCTTCTGACGGCGCACGATCTGATCAAGTGCTCCTTCGATCCACCTCAGCAGATTGCTGTTCTGGTGGTAGGGGGAATCCGCAAATGGGTGCCTCCAGAGCAGGGTGAGGGGATACACCCCCATCTGCATCGTGCCGATTGGAAAGTCGCGGAACTTCCAGCTCCAGTGCTCGCGGTCAAAGCTGCCTCTGGTCAGCGATGGCGCTTCGCGGTCCAGGTTCCCCAGCAGTCGGCGCGCGGCCGGGAGTGCCTGGTCCAGCCACGCCTGGCCCCTCCGCGCGCGCGGCACCCGGGAATCGTCAGTAGACAAACGGAATTATGCGTTTGGTCCGCGCCATGTATTCGCGATAACCGGGGAGTCGTGCGGCCGAATCGCGCTCCTCGACGCCCATCCTGATGAAAAGCACCGTCCACAGGAACCCGACCACCCAGATCACGCTGTACCAGGCCTGGAGGATCAGAGCCGCGCCGAGGAGAAAGACCATGGCGCCGGTCGTGCCGGGATGCCGCACCAGACGAAAAACACCGTGATCGACCAGCCTGTGATCGGGCCTGATCTCGAGATGCGTCGATAACTGCTCTCCGAGCGTATCGATCGCCCGAACCCTGAGCCAGGATCCGAACAGCGCCAGTGCCAGTCCGATTCCTGACACAACCGGCGACCAGGGGCGCGGATCAACCGCGAACTCGATCGCCGGAAACAGCACGCTGCCTGTTACGCCGATGTAGACCAGCGGAAAGAGCCATTCCCCCGTCCGCTCCGCTCGCACCGGACTTGGCCTGAACACCAGCTGTTCACGCCACCGATAGGCGAGCACAGCCATCAACCAGACGACAGGCCTCTGCCACTCGCGGCCGGCGTCGACAACGACCGGCCCCAGCGCCACGATGAGGCAGAGGACCGAAAAAGCGATCAGCTGTGGAGTGAAAAACGCCCGTGCCTTCATGGCTCAGAACACCCAGGGGATCAGGCGTTTCGTACGCTTCATGTAGTCCCTGTAACCGACAAGCCGCTCACCAAGCTCCTGCTCCTCGTAGCCGATCCGGATCAGCAGAAGGACCCAGTAAAAGGCGCAGATGTAGACAAGGCTCCAGAAGCTGTGAAGGATCAGCGCACCACCAAGGGTGAAGGCCATGGCACCCGCGTACCCCGGATGCCGGATCAGGCTCATGATGCCGCTGTCAACCAGCTCGTGCCCCGGTCTCACCTCAACGTGAGTGGAGAAGTGCCTGCCGATCGTCTTGACGCTCAGATATCGGGAGAAGGCGCCAAGTCCGGCAAAGCCGACACCTACGAGCATCAGTGGCACCGAAAGTGGCCGCGGTGCAAAGGCGTACTCGACGGCTGGCAGGAGGATGCTTCCCGAAAAGCCCATGTAGATGGCGTAGAAAAGCCACTCCGCCCTGCGGTTGCCCTGCGACGAGCGCGGCGAATAGCCGAACTGCTCGAGCCAGCGGTAGCCCAGCACCATGAACAGCCAGACCACCGGGCGCAGCAGCTCACTTGTCATGCCGAGCCACCATGGGCCCAGCCCCACGCCGATACAGAGCGCGGAATAGATCAGGACCTGTGGCGTCAGAAACTTCGGCCTTGATTGCGTCATCTCCATTTTGATGCTCTCCAGATTGGCGAATTACCAGAGTCTGCGTGAAGTGAAGGATCCGAAAACCCTGAACAGCGGCAGCGGAAGGCTCGAGATCAGCCTTCTTGTTTTCGCGTGCCCGGGGCTGCTGCTGTCGGCCGGCTGATAAGCAGCCCCATTGGTCGAATAATGATAGTTGGAAACAACGAACTGCCGGCCACCCCACTTTCTCTTGTAGGCCAGCAGTCCCTCCTGCAAAGGAGAGTCCGCACCGAAGTACCAGGTCTCGTAGCCGCTCTCGGCGGACCACCTTATCGCTTCCCAGAAGAGAAGGTCGTTCACTCGCGCATCGCGTGAAGTTGGATCCGATCCCATGTACGCCGAGACCACTTCCCGCCCCCAGGGAAAGACGAGTAGAGCTCCCTGAACGCTTCCCTCCCTTTCAACGAGCAGAAGCCTGACGTTCCCGCCCGGTGTCAAATGCTTCCAGACCGCCTCGAAGAAGCGCGGCGGGTAGGCTGGCACGCCAAGCATCCGCCGTGTCATCAGGAACATCTCGTAGAACCGCGCCAGATCGGCAGTGTCTGTTGACCAGCGCGCAACCAGGCCGGAATTGCGTGCCTTGTTGACGGCTCGCCGCGTGGGCGAGCGGAAAACGTCATTCCAGAGCCGATCTTCTCCCATCGCAACGGGAACGACCGACGTGACCCAGTGGCGCTGTTCGACGAAGCCGGCGGATGTGAGCGCGGCCCTCAGGCCTTCGGGAGGAAACTTGATCGCCACCCGGCGAGCGCCGATCGAGTGAGCGAGCTTTACGCTCGCCTCTGCAAGTGCCTGCGCCACCATTGCATCCCGGGCCAGCGGGCCACCCCGGTCGCGCAACGGCACGGAGACAAGAG
This sequence comes from Gemmatimonadota bacterium, assembly GCA_052389935.1. Taxonomy (GTDB): domain Bacteria; phylum Gemmatimonadota; class Gemmatimonadetes; order Gemmatimonadales; family Gemmatimonadaceae; genus JBQTHK01. The sequence goes on along the minus strand of JBQTHK010000012.1, from coordinate 36,846 downwards.
CTCTCCCGTCGAGCGCCCTCACTTCGAACAGTGGGAGGACGCCGACGACCTCGTCGTCGAGGGATCTGTCGAGCGCCAGGAGGTACCTCGCGCGGTGTCCGAGTCCTTCCTCCGTTACTCGTTTCCACGGAAGGCCATGATAGACGGTGGCTTCCGGATTCCGGGCCACATAGGCCTCCCACAAACTCTCGTTTTCGACGCGCAGCTCTTGCACTGCAATGTTTGTCCGCTCCACCCGCACCGCATGCAGCTTCGTCCCGGCGGTCCGGTCGATACCGGCCGACTCGAGCCGCCGCTCGTGCTCCAGCTGCTGGCGTGCGACGTCGATCGGACGGAGGAACCGGAGCCTGTCATCGAAGTTTGCGCGGGCGAATTCGATCAGCCACGCCCCGTAACGCGGAAAGAAGTCCGTGTTGAGACCGCGCACATGGTAGTCGACCACCGCCACACCCGCCGTCCGCCGTGTCGCGTCCAGCAACTTGCGCGCGGTCGCGTCGGCATCAGTGATGCCGTTGTAGCGAAGGCAGCGGTCGAAATGGTCATCCATCCACGCCGGCGGCAGCTGGGCTATCCCCAGCTCGCGCCTCTCGACGGGATGCCATGGATGGAACGGATGGCAGATTCCGCTGCGGAAGCCGGGGTGCCAGGCGTGGTGGAGTGAACTGTCGTAGAGGAGCCCCACCTCCTCGTGTCGCGCCAGCGTCTCGTGTGGTGCGCGCGGATCGAGCCTGAAGTAGTGATGGCGGTTGCCCTCCACCGCTGTCCCTGATGCCCTCGCCAGAGACGCCCGCTCGGCGGAGATAGTCGCTGCATTCCTGTAGGCATTGTAGGACGCATGCAGCCCCACTTCGCAGCCGGCGTCCACAAGCCGTTGAAAGAGTTCACGAAACTCGCGGGCCTCGATGTCGTAAAAGCAGTCGGGTGTACCCGACGCGTACTGCACCAGCGACCCCCGACGCGCCGAGAAATAGAACGCAGGGCGAGCACCCCATTCGCGCTCGAGCGTGACCCAGTCATCGAACTTCCAGAAATGACTCGCGCCGCTCATGACGGCGCGGATTCCGGACAAAGCGGCCGGGCCGCGTGCCCGAACCAGTCGCAGACACTCGATCCACCGGATCATCTGCGGATAATCGACATCGTGGCTGAAGACGAACGCCGATCTGCCATCGCTCGCCCACTCGGGCAGCATCGGACGCAATCCCTGCCGCTCAAGCTCTCCGCGCAGCACCAACGCGTACTCCGAAACCAGCGGCCGCTCGAGTAGATCGTTGGCAGAGGTGAAGGAGCCCGTGAGAAGTGCGCTCCCGTGACGATCACGCCGCTGTAGTGGCTCCCCCGCCCCGGCCAGCAGCCAGAAAGCCGATCGAACGATGTCTCCTCGCAGATGGAGCGCTCCCGACTCATCGCGGCTGAAAGCGAACGGCTCGCTGCCAAACTGGAGACAGCCAACACCATCGATAGTTGTGCAGGCGACGGGCAGCACTCCCCAGACGTCGGCCAGAGGGCCTTCATCAGCGTCGATCGTTATCGTGGCAGCCGGAACGTGAGCTCCCCGCGGCGCATAGGATACGTGGCAACTCCCACCGCTGTCCCCGTGCCACCGCAGGTCGAGTGCATAGCCGGCGGTGTGCGCCAGTGCTCTGAATACGTAGCGAATCTCCGGCAGCGAGTGAACCAGTGAGTCGTGTACCGCAACCTTCATCACCGCAACAGGAATCACGCTCATGGAGCCCGACGACTCCACCAGTCGGCCACCGGTTGCGCAGCGGAGCCAGCCATCAGCACCATTTCATCCAGCGCCTCCCGGTCATGAAGCCTCCCACGCGCGATAACTGCGTGGATCCTTCTCGTGTTCGTGATGTCACGGGCGGGATCACCATCGAGCAGAACGATGTCCGCCACCTTGCCGGCAGCAATTGTGCCTGACGAGTCGGCGGCCGTCCCCCTCCCCCCCCCTCCCAGAAACTCGGCGGCCGTTGTCGTTGCGGCGCGGAGCGCCTGGGTCGGCGACAGCCCGCTGGCAACCAGGAGTTCCAGCTCGTCGTGCAGACCACGTCCAGGCACCGACCAGAGATTGGGCGCGTCCGATCCGGCCAGCAGAGGCACACCCGCCAGCGACATGTCCCGGATCAGGCGACGGTGCAGCGCGTGCAGGCGCGCCAGCGGATGTGGCTCACTCACCGGCCGCGATGGATAGCCCTGCCAGGCGTCCCTTGGCACGCGCAGGCCAAGGGGCATGGGCGGCATCAGCAGCGCGGAGTCGGCCGCCCGGTGAAGGTTGGCAAGCAGCCGCAGTGTAGGAATCTGATAGATGCGTCCCGTCGCCAGGAGCGAAACCACCTTGCGTGCCCGGTCCTCGCTGAATTGATCGGCTATGAGGCGGTCGCGATCGAGTACGCCACGCCAGAACCCCAGCTTCCAGAGGACGCGGGCCCAGAAGGGCCGGCGCTCGGAGACGCCCAGCGCCCAGCGCAACCACGACTCGTTCCGCGCAGAAGCGACGAGCAGTCCATCCATATGAGTAATGGATCGCTGCCCGGCGGCCACAACCTGGCTCAGCGTAACGCCTGCGGGGACCAAACCTCCAAATGCCGGCCCCCCGGTCCGGGAGAGTTCTCCCAGCGTGCCGTAGAGCGACCTGGAAAGCGACCTGACGAAAACATCGCTGGCACCGGCCTCACGCAGCGAATCCACGGCCGCCACCAGCTCGGCGCGAGTTGCTGCGCTGTAGGTGGGCGTACCTGGCCGATCCCGGCCCAGCTTTCGCCCGGTAAAGACGATCTGCGGACCCACACGTTCCCCGCTCGCTATCCAGCGACGCCAGCGCAGCAACGTGGCCGGATCGCCGGCAACGTCACGAACCGAAGTCACACCGTGAGCAATGAACAGCGGCCAGTAATACGAAGGATTCGAGTCCACCGGCTGCTCCGCCAGTGGCAGCGCCTGCTCAACGTGCATGTCCCAGAAGCCCGGAACCGCGTATTTGCCCTGCGCGTTCACAAGGAGGCCCGGCCTGGCGAATTTCACCTCAGACGTGTCGCCAACCCGGACGATGCGACCGTCGCTGATGACTATGACCTGACCAGCGCGAGCTGGCTCACTGGTTGAGGGATCGACGACGGTTACGCCGATGATTACGAGATCCGGTCCTTTGCTGCCGGTCGACCTGCTCGCTTCGGCTTCGGCCCTTGGATTGCGGGCGGGCTCACCCCCCGGCCGACCCTGACCTGAGGCGCCGGTTGCGCCAAGGAGGAGAAGGCAGCTGAGAGTTGAGCGCATCAGTATCAAAGTGGAAATCAGGTTCAGCAGAGCCTCGGCCGAACCGCCCGCGGGAGGCACCGGACCTGCGGGGACCCTTGCACGACCGATACCGCGCTGGCTGAGTTACCGAACTCGTTGAATAATGACGACTTAGGGTGCCAACCGGAACGCGCATCACGAACGCCAGGGGAGCGATCTGTTGTCCAGCTCCTACGTCGGGGCTCGCCGCCCCGGGTCCTCTAACAGTGGCCATGGTCGCACGCGTCCGAACGGGCACCCGTGTATGGTTCTTGCTTGTGACGTTGGCGAGGGGGTCGTGGGGGTGATTCTGGGGGACGTGTCGGTTCGGCCGGCTCGATCGCCGCTCAAGACACCTCGCGTCTGCGCCCGGGAGACGGCCGAAAACTGCGTCGGTCTGTGACTCCGGGCGTGTTTCGTCGTGAGCTATGCGATAAACGTGATCCCGTCCTGATGATCTATATCCTGCTCCCCGCCTACAACGAGGAAGACGCCATTTCACCGCTCGTCGAGAAGATCTCGGCGGTGATGACGGCGGTCGACGCGGACTATCAGATCGTGGTGGTGAACGACGGAAGCGCCGATGACACGAGGTCGCGGCTCGAATTGCTGTCCAGAGCCCACCCGATGCACATCATTACCCACAAGATGAATCGCGGCCTCGGGGAGACGATTCGTGACGGCCTCGAGTACGTAGCCGAGATCGGGGCAAGGTCCGACGTCGTCGTGCGGATGGATTGCGACGATACACATGACCCGGCGTACATCCCGCCCATGGTTGACCGGCTGCGCGCCGGTGCGGAGGTTGTGATCGCTTCGCGGTATGCGCCGGGAGGAGGTCAGGTCGGCGTAAATCTCTATCGCCGGACGATCTCTCGCTGCGCGAACCTGCTGATGAAGGTCTGCTTCCCGATCCCTGACATCTGGGAGTATTCGTGTGGCTTCCGGGCCTACCGTGTGGCCCTTGTGCAGGATTGCATCAAGTTGTTCGGCAATCGCTTCATCGACCTCAAGGGAATGGGCTTTACGGGGACGATCGAGAAGCTGATCAAGGCCCGCATGCTGGGCGCGCGGATCGTGGAGCACGGGTTTGTGCTTCGCTATGACCGCAAGCCTGGAGTGTCGAAAGTTGTCACGTCCCTGACGACGCTCGGCTACCTCGTCCTCATCGCGAAGTACGCCATCCCCTGGGGTGAGCTGCCGGCGGTCTGGGCCAGCAGAGCAGATGAACGCAAGGCTGTTACCTATGGCCCTGACGGGCTTCCCCTCCAGTCGATCGAGATCAGGAACGAATGTGCGGCATTGCCGGAATAGTCGCGCGCAGTCGTGATTCGGGGCCGCCGCCGGGCCGTCCTTTGCGCGCGATGCTCGACGCGCTCGAACACCGCGGACCTGATGGCGAAGGGATTCACGAAGATGGCCCGGCAGCGCTTGGTCACAAGCGCCTGGCGATCATCGACCTCGAATCCGGGCGGCAGCCGATGTGTAATGAAGACGGCACCGTCTGGATTACCTTCAACGGCGAGATCTACAACTACGTCGAGCTGAGGCAGGAGCTTGCACGTCATCACAAGTTCAGGTCACAGAGCGACACCGAGGTCATCCTGCATCTCTATGAGGAGCTCGGTGAGCGGTGCCTCGAGCGTCTCAACGGGATGTTTGCGTTCGCGATCTGGGACTCTCGGCAGCAGCGGATTTTTGCCGCCCGCGACCGGATCGGGATCAAGCCGTTCTACTGGACCTTCACCGATCGCGGGCTGGCCTTTGCGTCGGAGCCCAAAGCCCTCCTTGCAGCGGGCATCATCGACGCCGAGGCTGACTCACAGGGACTGGAAGAGTACCTGACCTTTCAGTTCTGCCTCGGTGACCGGACCCTCTTCCGCGGAATCAGGCGCCTGCAGCCCGGCTGTTACCTGACGTGGCGCCCGGGTCGCGACGCGAGTCCGGCCGAGGTCTGCTACTGGGACTTCAACTACGACCTCGACTTTCGCCATACCGAGGAGTATTACCGCGAAGAGCTCGTCTCACTGCTGCAGGATTCGATCCGGCTGCAGTTGCGCAGCGACGTCCCCGTTGGAGCGCACTGTTCGGGCGGGATCGACTCGTCGACCGTGGTTTCGCTGGCGGCTCGTCAGTACCCGCACAGTTTTCACACCTTCACCGGTGCCTTCCGCGAGGGGAAAGCTTACGACGAGTCGTCGTACGCGCGTCTCGTTTCGCAATCGGTGGGCGCGGTCCACCACGAGGTGTGGCCGGCAGCTCAGGAATTCGCCGATGTGATGCCGTGGCTCATCTACATGATGGACGAGCCGGCTGCGGGGCCCGGTCTCTTTCCCCAGTACTGCGTCTCGAAGCTGGCACGTGATCACGTGAAGGTTGTACTCGGTGGTCAGGGGGGTGATGAACTTTTCGGGGGCTATGCCCGCTACCTCATTGCTTACCTCGAGCAGTCGCTCAAGGGCGCGATCTTCGGCACCGGCAACGATCCGCGTTATGTGGTGACGTGGGAGTCGATCGAACCGTCGCTCCCGATGTTGCAGCAGTACAAGCCTTTGCTGCAGAGCTTCTTCAGGGAAGGGCTGTTCGACCCGATGGATCGGCGCTACTTCAGGCTGGTGAGCCGCATCGAGGACGCCGATTCGCTGATCACGCCGGACGTCTGGTCGGCGCGGAGCGGTGAGCGTATGTTCGACTCGTTCGGGCAGATCTTCAACAACCCGTCGACCAAGTCGTACTTCAACAAGATGACAAACTTCGATCTGAAAACGCTGCTACCGGCGTTGCTTCATGTCGAGGACAGAACGAGCATGAGTGTGTCGCTCGAGTCGCGTGTGCCGCTTCTCGATCACCGGGTGGCGGAGCTGGTGGCGAAGATGCCGCCGGCGTTGCGGTTCAAGGGCGGCGATTCCAAGAGGATCTTCAGGGAGGCGGTGCAACCGTTCATTCCCGAGGCGGTGTTCGCCAGGCGCGACAAGATGGGTTTCCCGGTTCCGCTCAACGAGTGGCTGCGGGGACCGATCCGGGACTTCGTTCACGACATCCTTCTGTCAGACCGTGCGCGGCAGCGCGGCGTTTATCGGGCCGGCGGCATCGAGCAGCTTCTGACGCGCGAGCAGTCGTTCGGCAGGCAGCTCTGGGGACTTCTCTCACTCGAGCTCTGGTTCCGCGCGTTTATTGATGGCGAGCGGCTGCCGCCCCGCACCGGTTTACATGCGCCGCGCGGCGTTGCGGCGGTGGCTTCCTGAGGCTGCTGCGGGGTCTGGCGGGGACTTTCACGAGGACGCGTGTGCTCCTCGGCTTCCTCGCCTTTTGTGTGTACGTGCCGGGCTTCTGGTGGGGGGCGCCGCACGCCACCGCCGCCGATCGTACGAATGCGTGGGGCGTCGACGACGAACCGCCGCTGGGGCCGCTGGCGCAGGCGCACGACATCGTCTTCCCGAAGCCTGAACAGAATCCAAATCTCGGGTACCCGCTGTTTCACCCGTTCATGGTCCTGGCCGCCTACACCCCGTATGTAGCGTGGCTCTGGGCGAGTGACGGCCTGGCTTCAGCGACCGTCGGCTACCCGCACGGCTTCGTCGATCCGGTGCGGACGCTGCGCGACCTGACGCTGATCGCGCATTTTCTGTCCGTTCTTCTCGCCGTTGGCGTGGTCCTCGCCGCCTACGAGACGGCACGTACGCTCTGGGACGAGGCGAGCGGTGTGGCAGCGGCGATCGCGGTGATGCTCATCTACCCGATGTTCTACTACGCCCGGAACTCGAACGTCGACGTGCCGGTCCTGTTTCTGACGGCGTGCGGGCTCGCGGCCACGGCCCGGTTGCTGGTTCACGGGTACACGACGCGCCGGTTGTTGTGGATCGCGCTTTTTGTCGGTCTTTCCGTCGGCACAAAGGAACCCAGCTTTGCATCGTTTGTCTTCGTGCCGCTGGTGCTGCCCTTCCTGCGTGGAGCCGACGGCCGCCCGTTGTGGCGCGACCGGCGGTTTGTCATCGGCGCCGCAGGTGCCACCGCCCTCTCCCTGGCCACCTACGCCGCCGCCAGCGGCCTGATCGTGGATTTCGACCGCTGGCGCGCTCACATGGCATTCGCCCAGACGCGCATGGCCGAGGCACGGTCGAGCGGCGTCCCGTGGATCAAGCTCGAGCCATGGACGCTGCGCGGCCACATCGACCTCCTGTCGTCGATGGTCGGACTCCTCGCCAGCTCGATCACCTGGCCAGGGCTCGTCCTCGCCGCCGTCGGCCTCGTGCACACCATCAGCTCGTCCCCCCGCCGCGCTGCCATCGCTCTTTCCGCTTTGGGATACATGGCCGTGATCTTCATCTCGGCGAGATTCGGGCAGTTGCGCTACCTGCTCCCGGTGGCGCTCGTCGCGGCGCTGTTCGCGGGGCGGGCCGCAGCACTCGCATGGCGAAACGGGAGGACAGTGATCGGCCTGGCGGGGCTGGGCACCGCGGCGGTCGCGGTCACGATCAGTGCCGCCTGGGCTGCGGATCTTACCTGGAGCATGCTCAACGACACCCGATACGACGCGGGCCGGTGGATCGAACGCACGGCGAGGCCGGGGGACGCCATCGAATACTTCGGCTCCGAGCACAAACATCCGCCAATGCCGGCGTCGGTTTCGTCGCGCCAGGTAATTCCCTTCCTCGGCAGCACCATCAGAGCCGACACCTCGATGGCCGCGGTCGAGCGCGCCGTCGCCGCGGTGAAAGATCGCGCGCCACGATTCGTGGTGATCGTTCCCGACTACACGAGCCCTGCAGGTGCACCGCACTCCGGCGCCTGCCCTCCCGGTTTCTACAGGCTGCTGGAGTCGGGTTCCATCGGTTACAGCCTCGTCGCCACCTTCGAAGACCGTTCGCCCCTCGCCTGGTTCAGAAGGCCATCACTCGACTATCCCGTGGTCGCGCCGCCGATCCGCATCTACGCACGGGGATCAGTCTGAACAGCGCTGTCATCGCATCCACACAGCGGGCACTGACGGTTCACGACGTCGACGAGATCCTTCGCGTCCAGGATAGCGCGCTCCCAGACACCTTTGCCGCGCGGCTGGGAAGGCGCTTCAACCGGCTTTACTACTCCACGCTGCTCACGGAACCCGGGTTCCACGCCCGCGGCGTTTTTGTCGACGAGCGCCTGGTGGGGTTCATTACGTACTCAGCCGACGTCGCGGGTACGCTGCGCAACTGCCTGCGACGAAACACCGCCCGCTACGTGCTGGCGCTCGCAACGACGGTCCTCGTCGAGCCCGCCGTGATACCGGAAATCGCGCGTGTGTCCTGGTCCGTTCTCTTTTCGATGCCGGAAGATGACGCCGACATGCCCGCCGAGCTGCTCACGATCGCGCTCGAGACCGAAGCTCGTGGCAGTGGACCATTACGCACTTCATCAGGCACGAGCGTCTCCCACGAGCTCACGGAGGATGCCTGCCTGCACCTGGCTCAGCTCGGCGCAGCGCGCGTCAAGGTGCTCTGCAAGCCCGGAGAACCCATCGCCAACAAGTTTGTCCGGAACGAAGGTTTTGTAGCTGCCGGCGATGTGAGCCGTTACGGTGTGAAGGCGAAGCTCTACGTGAAGGAACTCGCCCGATGAAGGTCTTTACCGTTGTGGGGGCGCGCCCGCAGTTCATCAAGGCTGCTCCGGTGAGCGCGGCGCTGTCGAAAGTTGGGCTCGATGAGTATCTCGTTCACACCGGTCAGCATTATGACCCTTCGATGTCCGAGATTTTTTTCTCCGAGCTTGGCATGGCTGCACCGCATGAAAACCTGGGCGTCGGGAGCGGCCCTCACGGCGAACAGACCGGCCGGATGCTGGCGCTGCTCGAAGTCTCGATGTTGAAGCAGAAGCCCGGTCTCGTCCTCGTTTACGGCGACACCAACTCGACGCTCGCCGGCGCGCTGGCTGCCTGCAAGCTTGGGATCCCCGTCGCCCATGTCGAAGCCGGCCTCCGATCGTTCAACAGGTCGATGCCGGAGGAGCACAACCGAGTCGTCACTGACCACTGCTCCGACCTGCTCTTCGCGCCAACCGAGGCCGCGACAGAAAACCTGCGCCGCGAGGGCATCGTTCTGGGAGTCGAGCAAGTGGGTGACGTGATGTTTGACGCGGCGCTTCGCTTCTGCGACCTTGCCGTCGAGAAGTCGACGATCGTCGAGAGGCTTGGATTCGACGATGGCGAGTTCTACCTGGCGACGATCCATCGTGCCGGCAATACCGACGACCCGCGGCGCCTCGCCGCGTTGTTCGCGGCGCTAGAGACGTTGCCCCTGCCCACAGTGCTCCCACTGCATCCACGAACCAGAGCACGGCTGGTCGACGGTGGAGTGTCGCCCGCGGTCAGGATTATCGACCCGGTCGGCTACCTCGACATGCTACGGCTCGTCGGTGCCGCGACCGGTATCATTACCGACTCCGGGGGCGTGCAGAAGGAAGCGTTTTTCCTCGGCGTTCCCTGCTTTACGCTGCGGAGCGAGACCGAGTGGGTGGAAACGGTCGCGAGTGGGTGGAACACGCTGGTTCCGGATCGCCCTGGAGCGCTGGCTGACTGCGTGAGTGCCTGGCGGACGCCTTCGGCGCGTCCTGACTTCTATGGCGATGGTGATGCATCAGGGAGAATTGCTCGTTCGTTGGCAGCCCGGTTGGGCCGGGAGACCTCGACCTAGCGGTCTCGGCGGGCACCCGTCACAAGTTTCGGCCGCGCGGCCGGCTGCGGCGCTTGACCGGCGCTGGGCCCTCTCGGGAGGTGACTGGCAGGCGATCGTGTGGCAATAGTGCATCGTACCCGTGCCACAAACGCGACACGCCGCCCCCGAGGTTTGCTCGGGCACGGCGCGCGGATGAACCTTCTGGCTCCGTTGTGGACCGCCTAAGCGGTCCCTACTGACTTACGAAGCGCAGCGCTGACCACGGACGAACGTACACCCGTCTCCGCGGACAACCTGACCATCCGGGTTGCCGAAGCGTCCCGTCTGGGTGATGTCGCGGAAGGTGCCGAACTGTGTCAGCTCAGGCGTCTTGTACATCGCTGGAACCTCCTCAACTCCGGTAGCTGCCGAGCCTCGTCCCGGCGCCGTGCGATTCAAACGAATCGCCCATGCAAACCCCAACTGCCCTTTTTCACGAACCTGCGACCCCAGTCACTCTACTGCTTCCTGAAGCCACAGTTCCGCCTGTGCCAGCAGAATCAGCTGATGCATTTCCCTGGGGTTTGGTGAACGTGCCCCAAGTACAGTAGCCACTGCATCCGCCAGCACATCAGTCGAGACGACGCCGTGTTGAGCGAGAAGCATGCCATCGGCCATTATGTCCCTGAGGAGGCTGGCGTGTGCGCGGGCTGTGCGCAGGAGGTAAGCACTAGGCATGCCCGTTCTCTCAGGGCGGGGTGCCAGAACTTCGTCCGGAACCAGACCGCGCATCGACGCTCGGAGGAGGTGTTTGTTCGCGGCCCCCGAAACGCTCTCCCACCTGGGCCTCGTTGCGCTGAACCGAATGATCCGCCAGTCCATCAGCGGCATCCTGAGCGACACGCCACACGCGGCGACCGACTGCTGAAGTGAGCCGATAATCCTCGGTGTCATCTCGCTTTCCAGGAACCAGGCGCGTTCAGCCGAAAAGTGAGATTCCCCGGGGCGCCGGGCATTGGCCAGCGCGAACTGGCGATCCTCGAGGCGTTCCCTCCTTGCGAAGTCGGCATTGATCCAGCCTGGCCTCGAGCTCCAGGCCAGGGGTTTGACCCGTCGGCCTCCCCTCATGGCGGCGATTGCGAAGTGGAGAGCCCTCGGGAGGTTGGGCAGGACGGCGCTCCTGATGAACGACTTGACGTCGCCAGTGCCCCTCAGGTGGCCGACCCACTCGCTGCGGAATCGGCTCAGGTGCAGTCCCCTGAGGAGGTCGGCGAAGAAGATGGGGGAGCCTGAGAACCATGCGTCTCCGCCAACACCGCTTAGCATCACTATAGCGCCATTATCACGACATGTCCGCGCCAGTACGCGATTCCAAATGTCATAAGCGTGCGCCATCGGCTCGTCGCGCTGGCTCGAACGCCCACGCGGATCTTCGATCGCTGGTATCGACGTAGAGTCGATCCAGCGAGGTGCAACTTCCCAGCGACGAGCGGTCGCCTCGATCCACTCGTCTTCCCAGCCCGGATCGCCCGTTGGGTGCGACAGGGACACGACGGGTATGGGCCCCAACCCACTCTCTGCACGTTTGCTGTTCACGGCTCCGAGGATCGCCGTCGAGTCGTAACCGCCGCTCAAAGTCACAGCCGTCTTTCCGTGCACCGTTCGCTCGGCTGCTGCCCGCTGCAGGAGCGAGCGCAACTCTTCCGCCGCCTCATCGAGCGGGACGCCGGAATCGCGATCAAAGCACGGGGTCTCTCGGCCTCGCCACTCCCGTGGGCCTCGACGTCGCCCCCACGAGAGCACGCCCCCCGATCGGATACGGCGCACCGATTCGAACACGGTCTCGCCCGGCGCGACCACATCGAGATTGGCGGCATCGTCAACGAGCGCGACCATGTTCATCGTCGACGCAACTCCCGGGATCGCCACAAGGCCCTTAACGCCGCTGCCGACGGCGATGCCGCTGCCCACGATGGTGTAGAACAGCGGCCACATCCCGGTGTGGTCCCGGGCAGCAATCAGTTGCTGCTGCTGCGAGTCCCACGCAACGAAGGCGTACTCCCCTTCGAGGTGTAGCGAAGCCGTTACTCCCCAGGTCGCGATCGCACACGCGATCCACTCCTCGATGTGTGCGCGATCGGCGCGCGCGGGTGCCGAGCCCCCCGCACGACTGAGTGCGTGAGCAAGATCGTCGAGATAATAGAGAGCGCCGTCGGCCGCGACTGTGAACCTCCCGGCGCGGAGCACGCCTGACTCGCCTTCTCCCGACGACACACTGATCGAGACGTCGGGTTCGGGTCTGGTGACGGTCTGGTTGGTTTCTGGCCGCCGATCGCCTTTTCTCAGGGTTCGACGAACCAGTTCTTCGTCTGCTGCCTTGTCCAGCCCTGCCAGCGCCAGGAAATACTTCAACGCCGGTGCCAGCTCATGATCGTGGCAGCGACTTCGGGCAGCAATTCCATGTCACGCGGCACTGCAAGCTCATGGCAGGGGACGGCAGCCGCGAGCTCGGCGCATCTGTCAAAGACTATCCTGCTTTCCGGCCCGCCCAGCAAAGCTCCAAGCTTGGAATGCCGCATGAACATGAAGGTACCGGACATCGCGCCGAGTGCCGAGCGCGACACGATGGCTCCATCGACCTGGGGTGCTGGTTGCGGAGCAAGTGCGTAGAGCGCGTCCAGCGGCACCTGACTCCGGCACAGTGCGTCACCGACGAGTCCTGAAAATGTGAACTTTTCCGCAAGTCCGACCCGCGCCTCACCAACTCCGGAAAACCGCTCGCGGGAGTCGTTCCAGACCCGGATGCTGTGGACACCGGGCCGGGCCGCAGCCCGAGCCGTGTCAACGGGGAGGGTGTCGTCGGTAAGGAGTCGAGCTCCGTGCTCGAGTAGAGCCAGCGCCAGGGTCGACTTGCCGCTCCCCTTGGCCGCGACGAATCCGATGGCCCGGCCGTCGATTTCAACCGCGGACGCATGGAGCGAGAGCAGTCCCCGTTCGTGGAGGGCAACGGCGAGCACGCGGCCGAGGAAGTCGAGTCGCGCCAGCTCGGGATTGGAGTCTCCGTTGGGTACCCAGCTGATGACCGAGGCGGAGTTCGTGATGTCAAAGCTGCCGCTGTCCGAAAACACGACGCGGAGACCCAACTCGTGTCGGAACAGATCAACGGTGGCACCGGCGTCGAGGTCGTCGTGTCCGGACTCCGCGAGGGCGGTCCTCGTGGCGGGCAGGCTGTCAACGAGAAACGTCCAGTCGGTCCGCCCTTGCAGTGGCGCGGGGGTCTCCGCAAGCTCGGGAAAATCGATTGCGGAAGCGAGGGTACCGCCAAAGGCTTCGTAGAATCTCATTCTGTCACCGGTTTCACCAAAGGCTCCTGCCCTCCATTTGAGCAGGAACGGGAACCCCGAAAGCTGACAGGATGGTAGGTGCCATATCCAGCAGTCCCGGATCTGACTCGTTGTTGCCGACTTTTGCACTCGACCACAGTACTCCCGGAACGAGCGCGGGATCAACGATGTGGTCTCCGGTCCAACGTCGCGAGTTTTCTTCCGTCACCAAACGGGGAATGCCGCCAAGAGCAGTGTCCCAGGAGGCGCGGTACCCTCGCGCGAAGCCGACCAGAACGTCAGGCGCCCCGTTTACGCACGGCCCGCTGTAGAGCTGGCGCCCGGTACAAGCGCGAACCGCCATCGCTTCTCCGCTGGCGGGGTCCGACATCGCCGCGGCGGCCTCAGCGATCCGCTGGCTGAGCGTGGGCAGTTCTTCCGCATCAACAATACCCAGCGGTTCCCGCCCGCGAAGATTGAGATTGATACCGCCGAATCCCAGAGAGTAGGCCCGGGTCCGGCTCCAGTCGACGTCTTTGAGCGAGTGCGGTCCGTCGCGGGCGTCGCCGTGGACGGCGAGAAATCCCTGGTCCCTGAGCCACGAGTTGAGGTGCACCGCCCGGCGAAAGGATGTGAACCCGTGGTCGGAGAGAACGAGCACCAGTGTCTCTTCATCGACACGGTCGAGGACGCGACCAATAACTGCGTCGCATTCGATCATCTGTTTCCTGATCACGTGCAGCAGGTCGCTTCGTTCGAAGCTCGGCGTGGCGCCGGGAGTGCGTCCCGGTCTCCCAAAGCGCCAGAACATGTGCTGCACGCGATCAGGCGTGTCGAACAGGCAGAAGAGAAAGCCGTGATCGAGCCGCTCCAGTTCGACGTGCAGCATCGCCTCACGCTCGGCCATCACGAGATCGCAGTGGTCGAGAAAGGCGTCGTAGTCGAATCGATCATTGGAGAGCCCGGTGTGATCTTCGATCATCCCCGCGGTGCCGAACCGCCCAACTCCGGGATGCGCCTCGAGGTCAGCGCTCAGGGTTGATGGGCTGCTGACCGGCATCTGCGGATACGCCGGATCGAAATTGACCGCCGTCACATAGATCCTCAGGTGCGGTTCGACAGAAAGGAGCCGCATGCGCGCTATCCCTCTCGCCGACCTGAACGGCCCCCTCGTGAATCGGAGTCTGATCCAGTCGCTCCAGACGCCGTGTGTGAGCCGGGCCAGCACTTCGCCACCGTAGAAGGGAGCCGACCTGACGACTACCGTGTCGCCGTTGTATTCGGCCGCCAGCGCGGCCGTCAGGCTTTCGGCCGACGAGGAGCCGGCACGGGGTCCGGGCATCGCGCAGACGAAGCTGCGGCCGCGTGATTCGAGTCTCGCCAGTTGCTCCGCCTCGTGCAGTTTCTCGTTCGGGTCCGTCGACAGGATGGTGGCCGTACCGATTCCACCTCTGATGTCGGGCACGCCCATGCCGGAGAGAAGTCGTACTCCCGGTTTCGCCTCTGGTGGGGGCCAGGTGCACGGACAGCGGAGTATCGTCGAGGCCACTCCGGCGTCGGCCAGGTAATCCCAGAACGGCGTTCCCTGCCTCCGGTTCGAGATTTCCGGCGGAAGCAGTCGACTCCGGTGCGAAACGCTGACCAGACCAAGTTCTGGTTCGTAGGTCGCGTCAGAGCGCCGGAGAAAATCGTAAATGCCGTGACCGCCCGGGTTGAGCCCTGTCGCGAACGATGACCAGGCGACCGGCGTCTGCGCCGGCCAGGTGGAGGCGAGCCTGTGGTAGCTCCCCTGGGCGCCGAGTCGCGCAAGGTGGGGAAGCTCGGAGCCCGTCCCCGCTACATTCATCGCTTCCACCACCCGCGGGTCCATGCCGTCAAAGCCGATCGCGATGACCCGCCTGAACGGCCTCACGGACTTGCTCGCACTACTTCTTTGAGAAGAGCTTCTGCCCCAGGAAACGGAAGGCGCTGATCACGCGGCGCCAGAACATGAGGAGAAAACCGGCGACCGCCGCGAAGGCGGAAGCGAGTGGCATTAGAGCATCAGGTCCGATGTACATAAGCTCCTGCGCGGCTTTGCTTTCAAGGAAGTACCGACCGTTGGCCGGCACAAGCGTCTCGTTCCAGTGCCTGGATCTTGCAAGTTCCAAGCGAGCGTTCCGGTCGTCAATGATCCGGACAGCCCGTTACTGAGTTGCGGCAGGCCGTCCAACCTTCGTAATAAGACCATCTGTGTGTTCTTCGAGCAACTGCCATAGCCGCCCCTACCCTCCGGCTCGGCCACCGCGGCAGCAATAAGGTATGTCGGCCACCCAGCAGGATTCCGTGAGGTCGGGGCCAACCGCGTTCCGAATGGCACCGACGGTCGCGCTCGTGCTTCTCTTTACCGGTCTGGCGGGTTCGGTCGGAGAGGCAGCAGTCATTTTGTCCGCCCGCGCCGTGCTCGAGCGCTATACGCTTTTCAATCCTCAGGGCCTATGGCTCGCGCCGATTGCGACCGCGCTGGTTGCACTGGTGCCGGTCGTGGTCGCCTGGCTTGTTGGGCGTCGTCGCGGAAGCGCCACTGCCTTTGCGTTTGCGCTCGGGGCGGGGGTTGGTGTGGCGTCGTTGGAGCCCCTGCTCGTCCTCAAGGACCGCCTCCATCTCGTGGCGTTGGCGGTCCTCGCAACCGCCATCGGCGTGCAGACAGCCCGCCTGTCCTGGTCGAGGCCCGTTCTGGCGCACAAACTCGTTCGCTGGACGGCGGCGGTACTGGCTCTGTTCTCGCTCGCCGGCGCAGCCTGGTTCAATATCGGCCGAGCCTGGCGGGAGAGCCGGCCCGTTGCGGGTGCGGCTCCGGCCGGCGCTCCCAACGTGATCCTTCTGGTGCTGGACACGGTGCGTGCGTTGTCGTTGAGCGCTTACGGCCACCATCGCCCCACGTCGCCGTTTCTCGCCGGGCTGGCTGCGCAGGGGGTGCGCTTTGACCGGGCGATCTCCACGGCACCGTGGACCCTGCCGTCTCACGTCTCGCTCTTCACAGGCCGCTTTCCCAGCGAGACCTCGGCCGAGTGGAGTGTGCCGCTGGACGCAGAGCACCGTACCATTGCGGAAGTTCTTTCGGAGAGTGGGTACGCCACGGCCGGCGTTGCGGCCAACCTGCGTTACTGTTCTTATGAGTTTGGCGTAACGCGCGGGTTCCGCTATTACCGGGACTACGACGTGTCCCTGTCGGAGATGTTGCGCAGCTCCTCACTGTCGCGGGAGCTGATCATGGCGGGTGCACGTCGCGTCGACGCCGAGCCGGGCCTCGGGCGCCAGTTCGCCGACAGGATCAACGAGCGTTTCCTTGCGTGGATCGATGATCGGCCCCGGGAGCGGCCCTTCTTCGCATTTCTCAACTATTACGACGCGCACGGCCCGTACGCGCCGCCGGCGCCGTACGACACGCTATTCCTCGGGCGTCGGCCCGTGGTGCGCGATCCCGGTCTGGACAGCTATACGCCGGTCGAGCTCCAGGAACTCGAGGCCGGTTACGACGCGTCGATTGCTTACCTCGACGAGCGGCTGCGTGAGCTGTTTGGTGCGCTTGACTCAAGGGGAGTTCTGGAGAATACGATCGTGATCGTGACATCGGACCACGGTGAGGAGTTCAACGAACATGGAGTGATGAACCACGGAAGCAGCCTCTACTTCCCGTCGGTCCACATCCCGTTGATGGTGGTCTGGCCGGGGCGAATTCCTTCCGGGTCGGTCGTGACCACGCCTGTCACGCTCCGGGATGTGCCGGCGACGATACTCGACCTGATCGGCGGGCCGGTGCGGGGGGCGCTCCCCGGATCGTCGCTCGCGCTTCAATGGACAAACGATGGAACGCCTGCAGCTTCGCCGCGGCTGGCGGAACTCGATTGGGCACGCAACCTGCCTTCCGGTCCCATTGGTCACGGAGACATGAAGTCGGTGGCCGATGACTCCGGCCTTCGCTACATCAGGCGCGGCGATGGACACGAGGAGCTTTACAACGTTGTCGCCGATCCGCTCGAAGCCCGCAACCTGGCCGGTGATTCATCCTTCGTCGCGGCGGTGTCGAGACTGCGTTCAACCGTCGATTCGGTTTCGGCTTCGCCGCGCCCGCGGCGCCGATGATCAGCTGCTGCTTCGCTTGCGCACGGGCAGGAGAAGCACGATTCCTGTCACGAGCAGAACGAGGGTGGCCGCGCTTACTGTCCAGAGGAGCCACCGTCGCAACGGCTGACGGCCGCGGAGCAGCGGGCCGACGCTGAACTGGTGAAGCTGGCCGGCGAGCCCCTTGATGGCCTTTCCGCGTCCCTCGAAGGATACCGAGCCATCGGGCGCGATATAGGCCCGATAACCCCGGTCGGCGAATTCGACTCTCCAAACCGGGAATGCGCCGTCCCATGTGCCGTCGCTTTCCGCGAGTCGCGTGATGCCACCGGAGACCCAGTCATCGCCCAGCCCGCGTCGTGCGAGGCGCGCAGCCCGGTCGCTGTCAATCACGAACGGTTGCCCGGTGCGCGCGTCGATCAGCCTTGTCGATCCGCGTAGCGACAGGGCCCATGTGAGCTGATCATCCACGACGCGGAGCGCGAGGCCGCGGACTCTGGTGGTCTCGTCCAGGCCGGCGGCGCGGACCGCGGCCGCGGGCGAAAGAGCGTCGGCGGGAACCGTCATTTCGGCGAAAGCGGCACCAGTCGGGCCCGGCGGCAGGGCCATAATGATGCCCGTCACCGTCCAGAGGAGGACGAAGATCGCCGTTGTCCACGCAAACCATCGATGCCAGCGGCGGTTCTGCCTGAGTGTCAACATTCAGTGGGCGCTCACGGATTGCGTCGTGTCGTGCCGGAATCGATGGCCGGCCGGGGCTCGCCGGCGCCAGACATGGCTGATCGGAGCTCGGCGCGCATGCGGGCGGCTGTTGTTTCACCTCCGGCGCGGTTCAGGAGGTCAGGCAATGTATCGCCGGCGCTTGGCCAGGCGTAGAGCTCCGAACGGTTGCGTCGGTTGCGAATGATGAGGTGATGACCGCCGGCGACGAGCGATACCTGCTGTGATCTTCTGATAACATCGGGGTCCGGCGGCATGGCATCCTGGGTCAGTTCGCTTACCGCCAGGCTGCCGGCGAGGCTGTCGCGATCTGATGTTGTCCACCGTTTGGCGATGCTGATGCCCGGGAACGGCGTAGCGACGCCGGCAAGCTGGATTAGCGTGGTGGGAAGGTCCCGCAGAGAAACAGGTGCGCCGAGTCTGCCGGCCGGGACCACGCCGTCGTACCTGATTATGAGGGGGACGTGCACGTTCTCTGCGTACAGCGAGTTACCGTGGCCGTCCATCCCCCGTTCTCCGAAGTGCTCTCCGTGATCGGCGGTAATCGCGACTATCGTGTTTGTGAGCCTCCCCGTCGCTGCGAGAGAATCGAGGAGCCGGCCAACACCGCGATCGACTCGCAGGACCTCGGCGTCGTAGAGCTCGCGGGTCGTCGGATTGGCGGTGTCGGCGGCGAATCGCAGGCGCAGGTCCGCCGGCGGAGAGTAGCTGTCGTGGGCGTCAAAGTAGTTGATGAAGGCGAACCAGGGCCGTTGGGTCTCACGGGACCGTAACCAACCGAGGAATGCATCTGTGAGCTCTTCTGCGTCCCGCTCGTCGCCACCCGGCTTGGGCACGACCATGAACTTCGACAGCTGGAGCGCCTCACGCACCTGCCACTTCTGGCGCGCCGCCATCAGCTCACGCGCCACCCCCGAGCGACCGATCCAGAAGCTGCGGACGACCTGTTCAAGTGTCCGGGGGAAGTCATGCCAGGTGACGAAACCGCGCGCGAGACCGGAGTCCCAGGCTGTGTAGTGCAGATTCCCGGTGAATCCCGTCGACTCGTATCCTGCGTTCGCAAACACCTCGGCTATCGTGGGAAATCGACGGTCGAGACCGGCGGTGAAGCTGGTCGACAGTTCACCCGGATAACGGCCGGTGAACAGGGTGCCGTGAGCGGGGAGGGTCCAGGGAGCTGTCGAGATCGCGCTCTCGAAGACCATGCCGGAGGCGGCGAAAGCATCGATGCGCGGCGTAGTGTTGTGGCGATATCCGTAAAGACTCATCCCGTCTCCGCGGACGGTGTCGAGCAGGAGGATGAGAACGTTGGGGCGAGTTCCCTCAGGAGCCGGACCGAGTGCAGCTCTGGCGGCGGCGGTACTTCTCGCCGCCAGCAGTCCGATCACCGTTGCAGACGCCAGTTGGACGACGAGCGCGGCCGCGGCGGTGCGATAGAGTGTGCGCAATCTCGTGTCGGTCGTGAAATAGCGAGCCGCTGCGGACCCGAGACCCAGCGCCAGAACCAGTGCGGCAAGCCGTCCGATCTGCGTCCACGGCAGAAGGACACTGAACGTCACGAGCGCTACTGCGAGGAATGTCGCGATCCGGGTGATTTCGATCCTGCCGCGCACGAGAAGTCCCGCAAGGGCGAGCGGAGGTGTCAGGATGACGATGAAGGAGATCAGCGCGCCGAGTGGTGCCATCCAGGCCACGTCGCGTGGGGCGGCGACGAAGTCGTGGCTGACGAAGACCTTCCACCCGACTTCGGCCACAAACATCAACGACGCGAGGACCGCCCAGGAGGCGATGACAACTATCGACTGGGCGATGCCGCCCGTGCCTTTTCCGTCGGTATTCGGGCTCACCAGCTCGATGTCAGTTCCTGAGTAGGGTGGCTGCCACCGCCATCGGATCGACGGGTGGACAGACGTTTCTTTTCGTGCCGCGCGGACGTCTGGAGAGGTGGATTATCAGGCCGCGCGGCCGTCGTCTTGCAAGCGCCATTCTTGGCCCCAAAGCCGCTACTTTCAGTCTCGGACAACCCCGGGACGCCTCCGATGTGGAGTTGTCACACTTTTCCCCCACTGGCAATAAACGATGAGCAAGGGTGTAACTGTCTGGTTTACAGGACTTTCCGGTTCCGGCAAGACTACGGTTGCTCGTAGAGTTCACGAGCTGCTGCAGGCTCGCCACATTCTGTCGGAGCGGCTCGACGGCGATGTGGTGCGGCAAAGCCTCTGCCGAGACCTCGGCTTTTCCAAGGAGGATCGAGACAAGAACATCGAGCGCGTCACTTTCGTCTCCCGAATCCTGACCCGTAATGGCGTGGTCGTGCTGAGTTGCTTCATCTCGCCCTACGCCGCCATGCGTGACAACGCTCGCGCCGAGATCGGCGATTTTCTTGAAGTTTTCGTTCGCACGCCACTCGAGGTCCTCGTCGAGCGTGATGTGAAAGGGATGTACAAGAAAGCCATGGCAGGGGAGATCCAGGGCTTTACCGGCGTCAACGACCCCTACGAAGAGCCGGCGAACCCGGAGCTGATCCTCGATACGGCCCGGGAAACGATCGAGGAGAGCGCCAACAAGGTAATGCAGCTGCTCGAGGCCCGCGGCTGCATCCCGGCCTGGGATGCCGTACCTGGCGTCAGCTCGCGCGGCGAGACGATCGAGAAACTCAGGAAGGTCCCCGGACCGAGCGTGCCACACGGAGGAGAACTCGTGGACCGGGAGCTCACCGGCGACAAACGCTCGGCAGCGATCGAACGCGCAAAGGCACTTGTTTCGCTGTCGCTCGACGAGCGCGAGAGCTCCGACCTCGAGATGATCGGTTACGGAGCGCTCTCTCCGCTTGTTGGCTTCATGCGCAAGGCAGATTACGACACGGTTGTCGACTCGATGCGGCTCTCGGACGGTCTCGTCTGGGCAATGCCGGTCACCAAGGCCGTCAGCGCCGACGAAGCGCGTGCGCTCAGGGTGGGCCAGGAAGTCGCCCTCAGGGCACCCGACGGTGAGCTGCAGGCCCTGATGCACGTGACTGACATCTACACCTACGACAAGGAGCGCGAGGCAAAGCAATGCTTCGGGACTTCCGATACGGCGCACCCCGGAGTTGCGCGACTGATGACTCAGGGGGACGTGCTGCTTGGCGGGCCCGTTCAGGTCGTCAACCGCCCGCGCTACGAGCTGTTCAATGACCACCGGCTGACACCGCTCGAAACGAGAAAGCGGATTGACGAAATGGGGTGGAAGACGGTGGTTGCCTTCCAGACCCGGAATCCGGTACACCGCGCGCACGAGTATCTGCAGAAGGTCGCCCTCGAAATCGTCGACGGCCTTCTCCTGCACCCGCTCGTTGGTGCGACGAAGAGCGACGACGTACCCGCCGACGTTCGCATGAAGACGTACGAGGCGATTCTCGCCGGCTACTACCCTTCGAGGCGGGCCACACTCTCGGTCTTTCCTGCTGTAATGCGCTACGCCGGCCCCCGCGAAGCGGTCTGGCACGCCATTGCCCGCAAGAACTACGGCTGCACGCATTTCATCGTTGGTCGCGACCACGCCGGCGTCGGCAGCTACTACGGCTCGTACGACGCCCAGATTCTCATCGACAGCATCCCGGCACACGAGCTCGGCATCATACCCTTCAAGTTCGAGCACACCTTCTGGTGCTCCACATGCGGCAGTATGGCGTCGCCGCGTACATGCCCACACGACCGGTCACATCACGTCGTGCTGAGCGGTACGAAGGTCAGAGAGATGCTGAGCGCGGGCGAGCTCCCACCGCCCGAGTTCACCCGCCCCGAACTGGCCCGCATCCTCATCGAGGCGTACCAGTCGCAGGCCGCCGCAGCCCCTGCGTGAGCGAGCGGTTCGCTGACCTCCAGCTTCACTCTACGGCCTCCGACGGTTCAGACTCCCCGTCGGAGGTCGTTCGCCGTGCACAGCAGAAGGGGTTCGCCGCGATCGCACTTACCGATCACGACACCCTCGACGGCATTCCGGAAGCTTCCGATGCAGCCGAGTCGCTTGCGATCGAGCTGATCCCGGCGTGCGAAATCTCCGCACTCGATGCCGGCGAACGACAGATCGACATGCTCGCGTACGGCGTTGCGCTCGATGACACCACGTTCAACAACACCCTGCGCGCGCTCCGCGACGGCCGCTTCGCCAGGGCGTGGGGGATGGTCGAGAAGCTCAACGAATACGGGTATCCGGTCTCGTTCGAACGCGTAGTCGAAATAGCGGGCGGCACGGAAAACATCGGCCGCCCGCACGTGGCCAGGGCGCTCGTCGAGGTTGGTGCAGTGCCCGACGTGAAGTCGGCCTTTACTCCAGATCTCATCCTCGACGGCGGGCGATGTTACGTGCAGCGCGTCAGGATTTCACCCGAAGACGCAATTACCAGGATTCATGCAGCCGGTGGCGTCGCGATCGCGGCGCACCCGGGACGAACAGGGCTCACTGTCGGTGAAATCGCGCAACTGGCGGCGGCCGGACTCGATGGTCTGGAAGTCTTCTATCCGCGCCACGACGATGCCGAGACCGGTCGTTTGCTCGCCCTGGCGCGCGCTCACGACCTGCTGATAACGGGCGGTTCGGACGACCACGGTGATGTAAATGAGGGAAGGCTGATGGGCAGCGTGCGCCTGCCGTGGGCGTACGTGCTCGAACTCAAGAGGGCGATTGCCGTGCGGCGGCGCTCGCGCCCGCGTCCTTGACGTCGAGCGGGAAGGTGGGGAGCGACGAGGAGCCGCCGATCGAACGGCGCGACCCCACGCGGGGTGGCGATTTCCGGTGGCCCGGGGAAAGACGACGGCAAACGCCGGCCGAACAACAGGCTGCCCACCCGGGACCCGAGTCTACGTGGACAAGGTGGGGACAGCTTCTCGTCCTCCTCGTGGGCTCGCTGGTCTCCCTCTGGATCTACCTTGCTCCGCTGCCTGCGGGACTTTCCCCGGCGGGGAAAACCGCCGGGGCGATATTCATCTTCTGCACGACGCTCTGGGTAACCAACATCGTCGCCTTTGGCGTCACAGGGTTGCTCGCGATCGCACTCCTCGGCCTGAGCGGTGCGATGCGGACCGCCGAAGCCTTTGCCGCCTTCGGAAGTTCTGCTGTCTTCTTCCTCATCGGCGTCTTCATCATCGGCGGTGCGCTGGTTGAAAGCGGACTGAGCAAACGTTGCGCTCTTCTCTTTCTGCGCTGGTTCGAGAACTCTCCCTACGCGTTCGCAACCGGGATGATGCTGGCGGCAGCCTTCGGAACGCTGTGGATGCCGAATCAGGCGACGTCGGCAATGCTGTTCCCCATTGCCCTTGAGGTCGCGGCGGCGTTGAGGCTGCGGCCACTGATGTCGAACTACGCCAAGGTTCTGTTTCTGTCCCTGGCCTGGGGTGCGATGGTCGGCTCCAACGCCAGCATGCTCGGCAGCACGAGAGCGGCGCTGGCCCTCGGGATGCTCAATGAGTCCTACGGCCGGTCGATCACCTTCGCAGAGTGGGTGACAGCCGCGTTGCCGATGGTGATCCTTGGCGTAATCGCGACACCGTTCGTGCTGCGGCTGAGCTTTCCCCGTGAAAAGGTGGATTTCACATCGGCACGAACGCTCCTCGAGCGGCATGTGGCAGAGATGGGTCGCGCGGATCGACGGCAGTGGACAGTCGGGATCATCGTGGCTGCCACGATCGCGGCGTGGGTTCTGATAGGTGACCGCATAGATCTCGCGATCATCTCGCTGCTCAGCGCTGCCGCTCTGTTCGGCAGTCGCGCGCTTACCTGGGAAGCCGCCGAAAAGCGGATCTACTGGAACATCGTGATGATGTACGGCGGCGCAATTGCGCTCGGGGTTGCGATCGACCGGACCGGCGCAGCGAAGTGGTTGGTGGAGAGTTATCTGGGTGGGGTCAACATTCCGCCGCTGCTCGCGGTGGCGGGTGTGACAGTGGCGACGCTTCTGCTATCGGAGTTCATGAGCAACGTCGCGGCGGTCGCGGTGATGCTTCCTCTCGCGTTCAGTCTGGGCGACCAGCTGGGAGCATCACCCGCCGCCCTGACACTGGCGACGTCCATCGGCGCCGGCCTCGACTTCGCTCTTCCTTTCAGCTCTGCCCCCAACACGATAGTCTTCGCTTCGGGCTACCTGCGAATGATGGATGTCGTGCGTGCTGGCGCGCTCATGACGGTGGTTTCGGTGCTGGTGGTGTTGCTGGTGGCGTGGCTCTGGTGGCCCGTGATCGGTCTGGTCTGAGGGCGCGCTCCTCTCGGTCTTCCTGCTCCTTCTGTTCCTCCCGAATGAACCTCAAAGGCGCCACCATCTGGTTTACCGGACTGCCCTCGTCAGGCAAGTCGACGATCGCCCGCGAAGTTTTTCAGCGCCTGGTTGATCGCGGCTGTGCCGCCGAGCTTCTGGATGGAGCCGAGGTGCGCGAGAGCCTTTCGCGGGGCCTCAGCTTTTCGCGGGAGGACCGGGAGGAGAATGTGCGAAGGATCGGTTACGTGGCAAAGCTTCTGTCGCGCAACGGAGTGATCGCGATTTGCGCTGCCGTCTCTCCCTATCGCGCGACGAGGGACGAGGTGCGGCGAAACACTACATCGTTTGTCGAGGTCTTTGTGAACTGCCCCGTGGACGTTGCGGAGTCACGGGATGCAGACGGCATGTATGCAAAGGCAAGGGCGGGCCAGTTGAGCGACTTTACGGGAGTCAACGCGCCCTACGAGGCACCACTCAAGCCAGAGGTACTCATCCAGTCCGACGTCGAATCGGTTGATGGCGCCACATGGAAAGTCATCAGGACCCTCGAGTTGCTCGGCATCATCGCTCAGGATGGAGAGGCATCGGGTGGTGCGACGGAGACTGATGTACGACGGAGGCTGGCCTCGCTCGGCTACGCCTGATGTCGAGTCTGGAATCGGAGCGAATCGGCCGCCGGTTCCTCGCGCTTGGAGGCGGTGAGATCGTTGCCCGTCTCCTGTCGTTCGCGGCAACGATCTACCTGGCGCGCGTGTTGTCACCGGCGCTGTACGGCGTCATTGGTGTGGTGATGGGAGTCATGCTGTATCTCAATCAGGTGGCGGATGGTGGGTTGGAGCTGGTGGGCATGCCGTACGTTGCAAGGCACCGCGACCGCGCGGGATCGGTGGCAGCTCCTCTTTTGTCCCTGCGCGTTGTCCTTGCCGTAGCACTGACTGGGTTGACAGCGGTGCTCGCCCTCGCGGTGCTTCCCGAGCCCGACGGTCCTCTGCTGGCGGTGGCGTCGCTGGGGATGGTCGCGACGGCGCTGTCGACGAGGTGGGTACACCTGGGTCTCGAAGGAGCCGGTGCGGTGGCGCTGGCCAGAACCGCGGGCGAGGCACTGACACTGGGTGCGATCGTCATCTTCGTTCATGGAAGTGCGGACGTGGGCCTTGTGCCCGTGGCGCACGTTGCGGGGGCGGCCTTGACCTCGCTGGCACTCCTGGCGGCGTTGCGCGCGCGCGGTGTCATTGTGCCGCTTCGCTGGTCGGTGGCGGAAGCGGTGCCGGTATTCCGCCGCTCGGTGAGCCTCGTCGGGTTTACGCTCCTCGGCCTCCTGCTTTTCAACTTCGACCTGATCTTTCTGCGGATCGTGACGAGCGCCGACGCCGCTGGCCTGTACGCGGCAGCCTACACGCTGGTTGCCTTTGCGGCCAACGTGATCGTGGCGTTTGCGCACACCGTGCTCCCGGCGCTGGTGCGCCTTGAAGGGGATCGGAGCGCGAGGGATGCCGTCTATGCTACTGCCTGCGCTCACGCTTTTGCCATGGCCGTGCCGGTCGGCGTTGGCGCCGCTTTCGTGGCGCCGCTCCTGATCGGAACGGTTTTTGGTGCTGAATATTCCTCGGCCGCACCTGCACTGAGCTGGCTCGCTCTTGCCATCCCGCTCGCCGCGCTGCGCGAACTGCCCATCATCGGACTGCTTGCCGCACATCGCGAAGACCGCCTCCTCCGGGTGAACGCTTTAACGGTCGTTGCGAATGTGGCGCTCGTCACAGCCTTTGTGCCCCGCTACGGGCTTGTTGGAGCCGCGGTGTGTACTGTGGTCACGGAGCTCCTGAGGCTGGCGCTGGCGGTCCACTACGCGCGGCAGAACGGCCTGCCGCTGGTATCGCCGGCCCGGCTGTTCAGGCCAGCCGCGGCTGCGGGTGTCATGGCGGCGGCCCTCTTTCTCCTCGGACCGCAGAGCATCTGGGTCGCTATCCCGGTTGGGGCGGTGGTCTTTGGTGCGTCCCTTGCTCTCATGGGTGGCGTTCAGATGGTGCGGGGCGTCCCTGCATTGAACGTCTGAGGGCAACGATTACTCGATGACGACCCTGACCGAAGCTGGTCCAGCGCCGCCAATGAAATGCCGGGCGATCGCATGAGCGCGATCACGTCGCTCATCTCCATCATGAGCTCCGGTTGGCACGAGCTGCGCGTGCGCCCACGAGGTCAGGTACCGGCGCTCGACTTCCTGCGCAGTGCGGCGATCCTTCTCGTGATCGGCCATCACTGGGCCGTGCGCCACTATGTGGAAGCCGGTGGCCTCCCCACCAGCCTCCAAGACTTCACGCTTTTCTACTATGGGTGGGCGGGTGTTGACCTCTTCTTCGTGCTGTCGGGCTTCCTGATCGGGAAGCAGCTCTGGCGCGAGCTCGATGGCACCGGCACGATTCACTTTGGCCGTTTTATTCTCCGGCGCGGGCTTCGGATCTGGCCCGTCTATTATGCCGTTCTCGTTTTCTATCTGTTGTTCAATCCCGCGATCCAGCCGATCGCTCCCGACTGGTTCTTCTATTCGAACTACCAGTGGGGGGCGTTCAGCCGGGGCTGGTCACTGTCGACGGAGGAGCAGTTCTACATCGCGGTCCCTCTCCTGCTTCTGCTTTTTCGCAGGCGGCTGTCGTGGCGGGGCTGGCTGTTTCTCCTTCTTGGCATCGAGGCCGCGGTCCTGATCAACCGCCACCTGACGATGCAGGCGCTCGTCGCGAGTGGAAAGACCTACGCGGACGCGACGTACCAGCTCGTCACTCCCTTTCACATGCACCTCGAAGGGCTGCTCGCTGGTCTGATCATCGCCCTGCTGGCCGTACATCGGCCGGCGCTCCTCAAGCCGCGTGATTCAGCGCGTGGGGGTCGGGGCGGAGTGTCGTGGCTGGGTCTCTCCGTTTTCATCGGCGGAACGGCGCTTGCCGTGATGCTGCGGCTGATTGGAGGAAATCTCTTCTCGTTTATCGCGTGGGGACTCATCTTCGGCGGCCTCACTTACTGGGTCCTCCTCGATCGCTCTTTCCTCACGCGACCACTCAACTGGAGCTTCTGGTATCCGATCTCCCGACTCTCCTACAGCATGTACCTGAATCACATGTGGATGTGGCCCCACTCAAACGATCTGGCCGTGCAGCTCACGAGCGGATTCGTCAGCTCTCCAGCCCTCGCCTTTCTCGTGAGTCTCGTCCTGGTTACCATCGTTTCGTTTGTTCTGGCGGGTGTAATGTTCCTGCTCATCGAGCATCCATTCCTGCTCGTGAGAGATCGCTTTCTCGTGTTCACCAGGCGCAGCGCCCCGCGCGCGCCGTTGACTTCTGAGCCCGCGGCGCCTACCCCGGTGGCAGGCTCGTTGGCGTGACCAGTAGGCCTTGTACGTAACTTGTTGTCTGTCAAGGTGTTACGGCGCGCAAACGTGGGTCCAGGTATTCGGAGTGAACGCGCCCCACACGAGCGTGTAACTTGCAGCAGCAGGCTGTTGCCTGGATCGTCCTGCACGAGTCCCTCGAATGCTGCCGGCAGCGACCCGAGTCAAGTCCAGGTACTCCACTTAGTCTGATCTGTCCGCGTCCATGATCATCGTATTCCGCACCGCTGCGCCGTTGTTGTCGGGAAGCCTGCGGCTCTCTCAGGCGAGGGGCGGGCGATGAGGCTTGCGGCGCGAGGCTGGCGCACCGCGCGCTGGAATCAGTGGGGGGAGCCTGTCCTGCCCGCCACACCCGAACTGGTCGTGCAGTCCGGGTCGCCGGTTGTGGCCGCCGATCCGCCGCTTTCGCTGAAGGTGGTTTTTCCGACGTTCGGTGTTGGTGCGCTGCTGGTGTTCTGTTTCGTGATCATCTCGAACCGTGTCAATCTTGGAGCGGTTGCGGCGCTTGCTTCTCTCGCCGCCCCGTTCATAATGGGACGCGCCCTCCGCGTTCCGGGCTTCATTCGTGCCTATCTCGGTTACGTGGCTCTGGCGACGCTTGGGCTTTTCTTTTCGCCTTATCGCGAAGCCGTCCAGATCGAGCTCGAACTTCTCTACAAGGTGGCCGCGATCGGACTTGCCGCCTGTACCATCCTCACTACGCGTCGTGAGGTTCGCGGGTTCGTGTTCGGGTATCTCGCCATCTTCGCCCTGTTTCCCGTGCGTGGGGCGCTTTTCAACTATGTGTACGGCATCACCGAGTTTGGGCGCATCTCATGGAATTTCATCTTTGCCAACCCCAACGCGCTCGCCGCGCTCTGCTTTCTGCCGCTCGGGATGTCGGGCTACTTTCTGCTGACCGAGCGTCGGGGGATCGGCCGTCTGGCCGCGCTTGCCGGACTCGTGATTCTGACGCTGATCATCCTGTTGACGCAGTCACGGGGTGCTTTCATCGGGCTCATCCTCGGCTTCGTCTACTTTGTCGCGACCGCCAAACAGAGGGGTCGTGGGATGCTGTTCATCCTGATCGGATTCGGTATCGCCGCTGCTCTGGCTCCCAGCTCGGTCTGGGACCGGCTGGGTGGTCTGAGCAACGCCTCGGTTACAACCGGCATGAAAGGTCTCGACCAGGAGCGCTCGGCCGAGAGTCGCTGGGCGATCATGGGAATCGGAGTCGGGATCGCGCGCGACAATCCCGTGTTCGGCGTGGGGATCGGCGCCTATGAATATGAGCACCTGAGCCGGACTCAGCGTGACCGCAGTGTGATCGGAACGGCGCGCGGCGCTCGCGATGCTCACAGTACCTACATCCGCGCAGCGGCAGAAACCGGTTTCTTCGGTTTTATCTGCATCGCTGCGTTCATCGGGCTCGCACTGCTCGAGACAGCAAAGATCCGACGCCGGCTGCCCGACTCGCTTGCGCGCGAGCGAAACGCGCTCCTGGCGCTGGAGGTCTCACTGGTGGCTTTTGCCGGCACCTGCATGTTCGGCTCGATGGAGCGTGTGACCTTTTTCCTGTTGCAGGCCATCATTCCCTGGGTAGTCGCCAAGTCGCTTGAACAGACTTACCTGACTCACCCCGCTGCGCGCCGAGCCTGACGCCGGGCTATACGGACATGGCATCCGCGATCCGCGAACTCGGGGCGGCTGGAATCGAGAAGGCACTTTCGTTCAGCAGGGCGCTCAGGCCGTCCCAGCGTGATGTTGAGAGAATCGCCCGCGACGGGATGCGCTTCCGGACAATGGCCGAAGCCTGGCCCGAGTCCCGAAAGACAGAGTGGACCCTGGACCGTCTCCGCTTCGTTGTCCGACGTGCGGCGCGCGAAACACCTTTCTGGCGCGACCGCTTGCGCGCCGCCGGCTTTGAAGCAGAAGCGGACTTTTCGTTTGACGATTACGCGCGCCTCGAGCCGCTTGATCGCGACGAAGCGGTAGCCGGTCGCGATCACATGATTTCACGCTCGGTTCCCGGCGCTTTGCTGAGGGAAGACAGCACCGGGGGATCAACCGGGGTCCCGTTTCATTACCACACCGGTCCCGAGGAACGGGGCTGGCGGTTGAGTGGACAGACGTGGGTGCTGCGTAAGCTCGGGATCCCGCCCGGCGCGCACACCGCCTTTCTCTGGGGCCACCACGTCGACCGGAATGAGCGCAGTTCAGCCAGGTCGAGAATCCTGGACCGGTTCCTCGCCCGTTCGTGGTACGACTGCTTTCGGCTGTCGCCATCGGTTCTGCGTGACTTTCATCGCCAGCTCTCGCGGGAGAAGCCGCGCTGCCTGATCGCCTACGCGAGCGCCCTCGAGTCGCTCTCGCGGGTACTCCGTGAGGATGGCGTCGTGGCCAGCTATCCGACCGGTCGGATCATTACGGGGGCCGAAAAGCTATGGGCCGATCAACGGGCGCTGATCGAAAGCGTGTTCAGTGTGCCTGTACACGAACGCTATGGGAGCAGGGATGTTGGCTTGATCGGAACACAACTCGACCCACGTCGCTCCCTGCAGTTTACGGTAGATTGGGCCAACCTCCTCGTCGAGCCGGAGACCGGTGAGTCGCAGTCGTCCATTCTCGTGACCAAACTCCATGCAGATGCCATGCCGATGCTGCGCTATCGCATCGGCGACATGGGCGCGTTCGCGGGCTCGGCGAGAAGCGGACATCCTTCTTTTGTACTCGATGAAGTCGTGGGACGCGAAGCCGACAGGCTCTTCCTCCCTGACGGACGCTGGCTCCACGGGATTGGTATTCGACACACGATGAAGGACTTTCCGGTGCGCGAGTTTCAGGCGCGCCAGGATCAGGACTATTCAGTGGTCCTGCTGGTGGTGCCGGCAAGCGGGTTCTCTTCCGCCACTGAAGCGGAGATAACGAGAATCATCGGTGGCAATCTCGCGGGTGTATCCCTCAAGGTCACCTGCGTCGATTCCATTCCACGGACGACGTCGGGCAAGACCAGGCCTGTAATTTCAGCGATCGAACCGGTGCGCGAGGTCACTGCGTTGTGAGGTCCCGGCCCCTGGTGTTCACCGAGCGTGTCGCGGGTTATTCCCCCGGGGAGATTCGGCGTGTCGTCCGCAGCCTCTCGGCCGGTCTTGGCTGGAGCCCAGCTGGGGCGGCTGCGTTCGCTGTACCCGGGCGCGGCGCCCGGGTGGTTGTCAAGCCTAACTGGGTACTGCATGAGAACCGCGGCCCGTGGGGGATCGAGCCGCTCGTCACCCACAGCTCGGTGGTCCGGGCAGTTGTCGAGGAAGCTCTGCTGGCTGGTGCAGCGGCCGTTTCGCTGGGCGACGCTCCACTGCAGGAGTGTGATTTCGACGGATTGATGTTGGCTGGCGGCCTCGACGAGTGGGGCGCGGCTCTCTCTGCCCGGGAGTCCCGCTTCCGCGGACCACTCGACTACCGGCGAACACGATCGGCTGTCGTGAACGGCGTGCGCAGCGAGCGTGAAGACCAGGTGCCGCTCGACCGCTTCGTGTTTTTTGACCTCGGCGGTGACAGCCTGCTGGAGCCGATCACGACTCCGGGGCGATTCCGCGTTACCCAGTACCCCCATGAGTTGCTCGCAAGAACGCACGCGCCGGGGCGACACCAGTACCTTATTGCCCGCGACATCATCGAGGCTGACCTCGTCATCAACCTTCCCAAGCTCAAGACGCACAAGAAGGCCGGCGTTACCTGCGCGCTCAAGAACCTTATCGGCATCAACGGCAACAAGGAGTTCCTGCCGCACCACCGGCTCGGTGGGTCCGAAGGCGGCGGCGACTGCTACCCCGGGACCGATGCGGTCAAGCGCACTCTCGAGTTCGCATTCGATCGTCTGAACTCCACACGCTCGCAGCGTGTGCGGCGTGGACTGCACCTCGGGATCCGGGCGCTCAACCGCGTCAGCAGTGTGCGTGGCGACACACTCGGCATCGAGGGTGCCTGGTCGGGGAACGACACGATCTGGCGCACCTGCCTCGACCTCAACCGGATTCTGGTCTACGGCCGGACCGACGGCACGCTGACCGATCAGCCCCAGCGGCGCATTCTCCATGTTGTGGATGCAGTCGTTGCGGGGCAGGGTGATGGACCGCTATCGGCGGAGCCACTGCCGATGGGACTTATGCTGGCTTCGGAAAACGCCGCCGCGGCTGACCTCGCCGGCGCTTCGCTCCTCGGCTACGACCCGTTCCGCATCCCGATCGTGGCACACGCCTTCGACCGCTTCCGCTGGCCCCTGACAGACTTTGCGCCAGAGGACGTTCGTGTGGAAGGTACGCTGGGTCAGGGGCGCGCAGTTGACCTGAGCCCAGCGCCCGGCACTCACGTCAACTACCCGGAAGGATGGACAGACGCGGTGGCATCGATGAGTGAAAGGGCAGGTCACTAACTGAACAGGGCAGGAGGCGCTGAGCCACCTGCCCTGCTCGCTTGCACCTGGTCGAGGTCAGGGTATGTCGATCCCCTGCAAGGCTTGATAGAGTGACGCCGGCGTTATGCCCTTGCCCGTCGATAACCCGGAAGAGAGATCCGACTTGAAGACGGCGTTGGGATACCCGGGCTTCTGGGGGCCGATCAGGACGACGTTCTTGAATGTGACTGCTCCCTTGGCGCCCTGGAGCGCGGTCTCGCCGATCCCGAAGACGGTTGAGAAAAGCCCGTATTGCCCGTAGGTCGCGATGTTGTTCTCGAACGTGAACCCGGTAACCGCGGGCGACGTACCGATGCACATGAACTGTTTGAGGTTGCTGCCGGTCATCGTGTTGCCGCGTATGATGACGTTGGACGAGTTGTTGAACAGCCCAACGAAGCGTCCTTCGCCGTTATACGGTGAGACGTTGATGTTCTCCACGACATTGTCCTCGATGAGCAGTCCGCTCAGGCGTGCTCCGATCGTGTTGTTGTTGCTCCCGGAGTTGCCGGACACGTCGAAGGCACCACCGGCGTTCCTGATGATGTTGCGCCGGATGGTGATGTCCCTGGTGGTGCACCAGGTACACGCGCCACTCTGGTTCGAGACCTTGAGCACGAAGGCGTAACCAACCTGGGCGTCGGCCCACGAGCCGTCGAAGATGTTCTCCTCGATCAGGATTCTCGCGGCGTTTTTTGTCTCGAACAGATTCTTCTTCGTCCAGACACCCTTCCACGAGGGCGGCGTGTAGATGTAGTTGCGGCGAATCTCGATGTCGCTGGGGATGAGTCCGGGAATCTTCGGATCAGCACCACCGAACATGATGTTCTCGCCGGCGCCGGCAAGCGTGTTGTTGACGATCTTGAACGGCCCCGGCCCGTTCCATCCGACGATGGCCTGCGAGTCGAAGCCCTTGCCGTGACACTCAACCAGGTAGCTGTCCATGACGGCCGTGCGCGCGCTCTGCAGCTCGAGGCAGCGCTGCACGCTCATCGTGGGCGGGACGTTGATGTAGACGCGGTCGAGCACCAGGTCGCTGGCGACCTCGCTCAGTTCATCCTGCGGGAGGCCGCCGATCCCGAGCTTGACGACGCCGTAATGCACAGCAGTTACGGCCGGCGACACTGTCATCTGGACGCCGCTGATCCACCAACCCTTGGCGTTCAATGCCGTCTGAAGAGCCGGACCGACGTTGTGCGACATCAGCTTCGGCATCAGGTTCGCGTGATTCTTTGTCACCCGTGTGCCCTGAGGGGGCAGCTGCGCGGACTTGTCGGAGCGGATGATGATCCACCCGTTGGCTGCGGTCCCCGTCTTGGCCGGGAGTGTGAAGTTGCCGGTGAAGGTTGCGCCGGCGGGCAACACGACCTCGTCACCACGCTGCGCCTGGTTGAGAATTGTCTGAAGGTTGTCCGTCGGCTTGACGATCCACTGCTTTCCTGTTACGGACGGGTAGGTGAAGTTGATGATCTGGGGGAGCACCGGTGGGGTAACCGGCGTGGGCGGCGGTGGCGGTGGCAGGATGCCGAGAACGAAGATATTGCGGCTGCCGCTTACTCCATCGACCACCGCGGTGATGCTCGACTGACCGGCGACGAGAGTTGTGACGGTGGCCGTCGCCGTGGTCGATGGCGCAATCGTTGCAACCGAGGCCGTGCCGGACGTCCAGGTGACCGGGCGTCCGGTGATAACCGCCCCCGACTGATCGCGCGCCGTAGCCGTCGCGGTAACGACCGTTCCGACCGTCACGTCGTTGGCCGAGAACGTGACCTGAACCGTCGCCACCTGACCCGGAGGTGGTTGGGTGGTCCCCTGAACGGTGACTGCTGCTGCCCCTGTTTTGCCTTCCGAGAGAGCGACAATGCTGGCTGTGCCCGCGGCAACCGCGGTCACATAACCAGACGGTGAGACCGATGCCACCGCCGAGTTCGAGGAACTCCACGTCACACTCCGCCCGGCAAGCGTGTTCCCGTTCTGATCCCTGAGTACCGCCGTCGCCTGCGTACCGTTGCCAACGGTCATGCTCGCCGAGTTCAGGGTCACGCTCACCGTAGCCACGGGCACGGGCGCCGGCGGCGTCGCGAAGACCTCGAACATGATCGACTTGCTCAGACCGCCGCTGCTCGCCGTGATGCTGGCATCTCCAGTCGTGTAGGACCGGACAAGCCCCGTTACCGAGACCTTGGCGATGTTCGAGCGGTTGGTCGAATAACTCACCGTCCGGTTGAGGACGTTACCGCTCGCGTCCCTCAGTACTACCTGCGTCTGAACCGAGTCACCGACCACGATCTGCGTCGTCGGCGCCGTGAATGTGATGCTTTGGACACTTGATGTGGTCCCGGCGATGGCAACTGTAGCGTATGCGGTTTCGCCGCCGATGGTAGCGGAGACGGTCGCCGAGCCCGGAGAAACCCCGGCCACAAGGCCGCTCGACGTTATCGTGGCGAGTTGCGGATCCTGGGAGCTGAAGGCGACGGGGAGCCCGGTCACTTCCGCACCCGAACCGTCCCATGCCCTCGCGACGGCCTGCGTACTCTGACCAACGCTCAGCGATGGAGAGTTGAGTACAAGCGTAATCGACACCACGCCTGACGACGGTGGCTCCACGGTCACGGACGCCGTGTCAGCTTCGTTCTGGCTGGTGGCCGTCACCAGTGCCGTGCCCGCCGCGAGCGCCGTAACCTGACCACCGGCTCCGATGGTCGCGACCGACGGGTTGAGCGATCGCCAGCTGACAGGCCTGTTTGACAGGGGAAGACCCGACTGGTCGAGCAGCGTTGCGATGAAGGTCGTCTGCTCACCCGCCTGGAGTGTCACGAGATCCGGTGAAATGATCAACGCCGCTACTCCGACGTTTTCCACCGTGATGCTCGCGGTCGCCGAAAGCGATCCGTACGTCGCCCGCACCGAACCGCTGCCGGCCGCGAGACCGGTGATGGTGCCATCGTTCGCGACGGATACGACGCCCGGGCTCAACGATGCCCATGATGCGACGTAACCCCCCATCGCCCCCCCAAGCTGGTCGAGAACCTCGGCCTGCAAATCGGCGCTGCTCCCCAGACTTATCGTCGCGCTCGCCGGTGTGATCTGAATGGACGTGGCCTGTCCGACCACGACCGTCACCCTGCGACTGGTCACATGGCCGTCGCAGATGACCGAGATGGTTGTCTGACCAGCGACGAGACCTCGAATGAGACCGCTGCTCGTTACCGTAGCGACCGCGGGGTTCGAAGACTGCCACGCCACCGGCCGCCCGTTGACCGGGTTACCGCCTGCATCGCGTGGTGTCGCGGTGGCTTGCATTGTTCCGCTGCGAACGATGGAGTCACTCGGCAGGTTGAGAGATACTGAAGCCGCGGGCGTCGAGACAACATTGACAGCGGCCGATGCCGTCCGACCATCGACCTGCGCCGTGATCACGGCTCCGCCTCGCGCAAACGCCGAGACCTCGCCGTCGCTGCTGACGCCTGCGACTGCCGGATTTGAAGAGTTCCAGGCGACCTCGCGGTTGTTGATCCGGCGGCCACGATCGTCCCGCACGATTGCGGTAAACGTGGCCTGAGCACCAACGGACAGAGTAAGATTCGCAGGCGAGAGCGTCACGGAATGCACGTGGGCTCGCGAAATGAGAATCGGAGCGGCGGCGCTCATGCTGCCGGCCTGGGCATGGACCATGATCTCGCCCTCTGCCCTCGTTTCGATCATCCCGGCATCGACCACCGCCGCAGCGTTCGTGTCGGATACGGTCCAGACTACGTTCGCAAGACTGGTGTACGATCCGTCGGCTCCGACGAGTGTAGCCTCGAATATGATCGTGTCGCCGAGGGACGCTGCAACCGCACTGGGATTGAGGCGCACTTCAACGATGGCGGGGATGACGAGGATCGTTGCTGTATCAGCGACGGTTCCGGCGCGAGCTATCAGGGCTGCCTGACCGGGGGCAACCGCGGTTACTTCACCCGCGCGCACCGTCAAAACGGTCGGATCGGTTGTGGACCAGTCAATGACAGCAGCCTGCGGAACGCCGGCGAGGTTGGTGACTGTCGCGCTGTAAGTCCGTACGTCGCTGGCAGTGAGTGTGTCGGCCTGCTTTGAGAGTGTTACTCTCAGTTGTTCAGCGGGGGGCGGTGTAACGCCCGGTTCGTTCCCGGAATCGGAGCAGGCAGCGAGTATTGCAAGTCCCGCGATGAGCACTCCTGTCTGGGCGCGTCCGGCAAGTCGAAGCATCTGGGGGGAACCTCCGAAGTTTGATTCAGCGAGCCGGTGACAGCCGACCCTCGATTCACGATCGTCGCTCGAGCCCGCCACACGACCCCGCGGGTGGCCGTAACTGTTTCCGGAGCCACCTTCGCTGTCATCCGACGACGGGCATTATCTCACGTAACGACCTGCCTGAGGCCGTGTCCGATCGCTTGCTGATGTCGATGATTAGGCCACCTTTGGAACGCGATCCTGCTCACTTTCCGGTGGCGCCGAAGCGAACACGATGTGTTCGCGCGGGAGACTAAGGACGCGATCCTGTCCGTTCAGTGCGCGCCGTCACGTTCAGGGAACTTTTTTTGGCGGTCGCTCACGGCCGGGCTCGCCCCAGACAATCGTTAGGCGGGCGCCGCGAGCCTCAGCCCTGCCCTTCGGTCCAGGGTTCAGCTCCGGTGGCCACTTCAGCTCCGGGATCCCGGAGCTTCTCCGGGGTTACCGTCATCGACCCGGGCGCGAAGAAGCCGAGCTCTGTGAGACGTCGTGCAAAC
>JBQTHK010000011.1:0-10674 GCA_052389935.1 Gemmatimonadota bacterium | reverse complement strand
CACGCATCGTCCCTACCAATCGAGAATGCCGGACTCGTTCAAGCAGGTTGACGATAAATGGCCACGATTCTTCTACGGGCAGCCGGGCCTTCATTTCGGGTACAACTTCTAGCATTTCTGCGAACCTCAGAAACGCTATGTGTGAGGCATATCATGACACCTGACTGGAGTCGGTATGCCTCGCGACGCCGCGCGATCGCGACGACGGTTTGAGCTCCCGCGGATTCCGAAGCATGCGCGGCGCTTCACCTCGAACCTCAGACCATAGACAAGGGTTGGGACCTTGTGAGGAGATGGTCGCGTCCGTTCCGTGCTCGAATTCGTGAAGCGCATGGGTCATGGCTTCCTCTTCGGTGGCGATGCGGAACGTCATGAGCACTCCAGAGGGTGTGCCTGCATCTGGCGACCGCCGGGCCCGCTACAAATCGTTCGGTGTGAGACCTGTCTGCTTGGCGATCCGCGTGAGCATCCGCGGGCCGATCTCGTCGCCGTCGTGGAACGCCCACACGTAATCCGGCCAGTCGATCCGCGACAGCGTGACGTGACTGCCCGACTGACGCTTGACCGTCCAGCCGAGTCGTAGCAGGGCGGCGAAGACGCGCTTGGCCTTCGCAGCGCCCCAGGCGCTCACGCGGCCGCGAAGGTCACCGTCAGAAACTCCGGTACGGCCTCGCCATGCTCGAGGCGCTCCGCCAGGACGCGAAGGGCCAATGCCTGCACCTTGGCGATCGCGTCCATCTCGGTGGTCCCATACGCCATGACGCCCGGCAGGATGCCGACTTCGGCGAGCCACCGGCCGTCGGCTTCCTGTTCAAGAGCAATGCGAAACGTCATGCGGCCTCCCAAGGGTGTCTTTCTGAATATAGCGACGGCTGTGCCTCGGCATAACGCCATGCGTTCAGCCGCGAAGGCGCGACTGGGAAAACTCAGCGCGCCGATGTGACCGGCGCGCCTTCGCCGGCTGCAAACTCCAGTTAGCCAACAGGCATTTGAACCTCTTATCGGGAACGGCGTTACGATCACGGCAGCGTCGTGATGAAGTCAGTGGCGGCCTACGATGCACTATTGCCCGCCGTTCCGCTTTGGCAGGCTTCCATGAACTCGCCATCGCTAATTCACGCGCGGATACGTCTTCCCCCGGACTTCGATGGCGTTTGCTGGACCGCGGCCGAATAAC
Source organism: Gemmatimonadota bacterium (assembly GCA_052389935.1). Classification (GTDB taxonomy): domain Bacteria; phylum Gemmatimonadota; class Gemmatimonadetes; order Gemmatimonadales; family Gemmatimonadaceae; genus JBQTHK01. The sequence continues at coordinate 9,497 of JBQTHK010000011.1, read as the reverse complement.
GGGAACGAGAACGGCACCGTCGTCCCACCGCTCGGCAGTTCGATGCGCAGCACGCTACCCCCTGCGTCGTAAGTCTCTGCGGGCCCCGAGAGCACGCCCCACCGGTACCATAGCGTATCGCCGCGCACCTCGAACGCGACCGTCCCGAACCCTTCGCGCGCGTACGACCCCACGAAGTCCTGCAGCGGTCTTCCGAGCGGCTTCTGGCGTGACGTGCGTATCGAATCGCTCCGCACCACCGACGCGATGTACGCCGCCCGATTCCTGGCGATCTCCGTCAGCTGCCGCTCCGCCTTCTCGCGCGCGTTCGGTCGCCCCGCCTCCAGGTCGTACACCAGCTGCGCCACCACGTCGGTCGCGGCACTCGCGAACGGCCCGTTCGTCTGCGCCACGACGCCGATCCTGCGGCGCGGCAGGAAGGAGACGTGCGATCGCGTGCTCATGTAACTCCCGAACCGGCTTACCATCGGTTCACCCTCGTACGTCCCGATGTCCCAGCCCGCAGCCCAGCCCTCGCGGCTGAACGGCCCGAATCGCTTGGATTCCTCGCGTGTTTGCCGCGCGAGGAATCGGTGGCTGAGCGCCACTGCTTCCGCCGAAAAGACGCGCCGGCCATCAATCACGCCGCTGTCCATCTGCACAGTGATCCAGCGCGCCAAGTCGGCGACCGTTGCGACCTGCCCGCCGGCCGAGTTCATAGTGGCGTCCCGCTTAGGGAACGGCTCGGATGCCCAGGCGCCCGTTCTGTCTACGCTGTGCGAGGTGGCGATACGGCGCTCGAGGCCGGAGGTTCGCGAAAACGTCTCGGTCATTCCGGTCGGCCTGAACAGCGCCGAGTCGAGATACCGCTTCCATCCTTCGGGGCGCCGGGCGTCAATCACCATGGCCGCCACATTGTATCCGAAGTTGCTATAGACGAGGTCCGTGTCGCGCCGGACCGTTGCATACTTGATGAGTGATGGCCATTGCGATTCCGGAACCGCGCCCGTGAATGCCGCGCTCATCACCACGGCGTCGTCGTTCAGCGAGTGCGTGTGCGACAGGAACCGCGCAAGGCTGAGGGATTGCGGATTGGCGCCGGACGGCCACTCCGCCTTGGGCAGCAATATGGCGATCGGTGCGTTGAGGTCGAGCCGCCCTTGTGCCGCCAGGAGCGCGACAGCGAATCCGGTGAACGCCTTGCTGGTGGACGCCACATACCAGAGCGTGTTCGCGTCCGCCCGGACGTTGTTCGACGCGTCCGACAGGCCCCAAGAGCGGGCCAGTACCGTCCGACCGTCCATGACCACCGCCACGCCGAATGCGGGCGCTACCCGTTCGGCGATCACACGTTGCGCGAACGAATCGACTGCCGCCGCGATCGTGGCAGGTGCGGGTCGCATACCCTGCCCCTTCGCAGCACCTCCCGTCAGCTCTGCCATGAGCATACCCCAAGCAACCAGCATCTGGCGTCTCCGAGTCGGTTTCATGGCAGCAACCTACCAGCCGAAGGAACGCCGCACTTGAAGATTTGCAACCTGCCGGGGATTTGGCGCGGGTTACCGGCCGCCTCCCGGGCAGGCGATGGCTTCGGCATGGCGCACCACCCGCCGGAGTTGCCCCGGCGTGAACGATGTGGCCGCACGCACGGACCGGCACAAGTGTGGCTCGTCGGCAAACCCCATCGCATGCGCGACGTGGGAAACGGTCACCGTGGTTCCCACCAGTGATCGTACTGCGGTGCGGAGACGCATGCGGCGCAGCTCGTCACCGGCCGTTGTGCCGTACCAGTGTCGCAAACATCGAGCGAGGTACACTGGATGCACGCCGACATGCCGGGCGACGTCCCCGACGCCGAGTGTCGGATGCCAGCTGCCAAGCATGAACTCCACGGCCTCGTGAAGCCAGGCGGGCGACGTTCCAGCCCGGAGGTCATCACCCGGCCGCGTCGTGATCGCTGCGACCAGATCGGTGACATCCGCGTCATCGTGTTCCATAGGAGTGTTGGCACCGCGAGCGCGGAGCACGAGGCGCAGGAACGGCCCGGCGACGCGAGGGTCGTGCGACCAGCGCCACGTCGGAACTGTGCGTGAATCGTCAGCTAGGTCGCAGAGCCCGCCCCCGGGGAGGGAGAGGCGAGCCAGCACAGCGCCACCGTCCCCCCAGGCATCGGCATGTCTGACGCCGGCATCCTTGGACACGACGCTCAACGGACCCAGTATCTCGCTGCGGCGGGCGATGGACTCCGAGACGGTGCCCCGCAGTACGATGCTGAGGTGCAACTCGTGGTGCGCGTGCGGCGCCTGCCGCATGCCTGAGCGGTAGCGTACGAGGTGGAGAGTAAGCGGAGGCCGGATCATGTGCGCACTACGCGTTATGGCGCCCCGCAGTCGTAGCTCCTGCCAACGAACGACGGCGGTAGTGCATCGCGCCGGATGGGCCGCTCTGTCCGCGGATTGGTGCCGGGCAACACGCCGGGCATGTCCTTGGACAATGGCGACAGCAATGGCCGCGCGGCTGTCACGATCGCTCTCACCGAATTGCTCGTTGTGGGTGGTCTGGCTAACGCCTCACCGATAAACTGCGGGCGCCGCAGGCGACCGGCAGCTTCATCGGCTTGTTGAACTCGATCCGCCTGCGGCGGATAGTTTGTGTGTGCTGTCCGAACAAACGCATGGCCGTGCGGTGATTGCGCGCTGTGACGGAGCGTGGTCTGATGTCTTCTCACACTGTTCCCGAGAGGACACCGATGACCCCGCTGCGCCACCGAATGATCCAGGACCTCCAGCTCCGTGGCTACGCCGACCGCACCGCCCAAGCCTGCGTACACTCGGTCACGCAGCTCGCCCGGTTCTATCATGCCGCGCCCGACACGCTCACGGAAGAGCAGCTGCGCGACTACCTCCTCCACCTCACCACCGTCAGGAAGGTCGCCCGCGGGACTCACACCATCGCCCTCGGCTGAGTCGGAGACCGCGATCGTGCGCGGAAACTCGCCGACAAACCTGGCGAGAGCTCTTGCGCTCGTCGCGACATGAAGACCCCATCGAACCAGCCGCCGTACAGTCTTACCTTTGCTTCTGCTGGCGAGGCGAATCTCGATGGGGGAATGGCGCTGACAATGCGCGTTATCACGTGGACAAGTCCTCGTGCGCGCTCCAGCGGCTCCACATCGTCATAGTCGACCAGGATTTGCACGGCTCGATAATGGCCTGTTGGAGTGGCGCCTAACGCAGTGGAGTTAACCTGCCGGCGCATCCAATAAGATGCGGCTCGCAGGCATCGCGAGCGAGCCGCCACCGAAGAGCGCCGGTCAGGTTCAGCTCCTCATTAGACGCCGCCCGACGTGTCCTTTGAAACCTCTATCTCAGATCGACGAGAACGCGAATTGAGCGCGGAAGCGCTTGGCCCGTGAAATCGCGAAGTCGCGCGATAAACCCGCGCCGCTCCAAGGTCTTCAGCATCTGGTTGACCGATGGGGCCGAGACCATAAAGTGCTTCTGGATGTCCTGCTCCGCCGGTGAAACACCGAAGCGGGCGAGGTAGCGAACGATGAATTCCAAGTACTCGCGTTGACGTCGCGATGGCTCGTGTGCACGCGTCGAATGTGTCGCAGCTCTCTCGAATCGAACGGTGAATCCTTCCTGCTTAGGACGAACGGTCAGATGAGTGCCGTCCACAAAGTGGATGGCTATCCCACCTGACTCAAGGGCGACAACATCCTGAACACGTAGCCCGGTCAGGAGCGTAGATAGGGAATCGATATCGTCCGACAAGTGCCAAGAAGGCGGCTGTGACCCGTAGGATCGAGTGGAGTCGCAGAAATTGAAAGTCTTCGTTCGACCGAAATGTCGATGCGTGCGTCTAACCGAAGTTGTAGAAAAAGCCGGTTTTGAGATGGTTGTTCCCCTTTTGATCTGAGGCAACGCGGGACTGTGGTTAGGCATGTATCATCTGCCCGCCTCTCGCCAAAGATAGTACATCGATACCAACCCGAAGCTGTTGCCCGTCGATCTGGCGCGCCAGCTCCTCCCTGGCACTTTCGAGCACGCGCTGAACTACCTGCTCGATCACGACATCGACCTCTCAGGCTTCGACGCCCGGTTTCGCGACGACGAGACTGGTGCCCCGGCCTATCCGCCGGCGATGCTCCTCAAGGTGGTACTGGCGGCCTGCGCACACGGCATCGTCAGCAGCCGGGGGATCGAGCGGGCCTGCCGGGAGCAAGTCACCTTCATCGCGTTGTGCGGGGACAGTACCCCACACTTCACGACGAGCGTCATCGAGTGAAGAAGGAGCCGCTCTATGACAAGCGGGGCTTGGAGGAGGTGGATGAGGAGCGGCTTTTTGTGCCGGGCGATTTTCTCTACGATCCGGTCGCTCGGACCTGCGTGTGCCCAGCTGGGAAGTCGCTCTATAGGAAGGGCCAGCGCAACGTGACGCGTGGTTATGTGGGGGAGCACTTTCGGGGGGCGAAGCGCGACTGTGTACCCTGCTCGCTTCGTGATCGGTGCTTACGTCATCCGGAGCGGACAGAGGCGCGTCAGGTGGCATTCTTTCGCGGCGGGACGCCGACGGTGACGCATCCGTTCACGCAGGGGATGAAGGTGCGGATAGATACGGTGGAGGGTCGATCGCGATACGCGGCGCGCTTCGGGACTGTGGAGCCGGTGTTCGCGAACGTGTGTTACAACAAGGGCCTGTCGCGTTCACTCTTCGGGGGCGGACCAAAGTGGATGGGCAATGGAAGCTGTTCTGCCTTGTGCACAACATCGAGAAGCTTGCGCACCATGGCTACGCGACCTGATCCTCCTTCAGGATAGTGCCCCGCCTAACGCCTGACGTGGCCGTGACCGTGCTGGCCTACCGCCGGACTTCCTGACCAGCCGTCCCTTCCTCGGGTACTCCCAGAACTTGATTATGACCTGAACGAACGGCGTTCTGCTGCTCCCAGAGGGCTTTTTCTACAACCTGAACGCTCCGGTTCAGCGGCAGGCCGCGCAGCGGACCGTCCGCTGCAGCCGGTTGTTAGACGCCAACGCCTGTGTTCTCAACGCTTACGTCCCGTGGGATTCTCTCGGGAGGTCAGCTGCCCGAGCTGTTGGGCGAGCCCGATGAGAATTCCTTCGGGACCCCGGATGTAGCAGAGCCGGTAGATGTCTTCGTAATTGACGACTTCATCGACCACCGTCGCACCGAGCTTGCTGAGCCGGGCGAGGGTGTCGTCGATGTCCTCGACGGTGAACATGATGCGCAGGTATCCCAACGAGTTCACGGGAGCTGTGCGGTGATCGGAGGCGATGGCGGGAGCGTCGAAGCGCGAGAGTTCGAGGCCGCTGTGGCCGTCGGGGGTGCGCATCATGGCGATCTCGACCCGCTGGCCCCGAACTCCGGTGACGCGGCCGGCCCACTCGCCTTCGATGGGCATGCGGCCTTCGAGCGTGAGGCCGAGTTCGGTAAAGAACTCAATGGCGGCATCGATGTCTTCCACCACGATGCCGACGTTGTCCATACGCTTGACTGTCATGTTGTCACCTTGGCGTCTAACCGCCGTTGCCGCTCACCGGCGGCAACGCACGCGAAAGAGTAGCACCTACCCGCCCTGACGCGGCGGTTGCCGTCCGGTGCAGCGGCTTGTTTGGACAGCGCGCGCCCTTGAACAGGAGGTCGCCATAAAACTTGGTCGTCGGAAACCAAGGCGAGATGCGATCAACAGAGCGCTTGATACTTACGCCAAGTCCCTCCCGCCCTCATCGGAGGAGGAACCACACCAGCGGAGCGAGGAGAGCTAGGATGATCAGTAGTCGAGCCATGATCCCGAAGTGCTGCCGCCATAGCCTGACCTCGCCAAGATCATAAACGAGGACCGCTCCGGGAACTTGGCTTATCCTGTCCTCATCCCCCGGCTTTTCAATCCGAAAGTAGTCCGTGTGGGACCACCGCCACCACGGCTGGAAGTTGTTCCTGTATGAGTAGATGCGATTGCACTCCAGTTTCGAAGCCATTCTCTTGAGGGTCTCCGCCTGGTTCCGCCCTCCGTATGTCGATCGTGCCACGTCGATAGAGATGCTGCTCATGGCCTGCTCCCGGACTTTCCGAATGTGAGTTCTCTAACTTCTGTCGCACTTTTTCTCTAAATTCTGTCGCATCAGAGAGCTTCCCAGTTTCGTTGAGCCGTTCACGGTGAGGATGACGAATCCCAAAGAGGCCCGAGGAGGATGCTCAGAATGCGCCGTTGCGTTATCCCTTCCGGAAGGCGATAGCCTTGTTCAGTAGCTCGACTCCTTTTTGGATCTCAACAATCGGGACGATCTCGTAGTCGAGGTAGACCCCGCCCACGACGCGGTGGCTTCGAAAAGTGTCTCGGCCGAACTCGCGTCGCAGATCGCGAGCCCACCTCGGTCAGCGCGGGAATAGAAACCCTTGAACTCCAAGCCCGCCGGTGGCTTCCAACGAGCGAACGCAGCCAGTACGGCTTCCGCCTCTGCGGGCCTTGGCCCGCGCGTGGCTTCCATGAAACGTAGAACAGCGTCGGTAAGTCTCCGTCGCTAGAGGTGGCCGAGCCGTAGCCCGCGCACCAGTCATAGGGCGCGCCACAAGCTCGGTTGACTCGGTGCAGCCGAGCCTTACGAGAGTCTACGGTCCGCTGTCCAGACCGCAAGAGCGGCTGGTGCCACCCCTCTCGCGACCGGCACCGAGGCGCTCGGGCATCGGGCCGCCTAACCACGACGACGGCATCGGCTCGGGGCCGCGGCAATGGGACATCCGTGATGAGGCGGTTGGTGGACGGCACGCGCTTCGGATGTCTGCTCAGTGCGCCCGCCAAGCACGAGGTATGTCGGGCGTCCAACAACCGAGCGCGCGTGGTTGAGAGATGTCGCCGTGACTTGCCATGCACAGCGATCGGTCTAACGGATTGGCGTTCTGCTGCGGGGCATAATCATAGATGCGGCCAGCGAGCGCAGCGAGCAAGGCCGCTTCCCTAACAAAGGCCCGGCAGCAGCAACGCGGTGTTAGGCAGAACACCTCACGAATCTAGATCGAGGAGGCTCTCAACAACGCGATCAGCGGCTGGATGCGCGGACCCCGGCGGCGCGAGCCATACGGTAGAAAGCCCTAATGACTTGGCAGGAATGATGTCACGTTCGAGACTGTCTCCTACGAAGAGAACTGGAAAATCCTCGAACCGCGAGATAGCGCGTTGGAACATCCTTGCCGATGGCTTGATGCTTCGGGATTCGGACGAGAACACCAGCGCCTCAAACAGCGTGAAGACATCGGCCGATGAGCACTGGCGAATCCACAGGTCTGGGTGAGCGCAAATGTTCGACACTACTCCCAATCGGTGAGTGCGCGAGGCATCGCGTATGAATGCGGCATGGGCGTCAGGGACGGCGCCAATCTCGTGCATCGCGAAAGTTTGTTCGAGTAGCGGGATGTCGAGGGGAGCGGCTCCCTGTTCCATGAATACTTCGGCAAGCGTCGGGAAGTCGTCGAATCGGTCCGGAGCATTGTAAGCCGTCAGGAGCGCGGCCAAACTCGGCTGCCAGATCGATATGAGTTCTTCGCGCCGAAGGCGGTTTCCTCCGAGAGCCTGATAGGTGGCGAAGTAATCCTCATCGGGGCCGAAGCGGTCGTGGCCGAACATGAATGTGCCATTCATGTCCAGCAGCATGACAGCAAACTGGTCTAGATAAGTCATGTTCTCTTCGCACATCGTTCACCGACATGCTCCCAGTTGTTCTGCCTAACGCACTGGCGCTCAACCGCGAACGGCGCGCGAGTCAACCCGCAAAAAGGCCGGAACCGCTACGCGCCGCTCGTCGGCTGCAGTGCCAGGAAGCATCGATGAGGCTGGCGGGCCGTATAACGATCAGGGTCCAACAGCGAGGGCTTCCAGTAAGACGGCGGCGAAGCCGCCGACCAGAGCGCCCTCGTCTTGCAACCCGCGGTTAGGCAGCCCCGCGACGAGCGGCGAGCCACCGCTGCAACGAGGTGGCGCTCTCACCCGAGGGAACCCCCGCCAACACGTGCGCGACGCTGATATCCTCGTCGAGCGCCGGCCAGTGGATGCTGGCACCCCGCCCACTCAGCTGCCAGTGCTTCCGTTCCTCGGGCGTGCCATGCAGAAGCCGGGGATACCAGGCGAACGGCACCGCCACCGTGCGACCATCGGCCAGCGCGATCACGAAATCATCGGCGGTTACCGAAACAGACGTTGCCCGCGCTTCTTGTCGCTCGCTAGTGACCGAAGTATCCATACCATGCCTCCAAGAGCATCGGTTCGTTGGCCTCCACCAGGGCCGCAACTCGCTGGAGCTCGGCGCTCCGAAAGCCGTCGTTCCTTTGCAGCCTTACCGGTCCCAACCAGAACTTGGCCTCGGCAGCATCGCGCGCGACGTGCACGTGTGGTGGTTCCACCCGGTCCCCCGAATGGAAGAAGAAACGGTAGGGGCCGGAGCGCAAGACCGTTGGCATACGCTGGAAGGTGCCAACGGCGCGCTACGCAGGCAACTCTTCGGGGTCGGCGACCCGCGCTTCAGAAGCTCGGCCGCGGCCGTGACGACCGGCCGCAGCGACTCCTCACCGACGTGACTGGGAGCACCTGGCTACCTTCTGCGACGCCAGTATCGGTCTACCTAACGCCTCGGGCGTAACCTGCGGTGCGCGAAGCGCGCTGTCAGGTTCACGCCCTTGTTATGCCGCGTGGGGGTAAAGTTGGCGTTGCATGCTGGTACTATCGATGCTTCCACAACCTGACGGTGACGATAGAAGGTTGAGTATACCCAGCCGGGTCTGAGACCTCGCCAACAGCGACCCGCGACAGAACAGTGTTGCTGGTGAGGTGGCCGCCGACGTACGCCCGGGGAAGCTGTGTTAAGTCGAGGAAGCACCTCATTGTGGAGATCCCACGCTCAGGGAAGTCACGCTTCACTGAGAGACATTCCCCTTTGCCTACGAACGTCACGGACGAGAGTGTCCCTTCGGCAAAGAAGTTCAGGACTGCAGAATCAGGTGTAGCGTGGAAGCAGACGTGCATATCGCCGATCTGTGCGTCGGAGCTGATGATTAGACCATCCGACGAACGTGTCTGAACGGATCGGAATGTAAAGCGATCTTCGAAAACGGCCCTGCCGAACCCTGTTCGGCTATCGGCGCAGTAGGCAGTTGGAGATTCTCGTGACTCACGTACAGCACGAGCTACGTAGATCTCCTCGACCGGCGAACCTGCCGTGGACGAGTTCTCGGCGGCTTGCCCCCATGCGGTTGCGGGAATCGCGAAGATGCTGAGAAGCATCCACGAGCGTCGGAATCGAACCATCATCTCAGCCTCACGCAGAAATCAATACGCGCCGAAGAATCCTAATGTGAACCGGCTGCGACTCCCGTTTAGTCCCGATCAGCGGCATAACGACAAGGCTCAACTGTGGCGCATCCAAATAGCGGCGGGGTGGGCCGCCGGCGGATTGGTACGTTGGCTCGCGGCGGCCCCCCCCCCCCCGCCCCGCCCCGCCCCC
>JBQTHK010000010.1:0-62189 GCA_052389935.1 Gemmatimonadota bacterium | reverse complement strand
TAACCGGGGGGGGGGCCGGGTATCCTCGGCGGCTATCGAGCGGAGCGGGCAGGTCGCGCGTAAGTTGGTGCAGCGACCTCCCCTCTCTCTCCTTCATCTCCGGCACATGAGCGCCCCAATCTCCCGTTTCGTTTCGCGCAGTCTGATGTGGCCGCTCGTCGTGGCCGCCGCGCTCCCTCTGGCCGCGCAGTCCACCCAGCGCATCGACGAGGAGTACACGAGGAAGATCAGGGAGCTGACCCGGGATCCGCGGATCACGACCGAGCTCGTCGACCACCTCCCGTGGTCGGCTACCGTCCCGTCTCCGCTCAAGTTCCATGGCCGGATCATCGGGCAGCCGGGTGAACTGACCTACGCGCGCGACATACATCGCTACTTCGAAGCGCTCGACCAGGCTTCGGACCGGGTCCGGACGTGGTCGATCGGCAAGTCCGAAGAGGGCCGCGACATGATCGTTCTGGCCGTTGCGGACGAGGCCACCATCAGGGATCTCGACCGGTACAAGAAGATCCTGGCCGACCTCACTGACCCGCGCCGCACATCTGACGGGCAGGCCCGCCAGCTGATCGCCGACGGAAAGGTGATCTACTGGATCACGTCCGGGATGCACTCACCCGAGACCGGTGGGCCTGAGGTATTGCAGGAGCTTGCCTACAGACTCGCAGTCGGCGAATCAGACTACATCAGGACGATCCGCAACAATGTGATCACCTTCATCACGCCGGTTATCGAAGTCGACGGGCGCGAGAAGCAGGTCGATACCTACTACTTCAACAAAACGCGCGAGCGTGGCGCATCGCGACTGCCACTGATGTACTGGGGCAAATACGTGGCGCACGACAACAACCGCGACAACATCGGCCAGCTGCTTCAGCTGTCGAAGAACGTGAACCGGTTCTTCCTCGAGTGGCATCCGCCGATCATGCACGATCTGCACGAGGCGTCGAACTATCTCTACGCCTCGACCGGCACCGGACCGTACAACGAGGCGATCGACGCGATCACCGTTGACGAGTGGTGGATCCTCGCCAAGAACGAGGTGATGGAGCTGACCAAGCGCGGAGTGCCGGGAGTGTGGACGTACGGGTTCTACGACGGGTGGACTCCCAACTACATGTTCTTCGCCGCTCATGCGCACAACGCCACCGGCCGCTTTTACGAGGTCCAGAGCTACGGCCCCGACACCAGTACCGTGAGACTGGGAGCGACGCAGACAAGCCGCGAGTGGTTCCGGCCCAATCCACCGCTGCCGTCGATTGCGTGGGGGCCGCGCAATAACACCAACATCCAGCAGTCGGGACTTCTGATCACCCTCAACCACGTTGCCAAGAACAGGGAGACGTACCTCGAGAATTACTGGCTCAAGAACAAGCGACAGGTCGAAAAGGGGCGCAACGGACCGACTTACGCCTGGGTGATTCCGGCGGATCAGCGGCGCAAGGCCGAGGTGGCGAGTGTGGTGAACGACCTTCGCGTCCAGGGCGTCGAATTCCACCGCGCCACTGCCGCATTCCGCGCCGGGAGCGTCAGCGTCGCGGCCGGAGACTACATCATCCGTGCCGATCAGCCGTACCGGACGATTCCGGACATGTACTTCTCGGTGCAGAACTTCTCGCCGTCGAACCCGCGTCCCTACGACGACACCGGCTGGACGTACCAGCTGATGCGAAATTTCCGCGTAACACCGGTTACGGACCGTGCGGTTCTGGCCGCGGCCATGACTCCGGTTACGGCTGAGGTTCGCGCCACTGGTGGCATCGAGGGCAGCGGTCCGGTGCTCGTTGTCGAGCACACGACCGACAACAATCTCGCCCGGTTCCGGTTCCGTCATGCCAACGTTCCGATGCAGGCGGCTGAAGAGGAGTTCGAGCTCGGTGGCCGGAAGTTCGCCGCCGGAGCATTCATCGTCCCCAACGCTGATCAGGTCGCGCTCGGCGCATCGCTGAGGGAGCTGGGCCTTTCCGCGTGGGCCACCGCCAGCGCTCCAACGGTCAGGACGCACGATCTGGACGTTCCCAGGATCGGTTACATCCACGCCTGGCAGCGAACACAGGACGAGGGCTGGGTGCGGGCGTCTCTTGAGGCGTTCGGGATCCCCTTCACCTACTTTGCAGACATCAAACTGCGCGAGGGCAACCTGCGCTCCAAGTACGATGTTATCATCTATCCGCATGTAGGCGGAAACGCCATTTCACATCTGCAGGGCATCGCAAAGCGGGAAAACGACCAGCCACTGCCCTACAAGCGCACAGACAAGACGCCGAACCTTGGTGCTCTCGATCAGGCCGACGATATCCGGGGCGGGATGGGCATGGAAGGTCTGCTCGAGCTGGGCAAGTTCGTTCAGGCGGGTGGTACTCTGATCGTTGAAGGGTCGACAACGACAATCTTTCCCGAATTCGGTCTCACGACCGGTATCACGATCGAGGAGCCGCAGGGACTCTTCGCCCGCGGCTCCATCTTCCGGGGCATCATCGCCGACAAGCGAAGCCCGATTGCCTACGGGTACGAAGGCTCGCAGCTACCGGTCTACTTCAATCAGGGACCGGTGATCAACGCCGGAGGCACTGGAATCCCGGCCGAGTTCCAGAATTTTCTGGGTGGCGGTAACCAGGGACCGAGCCAGAACATCACGCCAATGGCGAACCGCCTGCGCCTCTCGCCCTGGGAAACTGATACAGCCGGCGCAGCGAACAGAGGGGGCGCCGACGGACAGCCCGATCAGGTGGCGCAGTTCCGCGAGATGGCACGCGCCTTCGGAATGAACGTCGATGAAACGCGACCGCGCGTGATCCTACAGTTCCCATCGAACCCCAACGACATGTTGCTGTCGGGCACACTGCAGAACGGTCAATTGCTCGCGGGGCGTGCGCAGGTTGTTGACGCACAGGTCGGGCAGGGCCACGTGGTCATGTTCGGCATCAGGCCGTTCTGGCGCTGGCAGACCCACGGTACCTACTTCCTCGGCTTCAACACGATTCTCAACTGGAACGACCTCGGCGCCGGTCGCACACCGCCGCCGACGCGGACTACCAGCGAAGGCCAACGATAGGGATCGATCTCCGCACGATGGGGGAGGATGAAGAGGCTGATTGAGCGAACTGCCGACGGCAGCGACCGAAAGCGATGACCACTTTGCGCTCCAGCCTCTTCATCCCTTCACATCCTTAACCTCACATCATTCCTGCTCCACTAACTCGCCTTGACATAGGCGCACCCGGCCTGCTGGGCTCTGACTGCCGCGAAGACTCCCGAAGGCTGCAGGATCACGCCGGGAATGAGGGCGGCAACGGCGCGGTCCCGCGCAACTTCGGGCGTTACGTTGTCGATCCTTCGCACTGTCTCGATGAGATCTGCCAAAGCGAGATTGCAGGCCAGCACGATCACACCACGCGCAATCTGCTTGTGGACTCCGGCTGCGTTGAACGGGGCCGGGATGCCGTCGGTTTCGTCAAGCAGAGCCGGGTTACGGGTTGTTGGCTCCGACGTAAGCGGATGGGTGACGTTGTGAGACTTGCCCAGCCCATAGCGGTCCCAGAATGGCTGCTGCATGGCGAGGACGATCGCGTTGTGTCGCAGAGCGCGCAGCGTTGCTGGTCGTCGCGCCCGGCGTCGCGATCGCGAATGCGCTGTCGACGTTCGCCGTCGGGCTGCTCGGTGCCGCCGTCCTCCACGTGCGACTCTACCGACGCGAGTTGACGCCACCGGAGCAGCCATCCGACACTGGGGCCGAGGCCGCGGCCTCCGTTTCACCAGGCTCCGGCGACGCGCCGCTCACGGCGTCACGAGTCGACGCTCCCGTTGCCCTGAAAGGCTAGTCGCGCTGCAACAGGTCGAGGAAGCTCTCGGCGCTCACCGGCTCCGAGAAGAGCGTGCCCTGTCCGTATTCGCACTTGAATCGCAGAAGCGTCGCCAACTGCTCCTCACGCTCGATACCCTCCGCGACTGTTCGCAGTCGCTTGAGCTTGCCAAGAGCCACGATCGCCCGTGTCGCGGCATGTTCCTCGGGCCGGTGACTCACCTGACTCACGAATGACCGATCGATCTTGAGGATGTCGACCGGTATGTCGGCCGGATCACCCAGTGCTGCACTCCGCGAACCGTAGTCGTCGATCGCTATTCTCACCCCCAGCACCCTGACCTGCCTGAGCCGGTTCAGGGCATCAGTCAGGGACCGGGTGAGAGCGTGCTCCGAGATCTCGAGGACGAGCCGATGGGGCTCGATGCCGCTGTCGCGCAGCGCCGCGGAGACGTCATCAACAAAGGTCGGATGCAGCAACTGTCGTGGCGTAATGTTGACCGTGACCGTCAGCGAACGATCGGGGCCGATCGAATCCTGCCATGCCCGGGCCTGACGGCAGGCCTCGCGCAGGACCCATCTGCCGAGTGGAACAATGAGGCCGGTTTCCTCCGCCGTGGGCAGGAACGCCGCCGCCGGGATCAGTCCACGCGTCCGGTGTTGCCACCGCACCAGCGCCTCGACTCCTGCGATCCGCCGACTTCTGAGAATCACGATCGGCTGATAAACCAGGTGGAACTCGCCGACTTCGATCGCGCGACGCAGGTCCTCATCCAGCCTCGTGTGAGCGAGGGCCGGCTCGTGGACCCCGGGATCGAAAAGCTCGCAGGCACCGCGACCGCGCTTTCGCGCCGCCCTCAGAGCCACATCGGCGTGACGCAGAAGGTCGTCCACGGAATCGTCCGGCGTCGCACTGGCAATCCCCAGGTTGGCATTGCCGGTGAAGTGAAGAAGGTCGACCCGGATCGGGAGAGCGAAAGCCTGACCGATCCGATCAGCTACCTGCACAAAATTGCTCTCGTCAGCCATGTCTTCGAGGAGAATCGCGAAGCGAGCACCATCGAAGCGTCCGGCGCTGTCAGATCCCCTGAGGCAACCGTTGAGCCGCACCGATGCAATCTGGATGATGCGTTCAAGCTGCTCGATCGTCGCCCGCACCGAACCCGCCCGAAAGTCGTCAAACTCGAGAAGGAGGACCGCGAGTGGCGTCTGCAACCGCGTCGCACGCGCGAGGGCGTGCTCTGCTCGGTCTCGAAAGAGGGCCCGCGAAGCCAAGCCGGTCAGTCCGTCGCGGAGCGCTGAGCTGGAAGCCGAATCAGCTTCGCCAGCCCATTCCCTGATCGCAACGACCACACTTCGCTCCTCAGGCGCGCCCGCCAGACGGGTCGCCGTACATTCTCCCGTCATCCAGCCGCCATCCGCGGTCCGGACCCTCCACTGCTGAGGCAAATGAAGTTCAGCACCATCAGCAACCCTCAGCATCGCGCTCGATGCTTCGGCTACACAGTCCTCGTGCAGGATGCTCGCTATGCGCCGACCGCGCAGCTCTTCTGGCTGATAGCCGAGGACGCGTGCCGCGCCCTGGCTCGCGCGGGCAATGACACCATCCCTGCCAATGATCAGGACCGCGTCTGCAATTCGCGTGAGGAGTGACTCTTCGCTCATGAACTACCGGTTAAACGGAGGGGGGGCGATTCTCGACGGGAACGAGAAACTGGCAATTGAGAGGAGCAGACGCCGTTCCAGCGCCCGTCCAATCACCTTTCAATCCTGGTTAAACGCTTTTCGCATAACGGTTTAGGCCTCGGCCGTCGCAAACTCATCAGCAGCCTGGTGCCAAGGGCTGGCCGGGTCAGTGGTGAGACGACGCAACCTGTTTGAGGCAAAGCCCAAATCATTCCCAGGCGTGTACTGGCCAGTCAGCGGGTACCAACGCACCCACTCAGTAGTTTTCGGCCACCACCGAACCATTTCTGATCCTGCTTGTCCCAGCTTCCTGACCTGAGCCGTGTGCGTTTCGAGAGCCCGTGGATGCTCCTCGGGCTTCTGTTGATCCCACTCTGGTGGTGGTACAGGCGACGCGGAACGCTGCCGGCGATCACGTTTTCGCGGGTTTCGAGCCTGGCGAAGGCCTCCAGAGCTGGACGCTGGATTCCGCGCGTGCTTCTGGCGCTGCGCAGTCTTGCCCTGGCGGCGATTGTTGTGGCGTTGGCAAGGCCGCGGAGTCCCGGCCGTGCGGAACAGTCAAACAGCGAAGGGATCAACATCGTGATCGCCTTCGACATATCGAGTTCGATGTTGGCCGAGGACTTTCAGCCACAGAACAGGCTCGAGGTGGCCCGCGATCGGGTGAAGCAGTTTGTCGGATTGCGAAGCTCTGATCGGATCGGTGTGGTAGCCTTTTCCGGTGAGGCGCTGACGCAGGTTCCGCTGACGACCGACTACCCGGTGGTGCTCGCGGCAATCGATAACCTTCAGCCCGGTCAACTGGAGGACGGCACAGCGATCGGGACTGCGATCGCGACCGCGGCCAACCGTTTGCGCAACGCTCCGGGCCGGTCGCGGGTGATGGTGCTTCTCACCGACGGCGTGAACAACCGTGGCACCATCGATCCGCGGACGGCGGCCGAAGCGGCATCTGCCTTTGGTGTGCGGATCTACACGATTGGTGTCGGCACGGAAGGGATGGCGCCCGTTCCGGTATCACGCGGGGTCTTCGGTCTGCGCTACGAGAACCGTCCAGTGGAGATTGATGATGCACTGCTCGCTGACGTTGCCCAGAAAACCGGGGGGAGGTACTTCCGTGCGCGGGACGCTGCAGCTCTGACGAGGATCACCGCAGAAATCGACCGCCTCGAACGCACTCCGGTGAGGACGCGGGTCTACACGCGCTATGCGGAACTCTACCGCTGGCCTCTTGGAATCGCGATCACCGCATTGCTGCTCGAACTTGGCGTCGCGTTCCGTCGCGCGCCGGTTCCCGGCTGATCGCGCGCGGCAGCTGCACAAGTTGCCTAGAACCAGCGTCTCCAGCGCAAAAAGGCGATCAGGAATCCACCGGCCAGCAGCTGCACCGCCAGCATGATCTCGAATCCCCACGGGTTCTGCGCGAGCGGGACGCGGACGAAGTTCATCCCCCACATGCCGCTCACCACAACGAACGGCACGCTCAGCGTCGCAACAACGCTCAGCGCCTTCGTCACCTGGTTGAGTCGATTGGAGACCTGCGACAGGTAGCTCTCCATCGTGCTGCCGAGGAGATCGCGGTAGGTATCAAGGGAGTCGTTGATCCGCAACATGTGGTCATAGACGTCGCGGAAATAGATCTGCACGTCGGGAGGCAGAAGGGGCGAAGGGCGGTTGGAAAGGATGTTGAAGATCTCCCGCTGCGGGGCGACGTAGCGCCTGAAAGAGAGTACCAGGCGTTTGACGGCGAAGATGTCGCGCAGCGACTCCTCGTCGAAACTGCGGAAGACGCGATCTTCGAGGGAATCGATGAACTCGTCGATACGGTCGAGCACCGGGAAAAAGGCATCCACCGCCGCATCCATCACCTGGTGGGCCATGCGCGCCGCGCCGCGGCTGAGCAGGTCGGGAGTGCGCACGCAGAGGTCGTGAAGATGGTCGATCACCGGGGAGGGACCCGCGTGCGCGGTTACGAGCCACGTGGGCCCAACGAACAGGTAGAGGTTCGTCGTTTCCACGTCGTATGGATCCGGCGTCGCTTCCCTGAAAGCGATCGACCGCAGCGTCACGAACAGATAATTGTCGTATTGATCGACCTTGGGTCGGCTCACCGGATTCAGCACGTCTTCGACGGCCAGCGGGTGGAAAGCGAACAGCCTGTCGAGGACCGCAACCTGCTGACGCACTCCGCTGTCGACGTGAACCCAGAGGGTGCCGGTCCCCGATCGGATCACGTCGCTCAGTTCCTGCGGTGAAAGCCCACGAGCGGGAGCGGAGCCATCTCCCCGGTCGTGGAGAATAAGAGGTAGCTTCTGCTCACCGCCCGATTCGGCCCGGGCCGTTTCACTTGCCTGGGAGTCGTTCGGAGAGGTGTTCACGGGCGCGAAAGATGTCGCAAGCTCGCTCGGGCGAAAGGACCAGACTTCGATCGGTCCGACCCAGGCCCGGACCATATCGGGCATCCCGACCCCGGGAGGGCCGTTAAATTCACGTTGGTGAAACCGTCACAATCGGCTCTCGCACTCGGTAACGTCACGCGACGCTACGGCCGCAAGTGGGCCTTGCGTGGGGTGACGCTCGAAGTCGAGCCCGGCGAGGTCGTCGGCATCGAGGGCCAGAACGGCAGCGGAAAGACCACTCTTCTCCGGATCATAGCCACGCTGCTGCGGCCGACCTCGGGCCGGGCCATGGTACTCGGTCACGACGTCGTCCGAGACGGGGCTGCAATCAGACACCAGGTCGGGATGATGGCGACTCAGACGGGGCTCTATTCCGAGCTGTCGGCCCGGGAAAACCTGCTCTTCGCCTCCACGATGATGGGGTGTCCCTCCGACGGGGTCGCCGAAACCCTGGCCAGAGTCGGGCTTGGTTCGGTCGCCGACGAGCGTGTCAGTTCCTTTTCCTCGGGAATGCAGCGAAGGGTCGCGCTGGCGCGTCTCATGCTTCGTGCGCCACGGCTGCTGCTGCTCGACGAGCCCTACAACTCCCTGGACGAAACCGGCGTTGCTCTCGTGAACGAGCTCGTCGTGGAGGTTTCGCGTGCCGGCGGCGCTGCCCTTGTGGTGCTGCATGACAAGGTACCCTCTGCAGGAATGATCGACCGCTGGGAGACGCTGCGGTCGGGGCGGATCGAGGCGGCCGGAGTTGCCGCCGGCGAGCCGGCCGAGGTTCGCTGACGATGATCGCCACGGACTGGGCACGGGTGCGCGCGATCGCGTGGAAGGATCTCACTGCCGAGAGACGGATGCTTTCCGGACTCAATTCGGTGATGATGCTGGGCGTACTGGTGCTCGTGCTCTTCGGCTTCGCCCTTGGTCCTGACACCGCCGCCCTGCGCGCAGCGGCCGCCGGCGCACTCTGGCTGGGGATTCTCTTTGCGGGCGTGCTGGCATTCAACCGGTCGTATCAGATCGAGCTCGACAACGCAGCGCTGGATGTTCTCCTGCTTTATCCGGGTGGGCGCCGCCCGATCTTCGCCGGCAAGCTGCTGGCCAACCTGATCTTCGTGGTCATCGTCGAGGTGGTGATGATTCCGGTGGCGATGGTGCTCTTTCAGGTGTCACTGCCACCGTCCTGGCCGACTCAGCTCCTGGTCATGCTCCTCGGCACCATCGGCTTCGTTACCCTCGGGACTTTCTACGCCGCGATGTCGAGTCGCAGCCGGTCGCGCGAAGTGCTCCTGCCGGTGCTGCTCTTTCCGATGATGATTCCTGTGCTTCTTGGCGCGGTCGAAGCGTCGGGGTCGCTTCTGGCTGGTGATCCAATGAACGAGGCGGGCGTGTGGATTCGACTGCTGCTCGTCTTCGACGTCGTCTTTCTCACCGCCGCGTTTTTCGCTTTCGAGCAGGTTCTCGATGACTGAAGTGCGAGAAGGATTCGGAATCGCACGCGGCCGCGGGCCGTCGTGGGCGCTGGGTGTGCTGGCCATTGGCGCCGTGGTGGCGGCGCAGTTGTGGGCGATTTCGATCAGCCCTCCCGACCGCGACATGGGGCACCTGCAGAAGATCATGTACGTTCACGTCCCGGCTGCGTGGAACGCCTTCATCGCCTATTTCGTCGTCGCCATCGCCAGCCTCCTCTGGCTCTGGAAGGGGAGGGAGCGCGACGACCTTCTCGCCGCATCCGCGGCCGAGGTCGGGGCGCTCCTCACAGGACTCACCCTCGCGTTAGGCATGCTGTGGGGGAAGCCGACGTGGGGTGTGTGGTGGGTCTGGGATCCGCGGCTGACCTCCACTGCCGTGCTGTTCTTCATCTTCATCGCCTACCTGCTGCTGCGGTCGTTCGTGGATGATCCGGAGAGGCGGGCACGCTGGAGCGCCGTGGTCGGGCTGTTCGGGGCACTCAACGTCCCGATCGTGTACATGTCGGTGCGCTGGTGGCGAACGCTCCATCAGGTCCAGTCAAGTCCGGACACGGTAGATGCTGCGTATACAACCGGGCTCAGGATCAACGCCATCGCGGTTCTTCTCCTGCTGCTTTTCATGATCAGGCACCGCTGGGTGAGCGCGATGATCAGCGCCGCCGCCGAGGCGGCTGCCGATGAACGCGAGCTCAGGCGCGAAGGAGATCGCGCTGGAGGGAGTGCAGCCGTTCATGTCTGAAGTCAGCGGATACCTCGTCGCGTCGTACGTCACCTTCTGGGTCGCCATCGGCGTCTATTTCGGGCGGCTGGTTGCGGCCCGGCGTGCCGCTCTCCGCAGGGCACGCGCGGAAACCTCGCAATAGCCAACCGTTCTGCTCATCGTCAATCAGCCATCAATTACAGATGCCACAATCCACTGACCCACGCGGAAGACGCCGAGCCTTCGGAGTACTCGGGGTGCTGGTCCTCGTTGCCGCCTTTGCTTACCTGATGTTCGGCCGGCTCGAGGAAAACGTGGTCTTCTTTCTCACACCAGCGGAGCTGATCGAGCGCGGCGACCGGGTGGTCGAAGTTCCGGTGCGGCTCGGCGGCCTTGTGGAGCCTGGCTCGGTCAAGTGGAACGCCGCCACACTCGAGCTGTCGTTCAGGGTCCAGGACAGCACGGGAACCGGGGCCAGTGCCGTTCCCGTTCATTCACGTGGCGCACCACCTCAGATGTTCAGGGACGGGATGGGTGTGGTGGTCGAAGGTCGCTATCGGCGCGATGGAGTATTCGAGTCGTCAAGCCTCATGATCAAGCACTCCGAAGAGTACCGCGCGCCGGCGCCGGGACAACGTCCACAGGAGATGTACAGGTCTCTGATAAAGAGCGGGGGCTCGGCGTCGTGACACGGCTGATTGGCGCCAACGCGATCCTGGTAGCGCTGGGGCTTGCTGCACTCGGTTTGGTTCTGGCACCAGCAGGTGCGCGCCGTGGTCGACCCGACCTCCTGCGCGGGGCCTATACGGCGGTCTACGCGATGTTTGCTTTCGTCACGGTCGCGACGCTGGCGATGATCTACGCTCTCGTCTCCCACGACTTCAGCGTTGACTATGTGGCACAGGTCGGGAGCAGGGCAACGCCCCTCTTCTACACGATCATCTCACTCTGGGGCGCGCTCGAAGGATCGATCCTCTTCTGGGCATGGGTACTGGCTCTTTATTCGGCCCTCGCCGTTTACTGGCACAGTGGCCGGCCGGGACGGCTCATTCCCTGGACCGCCGCCTCGCTCCTCGCCGTCGAGTTGTTCTTTCTCGTTCTCCTTGCGGGGCCCGCTGACCCGTTCGGGCTGGTCAGTCCTGCCCCGGCCGATGGTCCTGGACCAAACCCGCTGCTGCAGAATCATGTGCTGATGGCGGTTCATCCGCCGCTTCTCTACCTCGGCTATGTCGGGATGTCGGTCCCGTTCGCGTTCGCGATGGGGGCCCTGCTCTCCGGCGAGGTGAAGGGTGACGAGTGGATCATGCTTTCGCGCCGCTGGACGCTGAGCGCGTGGGCATTCCTCACCGCGGCGATAGTCGCCGGAATGTGGTGGTCTTATGAGGTACTTGGGTGGGGCGGGTACTGGGCCTGGGATCCGGTTGAAAACGCGTCGTTCCTTCCCTGGCTCACCGCCACCGCGTTTCTCCATTCGGTGATGGTCCAGGAGCGCCGCGGGATGCTGAAGCTCTGGAACCTGAACCTCATCGTCGGGACGTTTGCGCTGACCATGCTCGGCACGTTTCTGACGCGATCGGGAGTCCTGTCATCGGTCCACGCCTTTACCACGGGGACAATCGGCTACTGGTTCCTGGGGGCGATAGGCCTGACGCTGGTGGTTTCGGTGGCTCTGGTTGCGGGCAACTCCGAAGCATTGAGGAGTGAAGGCCGGCTCGATTCAGCGGTTTCCCGGGAGACGGTGTTTCTGCTCAACAACCTCTTTCTGACAGCGTTCATGTTCACCGTGCTGGTGGGGACGCTGTTCCCGCTGGCTGCCGAGGCGGTGCGGGGCGTCAAGGTGAGCGTCGGAGAGCCGTTCTTCAACCGGATGACGATTCCGCTCTGCGCGGCGTTGCTGTTCCTGATGGGGGTGGGTCCGGCGCTCCCCTGGAAGAGCGCCAGCGCCGAAGTGGTGCGTCGTCAACTCGGCCCCCCGGCGGTGGGCGCCCTGCTTTTTACGCTTGGGGCGATCGTCGCCGGTGTCAGCGGTGTCTACGGCATTCTCGCGTTTGCGTTCGCCGGCTTTGCGATCACCGCCAATCTCCGTGAGTTCATGACCGGAACCCGTGCGCGGATGCGCGCGCATGGCGAGGGCATGGCGTCGGCGCTGGGCCGGCTGATCGCGGGCAACCAGCGGCGCTACGGGGGATACACGGCGCACCTAGGCGTGCTCGTGCTGTCTCTCGGGATTGCGGCGTCATCGATCTTTCGCACCGAATACGAGCAGACGCTGGCCAGGGGCGGCACGATGACCATCGGAGAGGGTGGCCGCGCGCGGACGCTTCGTCTCGAAGAAGTCTGGGGTCGCCGCGAGCCGCAACGTGATGTGCTCGGCGCTACGGTGACGCTCGTGCGTGACGGCCGGGTTGATGGCACCTTCGATCCGCGGATGAACTTCTATCCGACGTCGGATCAGCCGGTGCCAACGCCGTCGGTGCGCTCGAGGCCCTGGGGCGACATCTACGTCAACCTGCAGGCCTTTGCCCAGGATGGTTCGACGGCGACGCTGCGGGTGATCATCGAGCCTTTCGTCGCGTGGATCTGGATCGGAGGCGGCATCATCTGCATTGGAGCTCTGCTTTCGATGCTTCCGTTGCGACGCCGCCTGCCGGCGGGATCCACAGTGGCCGTGCCGGCGGCTTCGCGAACTGTTGGTTCGCCGGAACCGGCGCATGCCCATTCGATGGACGTGGTGTCATGAATGCCCGCCGTGCGATCATGGCGAGCGCGCTCACGATCCCCGTGATCGGACTGCTCGCCTTCGGTCTGACGCGCGACCCGCGGGCGATCGTGTCACCACTTCCGGGTCGTCTCGCTCCGGATCTGGAGCTCGAGGTGTTTACCGAAGGAGAGGGCGCCGGCCGGCAGCCCGCTGGTGACACGATAAGGTTGTCGGACCTGCGCGGACAGGTAGTGGTGCTCAATTTCTGGGGATCGTGGTGTTACCAGTGCCGTCTCGAGCACGATGCACTTTCCAGTGTGGCCGCGGAGTACGTGAATCGCGGGGTCCGGTTTTATGGTGTTCTATATAATGACAGCAGGGGAAACGGCCGGCGTTTCATCGAGGAACTGGGAGGGCAGAGCTACCCGTCGGTCGACGATCCGCGTACGCGGACAGCCATCAACTACGGAGTTTACGGTGCCCCGGAGACCTTCTTCATCGGACGGGACGGGCGGGTTGCGTCCAAGTTCGTCGGTCCGATCACCGAAGCCGCGCTTGTGATTCGGCTCGACTCGCTGCTCTCCGCGAGTCCATGAGGTGGTATTCGCGGGCGTTACTGCTGGTCGCGCTCACTTCGGCGGCGGCGCCGGGGCAATCGGGAGGGAGGCCGGGATCAGTCGGTGGCTCTCAACCGATAGACAGCGCAGCGCTTGAACGCCGGACGCGCGAAGTAGCGTCTCAGCTCCGCTGCCCGGTATGCCAGGGTCTTTCGATCAACGACTCGCCGTCGGAACTGGCGCTGGAAATGAAGGCCCTGGTGCGTGACCAGTTGGCGGCGGGGAAGAGTCCCGACCAGGTCCGCGGTTATTTCATCGAAAAGTACGGCGAGTGGGTGTTGCTCGAGCCTGCCCCGCGGGGCGTGAATCTCTTCGTCTATCTACTGCCGGTACTGGCTGTGGCGGCGGGGGGCATGATCATCTGGCGAGCCGTGCGTCGGTGGACGGCCGCGCCGGGCGGTGCGTCTGGCGGCTGAGCGGGCTCAGTCTGCCTGACGAGCGACCAGCTTTCGCAGCCGCCGCACCAGCGCCCGCGGGCCCCTCGTCACCAACACGCCGGCCGCTCCGAGCGCCATTCCCCGGTCTCCCAGTCGCCACACCGCGTACTCGCGCGGTCCCCTGAGCGATCTCAGCCAACTGCTCCACGTCAGCTCACCTCTACCTATGTAGTGCCTCGCAGAGCGGAAGTCAGCGTCCAGGTAAACCCACTTGCGGTGGAAAGTCCGTGGCGCGTCACCGGGCCACGGGAGACCCTGCACGTGAAAGTAGGCCCGGGAGACGAGGTCGACGCCGTTGGCGAGGGCCGTCCCCAGCTGCAGGTTCACCCGCCCGACCGTCGGCTCGGTTATGAAAAAAGTGCCCGTGCGCGGGTCACACTTGTACTCAACCGAGCAAAAGCCGGCGCAGCGTGTCTCGGTGAGGATCGTCCTCGACAGCGCCGTCACCAGCGGTGGATCAACCGGCTCCGAGCTGGCGGTGCTCCCCGTCCCGGGGGCCCATTGCCTGATCTTGTGCCCCTCGAACGAACAGAGCTCCACGATGTCCGAGGTGAAATAGAAAAAGGCGTAGTGGACGTCGGCGTCAGTTCCGGGTATCCACTCCTGCACCACGACCTCGGGTTCATGCGGCGAAACCTCGGCGTACGCGGCTCGCACTGCGTCCATGTCGGTGCAGCGGTACGCCTTGCTGGCGACGAACTGGCGTGAGGCCAGAGTCTTGAGGCGCGGCTTCAGTACAACCGGAAAGCGGAGCGTCTTCGTGCGTTCGAGCAGTTGCTCCAGCGTGTAAGCGGCCACCGTTGGTGGAAGCGGCCATCCGCGCTCGCGAGCCAGCGAAGCGAAAGCCTCCTTGCTCATCAACAGATCAACCGTAGCCCGCGACGGAAAATCGAAACGGTAGTACTCGCGCAACCGATCGACGTGTCTTGAGACGACCTTGACCTGTTCGTCGGTGGAGATGAAGAGCGCTGGCGGCCGGTGCGGGGGAAGCGCTCGCGCGATCGCGATCAGCACATCGATCAAAGCGTCGTCGTTGAAGGACCTGGTGATCACCACTTCCCGCCAGGCCGACGACCAGCTGGTGAAGCGCCTCATCGTTTCGTCAACTCCGATCACCGGTATCCCCCTCGCCGCAAGGGGACGGGCTTCGGCGAGTCCGGTGATGTTGGTCCCCAGTATCACGGCCGGCGGAAGCTCGGCGGCCGCGCACTGTGCCAGCGTCGATGGTCGCAGCATCAGCGTCCCGCGATTCCCACCGCGTCGTCGGTCCTCGTCGCGGAGTGAAGGCCGATGCCGCCGCGGAGCCTCATTGCACCGTGGGTGACCGTCATTCCGGTGTTGGCGAGTGCCCGCGAAAACTCAGGCGCTGACACGTACATTCGGACTGAATCTGCAATGTAGGCATACAGGACAGGGCTTCGGTGCCAGAGCCAGCCGACAACGCTGCCGGCAAGACGCAAATAGCCGGTAAAAGCGGCTCTCCACAGCCACTCCTCTGGCAGGTAGAAATCGAGCGACAGGAGCACGCCTCCGGGCCGCAACACCCGCTCCACCTCTCGCAGGGCAGGACGAAGCGACGGCGCATTGCGAAACGCGTATCCGGCGAGGACGACATCCATCGAGGAATCACCGACTCCGGTCGCGCTCATGTCACCGACCCTGAACTCGACCGGAGCCGCACGCGCCGAGGCCCGCCGGCGGGCACGGTCGATCATACCGTCCGAAGCGTCGATTCCCGTGACGTGAGCGTTAGGCAGTCGGGCGGCCGCACCCAGCGCCAGGTCTCCCGTCCCACAAGCCAGGTCGAGCACAGTGGCGCCCCGGCCGCCGTCGGGCAGGACTGGCAGCCAGCTCAGGAGATCCGCTTTCCAGGTGGCATCCATCCCGAAGCTGAAGAGCCGGGTGAATCGGTCATATCGGGGCGCGATGTGTTCGAACATCGGCGTCACGAACTGCCTCTTGAGCGCTGGGTCAGCGAGGACGGCGGGCAAGTCGACGTCGTTCAACGCCCGCGCGGAAGGAATCCCCGACGCAGTGCTTACTTGCGGGTTGGTTGGTGGGGGGAGGCGGGGGGGGCGGACGGCGCGGGGCATTACCGGGCGGAAGATGCTCAAACGTAGACAGGGCCGCTAATTTCGGGCATGCCAGCCGCGACTGTTCCAGCCATTTCGACGGGGAGCCTTTTACTTCCCGGTGAGCAGCTGCGTGCTTCGATGCTGCTCGACGCAGACGCAGCCATGTGGGCCGTGATCCTCGCCGGCGGGATCGGCTCGCGCTTCTGGCCCCTTTCCTCTCCTCAGCGGCCAAAGCAGCTGCTGCGCCTGCTCGGTGACCGCCCTCTGATCAGCGACACGGTGAGCCGGCTTCAGCCGGGCGTGACCCCCGAGAGGACGCTGATATTGACCAGTGCCGACATCGCCGCGGCGATCAGGGGCGCCGTCCCGGAAGTGCCGGAGTGGAACGTCCTCGTCGAGCCGGGACCACTCGGTACAGCGGCGGCGGTTGCATGGGGAGCACAGGAGATCGCACGGCGTGCGGAACCACAAACCATCGCATGCGTGATGCACGCCGATCTGGCCGTGGCGTTCCCGGATTCGTTCCATCACTCACTGCGCGTCGCAGGTGGCGCCGCTGCCCGAGATGACGTCGTGGCCATGATCGGGGTACTTCCCACACGCCCGGAGACGGGATTCGGCTACATACTGCCTGCCGAGGCCCTCCATCCGGACTGGCCTCTCGAGCGGGGCGGGCTGGCCGCGGTCAGCTCCTTTACGGAGAAGCCCAGGAGTCATGGCGCACGCAGTCTGGTCGCCGCAGGGGCGCTCTGGCACTCGGGGATCTCCGTCTGGCGGGCAGCGGTGATGCTCGAGTGTATCCGGGAATCGACACCCGAGGTTGCGCCGGCCCTCGGCGCACTGCGAGCCGGAAAGAACGAGGTGTTCTTCAACGCCGTGCGTCCGATCTCGATTGAGCGTGGACTCTTCGAGCGGTGCCGATCACTGGTCGTGACGCAGGGAGACTTTGGCTGGGACGACGTCGGGACGTGGGCCTCGCTCAAACGCTGCCGCGAGCTCGATGACAGCGGCAATGGTCTTGTAGGCGACGTCCATTTTGCCGACAGTCATGGAAACATCGTCCACGCCGAGGGGGCGTCGGTGGCGCTCTACGGCGTGGATGGACTCGTTGTCGTGTCCCTGCCTGGCATCACATTTGTGACCTCGGCTGAACGGGCGGCCGACCTCAAGGCGCTCCTCGAGCAGCTCCCGCCGCGGCCGTGGCCGGGCGAATCTCAGGCCCGGGGAGGGGGAGGAGAGCACCCGGGCCGTCCTGAGAAACCCGAGGCCGGGCGATCGTCGTGACCGCCGGCCTCGCTGCTCTACC
The DNA here is from genome assembly GCA_052389935.1 of Gemmatimonadota bacterium. GTDB lineage: Bacteria > Gemmatimonadota > Gemmatimonadetes > Gemmatimonadales > Gemmatimonadaceae > JBQTHK01. Next base: position 45,006 of record JBQTHK010000010.1, on the reverse strand, counting down.
TTCTCCCCCCGGCAGCGGGCGCCGGTGTCGCCACGGGCGCGCTGGCAAGCCGCTTCACTTCCGCTTCGGCGCTGATGTAGCCGAAGGCGGCCCACTGTCCGCGCGCTGAAACGATTCGATCGAAGATAGATCGCGCCTCGTCGCGCCGGCCGTTGTAGAGATGCCAGTTTCCGACGCCGTAGGCGACGGTTACGTCTTCGAGGCTCCCTTCGGCGCCAAAGTTCGTGAGTACGTCCGACGGGGAGACTTCGCCCTTGTACATCAGCAGCAGCTTGTGGTAATTGCCGTTTTCGATCACGTCCAGCTCCTTCGTGATCGGTTGCAGCACCCTCGCGGCTTCGGCGTCGCGCCCCAGACGCCTCAAGGCCATGTACATCCAGTGCGACATCGCGACCAGGCCGTCGGGATTGTTGCGCAGCCTGAGGTGTTCCCGGTACGCCCGGAGCGCCCCGTTGAAGTCAGCCGAGAGGTAGTAGGCAAGACCAAGGTGGTACCAGATGTTCGACTGCAACGTACTGGTAGGTATTCCGCGCGCGTTGGGCTGCCCATCCGGCTCCACTACGTCCGCCTTGCCGCGCACCAGTGACACCGCCTTCTCGAAGTCCCGGATCGCCAGGTCAAACCGGCGGATCGTTATGTAGCGGTGACCGCGGTGGCGGTACATGCGCGGATCGGCGGGATGTCTGGCGATCCCGTCGCTGAAGATATCAATCGCCTCGTTGTAGCGACCGAGGTAGGCGGTGCGTCGCCCGAGCCAGATCAGCGAGTCGGCATCGGCGGGAGTCCTTTCCAATGCGGCGCGGGCCGTGGCCAGCTGCGCGAGCATCCGTGCTCTTGCTTCGGGCGGCTGAGACGGCCGATAGAGCGGCTCGTTGAGCAGCGAGGTCGCTTCGACGACGCGCTCACCGCTTTCTCCCTTGAGGTGTTTGCCGAAGAAGCCGAGCAGTCGATCGTGATAGTCGATGAACTCGGCGGCGTTGGTCCCGGGAGTTCCGTGGCCCGAGTTCATGTAGTTGACCCACAACACATCCCTGTTGAGTCGCCGGAGCGCGTAATACATCTCGCGCGTGTTTCCGGCCGGCACGTTGGAGTCCTGCTCACCAGTCACCAGCAGCAGCGGGGTCGTGATGCGGTCGGCGAACATCACTGCCGAGTGCGCGATGTATTTCTGGGGTTGTTCCCACAAGGTCGCGCCAATGCGATCCTGGCTCTTCTCGGCGGCGTGGGTGTTGCGGACTCCAAGTCTGGGGCTGTCGGTATAGAACGAGATGATGTCAACCTTGCCTGAAATGTTGACCGCGGCCTTGAAGCGATTGGTCTGGGTAATGAGGAGATTGGTGGCATAACCGCCGTAGCTGGTGCCGAAGACTCCCAGGCGTGACGAGTCGGCGATGCCCATCTCGATCATCTTGTTTGCAGCTGAAGTGACGCCCTTGAGCCAGGCCTCGCCCGGGAATCCCGTCTCGAACGCAACTGATGGCTTGACGACGACGTAGCCGTTGCCAGTCAGCACGTTGATCGTGGCATCGTAGGTATCGTCGAAGAAATCCTCGTAGATGTTGAACAGCGTGGGATACTTTCGTCCTTCGACGAAGTCGGCCGGCATGTAGATGACGCCGTAACGGGTCTTGCCGTCGATGTCGTGATAACTCACGAGTCTCGTGCGTGCCAGCGCCCGGTCCGCAAGCGCCGCTCCGGTATTGGTCAGGCGGCGGGGATCACGCAGGTCGGCGCCTGCCGTGTAAAGCTCGGAGGGCCGGTTTCCGTCGGCGGAGGCGAAGACCGCAACCGAACCGTTCTTCGCAAGCCTGAAGCCCTGGTACATGCGGCCATCACGAACGAGATCGCGTAACGTACGGTCAGTCCGGTCATAACGCACGAGACCACGCTCCCACTGCGTGCGGGCCGCGTAGGTGAGGTAAACGAATCTTCCATCATCGCTCCACGCGACCGTCTGGTAACGGGGAGCAGTGGGTGACGAATCGCTCGTCGCCAGCATCTGGATCCGTTCGCCGCTGGTTGCATCAGTCAGCCAGAGGCCCTGACGACTGGACAGCAGGAGTGCGTCGCCTCGAGGCGACCAGCGGACGACGCTGAAGCGCTGATTGGCGCGCGCCTCGCGAGCTTCGGCGGATGTGTCCGCCGCGGCCGCCACTTGCCGTGCAGTGTCCGGCCCGGCGATCTGCCGAGGCGTGCCCCCGATCGACGTGAGGGAGACGCGTCCATCGCGCGTGTACGCATAGCTCCGGCCATTGGGTGCCCAGCTCACGGACGTATTGCGGAGAGTGGCCTGCAGCTCCTGTGGCGGACCGCCCGCGACGCGCTGGGCCATGAGGCGGTTTTCGGTGCCGAAGATGACGTCGTAGTCTGTCTTCTTCGTGATGTCCTGCTGGTAGGTGACAATCGAGTCGTCCGCGCTCAGCGCGTAGCTGGCGATCATCGACTCGGGTATCAGCTCGCTGGCCGTGCCTGTTGCGACATCGATTGACGCTACGCTCCTGACATTCCCGCGCCGCCTGAGCGCGTCCCACGCGAGAAACGGCTCCCGGCTGTCCTGGACGAAGATCGGGCCGGCAGTCATGCGTGCGAATTCGGCGGCAACTGCCTTCTTCCACTCGTCGGTGCGGAGCGCGACGATTAATCGCTTTCCGTCATTAGTCCACCGGACATCGCTGTTCTCGGCCACGTATCTGCCGGCTGGTGTGGCAAAGACCCGGCTGCGCATGGTGGAGCGATCGACAACAACCGGGACGAATCGGTCCCCTCCCGCCTCGCGCTGCAGGAGCGCAAACGATCGTCCGTCGGGTGAAAAGACCGGTGAGCGCAGGTTACGCGCATCGGCAAAAACCTGCCGGTGAGCTCCCGAGCGCAACTCGATGAGCCAGAGGCTCAGTGCGGCTGGCCGTATGTAGGATGGGTCTGCGTCCCGTCGGTAGTCGACGCCGAGTCCAGCCCGGCGGGTTGTTGTCGTCGCCAGCAGCCACTCTCCGTCGGCACTGAGGTCGGCGACCGACCAGGTTACAAGATCGAGAGCGTCGACCGGCTGGAAGGGCTGGAGTCGGGGACTCTGTGTCTCCAGGCCCAGAGGGGCGAGGAGAACGATTGCTGCCAGGAGGCGGCGCATGGTGCTCTGGGTAAGGGGCGCTATCAAGATGGCACGACGTCGCCCAGTCCGCGACGGATGTGGTTGAAACGGCAGGGTGCGGCACGCGTAAGTTGAGTCATGCCAGCCCTGCCTCTGCCCTCGACACGCTCCAGCTACTGGCACGACAGTCGCGCTCCGCGCTACAGCCTGTCGTTTGCGCTGCCACTGCTGATCCTTTACGAGGTCCTCGCCGCCGCTTTGCAGGGTCCTGCCGGCGGCGTGCGGAATGGAGCAGACGTGATCCTCAAGTCGGCGTTTGTCACGCTACTAGGCCGCAGCGGGCCGCTCGTGTTCGGCGCTCTCCTGATCGGGGTCATGTGCTTCCTGATTGTGCGCGACGTTCGAAAGAAGGGCGCACCGATCCGGCCAACTTTCGTCCTCATGTTCGGGGAGTCGCTGCTGCTGGCAACTGCCTTCGGGTTTGCGATAGGGCTGGTGACCGCCCAGGTGATATCGCCGCTGGCGGCCCTCGCGATTGGTCAGCAGGCCGGGATGGGCTTCATGACAACGCTGATGGTGTCGCTGGGTGCGGGGCTGTATGAGGAGCTGCTGTTCCGTGTACTGCTCGTGGGTGCACTGCTGCTGCTGGCGCGAAAGGTCATCGGGCTTGGGCCCGTGGCCTCCGGCTTTCTCGCCGTCGGTGCCGGCGCCCTGATCTTTTCGGCCTTTCACTATGTGGGTCCATTCGCCGACCAGCTGACGCTCCAGTCTTTCGTCTTCAGGGCCATCGCTGGCGTTGCTTTCAGCGGTTTGTACGTTCTGCGCGGATTCGGCATCACAGCCTGGACTCACGCACTTTATGACATTCTGCTGCTTGTCGTCCGAGGCTGAGTCAGCGAATCCTGATCTGCCGCGCTGACTCGGCTAACTCACCTGTGCCGGTCACGGCGCGGATGCGGAGCTCGTAGGCGCCGCGTGGCAACTGCCCGAGGTCGAGTATGAGTGACCTCGAGACGGGGGCCGGGCCTCCACCCCGAACAGGCTCGGTAAAGCTGATGTGAACGGGAGCAGCGCCGGGGCTGAGCCTGAGGAGGCGCGCGATGCGTGTGCGCAGTCCCGCATCGCGGGCGGCGACCGTGATCGTCCACGTCACGGTATCGGCAGCTGTACCTGCCCGCTCGAGCTCCCAGTAGAGCCCGGTTGTGGAACCGAGGGGCAGGGGAGTGTCGCCGAGGAGCCGCCCGGCGAGCGCACCGATGTCCGTTTCATTACCGGTCGCCGCTGCGAACAGCACGGGATCAGAAAGCCGGGCTCCGTGTTTTCCAGCGACTGGAGGAGTAACGAACTCTCGAAACACTCCCAGCATTCTACCGGCGGAGTCGGCGAGTTCGACAGCTGCGAGCGCCGGCGTCGCGGCCAGCATCATGCGGAATTCCCGCTGGGTTCCATCAGACCTGATTGAATCCACTCGCTGCGGGACACCCGACTCATCGACGGCGGCCGCGATCGCACTGGTGCTCGCGCCGGCGAGCGTCGTGTCGGAGATTGGGTCGATCGCGATCACGACGAGCAGGGAATCACGTCGAGGGAGCCGCACTGCGCGTCCATTCAGGGGAACGACGCGACGGGCATAAGCGGTCGCATAGCGGGACCTCGCTCCGTCGTCGTCGAGTCGCCAGTCGGTCGTTGACAAACCATCAAAAGAATCAAGGGATCCGAGGGCGGGAAAGAAACTGAAGGCTGGGTGCGGCTCATGGCCGACGATGTTCGTCCCTGGAGCTTCAGCGGGCGTGGATGGGCGCCGCGACCAGTGCGACGGCCAGCCGTAGCGGATCACCAGTCTGTGTGTATCCTCGCCCCATGATGTGGCGTACGTGGACCGCGATGTACGCTCCAGCTCCGAGAGCACATGCCTGCTCAGGTGTTCGGTGCGCCGGTCATTGCCGGGACGGGACAGGGATGGATCGGCCAGCGTCCAGAGCCGACGGGCCGCGTCGCGGCGCGCATCGCAGTCCAGCTTCGCATAGGCCCGCGACAGCCCGTCAGGGAGAACGTCACCGAGGTCTTCCCAGCGGCATCGATCGTCGGCGCCCATTGACGTGAGTGCCAGGGCGAAAGCCGAATCAGCCTCCTCGTACCTACCAACTGAATGCAGCGCGAGGCCGAGAAGGGCACGGCACCAGTGGGCTGAGGCAATGCACTGCCCGGCAACCGTGACCGCGCTGTCCGCCCTCCCGGCTTCGATCAGGTAGCGGACGAGCTGACCGTTGAACCAGTCGTCGCCGCGCAGGATCGACGTGCCCTTTTCGAGTTCCTCGAGAAGAACTTCCCGATGACCCGCTATCGCCTCCGGTTCCGGCGGGGGATCGGGGGAGTCGGGGTCGTACCAGTAACAAAAGCGCCCAATACGAACGTCGCAACGACCCTGGCTTCCGTAGGTGACGGGTAACAGGCCACGACGTTTGATCTCAAACGCCGATTGTGCACGCTGTCCCAGGCGGAGCACGCGGATCGAGTCGGCCGGCGTGGGCTGACCTGCGACCTCCGCGGCAGAGCCCGCGGCAGCTAGCAGGGCAAGCAGGGCGGGCGAAAGAGGGCGAAGAGGGCGAAGGGGGCGAAGAGCGTGAAAGAGGACGAAGATGGCGAAGAGACGGTGAGGATGGGCATCGGAGAACGCTCGGCGGTCTGTTGACGATAGGTTCGCGGGCGGGAGTTTGGAAAGTGGTTCGCCCACGGCAAGGCGGTCCTGGTCGAGGTCGTTAGCTTGATTCCTGCTGAAGGACACCGAAGGACTCGCCTACGCCGCAAGAGCGCCATGAGCCGCATCGCCACGACCGCCGTCCACGCTGGAAGGGCGCCCGACCCTGCCACGGGAGCGCTGGCGGAACCGATCGTTCTTTCCACCACTTTCGAGCGAGCGGCGGACGGCACGCTCCCGCACGGGTACCTCTATTCCCGCGACCGGGCGCCGAATCGGGTGGCTCTCGAGCGCGCACTGGCCGAACTGGACGGCGGCGAGGATGCCGTGGCTTTCTCCTCGGGCTCGGCGGCGACGGCGGCAATCCTGCAATCGCTCGACCCCGGTGATCATGTGATCTGTCCGGCGGCGGTCTACTACGGCACGCGAAAACTCCTGGCGCAGGTGTTCGAACGCTGGCAGTTGCGATTCACGATCGTCGACAACACAGATACTGCAACTGTGCTGGCGGCTGTCACGCCGGCCACGCGACTGCTATGGATCGAGACACCCTCGAATCCGGCGCTGGACGTCAGTGACATCGCCGCCATCAGCGCGATCGCCCGCGATGCCGGGGCGATCTCGGTCGTCGACAACACGTGGGGCACTCCCGTTGGCCAGCGAGTATTCGACCTCGGCGCCGACATCGCGATGTATTCCACGACCAAATACCATGGCGGCCACTCGGACGTCCTGAGCGGCGCCCTCGTCACCCGTGCCGTCGATGACTTCTGGGGCCGCGTGCGGTTGATGCAGACAACAGTTGGGGCAGTGGCCTCTCCCTTCGACTGCTGGCTCGTCCACCGCGGACTCCCCTCGCTGCCCTGCCGATTCGAGAGGCAATGCGAGTCGGCCATGATCGTTGCCTCAGCCCTCGCCGGGCACCCGCGTGTCGAGCTCACGCATTACCCTGGGCTCCCGACTCACCGGGGTCACGCCATCGCCAGCCGACAGATGCTGCGCTTCGGTGGCATGGTTTCGTTTCAGGTTCGTGGCGGGCACTCCGCGGCGCACGGTGTTGCGGCACAGGTGAAGATTTTTACCCGAGCCACATCACTGGGCGGAGTGGAGAGCCTCATCGAACACCGGCGCCCTGTCGAAGGCCCGACATCCACCACGGCTGAAAACCTCCTTCGACTGTCGATCGGGCTCGAAGATCCGCGGGACCTCGTTGATGATCTGATTGGGGCTCTGGGGTGAGGACCACGAGTACTGAGCGAGGAGCGGGATGAACAGGAGGAGCGGGATGAACAGGAGGAGCACGATGAACAGGGAGGATCAGAGTCGACGCGGTGATCCGTCAGCTTCCGCGTCGGAGGACCATCCCTGCCCGCACGCCAGTCCCGCGGCCATCAACAAACACCACATTGCCGTTCACCCAGACTCGCGACACACCCTCCGAAACGGCGTGGGGATCCTCCGGAGTTGCCCGGTCTATAATCGTCGCCGGATCAAACAGCACCAGATCGGCGTACGCACCAGGCTCGATCACACCACGACCTCGTAAGCCGGTGTTGAGCGCAGCACGCTGGGTCGCACGATGTACCGCGGCTTCAAGCGACAGTACACGTCGTTTCCGCACGTATTCGCCGAATATGCGCGGATAGCTACCGAAGCTGCGCGGATGACTGCCTGTCAGAGAGCCGTCGGTGCAGAAGTTGGTGTACGCCCACTGCATGATGCGCTCGACGTCAGGCTCGACCATGCTCGTCCCGATGACGGACTCCACGTCAACCCTGGCCAGTGAATCCGCACTGACGCGCTCTTCGAACCGCTCGGCTTCCGCTATCAGGTCGATCAACGCCGTGACCGAATCGACGCCTCTCATCGCCGCCACTTCCGCGACCGTTTTTCCAATGTAGGCTGGTTCGGGTGCGTAGGCGGAAAGGCGGAGCCCGCTCGCCGTCGACACTTCGGAGACCGCGAAGTCTGCCGATGCCCGATTGGTGAAGTCGCGCTTCGGGAAAAGGACCGTGAGTCCGGACTGCCAGAAGAGATACGGGTAGATATCCGCCGTGATATCGATGCCTTCCGCCCGGGCGGAGTCGAGTCTGGCGATCAGCCGATCAGCCTGCCCCCACAGGGAGCGCATGGCCAGCTTGGCATGTGATACTTGTACGGGGAGGCCCGCTTCACGGCCGATCCGGATGATCTCTTCGATAGCCTTCCAGAAGTCGCGATCCTCGCTGCGGATGTGGCTGATATAGCGCCCGCCAGACGCAGCGCTCTCCCTCGCAAGGGCGATGACTTCGGTCGGGTCCGAATAGATGCCTGGGTCATACTCAAGCCCCGTCGACAGGCCCAGCGCACCCGACTCCATCCCCTGCCTCACCAGTGCCCGCATCGAGTCAACTTCGGAGGTTGTTGCGATCCGTCTGTAGTCATCCGCGAGTACCCGGCGTCTGATCGAACCATGACCGATGTAGCTGGCGACGTTCACCGGTACCGGCAGCGAATCGAGCGAGGAAAGGAAGCCCCCGAGGTCCGCCACCGAACCTCCATCCTGGCCGCCAATGATGGTTGTTATGCCCTGGCTCACTAATGCAAGCGCGGTGGAGTCCTCCCGCAGGTCGCGGTCCCCGTGGGAATGGGTGTCAATGAATCCGGGAGCCAGCACAAGGCCGCCGGCGTCGACAACCGAGTCGCCATCCTGCATTGTCACTTCACCTACCTCGACGATGCGGTCCCCCTCGATCCGGACATCTCCCGCGCGAGGCGAAGCACCGGTGCCATCGACGATGGTCGCTGACCGGATCACCCATACCGACGGACCCGGAGTTGCCTCGCGGCAGCCAGGTGTGATCAACCCGGCCCAGAACAGAAACGATCGCAGTCGAAATCGCATTTACGCCTGGGGAAAAAGGAGCGGAAGCTGTCCGTAATGATGGCCGCCCGACCCCACGATGAGCCAGAGCGACGGCAGCCTCCGCCTTGTATCTTGATGCTGACTTCAAACAGCCGGGAGATCGGAGGACAGATGGACGACAGACGCCCGCAACTTCTGTACGGAATGATGGCCCTCAGTCTTGGTCTCGTGATCGGGCTCTTCCTGGTTTCGAGAGCCCTGGGCGACATCCGGAAAGGTGGTGAGGAGGTACAGGTAACGGGATCGTCGCGGCGGCCCATCAGGTCCGACTTCGTCGTCTGGCGCGTTAACGTGGGGATTCAGGCACCATCGTCCGCTGGGGCGTCTCAGGAACTCTCCAGAAGTGCGGAGCGCGTTCGTGGATTTCTGCGCCAGCAGGGCATTGCTGATTCACAGCTGACCATCAGGCCGGTCGAGGCGTTCGGCATCCCCGAGGTCACTTCCGAGGGGCGCGAAACCGGCCGCATCGTCGCGACCAGATTGTCACAGGCCTTCGAAGTCCGATCTGCGGACGTGGACGGAATCACCCGGGTCTCGCAGGCGATCGGGTCGCTCATCGCCGAGGGCGTATCGGTGCAACCACAAGCTCCCGAGTACCTCTACACAAAGCTCGGCGAGATCAGGACCGCCCTGCTTGAAGAAGCCACACTCGACGCCAGGCAGCGCGCCGAGGCGATCGTTCGCAGCACTGGTGGCGCAGTTGGCTCGGTGCGCGAGGCGCGGATGGGTGTGTTTCAGATCACGCCGCGTTTTTCGACCGAAGTCAGCGATTACGGCATCAACGATGTAACGTCGATCGACAAGGACGTCACTGCGGTGGTGAGGGTGACGTTCACCGTAAGATGATTGCCTGACTCGCGGTTCGCTCGAGCACGGCAGGCCAGTTGGATCAACCCACAACGCGATACCCAGGAGGGCAATGAGGATCTTTCTTGTCATAACGTCGCTGGCAGCAGCGGGAGTCGCCGAGTCACAGGTGGTTTGCAGGCCGGACAAGGACGAACGCGAGGCCAGGCTGCTCGCTTTCTTCGCAGCACCGATCGCGTTTTCTCCGGCAGGCGCCGCGACCGCACCCGCACGCGGTGAAGTGCGGCTATCGTTCGATGGCACCTGGGTTCCGACCCCCAGCGATGATCTGAGCCGGCCGGAGCGTTGCTACAATAACAGCAAGACGGAAAACACATCGCTGTCGAGCGTCTTTCCGCGTCCGCGGCTGATGGTCGGACTTGCGTCGCGCATCTGGTTCGAGGCTTCGTATCTGCCGCCGGTCACGGTCATGGACGCGACGCCAAACCTTTTCTCAGCGGCGCTGGCGACGGCAGTGCCAATCGGCTCCGGCGGCGCGACCTCGCTGCTCCTCAGGACGCATGTGACAATTGGCCAGGTCAAGGGCCCAATCACATGTAGCAGCAGCGTAATCCAGACCAGTAACCCGAACGGGCTCTGTTACGCAAATGAACCGTCGGAAGACACCTACAAGCCCAACATGTTCGGAGGTGAAGTTGCGGCCGTGTTCAACGGTCGCGGCGGAGGCCGCCTGGACGCTTACCTCGGCGCTGGTGTGACGAGCCTGAGGCCCCGGTTCGAGGTGGGGTTTACGGATGCCGCCAACAACATCGACAACACCATTGTCGAGGTCGATCTCGTCCGCGTCGCGGCTTTTGCCGGCGGCCGCTGGCGGGTAGGGCCGCGAACGGCGTTGACGGCCGAGGTGTATTCCGTTCCACAGGACATTACGACCTTCCGCCTTGGCGGGAGTTACACCCTGAGAACCGGCAGATGAAGATCGGCAGAATTCTGCAACTGGCGGCGCTGGCACCAGCCGCCGCCTGCGCGGGCGCTCAGCCTCCGGCGACCCGGCCTCCGTCACCGGGCGGCCTGGCGCAGGTTCGCGACACCGTGCTTCCGCCGACGCAGGACTATCTCGTTTATACAGTCGCAGAGTCGGCGGACCAGCTCGCCCTCGTGCGCTTCGGACCGCGGGGGGCACGAGTCGAGCGCGAAGCGCGAGTGGGCCTCATGCCGACCGAGATCAACGGCCCCCATGGAGTCGCCGTGTCACCGGACGGTCGTTTCTACTACATCAGCATTGCTCACGGAACACCGTGGGGGACGCTGTGGAAGTTCCGCACCGCCGACGGGTCGTTCGTGGCGCGCACCACGTTAGGCAGTTTCCCGGCCACGGTGCAGACGACGCCCGATGGTACGCTGGCATTCGTCGCCAACTTCAACGTGCATGGGGAAATGCTGCCATCGTCGATCTCGGTGGTGTCCACAGACGAGATGGTCGAGATAGCACGGATCACCACCTGCACGATGCCGCACGGCTCGCGAATCAATCAGCAGGGCACGCACCAGTATTCGGCGTGCATGATGGATGATCTGCTCGTGGAGATAGATACGCGGCAGCTGGAGGTTTCGCGTCACTTCAACCTCGCGAAGGGAAAGGAAGCGGCGATGAAGGGTCCCCCCGCCGCAATGGGCCACGGCGGGCACGCCGGACACAATGCGGCGATGGACATGAACGCGATGGTGCAGTGTTCGCCGACATGGGCTCAGCCGTCTCCCCGCGGCGACCGCATCTACGTTGCCTGCAACAAGTCCAACGAGATCGTGGAAATCGATTTTGAAAGCTTCCGTATGTTGCGGCGCTGGGATGCCGGCGACGGCGTCTACAATCTGGCCGTTTCGCCCGATGGTCGGGTGCTCATTGCGACCAACAAGAGAGGGAAGTCGATATCCATATACGACCTCGCCACGACCCGCGAGATCGCGCGACTCCCCACCTTCAGAGGAGTAGTTCACGGCGTGGTCATCTCGCCCGACAATCGCTATGCCTTCGTGACCGAGGAAGGTCGCGGTTCGGAGCCCGGGATCCTGGAGGTTTTCGACCTCACGGCGCTCAGGAGCGTGGCCACGGTCGAACTGGGGCAACAGGCGGCGGGGCTCGACTTCTTCCGCATGGAACCGGTGCGGTGACCGTGGCTCTCGCGTGTCTCAAAGGGCGGTGCCGTGCCGTCCTTACAAACCGCTCATCTGAACTGAACCGTTGACACTGATGAAACTCCGCCGGTCGACATTACTCCTGCTGGTTGCGTTCGCTTGCAGCCGCAATGAGCCGGTTGCGCCCACCGGTGTTCCGACGGTTACCATGACGTATCCGGCGAGCTTCCTGCTGGTCGGCGATACGATCCAGCTGGGCGCTACGGTCTTCGACGAGAACGCCCAGATCGTTCCGGGCGCGTCAGTGAGCTGGTCATCGTCGAACCAGGCGGTGGCAACAGTAGGGAATGACGGCCGGCTGGTTGGACGCGCGCCCGGGGAGGCGGTGGTGACGGTCACTCACCAGGGTTCGACCTCGCGCGCGACCTTCACTGTCGACCCTGATCCATGTACAGGCGATCTCGCGCTGGCGGTGGGCGAGGTTCGTCAGATTCGTGGGGCGCGCGCCTTTACCTGCGTCAACCTGGCCGCAACAGCGGCGGCGCAGGAGCTGCTGTACATCGTTGGTAACGCACGGGCGGTTCAGGACGATACCCTGGCCTACGAAATCTCCGTGCCCGGGCCCGCAGCAGTGGCGCTCGACGCCCCCAGGCCGCGGGCGTTCGACCCTCGCGAAGTCGCCGCCCGCCGCGATGCGGAATACGTGAGCGCGATTGAGGAGCGTCTGCGGGGGTACGAGCGGCGCGTCATCAGCGACGCCCTCGACCAGGTGCGGGCCAACCGTGCGCGCGAGATTTCGGGGGCAGCTTCGCTCTCCGTTCAGTCAGCGCTGCTGGCAGAAGGTGATACGGTCAACATTCGCGTGCCGAATCTCCAGATCGGCAAGAACATCTGTCGCGACTTCGTTCCGGTGCGTGGTGTTGTCCGGGCCGTCTCCTCGCGGGCGACGATCGTCGAGGACCTCACGCAGCCAACGGGGGCCCTGTCGATAAGTGATTATCGCGCCATTGCCCTCGAGTTCGACAACCTGATCTTCCCGGTCGACACCCTCTGGTTTGGCGCGCCGACTGACCTCAACTCCGACAACCGCATCACCATCTTCTACACGCCGGAGGTCAACAAACTGACGCCTGCAGGGTCGGCATCGATCGTGGGCGGCTTCTTCTTCGGTGGTGACCTGTTGCGGCGAACCGACTATCCGGCGACCAACGACTGCCGGAACCAGACCAACGAGCAGGAGATTTTCTACATGCTCGCTCCCGATCCGACGGGAACGGTCAACGGCAACGCCCGCACGACGGCCGGAGTCCGACAAGTGACCCGCGGCACGATCGCGCACGAGTTCCAGCACATGATCAACCAGAGCGTGCGCCAGTACAATCCGGCGGTCAAGGCGTTCGAAACGGCGTGGCTGAACGAGGCACTGTCGCACTTCGCGGAGGAGGCAGTCGGTCGCGCCATCCGCAGCTTCGGCGACTTTCAGGAGCTGAACTTCGCCATGATCAATCCGAGCACAACCAACCAGGACGATTACCTGGCCTTCTTCAGGCAGAACCTGACCCGGTTCCGCCAGTGGCAGCAGCGGCCCGATACGTCGTCACCGACGAGCGCCAAAGCTCGCGACGGACTGGGCGCGCGGGGAGCAGCGTGGACCCTGGTACGCCACGCCGCCGACCATTACTCGAACGGCAACGCCCGCGCGTTCTTCAGAAGACTGGCGGCCGGCCCCGAAACGGACATTCCCAACCTGCTCGCACGCGTCGGCAATCGGCCGTTTGACGAGGTAATCGGAGGGTGGCTCGTGGCAAACTATGCGGACGGCCTGGGAATCCCCGGCCTCAATTCCCGCTACACCTACCCCAGCTGGGTCATGCGCGACGTGATGAGCGCGATCAACAACGGCCCTTATCCGCTACTGGTCACGAACCTGCCGGGCACCCACTCCTCGCGAGTCTTCTCAGGCTCCGGCAACTACTACCTGCATCGCCGTGTCGCCGCGACACCGCGCCAGACGATCACTCTGCGGGGAGCCGGCGGGTCGACCATGAGTTCGCCCAACGCGCGGCTGTGGGTGCTGAGAATCGGGTGAAGAGGGCGATGGAGGGCGATAGAGGATGAAGAGAGGATGAGGAGGAGGAGGAGGATGAAGAGGATGAGGAGGATGAGGAGGATGAGGAGGATGAAGAGGGTGAAGAGGATGAAGAGAGGATGAGGAGGATGAGGAGGATGAGGAGGATGAAGAGGATGAGGAGGATGAAGAGGATGAGGAGGATGAAGAGGATGAAGAGGATGAAGAGGATGAAGAGGATGAAGAGGATGAAGAGGATGAGATGACGCATCCCGGACATCCCGCTCAGCCAGCTACACCTCTCGAATCGCCGACATCGCCGTCTCCTTGAAGACGTCCCGGCCACTCAACAAGCCGATTCCCACCGCGAGCGCCAGCATCGCAAGCCCAATGGCGATTGCCTGCGGCAGTGCTGGTGCAAACGGGCGCTCAAAAACCCACCGCATAAGCGCCCACGCTCCACCGATCGAAAGCAGAAGGCCGCTGAGGCTGCCCAACAACCCGAGAAGAGCGTACTCCGACAGCAGGATTCGGCCGATCTGGTGCTTCGTCGCTCCAAGAGTCTTGAGGAGCACGCCCTCACGCAGCCGCTCCCGGCGCGTGGCAGCAACGGCACTGAACAGCACAGGAATCCCCATCGCCAGACTGAAGAGCGCCAGGAAGCGGATCGCTGTCGATGCCCGCGCCGAAATCTCGGCAACGGTCTTGCGCACAAGCCCAAGATCGATGCTCGCCACATTGGGATAGCGGCGCACCACTTCGCGCTGGATCGCGGCCGACTGTGAGGCTTCCGGAGCGTCGGCTACGATCACCAGAGTGCGCGGCGCCTGTTCCAGAGTCCGCGTCGGAAACACCGCGAAGAAGTTGGGCTCGAAGCGTGCCCAGTTGACTTCGCGCAGGCTCGTGATCCTTGTCCGGACCCTCGCTCCCTGCACGTCCCACGTGATGACATCTCCCAGCGCGACTCCGAGCTCGGCGGCAATCGATGTCTCGAGCGAGACCTCGTCATCGGGCGCGCCGGGTCCGGGCTCTGTCTCTCCGAACCACTTGCCGAGGACCAGTGTCTCGCCCTCGCGCCGGTCATCCCTGAACGTCGACCTGTACTCTCGGCGCAGCGCCCAGTTAGCCGCCTGTGGCGCGCCGCCTCCGCGCTCCGCGCCTCGCTGGCCGGTCGGAGCTGTCGTGGAATCGGTGACCGTCGAATCACGTGGTGGCGTTGCCACCGCCACCCGGCCGTTGATCTCGGCAATCCGCATCGTGACGATCGGGACGCGCTGCAGGACCTCGCGCGCCGTTGCCGAAACGATGGAGTCAACGCCGCGCTCCTGATCTGCCTGAACGTCGAAGAAGACGAGATTGCCGCGTGATGCCTCTTCGGTGATCTGGATCTGGCGCAGCAGGTTCGCCTGAACGAGGTAAAGAGTGGTGATGAGGAAGGCACCAAAGCCCAGAGAGAGCACGACGGCGCGCGTCTGATTCGCTGGTCGATAGAGATTGGCAACCCCCTGCCTGATGACGTACGGCCAGCCTGTCCTCAACGAGACCCTGGCAAGCCTCGAGAGCGCGGTAGCGCTGAGCCAGAGCATGAGGATCACGGCCGCGATGCCGCCGCTGAAACCCGCCACATCGCGCCACGATTCGGCCCGGGTCGCGGAGATCCCGACAACCGTCGCGCCGATGAAGATGTTGACAACGGTAAGGAGCCAGTCGGATCGCCTGCGTCCTGTCTCGACGTTGCGCCTGATGGCCTGCAAGGGAGACACCCGACGGAGGGCGATCAGTGGCCGCAGTGCGAATGCGAGTGCGATCCAGACGCCGAGGAGCACGCCGAGGGCGATCGCGACCGGTTCGAAGCGAACCGCCACATCCACGGGAAGAATGTCCCCGATGAGGCGCGGCAGTCCGAACTGGATGCCCACTCCCAGCGCCGCGCCGATCAGCGCGCCCACCAGACCCATCAGCGCGGCCTGCGTGGCGTAGATCGCTACAACCTGGCGACTGGTGGCGCCGACGCAGCGAAGTACGGCCACGATGTCGATCTTGCGCGCGACCCAGGCGTTGACACCGCTGGCAACTCCAACGCCGCCAAGCAGCAGGGCAACGATTCCAACGATCCCCAGAAAGTCAGCCAGTTCCTCGATCGACTCGGTCAGGGAGTTCTCGCGCTGAGCGACCGTGCGGGCGCGGATGTTCACCGCCTGCAGCCGCTCCCGCATCGGCTCAATCCAGTCTCCGGGATCGGTCCCTGCCGCCAGCTTGATGTACGCGTCATGTTCAGCCCGGCTGCCGAAAGTCAGGAGCCTCGTCGACTCGACGAAAGATTGCGAGATGTAAATGCGGGGGCCAATCGTGGCCGCGAATCCGGCGTCGCCGGGAACGCTGGTAAGAGTCCCAGATATGACAAACCGTCCGTAGCCGAGCTGCAGCGTGTCGCCGACAGCTCCATCGAGCGCGACGAGCAGGGACGGATCAACGAGTGCTGTCGGGGATGAATGGAGGTGCGGCCAGGCGCCCGCGGGGTCCGTACCGATGATACCATACAGCGGATAGTTGGCCGACACAGCCCTGACCTGTGCCAGTCTCGTGTTGCCGCTACGCGCGACAACCGCCATCGACGCGAACGATGTCTGGCGTGCAACCTCACCACCCCGCTTCTCAAGTGAATCGAGGGTGGAGTCGACCGCGGGCGTCCATCCCGGGCGGACGCCCAGCGCGACGTCGCCACCAACAATCGCCCGCGACTGCTCCCTCACCGAACGCGTGAAGTTGGATGCGAACGAATCGATCGCCACCAGCGCCGCGACGCCGAGGGAGATCGACGACATATAGAGCAGCAGCCGGCGCCTGGTCGTGCGGGATTCCCGCCAGGCCAGCGACGTGAGCGATCGGAAGGTGGGAGCCGACTTCATCGAACGATCGTCACGATCGGGCTCTGCCCGTGATGAACACCATCGGGTGCTGTCGACTTCATCCGATCCTCAACCACGACGCCGTCGGCGAGCCTGATCAGTCGCTGAGCGCGCTCGGCGAGTCCCAGGTCGTGGGTGACCAGAACGACAGTCGAGCCGGACTCCCGGTTGAGGGTCTCGAGGAGCGAAACGATCAGGCCACCGGTCCCCGCGTCGAGGTTGCCGGTTGGCTCATCTGCAAAAAGGATCCGTGGGCGATTCACAAAGGCTCGAGCGATAGCTACGCGTTGCTGCTCGCCGCCTGACAACTGGGAAGGGAAGTGTTCGGTTCGATCGCCAAGTCCCACCCGGTCGAGCAGTTCAATCGCGCGAGCTTCGGCGCCACTCTCTCCGCGCAGTTCAAGCGGAACCTGAACGTTTTCGACCGCGGTAAGCGTGGGGATCAATTGAAACGACTGAAACACGAACCCAACTTTCTCACCCCTGAGCCGGGCGCGCTGGTCTTCTGTGAGGGCAGTCAGATCGCGGCCGTCCAGGATCACCGATCCGCGAGTCGGAGTATCCAGACCGGCGAGCAAACCAAGCAGGGTCGTCTTGCCGCTTCCGGAGGGTCCGACGACGGCGACGAATGCTCCCTGTTCGATCCGAAACGACACGTCCTTGAGTACAGTCAGGCGGTGTGAGCCGCTGTCGAATTCCTTGGTCAGACCCAGAGCTTCCAGCATGCGATTTTTTCTTTTGCTGATCGTTTTTTCCGCCGCTGCCTGCCGAGGTGAGGCAGGCTCGAACGCCGCGGAAGATACCGTCCGGACCGGGCCGGTTCCTGACTCCGTGACCTCTCAGACCGGAGTACCGCTCAACCCTCTCGAAAGTCCACGACCGCTGGGCGGCGATGCAGACGGCAGGTCGAACGTATTGATCATCGGCACTTCGCTCACGGCAGGCTACGGTCTCGACAATCCCGACGACTCCTATCCTGCAGTGATGCAACGGATCGCGGATAGCGCGGGATTCAGCATCCGGGTAACAAACGCGGGTCTGAGTGGCGAAACGTCGGCTGGAGCGCTCCGGCGGCTGGAATGGGTGCTGCGGGAACCCGTCGATTTCGTGATCGTCGAGACGGGGGCGAACGACGGTCTGCGGGGTCTCGATGTAGACACGACCAGGGCCAACCTCCGGACCATCGTGAGGCGGATTCGGGCCGCACATCCGTCGGCCAAGGTCGCCCTTGTCCAGATGGAGGCTCCGCCGAACCTCGGGCCGATTTACACTTCACGGTTCAGGGAATCCTTCCGGCTCGTCGCTGAGGAAGAGGGGGTGCTGCTTTTCCCCTTCCTGCTGGATGGGGTAGCGGGGGTCGCGACAATGAATCAGGGGGACGGCATCCATCCGAACGAGGAGGGCTCCCGAAGGGTCGCGGCGAACGTCTGGCGGGCTCTGGTGCGGGCGTTGTAGCCGTGCGATTCGGCGCTCTGGCGGTGGGTGAGCGGCGATGGTTCGCGCCTTTGGCTGGTGCAAACTCGCGTCCTCCACGAGCAATCCCCGTGCCTACTTGAACCGCTGCCATGACTCGCCTAAGTTCAAGGGCTACCCAAGCTTAGCGCCCGGTAACGCATCGTTCAGACAGGAACAAGAGAGATGGCCGTACCAGCAACTCAGATCAGAAAGGGCATGGTGATCGTGTTTCAGGGCGATCCGTGTCGCGTGATCGATTTCAGGCACCACACGCCCGGTAACCTGCGCGCGATGGTGCAGACCAAGATGAAGAATCTCCGCAGCGGATCCAGCTTCGAGCACCGGTTCCGGGCGGATGATTCGATCGAGCGTGCGTCGATGGAAACGCACGAGCTGGAGTACCTGTATTCGTCCGGCGATTTCTACCATTTCATGAATTCGGAGAACTACGAGCAGGTCGAAATGGACGCGGAGATGTTGGGTGACAACGCGCAGTGGATGGTTTCCAACATGAAGATCATCGCCGAGTACTATGACGGCCGGCCGATCGCGATACAGCTGCCGACGGCGCTCACCTTTGAAATCGTTGAGACGTCGCCGGTCATGAAGACCGCGACGAAGACGTCGTCGTACAAGCCGGCCAGGTTAGAGAACGGAGTGACGATCAACATTCCCGAGTTCATAGGAACCGGGGAGCGTGTGCGTGTAAACCCGTCCACGGGTGAATATCTCGACCGGGCGCGTGACTGACGCGCTTGAGGCGGTTGAGGTCGGGTGTGAGGTGGGCGGGTGATGTTTGAGTTGGGCCTTCGTATCTTGTCACTCGCGAGGGTCGCTGTTTAACATGGTGGCTGTAGCTCAATTGGTCAGAGCACCGGACTGTGGCTCCGGGGGTTGGGGGTTCAAGTCCCCTCAGTCACCCCTAAGAAACCGGACTGGATAGGTCAGTAGCTCAATTGGTAGAGCACCGGTCTCCAAAACCGGCGGTTGGGGGTTCGAGTCCCTCCTGGCCTGTCAGACTCGGAGCGCGAGGTGGGTATTGAGTGGCTGGGACTTGGCGGTATCGTCTAGGGGACCAGGACACAGCCCTCTCAAGGCTGGAACACGGGTTCGAATCCCGTTACCGCTACTTCGAAGAGTTAGTGTGGTGTGGAGAGAGAACGAGGGCAGGTGTCGGGCCCCATCGTCTAGCGGTCAGGACGGCACCCTTTCACGGTGCAGACAGGGGTTCGATTCCCCTTGGGGTCATGGCGGGTGACGTTCCGGACTCGCGAAGTTGTTGCTTCTCGTAGTTGGTGGTCGTTGGGGCTGTAGCTCAGCTGGTTAGAGTGCCGGTCTGTCACACCGGAGGTCGCGGGTTCGATCCCCGTCAGCCCCGTAGTTTTGTGGGAGAGTACGTTCGCCCAAGTGGTGAAATTGGTAGACACGCCATCTTGAGGGGGTGGTGCCGAAAGGCGTAGCGGTTCGAGTCCGCTCTTGGGCATCAGCAGGTCCCGCCAGCGTAGCTCAGTGGTAGAGCACCCGATTCGTAATCGGGCGGTCGTCAGTTCAATCCTGACCGCTGGCTCTCATACCTTGCAACTACTTGGCGACTTTGGGGTCGCTGGGAGCAGTTTGGGAACGGTTTCGGGTGCTTCGGGCCGCGGTTGCCGCGCGCGATCCATCCGCGGCGAACGGCGCTTGAGAGCTGACGAATGCGCGCCGACGGCGACATATCACGCAGTCGATCCTGCAGGCGTCACCGTTCCGCCGCCGTCAGCTTTACAGGCGCCGATCGCAGGTCTTTAGTGTTGTGACGAGTTTGGGGACTAACACGGAGAAGTGCCGCGTCCAGAATCAGCACCGAGGCGTTCAACAGCCGTTTGGTGCACTGCCGGGCCCCTCAGCCGGGCGCCGATCTCATCGGCCGTTGACAAGGAGGTGCACGGCGATGCTGGCGGCGTAGCCCAGAGCGATCGCCCACGTCCAGCGCAGGTGGGCCCTGAACGTGTAGACGCCACGTGCCTGCCCCATCAATGCGACCCCCGCCGCACTCCCCACCGAAAGCAGTGAGCCTCCTACGCCCGTGGTCAGGACAACGAGCAACCACTGCGGCTGATTCAGCTCCGGGGAGACGCTGAGGATCGCTGCCATCACCGGGATGTTGTCGAATACCGCGGAAACCAGCCCGATCGCGGTGTTTGTCGCGGTCGGTCCCCAGCCCGCATACATGGCGTTCACCGATCCTTCGAGAAAGCCGAGCGCATGGAGAGCGCCTACACAAAGAATGACGCCGTAGAAGAACATCAGCGTATCCCACTCCACGCGAGCCAGCATCCCGAAGATGTCGAAGGAATCCTTTTCCGGTTCCTCAACCGCACCGCTACCAAGGATCGGAACCATTCCCGGCGCGCTGTGCGCCGAAGCCGGCCGCTGCAGGAACCAGGCGTGGAAGTGAAGCACCCCGAGCCCCGTCATCATGCCGATGCTCGGCGAGAGATGGAGGAAGTTGTGCATGAGCACGGTGCCGGCGATCGTACCGAGGAAGATGAGTATCACGCCGCGTGCGCCGGGCTTGAGCCTGACCGATGCATGCGCTGGCGGCGGGGATTCTCGCGGTACCGTGAACGACATCAGTGTCGCTGGCACCAGCCAGTTTGTCAGGGAGGGAAGGAAGAGAGTAAAGAACTCGCTGAACGTCGCCTTGCCAGCCTGCCAGGCCATGAGAGTGGTAACGTCTCCAAAGGGGCTGAACGCACCGCCGGCATTGGCGGCAACCACGATGCTGATGAAAGCCGGAACGATGAAGCGGGGCTGCGTCCCCCCGATGGACATCGCGACTGCGCCAACGACGAGAGCCGTGGTGAGGTTGTCGATGACCGGCGACAGGAAGAAGGCGAGGCCGCCGGTCGCCCAGAAAAGGGCGCGCAGCGACAATCCCCGCCCCACGAGCCAGACCCGCAACGCGTCGAAGACCTGACGCTCCTCCAGTGTGGTGACGAACGTCATTGCCGGCAGCAGGAAGAGGAACAGTTCCACGAAATCCACGAACGTTTCGCGTAACGCCTCCTCGGCCAACCGCCCGGGTGTGGGCGCTATCGCTGCCAGCATCCACATGACGCCGGCGGCGATGATCATCGGGAGCGATTTTCTGATCCTTGTCTTGTCCTCGAGGATCACGAGGAGATAGCTCAGCGCAAAAAACGCGAGCGCAGCCCAGGGTGCCCAGTGATTCATTCAGTCATTTCTGACGATGACGGTTGAGGGCCTGTCGGACCTGGTGCAGGCGGGAGTTGGAAAATCGATCGGAACGAACCTGAGGAGAGCGGGCGATGGGACTCGAACCCACGACGTCCAGCTTGGGAAGCTGGCATTCTACCAACTGAATTACGCCCGCGGAAAGTCAAGCTCCGCTGATCGTAGCCCGCATGAGGCGGCCGGGCAAGTGCCGCGTGCGGTCTGGGCAGACCTCAGATGATGATTCCGAGGCTCAAAGGCACGAACCTGACGTTCCCCGCCCGCGAGTTCACGGCGTGGAACCGGGACTCGATGAACCAGCGCGCTCCCAGCGTCGCGACTTTCGTTCCGACGCCGGCATTCCATCCAAAACGCGTTCTGCTGGAGCAGGCGTCACTCCCTGAGCAGTCCAGTCGATAGCCGCCCGCTCCCACGACCAGATGGGCAGAGCCGCGAGTTGGTTCCGGGAAGAATCACCTTATGGGATCAGCGGGGCTTGTCCGACCGTCACTGACCAACCGCCAGTGGCGGCTCCTGAACTGCAGCCGCTGTGTAGGAGCCGCCACTGCGGGAAAAAAGGACGGTAACGCCCTCACCAGCACCAACTGGGAAGGGGTCGGTCGATGCCAGCAGCGGCTCAGCCGAGCCCGGTGCATAACGAGAGAAATGGACGCGCCAGAGCTGGGGCTGACCTCTGAAGTAGCCGGTGACCAGCGGCGCGACGTACGGCGACTGCATGCTCAGCCAGTTCAAACTCCCCGCCACCGGCTGGCCCGCCGGGAGAACGAACACTCTTACCAAGGGCGCATCCGGCGCCGCCAGCGCAATGCGGATGTTGGCGACGTCGGGACGCGGCCCGAGCGTGTCAATCGCCTGGGTCCGACGTATTCGCCCCGCCGCGCCATGAACCAGCAGGAGCTCTCCAGCCCGCCATGCCGGCGTGTAGCCGATCGCACTGTACGGAGCTCGCGTCTCCACGATAACGCCACGCGGAGGTGGTCCGAAGCCGGTTCCGCGCGTGTCGCGCACGCGGCGGGCGCGCCGGGCCGGAACCGAATCCGGCTCAACATCTCCACTCAGGAAGACGGTAGAACCGTCTTCTAGCGCGTTCATGACCACCACTGTTCTCGGTGGCGGTCCCGTTTCGACTGGAGACGGTTCCGCACAGCTCAGGCCCACGAGCACCGCGGCAGACACCTGAACGAGCTTCTGCATGATATTCATCAGGACAACCGGACTTCTCATGAACCCTGACCCTCCATCAGTTGCGAGAGGCTGACAAGGATCCTGGCAAGATCGGGCTTGCTCTCGAGCACGGGGAGCAGAGGATCCGACCCCAGCGACTTCATTCTCTCGACCGCCGTGACAATCGTGAAATCCCTCGGTGACAGACCGTCCCTGACCTCATCCCAGACGAGCGGCATCGAGACGGGAGCGCCGGGCAGCGGCCGAACGCTGAAGGGAGCGACGATCAGCTGGCCATGCCGGTTTTGCAGGTAATCGAGGTACACCCTGTCGCCGCGCCTGGCTATCGTTCGCGCGATGGTGGTGATGGCCGGGAGTTCCCTGATAACCAGTCTCGAGAGCAACTCACCCAGCGTCCGGCACTGGTCGTAGGTGATCTGCTGGCCAAGCGGAATCATGATATGCAGTCCGGTCTTGCCCGTCGTCTTTATGTAGTTAGGCAGGCTGATTGACTCGCAAATCCCGTGAAGAACACGAGCGGTCTCGATCACGGCGTCAAACGTTGCCTCCTTGGGGTCGAGGTCGATGACACACCAGTCCGGCTGCTCCAGAGACCCGACACGGCTCATCCAGATGTGGAGAGGTATCGTCCCGCTGTTGGCCAGGTAGAGGAGTGATTCGGGATCTTCACACACGAAATACCGGATGAAGCGCTCGGTGTCGTTGCTCCAGATGGGCACGGTCCGAAGCCACTCCGGTGCAAACTCAGGGGCGTCCTTCTGGTAGAAGCTCTTGCCATCGATCCCATCCGGGTACCGGGTCAATACCACCGGTCGATTGCGCAGATACGGCAGGAGCCAGGGGGCGATCGCCCGGTAATAGTCGATCATCTGCCCCTTGGTATGGCCCTCCTCCGGCCAGAACACCTTGTTCAGGTTCGAAAACGTGACCTTCTTTTCAGGTTGAGGTGCAAGTTGAGGGCCCGCTGGAGCCGCCTCCTCGTGCCCCGGCAGCTGCCACCCCTGCCGCTCGCAGTCCTGGGGGTCCTTGTCATCGCGCAAACGAAGGAATGCAGGATGCCGGAGCAGACCCTCGGGAGTCCACTCCCGGTATCGCACTTCGCACACGTACCGCGGCTCGACCCAGGTGGTCGTCGATGTCTCGGGAATCGCCGCCGTGGCGCGCGGTTCCGCATCCGGTGACCCTGCCGGCCCCAGACACGGCGGGGAAGGGCGCTGGAGCTCCTCCAGCATCTCCCGATACTCCGTGAGCTGCCGCTCGTTAAAGCCTGTACCGGCCCGACCTGCGTAAACGAGCGCTCCTCTCACGTAGTCCGCCAGTTGTAATGCCCCGAACCCACCCCGCCCACCCTTCGGCGCCGTGTAGCCGACGATCACGAAGTCGGCAGTCCGATCGGCCTTGATCTTGTACCATTGTGCAGAACGGCCCGGCTTGTAGGGTGAATCCGCCTTCTTGGCGATGATCCCCTCGAGGCCCCGCCCCGTAACTTCCGCGAGCATCGCCTCGCCCAGCGCCGGTATGTGATCGAGGAAACGCACGGCACCAAGGGGCGGCAGTGCCTGCTCGAGCAGTTTCTTGCGCTCAACGAGAGGCAGCGCCCGCACGTCGTAGCTGGAGAAACCGAGTAGATCGAAGGCGAAAAACGACGTCGGGATCTCCACCGCGGCGCGCCGCACATCGAACTCGTTCGACAGAGAGCCGCGCTTCTGCAACAGCGAAAAGCTGGGATTGCCGTCCGCTCCCAGCACCACCACTTCACCGTCGATCACGATGTCCTCGAACGGAAGAGCCTTGATCGCCCGCGCGACCTCGGGAAATATCGAGGTGTAATCCTTCCCGTTTCGCGTGATGAGCATCGCTTCCCCCTTCCGCTTGCCGGCGAGCAGCCGGTAGCCGTCCAGCTTGAGCTCGAAGATCCACTCGTCGCTGGTGAAGGCGCCGTCGCGCGGTTCGGCGTTCATCGCCTGAACAGTCCTGGGGTCAAGTGGCGCAGCAGCGGGTTTGAGGTCCCGGATCATCGCCCGCATCGCCTCGGCGGGAGAGTGCCCAGTCTGCAGCTCCTCGACAGTCAAACCCGAGAGAACCGACTCCTCCGGGAACACGTCACCCGGTGACCTGAGCCAGGAATCGCGCTCCTTGATGAAAAGCCAGTCCTTTTCGCTCTTCTTGATCTTCACCAGCGTCCACCGCCCCTTGAGCTTGTAGCCCCTGAGCTCGAACAGGAGCTTCCCCTTCTCCAGACCCTCGCGCCAGTCCTCGATGGCAACCCATTCGCCGCGATCCCAGACAATCACGCCACCTGCACCATAGTTGCCGGCCGGGATTACACCCTCGAAGTCGCCGTATTCCAGCGGGTGATCCTCGACGCGGACCGCCAACCTCTTGTCTGCCTGGTCATACGACGGGCCCCTCGGCACTGCCCACGATCGCAGAACTCCGTCCATCTCGAGGCGCAGGTCGTAGTGCAGCTGACGCGCTGCATGCTTGTGCACCACAAACAGCCTGCCGGGTACTGGCGAAACTGTACCGACCGGCTCAGGAGAACTGTCAGCCGAGCGTTTGGCGCGGTACCTCGCGAGATGGTCGGGCGTCGGTCCGTCGGAGTTCACTGGTGAGGTTCGGGAGGGGACGTTAGGACCAGGAGAAGCAGGAACAGCGAGGACGACGAGAGCTGTGATGAGCAGTGGGGCGGCCAAAGATCAGCCGTTTTGCTCCGGGAGAAGGCCGTTGATTCTTCCCGGTCCGTACCCACCCCACACGAAAGCGCGCTACCGGCCCTACCCATTCAAGTGTACCATTTGAAGGGAGTACCGGGACCAATCATCCACCCGGTTGTCACGTCTCGCCCTCTGAAAAAAAAAATGCCAGCCCGCTCAATAGGGACCGCCACTATTTCCTTTGGCCTGGTTTCCGTCCCGGTTCAGGTATACTCGTCCGCCGAGTCGCAGCAGTCGATATCCTTCAACCTCCTGTCCAAAAAGACGGGAGCGCGGCTCAAGCAGCAGTACATCGACCAGAAGTCCGGGGACATTGTGCCGCGTGAAGAGATGGTCAAGGGTTACGAATTCGCCAAGGACCAATACGTGATCTTCTCGCCGGAAGAGCTCAAGGCGCTGGAAGAGAAGGCGACGAGCACCATCGATATTCTCGAGTTCGTGCCGCTTGACAAGGTGGGTCGCGAGTACCTCGAGAAAGTCTACTACCTCGGTCCCGACAAGGGCGGCGACAGGGCATATCGATTGCTGGGCAAGGCGCTCGAAGCCACCGGCCGCGCCGCGCTCGGCCAATACGCTGCTCGCGGCCAGCAGCACCTTGTGCTCCTGCGACCAAAAGACGGTGTGCTTGTGCTGGAGCAGCTGCACTACGCCGACGAGATGAGGAGCGTCAGGGAAGTCCCGGTCGGCGAGGGAGAAGTCAAGCCCACCGAGCTGGCCCTGGCCAAACAACTGATCGATCAGACGGCCAACGAGGAATTCGAGCCCGAGAAGTATCGCGACACGGTGCGCGAGCGCGTACTGGAAGCGATCCAGGGCAAGATTGAAGGCCAGGAGATTACCGCCGAACAGCCGCAGGACGGCGGCGGCAAGATCATCGACCTCATGGAAGCGCTCAAGGCGAGCCTTCAGAAGAAGGAAGCCGCAGCTGACGAGGAAGGCGATGAAGGCGAGGAAGAGGAACGCTCCACACGGAAGCGGGCGGGAGGTAAGCGCAAGGCGTCGTGAAGGTCCTTACCGGAACGAGCGGTTGGGCGTTCAAGGAATGGAAAGGTTCGTTCTATCCGGCCGACCTCCCTGATTCGGAGATGTTGGCCTGGTACGCGACGCAGTTTCCGATCGTCGAGATCAACAACACGTTCTATCGCCTTCCGAAGGAACAGGTTCTGGCAGACTGGGCAGCGCAGGTGCCGGAAGGATTCCGGATCGCGCTCAAGGCCAGTCAGCGGATAACACACTTCGCGAGGCTCAGGGCGGAGTCGGCCGCTTCACCGCTCGAGTTCCTGCTGCACAACATCAGGTCTCTTGGGTCGCGGTTGGGGCCGGTGCTCTTTCAGACTCCTCCCAACCTGCAGAAGGATCTCGGTCGACTGCGAGAGTTCCTCGCTCTGCTCCCGGTGGAGGGGCGGTTCACGATCGAGTTTCGTCATCGGTCGTGGTTTGACGATGAGGTGGTGGAGCTCCTGCGCACGCGTGCTGTGGCCCTGTGCGCTATCGACCAGGAGGAGTTTGCATCCCCGTTGATTCCGACCGCGCCCTGGGGTTACCTCCGCCTCCACAGGTTCGATTACGACGACCGGGCGCTCGAGACCTGGGCGCGACGAGTACGCGATGAGCCCTGGGAAGACGCCTATGTCTTCTTCAAGCATGACTACACACCGTTTACCGGACCAGCGGCGGTGGCGGCCTTTACGCGCGCCCTCGGTTGAGGGTCGGCAGCTTCCGGGTGGCTGTTGCGACGTCCGCCTGTCGGTCGATCTTCTCATGCAAGGCCAGTCACGAACCACCGCTCTGCTCCAAACCCATTTCCGTCAGAAACCGCGCTCCGCCGGTATCGGAGCCGTCCCGCCACACCGCGCGCGTCAGGGTGAGTCGGTCAATCGTGCGCGTCATTCCCACGTAGAGCAATCGCCTCGCCTCCTCCACCTCCGCGTCTGGTTTCGATTCGGGCGGTCCCTTGAGAAACTGGCCATCCTCAACGCCCACCACATAAACGCGCGAGAACTCCAGCCCCTTGGTGGAGTGCAGGGTGAGGAGGTTGACGCGGTCGCCGGAGCGTTCCGAACCATCCTGCGCAGACAAGGCGGCGCGATCGAGGAGAAGGCTTATCTGCTCCGCGAGTTCTTCTCCACCGAGATCGTTCAGGATCATCTGCAGCCGCTCGAGCGCCTCCGGGTAGCGCTCGCGCGCACTGCGCTTCTCGCGGATGCGCGCCATGAGCTGCACGCCACCCAGCCTTTTGATGATCTCGTCCGCGTCAGGGGCTGAATCGTCGGGTATCGCCGTGCGCTCGGCGCGGTACCACTCGATCGCCTTTCCATACCGGCCTAACGAGTATGGTCGGCACCACTCGGCGAAGGCCTTTGCCTCGTCGTTATCCGGTGGATCAAGTGCCAGCGCTACGCCAAGCCAGTCGAGCAACTGAATCTGTGCCGTCTTCCTGCCGCGAACCATCTTGAGGCGGTTGAGACCGGCCAACACGGGTACGATCGCTCTGGCATCGTTGATGGCCCGGTGAGCATCCACGATCGGGCTGCCGAATTCGGCCGCAAGATTGGGGAGCGACTTGGATGTGTCGAGAAGATCGCGCGCAAGCGGCAAGGTGTCGTAGGTCAGGAACCGCCGCGCACCTGGTAGGTCACGCGACATCCTGCCGAGGATGGGGAAGTCGAAGTCGTATCCATTGTGCGCCACAAGCATGTCACTACCCACAAACTCGCTGAATGCCGGCCATACCTCGGCAAACACGGGGGCGGCCATGATTTCATCGATCGGTATTCCATGGACGCGGTTCGCCTCCGAGTCCGCGTCGATGCGAGAGGGCTTCACCAATGACCAGAATTCGTCGACGATTTCCCCGTCCCTCACCCGGCACGCGCCAACTTCGACTATCTCGTCGACATCAACGTCCTTTCCAGTGGTCTCGAGGTCGAACGACACGTAGTCGCGGAAAGGGTCATTCAGGTGCCGGGCAGACAGCAACTGCAGCGCCTTGAAAAGCGACAGTGGGAGTCCGAGCGCTCGCGCGTCAGACCGCAGGATGAGATCGGCGCCGCCCGAACGCTCGAGCAGCAGCGACCGGTAGCCGGCCGCCGAAAGCAATCCCCGCAGTGCAGTGTCCAGCCCATTCCCGGCCCCGAGTACAAGCTGCTTTCCCTCCATGCGACACGTCTCGATGCGCGAAGCCAACGCCCTGACTTCATCATGATCGGCGGGATCGCTGATCTCGTCGGAGCGATCCTCGAGAATCGATTTTCTGATTTCCCATTGTTGTGCGAGGAGATCTTCGACGAGTGACGTGATATTCGCGTGCCTGGAGCCGAGGGCCGCGAGATTGTCGAAGGTGTAGCTGACCCGACGCAGACGCTTGCCCTTTACGTCGTCTCTGGGCAGCTCGCGGCCGCTCAGCTCAATCTGCTTCCGCAGCGAGGTGTCAGAGCGTTCGCTCCGCGACCTGACTTCATCGAACAGCTGCGGGGGGAGAATAGCGCGAAAGAAGTTCTCCTGGTGGACCCGGTCGCCTGGACTGGCGATTACCCTTAGTGCAGAAAACAGGTAGCGCATCACGCGGTGATCGGTGAGGGCTCGCCCCCGCGCCAGCCGGCACGGAATGCCGGCTTTGATGAGACCGGCTTCGAGGGCCGATCCGGTGCGGTGGCCTCTGTAGAGGAGGCCGATGTCGCCCCAGGAAAGGTGAAACGCGTTGCGGTCGGCCCTCAGGTCTTCGATCAGCCAGGTCAGTTCTTCGTCGTCGTCGACGAACGCTGACAGGCGGACCGGAAAGGTCGGCTCTCGGGTGGCCTTGATTTCCTTGCGCTGGTCAAAGAGGCAGGGATTGACATCAATGAGCCGCCGTGCGAGCGAAAAGACATCCGTCGGGCAGCGGCGGTTTTCGTTTAGTGTGATTCTGCAGAGGTGAGCAAAGTCGCGTTCGAAATCACGGAACAGGGCAGGGTCTGCGCCCGCCCAGGAGTAGATTGACTGTTCTTCGTCGCCCACCGCGAAAACGCTCCCTTTTCCGGTGCCGAGTACGCGAATGATGAGATACTGCACGGGATTCAGATCCTGGAACTCGTCGACAAGGATGCAGTCCCACCGCGACGCGATCCCGGCGGCCACAGCCGGTTGCTTCTCGAACACCGCGGCGAGTCGCACTACCAGCTGGTCAAAATCCAGAATGCCACGGCGGCGCAGGAACTCTTCATAGCGTCTGAAGACGGCGGCCTCCCTGTCGTTCAACGGGTGGCCGCTGAAGCGGTGCCGAGCCACGCGCTTGAGAAAGCCGTCCTGCTGTTTCGCCGGCAGCCGTAGTCGCGTCAGCAGCGTCTTCTGATAGTCGTCGTCGGCAATTCCGAATCCGCGCCGGACGCCGGCAGCCTCATGATGTTCGCGAAGCAGACTTACACAAAAAGAGTGAAGCGTCGAGCGCCTGACCAGCGACGCCCTGGCGCCGATATCACGCTCGAGTCGGCTGGCGATCTCACCGGCCGCTTTATTGGTGAAGGTGAAGGCGCAGATACGCTCCGGATCGATCCCGCTGTCGATGAGATGCCTGATGCGTCCTATGAGGCAGAACGTCTTTCCCGAACCTGGCCCGGCGAGCACGAGCACCGGACCGAGCGGGGCGGTGATCGCCTCCAGCTGTGCTGGTGAAGGGGGGGGGTCGGGGGAGCTCCAGGGAGCCTCTACAGATGCAGTCATGAGCGTCAGGCAACTAAATCAATGCACGACGCGGCTCCCGTTCCAGACTCGGGCGAGGCATGGGGTCGGAGCACCCCAGCGTGACAAACAGGTGTGGCCTTCTCATCCCCTGTTCGGGGCCGTGCAAAGGCCGCGGCACTGGCAAACGGCTGGCAGTACTCAACTGACGTCCCATCCCGCCGAGCTTGGCCCTGTCCTCTCGTCCATCGTGATTTCATGAATCGCCACGGTTCCACCGTCCTCGTCCCGCGGACGCGCCAGGGCCAACATCAGAAGTGATGAGCACAAGTCGCCCCTGCAACTTCGATCGTCGAGGCTACCGCTCGCTCTGGCTCCTGGTATTTGGGGCCTGGACCGTTTTCGGCCTCGTCAACGGTACGGTCTGGGGCATGGCAACCGCCGAACGAGGGCTGGCGTTCAAGTGGACCTATCCGAGCGCCCTTGCCGTCGCCTGGGCGTGGGCGGCGGTCACGCCCGTCATCTTTGCCGCAACAGGAGTGTGGCGACCGTCCCGTGTTGGCTGGACAGTCTCGGTGCTCTCACATGCAACGCTCGCGGTGTCGTGCGCGGCGTGCGCCACATGGCTGCGCAGTCGGGCCATCCATCACTTCTCCGGTTTGTCAGCCGATCCCTTCCTGATCTCGTTTATCTACTGGATCGACGTCTGGCTGTTCGTCTACATAACGCTGGTCGTCATCGGCCGGGCGCTGGAACTCCGACGACGCTACACGAGCCGAACGCTGCGGGCGGACAGGCTGGAGGCTCAGCTGGCACGGGCGCAGCTGCAGTATCTGGAATCGCAACTGCAGCCGCACTTCCTGTTCAACGCGCTCAACACCATCCAGGAACTGGCGCACGAAACTCCCCGTGCTGCCGAGCGCATGCTGGATCGGTTGAGGGCCCTGCTCAGGATGTCACTTGAGCGTTACGGCCAGGATGAAGTGCCGCTGGCCGAGGAACTCGCCGGGCTCGAGCCGTACATCGACATCCAGCGCACCAGATTTTCCGAGTGGCTCACGGTCGTTGTCGACGTCAGTACCGGCCTGGAGAGAGCGGTCGTGCCACGATTCATCCTGCAACCAATAGTTGAAAACGCGATTCGGCACGGACTGGCCGTCCGGCAGGGACCGGGCCGCGTGGTAGTCTCCGCGTCCCGGGTCGGGGAGAGGCTCCGCCTGCGGGTTCGCGATGATGGCGTCGGAGTCGGTGCAGCAACAGGCGCAGGCGCCGGAGGAACAAGAGTGTCGAGCGGCAGGGGAGCGAGCACGGGCATCGGCCTGCGCAACGTCAGTGAGCGGTTGCGGCAGCTCTACGGCGCTGATCAGAGCTTCGGCATCCGCAGCCATGAGGACGGCGGAACCGAAGTGACGCTCGAGCTCCCCTGGCGCGAGGGATCGGCTGAGCCGGAGCCCGTCCACGCGGCTCCTGAAGATACGGCGACAGAATCGTCGCTTTGGGTGACCGGAGAACACAACGCCGCGATGGTCACCGAGCCGGCACCTGTGGAAGTCCTGCGGGCAGGCACCGACTCACCTCGCCTTTCGGCTCGGGCGTGGCTCGGAATCGCGGGTATCTGGACGCTGCTCGCAGTCTTCTGGACGAATCAGATGGTTGTCTTTTCGTCCCGCTGGTTCGTCGACCGGGACTTCACCCTCTGGTCGCTGGCGCGCCTGCAGATCGCAACATCCATCATCTGGCTGGGCCTCTCCTTTCCGGTATTGTGGGCGGCGCGTCGCTTCAGGTTGACGCCGACCAACTGGATCGTGCGCCTTCCCGCTCACATCCTCGCCGCACTCGCCTGCGGTTTCGTGCACCTCGAGACGATGTACAGGCTGGGGATCTCGTCGATCCCTTCACTTTCCTATACCAACCTCAATCCGATAACCGGCGATTTCTTCATCTACTTTGCGCTCCTGGCGTGGTCCCACTCGCGGGACTTCGTCGCCTGGTATCGCGCCCGGGACCTCGAGGCGACTCGCCTGACCGCCGAAGTGGCGCGGTCGCGGTTTCAGGCGTTGCGGGTCCAGCTGCGGCCCGAATTCCTCGATGCCACACTGGCCCATCTCTCCAATCTGGTTCACAGCGACGTTGATAGGGCGGAGCGACTGATCACTCGACTCGCCGATGCGCTGCGGCTGACGCTCGAGCTGGGCAGGTCGGCAACGGCGAGTGTCGCCCAGGAACTGGAGCTCGTCGCCGCCTCGGTTGACTCGCATCGCCTTGGTCTCTGGCCGACCCTGAGATTGCGGAAGGTGGTGAACAACGAAGTTCTGTCCGACGAAGTACCGTCACGGCTCGTCTGTACCGTCGTCGACGAGTTGCTGGCGAACGTGCCCGGGAGCGGGCGCGACCCGTTGACGGTAGAGCTTGAGGCCGACCGGGTGGGTGGTGCTACGAGAATCGTCATAAGTGCAGCTGCCATCACACCCAGGGGAAGGCTGGAGTCGCACCTGTGGTGGCGCTCGTCAGGCGTCGCGGCACGTGCGGTGAACACGGCCGATTCGGAGGTCACCGTACTGTTCCCGGATGCTTCAAGTGTCATGCTGATGTTGGGCGGCGCGACCGCGCACGCCGATCAGGACGCTCCGTACGAAATCGCCGGAGCGACGTCATGAACCTCAGGGAGGAAGCCTATGTCAATTCGTGTGTTGATTGTTGATGATGAACCGATCGCCCGCAGACGTGTCCGGAGGCTCCTGCGCGAAGAGGATGTGGAGGTGCTGGGTGAGGTCGGGAGCGGCCGCGAGGCGATCGAGGTCATCAACCGGGATCGCCCCGACCTCGTCCTGCTCGACGTCCAGATGCCGGACGTCGACGGCTTCGGGGTAGTCGAGGCGCTTGGCGTCGACCGGATGCCGCCGACCATCTTCGTCACCGCCTACAATGAGTATGCCGTAAGGGCGTTCGAGGTACACGCGATCGACTATCTTCTCAAACCCTTCGACCCCGAGCGCTTCCGTTCGGCGTTCCAGAGGGCGCGGACGCACATCGATCAGGTCTCGTCGGCGGAGCAGGGTCGCAAGATCAAGGCGCTCCTCGAACAGGTGCTGGGTGAAACAGCGGCAGCTGGCGCCTCGGCTGACGCGCATGTCGGGAGCAACGGCTCGGCACCACACGCCGCACCCGTTCCACAGCGTCACCGCCACGTCGACCGGTTGATGGTCAAGCACGACGGCCGCGTCTTTTTCATCAGGGTTACCGACGTCGACTGGTTCGAGGCTGCCGGCAACTACGTGCGGGTCCACACCGGAAAGGTCTCCCACCTGATCCGCGAAACGATGCAGAGGATCGAAAGTCAGCTCGATCCGTCCACTTTCGTGCGCATTCACCGCGCGGTCATCGTCAATCTCGACCGTATCAGGGAGCTCCAACCGTGGTTTGCAGGAGACTACGTAGTGATCCTGCATGATGGCCGGCAGCTCAAGCTGAGCCGTACTTACCGCGAGCACCTGCACAGCCGGATGCAGAGATTCGCGTAAGGCTGAAGGGGGAGAAGGCGGGCAGCCGATACCAAAGGAAGGTGCCACTGCCCGCTTTTCTCACCTGGCATAAGCCAGCCACCGCCTGGATCATCGGCGGTTTTGCTCTCCGATCCGAAGGGCCTGACGCGGGGACGTTCGTGCTGGCCCTGAAGAAAGGACCCGACCGACGCTGGATGCTGGCCGCTGACATGGATCGGAGCCGTTAAGTCTCCGCACTGGCGCCGGCAGGAGACCGAAAGCGGAACCCGGCTCATCCATCTCCTGTAGACCATGTCACACCCCCGGAGGGGGTAATTGCCCGGTCCGTGGTCAACCCAACGAACGAAAACATCGACACAAAACTGGTCGTGGCTAGTGGTCGCGCTCGCCAGTTGCAGCGGACCTCAATCGGCACTCGACCCCGGCAGTCGCGAAGCGGAGGCGATAGCTGACCTTGCCTGGCTGACGACGGTAGCCGGTGCCGCCGTCTTTGTCGCGACGGTTGGCGCAGCGTGGTGGGCGCTGCGCCGCGGCACTGCCCTGACCGCCGAGGTCGCCGAGCGCCGGATAGTCGCCACATCAGCGGTAGCGACTACCCTCATCCTTGCTGCGCTGCTGGTCTCGGGGTTGCTCGTCCTTCGAACACATAACCCTTCAGTCCCGCCGACGACACTCCGCGTTGAAGTAACTGGAGAGCAGTGGTGGTGGCGCGTGCGCTACATGAGGACCGGCCAGCCCCCTGTCGAATCGGCCAACGAGATCAGGCTTCCCGTCGGTCAGCAGGTCGAGTTTCTCCTTCAGAGTGCCGACGTCATTCACTCGTTCTGGGTCCCGTCGCTCGGCGGCAAGATCGACATGACACCAGGCCGGCGAACGCGACTGGTACTCACTCCGACGATGACTGGGGTCTTCCGCGGCGTGTGCGCGGAGTTCTGCGGCGAGTCGCACGCCCTGATGGCGATGGAGGTCGAGGTTCTCGCGGGGCCCGATTTCGCGAACTGGCTGGCCGCTGAATCCCGGCCGGTCGATGCCCGTGCGCTCACCCACTCAGGCCACCGCAGCTTTCTCAAGTTTGGTTGCGGTGCGTGCCACGTGGTGCGGGGGACGTTTGCCCGGGGCGTGATCGGGCCGGATCTGACGCATATCGGATCGCGGCGGAGCATAGGGGCGGGTATCATGCCAAATGACTCCCTGCGCATCGCGGAGATCATCAGCGACGTGGGACGGATCAAGCCGGGGGCGCGTATGCCGTCGTTCGCGATGATTCCGCGCGACGAGCTCAACGCAATTGCCACATGGCTCGGCAGCCTGAAGTAGCTCCGGGCGCCGATGGCTTCGTGTCGCCGGCGGCTTCGGAGCGGGCCGCGCAGGAGGCGCGTCTCGGTCGTGCCTGGGCAGTGCCGAAGGGCTGGCGGTACTGGTCCGAGGTCAACAATACCACCGTCGGCATCTGGTATGTCGTGGCAGCCGTCGGGTTCTTCTGCGTCGGAGGGCTGCTGGCGCTGCTGATGCGGGCGCAGCTGGCCGTACCCGACAACACGCTGATAACAGCGGACCGCTACAACCAGCTGTTCACGATGCATGGTTCGGTGATGATGTTCCTCTTCGCCGTTCCGATCTTCGAGTCGGTTTCGATATTGCTGCTTCCGCAGATGCTGGGGGCGCGCGATCTCCCGTTTCCGCGACTGTCGGCGTACGGCTTCTGGTGTTACGTGATCGGAGGCGTGTTCTTCTGTTCGTCGCTGCTCTTCGACGCCGCGCCGACGGGTGGCTGGTTCATGTATCCACCGCTGAGCGGGCCCGAATACGATCCGGGTATCGGGGCCGACATGTGGCTCCTCGGACTGGGATTCATCGAGGTAGCCGCGATCGCGGCCGCGATCGAACTGGTCATCGGAGTCCTGCGGGGGCGGGCCCCGGGGATGCGCCTGGGAATGATGCCTCTCTACGGCTGGTATTCGCTGGTCGTCGGAGTGATGATCCTGTTCGCCTTCCCACCGCTCATAATCGGAACGCTGCTCCTCGAGCTGGAGCGGGCACTGGGGTGGGCATTTTTCGACCCAACGCGCGGCGGAGATCCGCTCCTCTGGCAACACCTGTTCTGGATCTTTGGGCACCCGGACGTCTACATCATGTTCCTGCCGGCGATGGCGCTGGTGGCAATGATCATTCCGACCTTCGCCCGCACCCCCGCCGTCGGCTATGAGTGGATCGCGCTCTCGGCCGCCGCAATCGGATTCCTCAGCTTCGGTCTGTGGGTGCACCACATGTTCACGACCGGCCTCCCCAACGTCTCTCTGGGCCTCTTTTCCGCGGCATCGATGGCGGTGGCGATCCCCACCGGCATCCAGGTCTTCGCCTTCATCGCCACCATCGCGGCAGGAAGAGTCGTGCGGAGCGTACCGATGCTGTTCGTGCTTGGCGGGCTGGCGACGTTCGTCATCGGCGGTATCACAGGTGTGATGGTGGCGCTGGTGCCGTTTGACCTTCAGGCTCACGACTCCTACTTCATCGTTGCCCACATGCACTATGTGCTGATCGGCGGCGTACTGTTGCCGACGATCGGTGGCATCCACTACTGGTTCCCGCTCTTTCGCGCCAGGCTCCTCTCGGCGCGACTGGGCCGCATCTCCTTCTGGCTGATGTTCAGCGGCACCCATCTGACGTTCATGCCGATGCACCTGAGCGGCCTCATGGGCATGCCGAGGCGCGTATTTACCTGGCCGGCCGGTCTCGGACTCGAACTCTGGAATCTGCTCTCCTCGATTGGAGCGGCCGTTCTGGCGGCTGGTGTGCTCGTCTTCCTCTTCGACCTTCTGAAACCGCGACGGAACGCGGCACCGCCGTCGCGGAACCCATGGAAAGCAGGAACTCTGGAATGGGCTACTCCCATTCCCATGAACAGCTGGGGCATAAGGTCGCTACCGGTGGTCAACAGTCGCTATCCACTCTGGGAACAGCAGGGAGTCGATGATGAAATCGAGGAAGCGAGAGGCCTCCTCGCTGACAGCCCAGGGTCCAGGCGCGAAATGCTGGTTACGTCCACCGTCGGAGCCAGGCCGGAACAGCTGCTGGAACTGCCCGGCGTCTCCTTTCTTCCACTCGCTGCCGCTGCTCTGACGGCCGCGGTCTTCATCCTCGTCACGTTCAAGAGCTATACCGCGGCGGCTGTGAGCGCAGTCGCCGCCACCGCTGTGATCGTGACATGGCTCTGGCGAGGGACGTCGCTCGTCCCAGCCGAAGATCGGCGTGATATCGGCTCGGGCGTGATCGTTCCCACCCGGCAGCAGGGTTCAGCCACTGTCGGCTGGTGGGCAATGTTCACGATGATGTCCGCCGATGCGGTGGCATTCGGTTCGATCCTGTTCGGGTTTTTCTTTCTCTGGACGGCCCGCCCCGACTTCGCGGCCCCGGTCGGTAACGCTCCGGACGTATGGTGGGGCGCGGCAGCTTTCGTGGCCACCCTCGCAGTCTGGGCACTCGCCCTTTTCGCGCGCGCCGCCCACCGAGTTCGTCGCAAGCGGATTGCCCTGGTCAGCCTCTGCGCCGCCACAGCGGCGGCCGCGCTTGTCATCTTATCCCTCGTAATGATGGTGGAGGCGGTGGATCCCGCCATCAGCAGCTACGGAAGTGTCGTTTGGACGCTCGTTGTGTGGACTGTTGCGCACGTTGTGGCGGGGATATTGCTGCTGCTCTATAGCGTCGCGCGCGTAGTCGCCGGCCGCCTGCACTCGGCTTTTGACAACGACCTCGCGATAGCCTGCCTCTACTGGCAGTTCACGGGCGCGACATCACTCCTGACAGCCGTCCTGGTGGGCGCGACCGCATGACCGGCCAGGCTCGATCGCCGAAACGGGAGTCATCGCCCTGGCGTGGGTGGTCGGCGTTCGCGGGCCCGTTGGTGGTATGGCTCCTGCATTTCATCACTACTTACGCAATCGTCGCCATCGGCTGCGGGCGGACTGGCTCCTGGCGCGCAGCAGGTCCGGTGCTGATTCTGACGGGTGTGGCCGCAACTGTTCTCGTCTGGCTTGCGCTGAGGGGCCGCAGATCTGCAAACGGCGCCGGCGGCCACCGCCGAGGAAGGGGGAGCCGTGGTTCCGGTCAGTCGGACGATGGTGCCGAGGACGCACTGTTTGGCCGGCAAACCTCGGCTCTCGCCACCGCGATAGGCGGGGTCGCCATAACTTTCACGGTGGTGGCGCTGCTGTTCCTGAACGATTGCCGATGAAACCGGTCCCGAGCCGTCGCTGTTGCTGTTCTGGAGAGATGCCTCGATGAGCAGCGATGGCACCAGCAGGTGGCGTGGAATCATCAGTCGCCTGTTATCCCGCACGTTCCGGCGGCAGCTGTTTGTGGTACTTGGTCTGTTGGCCGTAGCTGGGCTCCTGGTAGCGGCCACCGGTGTCGTTCCTCTCAAGGCCAGTTCAGGGCACTGGGCGATCACCGAACGTCTCCTCCAGTTCGGCAAGCGGAGATCAGTCGAGACCAACGCCCGGGGTATTGAAGTACCGCCACTCGATGACCCCGGCCTCGTTATGCAGGGAGCCGGGCACTTCGACGTCGGATGCAGCCCCTGCCACGGCAGTCCCGGTCTGTGGGCACCGCGCATTCCCCTTTCGATGACGCCCAATCCGCCGCCACTCGATCGAGCCAGGGAGCAATGGCGCACACGCGAGCTGTTCTACATGACCAAGCACGGCCTCAAGTTCACGGGCATGCCTGCCTGGCCGGCGCAGGAACGCGACGACGAGGTGTGGGCGATAGTCGCGTTCATGCTGAAGCTCGGAGATCTCGACCCTGCCTCGTACGCCGAGCTCGTGGGTGAGAGGGAGGCGGCCGCCGAACTCCGCGGAATCGCTCGTCTCGACCAGGACGTCGACGGTGTAACCCACGCACTGGCCGTGAGATGCGCGCGCTGCCACGGAGCTGATGGCCAGGGGCGCCTCCCGGGCGCCTTCCCCATACTCGCCGGCCAGAGCGCGCGCTACACTGCCGAGGCACTCGCTGCTTATGCAGCCGGAACGCGCAACAGTGGAATCATGGAACCGATCGCCGCCGCCCTTGCCCAGGTCGAGCGCGAGGGGCTGGCGGCTTACTACCAGCAACTCGGCGCTGACGGCATCACCGGTGTTCTCGCCGCCGATTCGCTCCGGGCCCGTAGACATCATGACGACGAAGCTGTCCGCCGCGGTGCACGGATCGCATTCGAAGGCGTTCCGGCACGGGATGTCCCGGCCTGTGTACAATGTCATGGACCTTCGTCACCGGTAACCAACGATGCCTACCCGCTGATTGCAGGGCAGGACTACGCCTACCTTGTGAGGCAGCTCGACCTGCTGCGATCTGGAAAGCGTGGTGGCGGCGGCTACAGGGAAGTGATGCACATCGTGGTATCACGGATGACGGCGGAGCAGGTGCGGGATGTAGCGGCCTTTTACGCTTCACTGGGCGGCGCCGGCCGTTAGGTGTCGGCAGGCCCGCACTTGAGGCAAGCATGAAGGGAACATCGCGCAACGGCCCCGCAGCAAGCTGGCGGTTGTCGCGCATTCTTCATCCTCAACCCCTGGAAGCCCTGACCACTCCCGGCCCTAACGAACCATGCCTCCCGTCAACTGGGAATCCATAATCAGCCCCACGGTAAACCTCCTCGAGCTTGTGCTGCGGGCTTCGGGAGTGTACCTCATCTGCTTCACCGCCCTGAGGCTGTTTCGTCGTGAAGCGGGCGCTTTGGGGGTGGCGGACCTGCTGGTGGTTGTGCTCATGGCGGACGCGGCGCAGAATGGACTGTCGGCTGGCTACAAGTCGCTGCCCGAGGCGCTGGTATTGATTGCAACGGTAGTAGGCTGGAATTACCTCCTCGACTGGCTGGGCTACCACTATGGATGGGCGAGAAGGCTGCTGCAGGCCAAACCTCTGCTGCTAGTCAGGGACGGTCAGGCAATACGAAAGAACCTGCGTTCGGAGTTGATTACGATGGAGGACCTGAAAGAACAGATGCGAGAGCAGGGAATCGGAGAGTTGTCTGGCGTGAAGAAGGCATTTCTCGAGGCCGACGGACACATGAGTTTCGTCAGCCTCGATACCGGCGACAGTTCACCGTCTCCAGGGTCGCGGAAGACCGGAGCTGCAGCGTCGTGATCCGACGGTCGGTGTGTTCACTGATGGTGCTCGCGTTAGGTGGCCACGGTGGCAACGATGGCCTGCGGCATGCCTCAGCGTCCCCGGATTCCGCATCTCATTCAACCCTGACTTATCTGCGTCAACAGGGTACAGAGAGGCGACTCGCGGCGCGTCCTGAGGTCGAGCTCGAAGAACCATTCAGCGAGATCACTTCGGTACGCGAGTTGGCTGACGGGCGGCTGATTGTGCTGGACGGGCGCGAGCAGACAATTCAATTGATCGACCCGGGGCGCGGGAGCGCGCAGGCGATCGGCCGGCGCGGTGAGGGGCCCGGTGAATACGGACGGGCGACGGCGCTGCTGGCGTGGCGCGGCGACAGCACCATCGTTACCGACGGCGCGAATCGCCGGCTGCTATTCATCGACGCTTCAGGCAGACCTGGTCGCGTTATGCAGGACCAACCGGGCAGCTATTCGCCATCATTGTCGCAGGGCTCTGACCGGGTCGGACATCTCTACGGTCGCGTTATCGCGGCGGCGGGCATCGACCCGACCCGGCCCCCGGACTCGACGACGGTCGGACGGTTCACGCTCGATAGTGGAAGGGTAGCCGTACTCGCGCGCGTGGCCCTGCCCAACTCTCAGATCACGATCAGCCGCGGCGCCAACAACGAGATCAGCCGTGTCGAGGTCGCACGCATACCTTTCGCAGTAGGGGACGAGATTTCCGTCGCGCCCGACGGGAGGCTGGCTATCGCCCGGCGCGATCCCTACCGACTCGAGCAGATCTTCCCTGGCGGACGGCGCGTGAGCGGTCCCGTCATTCGATTCGCGGAGATCCCGCTCCGTCAGGCAGAACGCGAAGAACACCTGGCGACGTTGCCGCCCGGAGCGCGGCGATCTGCCGAAGCCTTGCCCTGGCCGAGGGTGCTGCCACCATTCCCGCCGCGTTCGGTAATCGCGCTCTCATCGGGAGAAACGCTTGTCAGGCGACACCGTCCCGCCGGGGCCGCGATTCCGTACGATGTGTTCGACGCCGCTGGTCGCCGTCTCGCAGCTCTGGTATTGACAAAAGACCAGAGGCTTGTTGCAGTGACTTCGCGCGGCACCTATGTCGCACGCACCGATGCCGATGGCCTCCAGTACCTCGGTCGCTATCCACCGCTCTTCTGATCCGGGGGCGACGCCACGCAGGCGTCCTCTCACCCTTTGAGCGGCAAGGAACACAGCTGATCGGATGGTTTCGGCGCGCGCTTCCAGCGGAGCGCGATTAGCGGCGCCATGTTGCGATCCGACGATCTCTCCACAACACCGGACAATGAGCGGAATTGGAACGGAAATCGGGATCATCATCCTGCTACTGATCCTCAACGGGATCTTCGCGATGTCAGAGCTTGCGGTCGTCACCGCTCGCCGTGTCCGCCTTGAGGCCAGAGCCGACGAGGGCGACGCCGGTGCGAGGGCCGCGCTCTCCCTTGCCCACGAACCGTCGCAGTTCCTGTCGACGGTACAAGTCGGGATCACGCTGATCGGCGTAATGGCCGGTGCGTTTGGCGGTGCAACCATCGCCGAACAGCTGGCGGCCGGTTTCGGCCAGGTTCCGGCGATCGCGCAATACGCGGATGCGCTGGCCCTCGGAACCGTCGTCGCTGCTATCACGTTCATGTCCCTGATACTGGGCGAGCTGGTGCCCAAGCGCATAGCTCTCGGGAACCCGGAAAAGGTTGCCTCGCTCGTCGCCCGCCCGATGCGCATGCTCTCGAAGGCCGTCGCACCGCTGGTGATGCTGCTCACCGGAACGACAAACTTTATTCTGCGCCTGTTCGGCATGAGCATGACGCGCGACGTGGGGGTGACCGAGGAGGAGATTCGGGCGATGGTGGAGCAGGGTGCCGAGACCGGCGCCGTGCAGGGAGCCGAGCATGAGATGGTCGAGGGCGTCTTTCGGCTGGGGGACCGGCTGGTCAGCGATGTGATGACACCGCGCACCCAGCTGGAGTGGGTCGACATCGGCTCTCCCGTCGAGGAGGCAAAGGCCAGGATAGCTGATGCGGCCCGGCTCGTCTTCCTGGTCTGTGACGGTACAGTCGACCAGGTTGTGGGCATTGTCCACGCAGAGGACATCGTTTCCCGCTGCCTGAGAGGTGAGGTCTTCGAGCTCAGGCCACTGATCAACGAGCCGCTTTACGTGCCCGCAAGCATGCCGGCTTTGGGGCTCCTCGAGCAGTTCCGGCAGACGCGCCGGCACGCCGCGGTTGCTCTGGACGAATACGGTGGTCTGTCGGGACTGGTACTCCTCGAGGATCTGGTTGAGTTCGTGGTCGGTGCCATACCGCGCCCTGACGAGCCGGTCGAACGGGACATCACCAGGCGCGACGAGCGCACCTGGACCATCGTCGGCGCAACTCCACTCGAGGACGTCGAAGTCGCGCTTGACCTCGACGGGATACCTGAAGCGTCCCGTGGGGTGCGGACGATTGGAGGCCTGGTGATGGCGAAGCTGGGGAGGGTTCCCAAAGTTGGTGACGCCGTCGAGATCGGCGGTGCCCGGTTCGAGGTCAGTGAGATGGAGGACCGGCGTATCGCCTCGGTCCAGGTCACCAAATCAGCGGCTGCGACAAGAGCGCCAGGAGGTCATTGACTGTCGCGTGACCACTGCACGTTTGGCGCTTGGGGCAGCCAGAATACGTGACCGCCTTC
Source organism: Gemmatimonadota bacterium (assembly GCA_052389935.1). Taxonomy (GTDB): domain Bacteria; phylum Gemmatimonadota; class Gemmatimonadetes; order Gemmatimonadales; family Gemmatimonadaceae; genus JBQTHK01. The sequence continues at coordinate 2,823 of JBQTHK010000010.1, read as the reverse complement.
GCTCGGTCAACACTTGCCCACACTTCTCGACCGGGCTGAGGCGAGGTGAGCCGGCGCCACCAAATGAATCAGCGAGTCATGATATGCGCCACCCGCGGCGCAGCTGCAATAACAACCAAGCCTGGGCCTTGAAGGTTGAAAGCACGGCCCTGTCGGCGACTCCCTTACCCGTCGCCGCCCTCCACCTTCGATTTGCCTCGACCCAGCCGGAAATCCCGAAGCCGCTCCTCCACACCCGCCGGCACGAGCAGCGTGTCAGCGATCGACGCGATTTCTTCCGCGTCACGCCACGCCGCTTCGAGCTCGGCCAGCTCTCCTTCCATCGCTCGCCGCTCGGCGTCTTCGTGGAGCGCCATCTCCAGTGCGAGGCGCTGCTCCGCCGGGAGGCTGAACAGTCCGTACTTGTTGAATTCGGCCTGACGCGACTTCGCCCGGCGAGTGGACACCCCTGCCGTCATCGATCGCAGGTGAGCACCGGCGGCCTGCGCTGCATGGCGCAGGTAGCGTTCTGAATCACCGACTGATTCGATCTCCCTCACCGCGCTTGCCACCTCAACCTTCCGCCCACCGTAGCGGTTAACCTTGGGGATGACGATCGATGCGAGTCTCTGCGCCTCCTGGCCGGTGAAAGTGTGCGAACCGTTCTTGTAGCGCAGGTACATGCTCAGAGAGCCGTCAGCCGCTGGCAGGATTGCCGACTCGGCAAGGTGTCGGCGTCGCACCTGAATCAAACCCGCCTCGCTGGTTCGCACTCGAGCGACGATCCCTTCGGGACTGCCGTAGACGAGTGCCCGGCCACCCATGAAGGCCATCCAGCCGAATCCGCCGATCGCAGCCCCCGCTATCGCGCCGCCAACGAGCACTCCGGTGGCGGCCGCAATCCCACCACCCGCTACAAGCATGGCCCGCTTGCGGCGGCGCCCGAACTGGTCACCATACCGCCACGCCGCGAACTCGGGGCGGTTCGGGTTACCGATGCGTATCAGGGTCGTGCCCTCGGCGACTCTGGCAAGGCCGATGTTGTCAGTCGAGACCTTTGTGCGCGTGTCCGCGAAAAGCCTGTCCGCCTGCTCGATCGCTTCCCAGCGCTCGTCGAGCGGAGTGAGATTCCAGCGCTCACAGCTGCCACATACAACCCAGAGTCGCCCTCGCGCCGAGTCGAACGCAAGGCGCCGACCAACCGGAAAGGCCTCGATCGATTCGTTGCTGCCGAGCGGCTTGCTGCAGAATATGCACGTCGAGAACACGAAACCTCCTGACTGCCTGTACTACGGGCAGCAGTCCCGCCGGGGTTCAGCGTGCCCGGGCTACGGCCGCCTCGTTGGTGGAGGCGTGGGGTTCTCGCCGCCAGCAGCAATGAACTGCGCCATTCTCTGCTCGAGTACCGGCAGCGGCACCGAACCGATCGCCAGGATCGCATCGTGGAACTTTCGCTGATCGAATCGGGCACCGAGCTTTTCTTCGGCCTCACGCCGGTGCCGGCGGATCTGCATTTCGCCGAGCTTGTAGGCGAGAGCCTGACCGGGCCAGGCGATGTAGCGCTCCACTTCAGTCGTGATTTCGTGTTCGGACAGCGCCGCATTCCCTCGCAGGTAGTCCATCGCCTGTTCCCGCGTCCAGCCAAACTGATGAATGCCGGTATCGATGACGAGACGGCTGGCGCGCCACATTTCATAGGTGAGCCGCCCAAAGTCTTCGTACGGTGTCTCGTACATGTCCATTATCGTTCCCAGCCACTCTGTATAAAGTCCCCACCCTTCTCCGTAGCCGGAAAACGACGTGCCACGCCGGAAAGCGGGACGGTCCGGACCCTCGAGCGCCAGTGCTGCCTGGAAGCTATGACCCGGAGTGCACTCGTGCAGTGTCAGCGCTGCGAGCGTGTAGAGTGTGCGAGCAGGGAGGTAGTATGTGTTCATCAGGCAGCTTTCCAGGCCGCCGCGGCCACCGGTGTAGATCGGAGCCAACGCCTCGGGCACGGGCCACGCTGAACCCGCCCGCTCGCATGTTGGCGATGTGCTCATTGAAAAAGCCGGGCACATCGCGTAGCCGCCCGAGGTAACTCCGGTAGGCCTCGGGACTGGCGAAGCCCTGCCGTGGAGTGAACTCGGTCCAGAAGAAGGAGTCGCTGTTGAATGGCGTCTCGTACGTCCTGAACCGCACGTCGTTGGCCAGTTCCCTGATCGAAGTTCTGAACACCTGCGCGTTGACCTTCTCCTCGGCCGAGAGCCGGTCGAAGGGAATGCTGTCGAGAGCTCGCAGGACCCGCTCCCAGTAGGCGAGTCGCGACTGTTGGGTTGCGCCATCGACGCGTGGCAGGCGATCGAGCCTCCCTCCATCGCCGGACGCATCCGACCGCGCGAACTCGCGCTGCCTCCATGTCCACTCGGCGGTATAGAGAGCGCGCAGCCGCTGGTCAGCGGAGGTGGCCCGTGCCTGTGCCCCCGCCGTCGACGAATGCAAGACAGCGCCCACGGCCAGAATGCAGAGAGTGAGGAATGCCCCGGTTCGTTCAGTCATTGTTCACCATATTGTCTCGACGCGATGGTGCGCCGATCTCAGCGGCGCGTGAATCGTATGTTCCTGCTTCGATCATCAACGAACACAGCAAAGCCTGTGACGCTGCCCGCGGCATCGCGCTGGAACTCGACCGAACGCAGATACCATGCTGGGCCGGAGAAGTCGTCTTTCCATAGTTGGGTCAGAGGTATCGATCCGTGCCTCGGATGGTCCATGACCAGCTGACCACCTCTCTCCCTGACCTCGTAGGCAGTGCCGAGTTCGTGACTCTCATAGCTTCCTGTAAACTCACGCAATTGCTCCGCG
>JBQTHK010000009.1:0-43995 GCA_052389935.1 Gemmatimonadota bacterium | reverse complement strand
CACATCAGCACCGGCGCCGGAAGTCAGTTCGATCCACATATCGCTCGGCTGTTCCTCGCGTTGCAGGCTGAACGGTCTTTCGAGAGTACATATCAGGCCGATCGTGAGCTCGAGTCTCTTGCCCGGGCAGTCGGCGCCGGCCGCCTGCTTGTTGGAGAACCCGTATGAGCGAGCCCGAGAAGAACCCGGAGACCCCGACCACAATCAAGGACGGGAACATCGGGACGCCGATGGCGTTGCGCGACTTCATGGGTCAGCTCGGTGTCGTCATGAAGCTGCCGGAGAAGGAAAGGGAGAACGTGGCGCCCGGTGCGGGAGTCGCCGCGCCAAAGGTGCAAGGCAAGACGCACACGAGACTCTGGCTCCCGGTAGCAGGGATTGCCGTCAGCGCGTGGTTCGCCGTCGCGCAGCTGAGCCCCGCTCCGTCGGCCCAGCTTCCCGACCAGCTCACCGGCGTCTGGGTAACCGGTGACAAGCGTTACGCAGGGAAACAGCTGGTGTTGTCCACACGGGCGGTGCAGCAGAGCTTCGGTACTGTTTCGCCGGGTGAGTCACAACGGCTGGTTTCGGTAACGAGCGTGAGCAGGGGTGATACCACGGCCGTGACTCTGGTGCATGAAGCTGATGGTGGGACCGCGACCCTCTCGTTTGCATATGTCGGAGGTGCTCTCGAAACGCTGATGTTGAAAAACCCGTCCGGTGTGGCGTGGCACCGTCTTTCCGATTCCGCGACCGTCAGGAAAGCGGGGGGCCGCGAAGGGGCCGCGGCGCAACAGACCACCAACTCAGTACAGCTGAAGGGTCGCAAGCCCTGGGAGCACTAAGAGAGTCAGCGGGACAGGCGACGACGACTCCGCGGCGTGTCGGCGCCACCGCCCAGTTCACGGACGCGCTCCGAAAGCCGCCCAAGCAGGTTCCGCAGGAAAGCAGCCTTGCGCCTGACGCCCGCAACCAGGATCAGGCGGCCCGCGGCATAAGCGGCTCCCGCAACGGCGAGTGCAACGGGAAGGGCGACGGCGATGTGGCCCTGATTGCCAACAACAAGGCCGAATGCCGCGGCGCCGAGCCCAGCGCCGGCGCCGCCGGTTATTCCCCAGAGGATGCCATTGGAGTATTGACGCAGGTCCTCGAAGGCACGAAGCGTCGTTCGGCCCTGCCTAAGGGACACGGTAACCTGCAGCTGACGTTGAGTGTCCGTGCCTGGATGATGGCGCGTAGCGGCGAACGTGACCGTACGGCCAACGGTGCTTACGTGGCCAACTTCACCAACGGTGCGTCGAATCTCGTCTACAAGGTCTTCGATCGCGTCATCGGGAAGTTCTCCGTCGAGAATCACTTCGTACTCGAGTCGGCTCGGCGCGCCGTAGAAGGGATTCACAGCCTCCGACATCGCGGCGCCCTCGCTGATGACTCCCTCCACAGAAGGCTGCCGCCCGGCGGTGCCACGTTCGGACAATGCACGATCCACGTAACGCCGCTCGATGCCAACGCCGTCAGCAGCGGCTCGCACCTGATCGAGGCTGTACCCAGACGTCGCCGATGCTGGTGCCAGTGGTTCCCGGGCGTTGCCATCGGCCGGGGGCGGATGCTGGCCGGTTGCATGCTGCAGGACGGCAGCTCTCTCCCAGATCCGTGCGGCGTCTTCGGCCGAGATAACGCGATCGCCGTCCGGCTTCGGGAGGGCGAGCGCTTCTTTCGGCAGCTCATCGAGCATCGACTCCAGTTCGTCGGCGGTGGCCGGGCGAGCCGCCGGGTTCTTTTCGAGGAGCTGATCGACGATCGAGGCGATGGCGGGATGCACGGAAGGCGCGACGTCGCGGAGACGAGGTGCGGGACGCGTGACGTGCGCCACGAGCACCGCGGATGAGACGTCGCTTTCGAATGGAAAGCGGCCACTGAGCATGAGGAAGGCGAGGACGCCGGTGGCGTAGAGGTCGCTGCGACCGTCCAGTCGCTCACCACTGACCTGCTCGGGGCTCATGTAGTGAACCGTTCCCAGCACCTGGCCGGTGGCGGTCATCACCGCTGACTCGGCCAGTCTGGCGATGCCGAAGTCAGTGACGAGCGCGCGCCCATCGCCATCGATCAGGATGTTTTCCGCTTTTATGTCGCGGTGAATTACCCCTCGACCGTGGGCATAAGCGAGGGCGGAGGCCACATCGGTGAGGATGGACACGGTCCTGCCGGAGTCGAGACCGCCCTCTTTCAGAAGTTGGGCGACGGATGGACCGGGGACGTAACCCATAACGAAAAAGACGACCTCCTCGATTTCGTCTGCCCGGTGAATCGGAACAACGTGAGGATGTGAGAGCGCTGCCGCCGTTCGCGCTTCGCGGAGGAACCGGTCTCGTACCGAAGGGTCGCGAACGAGGTGGCCAGGCAGTGTCTTGATCGCGACGAGACGATCCAGCTTGAGATCCCGGGCAAGGAAAACGATGCCCATGCCTCCGCGACCGATCTCCCGCACCAGTTCGTACTGGCCGTCGAGCACGCGTTCGAGGGACTCGATTTCACTCATCCTTGATGGCTGGTACGAGACCGGGTGGAGACTGGTTGGGGGGGGGGGTGTCGAGACGGTCCTACGAAAAGCTACGGCTGGAGTTGCGCCCCATGGGAGCGGGGCGCGGGCCTTGAAGGCGCAAGTGGGCGCGGGGCGGGTGAGCGGTTAGGTAACGGGGGTGGGGGTGGGGGTCAGGGGTAGGCGCCGCGGTTAGATTGCACCGGTACCCGATCGACCATACCGGAACGACGCAGACATGGCCACCAGCACCGCTCCATCCATCGAGCAGGCGCACGACACATTCCCGATCAACGGCACCGATTTCATCGAGTATTACGTCGGGAATGCGCGTCAGGCATCGCATTATTATCGAACCGCTTTTGGCTTCCAGCTGGCCGGGTATTGCGGCCCTGAGACGGGTGTGCGTGACCGCGCCAGCTATCTCCTGTTGCAGGACAAGATCAGGCTGGTCCTGACGACAGCTCTCAGGTCAGATGGGCCGATCGCGGCACACGTCGCGCGCCATGGTGATGGTGTGAGGGACATCGCGTTCTGGGTAGACGATGCCCGCGACGCCTGGAACAAAGCCATCGAGCGGGGTGCTGAGAGTGCGGCTGAGCCGCAGGTGCTGCGCGATGACAACGGTGAAGTTGTGATCGCCGCGATTCGCACGTACGGGGACACGATTCACTCGATTGTCGAGCGAAAGAACTACCATGGTCTTTTCATCCCCGGGTTCCAGACTGCCGCTTCGTCCTGGCAGCCAGCTCCGGTTGGCCTCCGCTACGTCGACCACTGTGTAGGCAACGTCGAGTTGGGGAAGATGAACGAGTGGGTTGGGTTCTATTCCCGGGTGCTTGGCTTCTTCAACCTCCTTACGTTTGATGACAAGGATATCTCAACCGAGTATTCGGCGTTGATGTCCAAGGTGATGTCAAACGGGAACGGGCGGATCAAGTTTCCCATCAACGAGCCGGCGAAGGGTCGCAAGAAGTCACAGATCGACGAATACCTTGAGTTCCATGACGGGCCAGGGGTGCAGCACATAGCAATTGCGACCGACGACATCGTCGCAACGGTTCGGGAGCTCAGAGCGCGCGGCGTCGAGTTCCTGAGAACACCGTCCACGTACTACGACGAAGTGTTCCAGCGTGTGGGAGCGATCGACGAGGACGCGATCGCTATTCGCGAGCTGGGAATCCTGGTGGACCGGGACGATGAAGGTTATCTGCTGCAGATCTTCACCAGACCGGTGCAGGACCGGCCCACACTCTTCTACGAGATAATCCAGCGCAAGGGCGCCCGCGGTTTCGGCAAGGGCAATTTCAAGGCCCTCTTCGAGTCGATCGAGCGCGAGCAGGCGCTCAGGGGCAACCTCTGAGGCAGGAGCGGTTCATGGCAGGGCAAACTCACGTCGTCGACTGATCGATGCCGATCTACCATTCACTGGGGTCGTTCCCTCGCAAACGGCACACCGTCTTCCGCAAGCCCGACGGCGGTCTTCACGCCGAGGAGCTGATGGGACACGAGGGGTTTGTCGGAACGTCGTCGCTGCTTTATCACATCCACCCGCCGACAACGGTCAAGTCTGCCCGCAAGGTCCGCGACGTGGTATGGGAAGAGGATTCGTCGACGTCGCTCCGGCACCGTCACTTTCTTACCAGCAGGGCGAAGAAGGGTGGGAGCCCGACACTTGATCGCATCCCGATGCTCTTCAACAGCGAGATCGCGATGTTGTACGTGGAGCCGGACGAGGTCGATCCGCACTTCTACCGCAACTCCCAGGCTGACGAAGTTGTGTACGTGGTCGAAGGCTCGGGGGTGCTCGAGTCGGTGTTCGGCGACCTCCCCTACAAGGCGGGTGATTACGTCGTCATTCACCGCAACATCCTTCATCGCTGGCGGCTCGACACATCTGCGTCCTCCAGGTTCCTGGTGATGGAAAGCAGGGGACACGTGAGGTGGCCGAAGCGATACCGCAACGAATTCGGGCAGCTGCTGGAGGGTGCACCATTTTCGGAGCGCGATATCCGCCGACCGGGCGAACTCCGACCGCATGACGAAAAGGGAGACTTCACGCTCCTCGTCAAGCAGTACAGCTCGATCAACGAACTGGTGCTGGACCATCATCCCTTCGACGTGGTGGGGTGGGACGGCTACTTCTATCCCTGGATCTTCAACATTCACGACTTCGAACCGATCGTGGGGCGGATCCACCAGCCGCCCCCGGTACACCAGACTTTCCAGGGCGACGGATTCGTCATCTGCTCATTCTGTCCGCGGCCCTACGACTTTGATCCGAACGCCGTTCCCGCGCCCTACAATCACTCCAACGTCGACTCCGACGAGGTTCTGTTCTACGCGTCGAGCGAGTTCATGAGCCGCAAGGGCATCGAATACGGCTCGGTGACGCATCATCCTGACGGGCTTCCCCACGGCCCGCATCCGGGCAGGGCAGAGGCGAGTATCGGCGCCACCTACACGAACGAGCTGGCGGTGATGATGGATTCCTTCCGGCCGCTCAAGGTGGCCCGGGCCGCGACCGAGTTCGAAGATCCCAGGTACCACCAGAGCTGGGTCGAACAGCAGCACGCGCAGTTCAACCCTCCGACATCGTGACGGTTCGGACTAAAGCCTGACAGCCTGGGGAACGGCCATCGGTGCAGTCAGGGAGAGACGAAGGACCATCTGGCCTAAAGCCCGATAGCCTTGCGGGCGTGTGCTGACAGGATGAGTCGGCCGCTGATTCCGGCTCGCTCGGGGAGAAGTGTGGCCCAGTCAGCAGCGCTCTCCCAGAAAACCCGCTTGAGCGCGGTCATGGCCGCGGGATTGAATGCGGCCAGGGTCCGCGCCAGCGTCGCGACCGATGAATCAAGCCCCGACTGAGGCACGACACGGGCAAACATGCCCGTCCTTTCACCCCAGGAAGCGTCGCGCCAGTCCGCATCCACGGCCATCGCGGCGAAATGGCCGCGGCCAATGCGGTGTTCGATTACTGGCCCGACGACAAATGGTCCGATCCCCAGCGCCAGCTCGCTCAGCCTCGTCGCCGCAGCAGGTGTCGCGATGGCGTAATCGGAAGCGCACACCAGTCCTACGCCTCCACCGGCAACTTTCCCCTGAACACGCGTAACGATGAAGCGCGGGCACTCGATCATCGCGAGGATGACGCGGGCGAAGCCGCTGAAAAACTCGCGGCCGGCCAGCTCATCGGAGATTGCGCGCAGTTCATCGAACGAAGCGCCACCGCAAAAGGCGCCATCGCCGGCGGACCTGAGAATCACCACAGCAACATCAGGACGTTCGCCGTTGGTGCGGATGGCCGCAGCCAGCCCGTTCAGGATGACCGTCGGCAGCGAATTGCCCCTGGGGTGGGCGAACGTGACAGTGGCGATCCCATTCTCGATGGCGGTCTCAACAAACCCTTCGGTCATCGTTTCCTGAGTTCGGGTCGTGGCAAACTACCATGCGCGGAGCCGGAGTGGCGGGCGCCCGCATGCTGAGGGCGTTCTGGTGCGCAGCCCCAACAAGCTAGATTTCATACCTGACCCCAGCCATGACATGGATGCAGACGACGCCAACCGATGAGAGTGCCGAGTTGCTCGCCCGGTTCGAGGAGCGCATCGAGCGCGGCGAATCGATCGAGCCGAAGGACTGGATGCCGGAACGCTATCGGCGCCAGCTCGTGAGGATGATGTCGCAGCACGCGCACTCGGAGATCGTGGGGATGCTTCCCGAAGGGAACTGGATCACCCGAGCCCCGAGCCTCAAGCGCAAGCTGGTTCTGCTCGCCAAGGTGCAGGATGAGGCTGGGCACGGCCTCTACATCTACTGCGGAACTGAAACACTCGGCGTATCGCGCGAGGAGCTTGTCGACCAGCTTCTCACCGGGAAGGCGAAGTACTCCAGTATCTTCAACTATCCCACGCTCACCTGGGCCGACATCGGCGTCATCGGCTGGTTTGTCGACGGGGCGGCGATCGTCAATCAGACGATGCTGGCCAAGGCGTCCTATGGTCCGTACGCTCGGGCGATGATCCGGATCTGCAAGGAAGAGAACTTCCACAAGCGCCAGGGCTACGAGATCTGCTCGGTGCTGGCCGCGGGGACACCGGCCCAGCGGACGATGGTGCAGGATGCAGTGAACCGCTGGTGGTGGCCATCCCTGATGATGTTCGGGCCGTCTGACAGGGATTCGCCGAACTCCGCGGAGCTGATGCGATGGCGCGTAAAGAAGGAGAGTAACGACGTCCTGCGCCAGCGCTTCGTGGATCTGACGGTACCGCAGGCCCAGGTGCTCGACCTGACACTGCCGGACCCCGATCTCGCCTGGGACCAGGATACGAGCAGCTGGCGATTCGGGGCGATCGACTGGACGGAGTTTCAGCAGGTGATCAGCGGCAACGGCCCCTGTAACCGGGAGCGGCTTGCAGCACGAAACAAGGCGCACGACGAAGGTGCGTGGGTAAGGGAGGCGGCTCTTGCCTGGGCGGCAAAGCAGGCCGCGAAGGTGAAAGCGAGTGCGGCCTGAGCGTTATGGTTGAACCGTCGAGGGCACCGATGAACGAAACTCAATGGCCATTGTGGGAAGTGTTCACGCAGGAGGGCGAGGGAACCCCCCATGAGCACGCCGGCAGCGTACACGCCGTTGACGCGGAACATGCGATGCAGAATGCGCGTGACGTGTACACGCGTCGCGGCAAGGTGGTGAGCCTCTGGGTGGTGCCGACAGAGTTGATTACCGCGTCGAGTCCATCTGACGCCGGACCGCTCTTCGAGCCTGGGGCCGACAAGGCCTACCGTCATCCGCAGTTCTACAGGTCGCCGCGCGGTGTCCGAGGTCTCTAGGGGCATGACGGCCGCCGACGTCCCGGTCGCGCCGGCTGGCAGAGCGGCGGGTGCCGCACCGGCCGGTCCTACTGCGGGTGCGGCCTCAGGCAATCCTCATTTTGACTATCTTCTCCGCCTGGCTGACGACCGGATCATACTGGGTCACCGGCTCTCGGAGTGGTGTGGTCACGCCCCGATTCTGGAGGAAGACATCGCGCTTGCAAACTTCGCGCTCGACTTCATCGGCCAGGGTTCGGCGCTGCTGCGACTTGCGGGCGAAACCGAGGGAAAGGGTCGGACCGAAGATGACCTCGCGTTCCTGCGGGATGCGATCGAATATCGCAACGTCCATCTGGTGGAGCTCCCTAACGGGGATTTCGCCCAAACGATCGTGCGGCAGTTCCTCTTTGATGCCCATGACGTGCTGTTGCTCGCCGCACTGCGCGGCTCCAGCGACGCCACCCTGGCCGGGATTGCTGCCCGGGCGTGGAAGGAGGCGGTGTACCACCAGCGGCATTCCGGTGGTTGGGTCATCAAGCTGGGCGACGGAACCATCGAGAGCCACAACCGGGCACAGTCGGCACTCGATGAGTTGTGGCCGTTCAGCGACGAGCTGTTCAGCGCGGACGAGGTCGATCTGTCTGTCGCCCTCGATGGCTTCGGCGTCGACCACTCGACGCTCCGCACCGGGTGGCGCGATCTGGTGACAGCCACACTCGGCGCAGCGACGCTCACCATCCCCTCCACTCCTCCTCGTGTCACCGGTGGGCGAACGGGCCGCCACAGCGAACACCTCGGTCATCTCCTGACCGAAATGCAGATCCTGCCCAGATCGCATCCCGGGGCTGAGTGGTAGTCATGGTTCCGACCGCGACACCGGGGCGCGCGCAGATCCTGCGCTGGCTCGAGCAGGTCCGTGATCCGGAAGTGCCAGTGCTGAGCGTAGTCGAACTGGGCGTCGTTCGCGACGTTCACGTGACAAACGAGTCGGTGACGGTCGACATTACACCGACCTATTCCGGCTGCCCTGCTCTCGACGTCATGAAGGAGGACATCATCAGGACGTTGCGGGCCCACGGCGTCGCGAGCGTCACGGTAACAACACGGTTCGACGAGACATGGACCACCGACTGGCTATCAGAAGCGTCACGGGAAAAACTCAGGCAATACGGGATCGCGCCGCCGGAGCCCCGGACGGCCGACCTGGTGTCAATTGGGCGCGCAGCAGTGCGCTGCCCCCGCTGTGACTCGAGCAACACGAAACGGGAGAGTCAATTCGGCTCGACAGCCTGCAAGGCGATCTACGTGTGCCAGTCGTGCCGGGAGCCGTTCGACTACTTCAAGCCTTCGTGACGGTGCGCGTGGACTGATCACTGCTCGTGCGGCGTGGTATCCACGCGCTCGAACAGTGGTTCGACCCCAAAGTGAAGAAGCAAGCCGACGGGGACGTTGCTGCTCCTCACGGAGTTCACCAGCTGAGCGCGATCCCACTCCGATACCGTCGCTCCGCTGCGGACGGACACGACGACCTTGCCTTCGACGCAGAGATCGGCGCGAAAGTGGCCGATCTTGCGGCCCCGGTAAAACACGCTGAGGGGCACCTGGTGGTCGAACGCCACCCCTCTCTGCGCCAGTTCCAGCGCCAGCGCCTTGTGATAAACGGACTCCAGAAAGCCGGAGCCGAGTTCACGGTGAACCGAGTAGAAGGCCCCGATGATTGTTCCGATGATGCGTTCGTTGAGACCGCCGAGTGACCGGTCTTCGACCGACAACCCTGACTGGTCCAGTGATGCTGTGAGCGTCGTTATCATGACAACTCCGAGAGTGACGCAGGGAACATCGCCAGGGAGCGTCACGTCAGCATCATCGATTCCTTGCCCGCGGTTACAAAATACCGCCGGAGCATGACCGGCCGGAGAAGCGTGGTCCGAACTCCTTACCGACTTCCTTCTCAGGCGCGGGCAACTCGATCTATGGCGACCCTGATTCGATCCACGTCGGGGAGAACGGCGTCGAGGAGGGCGGGGTGATAGGGCATGGGAACGTCTTCGACACAAACTCGTTCAAGTGGGGCATCGAGAAACCAGAAAGCTTCGTGTGCCAGCATCGCGGCGATTTCTGCGCCGAAGCCGGCTGTACGGGTATCCTCATGGACGACGACGCAACGACCGGTCTTGCGCACCGACTCCAGCACCCGACTCCTGTCCCATGGGGCAATCGTCCGCAGGTCAATCAGCTCAACCGAGGCGTCGCATTCGGCGATCGCACGGACACAGCGATGGACCATCGCTCCCCAGGTTACGAGCGTTACATCGGTGCCCTGGGAGACAACGCGTGCCTCACCGAACGGGATGACGTAGTCGTCGCCCGGGTAGCGTGCACTCCCGTCGCTGGTCATGAGCAGGGCGCGGTGCTCGAAAAAAATCGTAGGATTGCGTCCGCGCATCGCTGATCGAAGCAGCCCTACTGCGTCGTCAGCTGTTGACGGAATCGCCACCTGCCAACCAAGGGCATGGGCCCACTGAACTTCGGCGCTGAGCGAATGCCACGGGTCGCCGACGTCCTTGCCGAAGCCGCCGGGCATCCTCACGACGATTGGCGCACAGAAGCGGTTGGCGGTGCGCCATCGCATCGTGCCGCAGTTGTTCAGTTGTTCGGCGGCGGGGTCGGCGTACTTTCGAAACTGGATTTCTGGCACGGGCATGAGGCCGCTGACTGCCATCCCAACGGCTCGGCCTATTATGCCCTCTTCGGAGAGGCTGGTATCGAAAACGCGGTCTGGCCCAAATTCCTTTTGCAGCGCTTCGGTCACGAGGTGAACCCCGCCCTTGACGCCGACATCTTCGCCGAAGATGAGAACCCGCGGGTTGACAGCCAGCTCGCGTCGCAGAGTGCGGCGAATGGCTTCGGCCATGCGCATCATCTCACCGTCCGGTGAGGGCGCGCGGGTCGATGGCAGGGCGTCAAGCACCTCCCCGGGAAGTCCACCCATGGTGGACGTACCTCCCCCTTCGCGCTCTTCGTATATGAACCGCCCGACTGAAGCCGCGTCGGCCACAGGCCGCGCCCGAGCCGCTACCAGACCGGTTTCGACATCCGCTTTCACCTGCCGCTCGAGGTCGTTCCACTCCGGCTCGTCAAGAAAACCGGGAACAACGTGTGCGCGCAGCCGCGGCAGGGGGTCGCGCTTCCAGTCCGCGGCGATCTCTGCGTCGCTGCGGTAACCGCGCTGATTGTCGGGTCCTGAATGGCTCGACAGTCGGGGGACGGTGAGTCTGACGAGCGCAGGGCCGAGGCCGGAACGGGCGTGCGTTGTGCACTCGGAGAGAAGCGCCGAACACTCGGCCGGGTCGGTGCCGTCACCGTCGCGCACGAGGAGGTTTCCGAACGATGCCAGGTTGCGGGCGATATTGCCGCCCGGCGTCTGCATTTCTCCTCTTACGGAGATGCCGAGATCATTGTCTTCGATGTAGAAGACCATCGGCAGGTGAAGCGTCGTCGCCATCGTCAGGGCCGACCAGAAGCCGTTGGTTGCGACCGAGCCGTCTCCGCCTAACGTGACCGCGATCGCGCCGCGCCAGCTGTCGTCACCGAGCTGGTCGCGATGGTAAAGGATCGACTGGGCCCAACCGGCAGCCGGGGTATACTGCGAGCCCACGTCACCCGACATCGGGAGTATGGTTGGCCCGCCGGCACCCGGAAGGTTACAAACGACGCCTATGTCCCGGCCGTCGCTGAAGCCGCCGCTCCGACCCAGGGGGCTGGACAGCGCGTCTTCGATGCTGAGACCCACGGACAGGAGGAGGGGCCGGGATCGATAGTAGGCCCCGATTCCGTCGTGAGGGTGTGTCAGCAGCGAACCGAGTATAGACTGAGCGACGTCGTGGCCGCGGGCCGAGAATTGGTAGAGGACGAGGTGCTCGCGCGGGACCGTGGCACGGTTGCGGTTGGTTTCTTCTTCGACGTCGTCGAGGGACCTGGAAACGAGGGCGTGGTACGCGATCTTGCGCCAATTGAATTCCGGGTGCACTGGTGCCTGGTTCTGGGCCGGATTCAATGAAGGGCGCTGACCCTTGGGCTTGACGGTCATCCAGGAGCAGTGTGGTGGAGCCGAGTGTTGGCGGCGTCCAATTTAACCCGAAGTGGCGAAATGCGTTGTAATGCTGATGAGTGCGGCAAAACGATGAGAGTTGGGGAGAAAGCCGGCGATAGATTTCAAACCGGGGGGGGGGGGGGGCCCCACGCCCTCCTTCGACGATTCTCGGCCGGCGCCGTCATCGCTTTAGCCGCGCTCGCTGCCACCCCGTTCGCGACTCCCGGTCAGGGCGGCGGACGGAGCCCGGAGATCATGGCGGACCTGGCGCGCATCGCAGTGGCCGAAGATGGGCGCGGCGTCCGGGACAGGGTAAACTCGCTGGCGATCCTGACGACAGCGCTCAGGCACCATTCGCCGGTCGTTCGAGCGAGCGCCGTACGCGGACTCGGCCGCTGGCAGGACTCTTCACTCGTTGGTCGCATCGCCGGGCTCTTTGGTGATCCCGACGCCCTGGTACGCGTCGAGGCGATCAATGCATGGACGCAGGCGCATCAGGGGCTGAGATCAGCCCAACCAGCCGTGCGACGAGTCGCGGCGACGCGTGCTCTCGAGTGGTTGTCCGACCGGGCCCGCTCAGACACCAGTAGCGACGTCCTTGGCATCGTCGTAAGGTCCATTGGACGCCTTCCGCACGCTGACACTCTGCAGGCGAGAGCGGCCGAGCTCGCGATACTGGATGTGCTGGGCCGGGTTTCGGCGGCGAACCGGCCAGCTCTCGCGGAAGGAGCGCAGCACGGTCTGTACGCGCTGGCAAGGCTGCGACGGAGCCATGGCGCCCTCTCGAGCTCGGCGACGAAGGTAATTGGCCAACTTGGGCTTGCCTACAGCGCGCGACAGGGCGAGACAGGGGCCCGGGTGGTGAGGCTGGCTCTGCTGTCGCTCACGGCGAACGGAACGCCGGACTCCGCGCTCCTGGTGCGGTCGCTGGGACACGGTGACGAGCAGGTGCGACGGCTGGCCGTTGCCGCACACAGCGGGGTGTCAGCGTCACTCAGGTCCCGGTTGCTCGACACCGCGGTTACCGATCGATCGTGGCTTGTGCGACTTGAGCGGGTCCGTGGCTGGCGGATGTTGGGTGCAGCGGGCTGCGGTCCCCTCGTGAGAGCCGTGTCCGATCCGAGCCCGCACGTCATGCTCGCAGCAGTTGACGGTTTGTCAGGCTGTGCATCGGACCCGGCGTCCATTGCGGCTCTCGAACGGTTGGCGGCCGGGGTCAGCGAAGTGTGGCCGACGCGGCCGAAGGGTAGTGTCGGGTGGCGCGCTGCGGCGCGTGCACTGGTGTCGCTGGCTCGCGCAGCGCCGGCGCGGGCCAGGCCGATCGCCTCCACCGCCGCGGCTTCGCGGGTCTGGTCTGTCCGTCAGTACGCAGCGCGGGCGGCGGCGGCGATGTCCGATACCGGTCTCCTCCGGCAGCTGGCCGCGGACACTAACGGCAACGTGCAGGAGGCGGCTATCGCTGGCCTGCGGCAGGCAGGGGGACAGAGCGCCCGGGACGTTTTCGTCCGCGGGCTTGAATCGCAGTACTACCACGTCGTTCTGGCAGCCGCCACCGCCTTGCGTGGGGCTCAGTCAGGGGCTGACCTGATTGCTCCGCTCATGCGCTCACTGGAGCGCCTCACCCGCGAAGAGCGTGAAAACTCGCGCGACCCACGCGTCGCCATTCTGGACCGCATCGATGAGTTCTCGGCGGGCGGGGTGCCGGTACCGCAGCTTGAACCCTGGCTTACGGACTTCGACAGCACTGTCGCGGCGCGCGCGGCGGCAACGATAACGCGGCGCACCGGGCGGAACGCAACGCCCGCCCCGTCTCCGAAGCGCCCGCCCGACGAGCCGGTTGCGGAGGTTTTGTCCAGCAACATTGAGCTGGTGTTCATCATGGCCGATGGGAGTGGCGGGACGGTTGGCGGGAACTCGTTCACGGTGCGCCTGAATCCCCGCGCTGCCCCCATGACAGCGGCGCGCCTCGTGAGGCTGGCGCGCGCCGGATACTACAACGGACTGACGTTCCACCGGGTCGAACCGGGATTCGTCATCCAGGGAGGCAGTCCGGCCGCAACGGAATACGTGGGTGATGGTCCGTTCATGCGCGACGAGCTGGGCCTCGACAGTCACGTACGCGGGACAGTCGGGATCTCAACGCGTGGTCGCGACACTGGTGACGCCCAGATCTTTGTGAACCTCGTCGACAACTTCAGGCTTGACCACGACTACACCGTACTCGGCGCGATTGTCAGCGGGCGCGATGTTGCTGAAGGTGTGCTCGAAGCGGACGTGATCGAGAGAGTCGAAGTGAGGAGAGTCCGCTGAAGCCGAGCATGAAGGCCTGACCATGCCCGACAATCTGCGTGCAGAGCGCAATAACGGTGTTGAAAGGCTCACACTCAACAGGCCCGAGGTCCTCAACTCGTTCAACCTTGCGATGGCGCAAGAGCTCCAGCAGGCGCTCGACGACGCGGCCGCGGCGTCCGACGTGCGCGCCATCCTCCTTACCGGCGAGGGTCGTGGGTTCTGCGCCGGACAGGACCTTTCCGCGATTCCCGCGGACCCATCCATTCCGCTCCCCGACCTCGCCGATATCGTTGCCCAACAGTACAATCCGATCGTATCGAGGCTGCGGGCGATCGAAAAGCCGGTGGTCTGCGCGGTGAACGGAGTAGCCGCGGGTGCCGGGGCCAACCTCGCGTTTGCCTGTGACATCGTCCTCGCATCCCGCGATGCCACGTTCATCCAGTCCTTCACGAGAATCGGCCTTGTTCCGGACAGTGGCGGCACGTTCTGGCTGCCGCGCCTCGCCGGCCAGGCAAGAGCCGCGGGTCTCATGCTCACGGGGGAAAAGCTGACTGCCGAACGGGCGCTGCACTGGGGTCTGATCTGGGAAGTCTGCGATCCTGGTCTGTTGATGGAACGGGCACTCGCTCTCGCAACCACCCTTGCCGAACAGCCGACCCGGGCGCTGGGACTGACCAAGCGACTGCTCAATGCCACCTGGTCAAACGATCTTTACCAGCAGCTGGAACTGGAGAAGGAGTTGCAGGGTGAAGCGGGCCGGACCGACGATTTCGCCGAAGGGGTGCGCGCATTCGTGGCGAAACGCCGCCCCACGTTCAGAGGTCGTTAGGCAGCATGGATGGATGGATGACGGGGCCGCTGGCGCCTGACGCAACGATAGGTGTGGTGGGCGCAGGGGCAATGGGAACCGGAATAGCGCAGCTGGCGATCACATCCGGCCACCGGGTGGTCATCTCCGACAGCGCCCCCGGAGCCGTGGATCGGGCACGTTCCGACATCGGGCGCGCGCTCGCCAGGGAATCGACCAGGGGCCGCATTTCGCAGTTGGAGGCGGCGTCGGCACTGGAACGACTGCAACCATCGGCAGTGTGGGGATATGACCAGTTCAGTGCGTGCGAGCTCATCATCGAGGCAGTTGTTGAGCGCCTCGACGTGAAGCAGGAGATCTTTCGCGCGCTCGAAGGCGCCGTAGGACCCGGATGCATCCTCGCGACCAATACGTCTTCGATCCCGATCGCGGCTATCGGTGGAGCGATGACGGCGCCCGGCCGGCTCGTGGGAATCCATTTCTTCAACCCGGCCCCTGTAATGCCGCTGGTGGAGATCATCCCGGGGCTGAGAACCCATCCTGCGGTCACTCAAAGGGCGAAAGCAGCAATCGAACGCTGGGGGAAGGTCTGTGTGACCGCGTCAGACACCCCGGGATTCATCGTGAATCGGTTAGCTCGCCCGTTCTACTCCGAAGCACTGCGGATCCTCGATGAAGGTATCACTGACGCAGCGACCATCGACTGGGCGATGCGAGAACGGGCCGGTTTTCGGATGGGACCGTTCGAGCTGATGGACTTCGTCGGTCACGACGTCAATTACGTGGTCACCGAAACCGTCTGGGCCGCGATGTACTACGATGCCCGATACCGCCCCAGCGTCACCCAGAAGCGCCTCCTGGAAGCCGGACTGCTGGGGAGAAAGGCCGGACGGGGGTTCTACGACTACAGCTCAGATGCTGCACGGCCGGAGCCGTCACGCGACGAGGTGCTGGCCGCGACAATCACGATGCGGATACTCGCAATGCTGGTCAACGAGGCTGTGGAAGCGCTGCACCTCCGGATCGCGACAGCTGCGGAGCTCGAACTGGCGATGACTAAAGGCGTAAACTATCCAAAGGGCCTTCTGGCATGGGGTGATGAGCTGGGGCCGGCGCGTGTGCTCGCCGAGCTGGAGCGACTGCAGGCCGAGACCGGCGACGACCGTTATCGGCCGAGCGTGAGGTTGCGGCGAAGCGTCCAGAACGGCAGCTCCCTTCTTGCATGACCGGCGACGTTGCACAGACCCGGGCAGGGCGGATCGCGCACGCGATGATGTCGCGCGATCTCTTCTCACAGTGGCTCGGCATCGAGATCAGCGACATCGGCGATGGGTACTGCAGTTGCCGCATGACGGTCCGCCCGGACATGCTGAACGGCCTTGGCGTGGCCCACGGCGGAATAGCCTTCTCACTCGCGGATTCTGCGTTCGCCTTCGCCTGCAACAGTCGTGGTGACGTCACAGTCAGCATCGAAAACAGCGTCACCTATCCAGCGCCGGTGAATCCCGGTGATGTCCTCACAGCCGTCGCCCGCGAGGAGGCAGCCTCGAACAGGCTTGGTTATTATGCGGTCGAGGTGCGCAATCAGCGTGATGAAACGGTCGCGCTTTTCCGCGGGACGGCATACCGCACCCCACGGCGGCATTCAGCAGCAGATGATTAGATGAGAGAAGCGTTTCTGATAGACGGGGTGCGGACCCCAATCGGTTCGTTTGGAGGGTCGCTGCGCGACGTCCGCCCCGACGACCTGGCGGCTCACGTCATGGCCGCTCTGCTGGCCAGGTCACCCTCGATCGACCCGGCCTCCATCACGGATGTGGTCTTAGGGTGCGCCAACCAGGCTGGCGAGGACAACCGCAACGTGGCGCGCATGGCTCTGTTGCTCGCCGGCCTTCCCGTGACAGTTCCCGGAGAAACAGTCAACAGGCTCTGCGCTTCGGGGATGAGTGCCGCCGTCATTGCCGCCCGTGCCATCGCTGCGGGCGCCGGCGATGTTTACATCGCTGGCGGTGTCGAAAGCATGACCCGGGCACCCTACGCCCTGTCCAAGACTGCCGTCCCGTTTGGCCGTGATGCGCAGCTCCATGATACCAGCATCGGCTGGCGATTCGTCAACGAGCGCCTGAAGCGGATGTACGGGATCGATTCGATGGGTCAAACGGCAGAAAACGTGGCGGAGCTGCTCAACATATCCCGCCAGGACCAGGACGCCTTCGCGCTTCGCTCACAGCTGCTGGCGGCGGAAGCACGATCGTCGGGGCGCCTGGCGCAAGAGATTGCAGCCGTGACGGTGCCCGGTCACAAACGTGGGAGCACGAGTCAGTTTGGCGAAGACGAATTCATCCGGCCGGACTCGACAATGGAGGGATTGGCGGCGCTCCGGCCCGCATTTCGCACCGACGGCAAGGGCAGCGTCACCGCCGGCAACTCGTCAGGGATCAATGACGGCGCCTGCGCCATGCTTCTGGCGTCGGCGAAGGCCGTCGCGAGAGACGGACTGCGGCCAAGAGCGCGTATTGCCGGAAGCGCCGTGCGCGGCATCGAGCCGCGGCTCATGGGGCTGGGTCCGGTCGAGGCCGTGCGCAACCTCCTGTCTGCCACAGCTGTCACGATTGATCAACTGGACGTGATCGAGCTCAACGAAGCTTTCGCCGCGCAATCGCTGGGCTGTCTGCGCCAGCTCGGCGTCGCCGACGACGATCCCAGAGTCAATCCCAACGGCGGCGCGATTGCCCTCGGCCACCCACTGGGCATGTCAGGAGCAAGGCTCCTGCTGACGGCCACGACGGAGCTCGAGAGAACCGGTGGCAGGTGGGCTCTCTGCACGATGTGTGTAGGCGTGGGGCAGGGGATGGCCGTCCTGATCGAACGGGCGAGCTGACGTGGCCAACATCTTCGAGTTCGAGGGGATGGTGCCCGTGATCCACGAGTCGGCGTTCATTCATCCGAACGCTGCCGTGACCGGGCACGTGACCATAGGACGAGACGTGTACGTCGGTCCAGGTGCGGCGATCAGGGGCGACTGGGGTGCAATCGAGATCGCCGACGGATGCAATGTGCAGGAGAACTGCGTTATCCACATGTTTCCAGGGGTGACAGTTGTCCTCGAAGAGGGCGCTCACATCGGTCACGGTGCAATCGTGCACGGAGCGCGCGTCTGCTCCAACGCCCTGATCGGGATGAACGCGGTGGTAATGGACGAAGCTGTGGTAGGCGCGGGCTCGATTGTCGGAGCACTCACGTTTGTTCCGGCGGGGATGAACATCGCCGAACGCAAGGTTGTCGTCGGAAACCCGGCCCGCGTGGTGCGCGATGTCTCTGACGAGATGCTGGCATGGAAGACCGAGGGGACGCGGCTCTACCAGGGACTGCCGGCGCGCCTCTATGCGTCGTTGGCAGAAGTCGAACCGTTGAGAACCCCACCTGTCGACCGAAAGCGTCCCGTGACTACAACACTCAAACCGCGCGCGTAAGCTACCTCCGCGTCTATCTCGAAGTCCGAACCCCCACCGCCTTCGAATCCGTGCTCCGGCCGTCAGCGGCGCCGTGCAGCAACCCCGTAACGGGATCAAAAAGAATGGAATGTGCGTCGCCCTGACTCAGCCCACCGCTCACCCTGATTGTGTGGCCCTTTGCTCTGAGCAGCTCAACGGTCGCTGAGTCCGCGACTCCACGCTCAAATGACGCCTGGTCCGGAAGCCACTGATGGTGCACACGCGGGAGATCAACTGCGCTCTGCACGTCCAGACCGAAGGCTACAACACCCAGGATGACGTTGAGAACGGTGTTGGGGATCGTGCGGCCACCAGGCGAACCAGTGACAAGTCGCAGCTTGCCGTCTCTGGCGACGATCGCTGGCGACATCGAACTCAACATCCGCTTCTCCGGCGCGATGAGATTCGCCGCTGTGCCGATGTCACCCGTCAGGTTCGTCTCGCCGGGCTTCTTGTTGAAGTCGCCCATCTCGTTGTTGAGGAGAAAGCCCGCTCCCTGCACGACAACCCCTGATCCGTATCCCCCTTCGAGCGTGTAGGTGTTGGCGATCGCCACGCCCCCGGCATCCACAACCGAGTAGTGCGTCGTTTCGTCGCTCTCCACCGGGACGCTCACGATATCGCGGCCGAGTTCCGCGGAACGCGTCGCCCTGGTGGTATCGATTCCGGCCGCCAGCGTCGCTGCATAACGAGTCGACAACAGCTGGTCGAGCGGAACCTGCACGAAGTCGGGATCTCCCAGATGTCGTGCACGGTCCAGATACGCGCGGCGAGCGGCCTCGATACGCAGATGCAGAAAGGCGGGCGACGAAGGCGCAAGTTTCCCGATGTTGAACCGCTCGAGCATGTTGAGGGTCTGGATCAGCACCGTGCCACCAGAGCTCGGAGGTGGCATCGAGATTATCTCGTGTCCCATGAAAGTCCCGCGCACCGGCGGCCGCTCGACGGCCTTGTAACGGGCCAGGTCTTCGCGTGTGATGATGCCCCCATTGGCCTTCATCTGGCTCGCGATCGAGTCGGCGATCCAGCCGCGGTAGAACGCATCCGGCCCGCTGGCCGCGATTTCATTCAGCGTGCGGCCGAGATCGCGCAGGATTATCCTGTCACCGGCTGCCCATTCTCCACCCCCGGGTTTCCCATAGGCGGCGGTTGATGATGGATGGCGCCCAAGCTGGCCGCGCAGGGCTCCATTGATCGCCCGGGCCAGCCCCGGTGAAAGTTCCCAGCCACCTGATGCGAGATCCGCCGCCGGCTGAACGACATCACGCCAAGGGAGCTTTCCGTATTTGGAGTGCGCAAGGGCGAAACCACGGACCGTACCCGGAACACCGGGAGCCAGCCAGCCGCTGGCGGTCAGCTGCCTGTTGATCTCCCCTTTTTCGTTGAGGTACATCGTCGGCGTCGACGCCAGCGGAGCTTTCTCCCTGTAGTCGATCGTCGTCGCTCGGCCGTCGGGAAAGCGGATGATCATGAATCCGCCACCGCCGATGTTGCCGGCGCTCGGGTGCGTAACCGCCAGCGCAAATCCGGTCGCCACCGCGGCATCCACCGCGTTTCCGCCCCGCGCAAGGATCGCCGCTCCGATCTCCGACGCCGGTGCCGAGGTCGAAACCACCATCCCGGCCCGCGCCGTCACAGCCTGCCGATCCTGGGCAGCGACAGTCGTCGCCAGGACAACAACGAATCCGAGTGGCCTGACTCCGATCATGTCTCCTCCTTTCAGTTTTCGATTACAGGCGCGGTTGAAGACACACGGGTCAGCGACCGACCGCAAACCAGTACGTGACCTTGAGCGACAGGAAATTGTCCCCCGCCGCGCGCGTCGTTTCGAAAAGGTCCCCGAACCGAACGTGGCTCCCGATTGCTTCGCTGGCACGTCGGTTCTGCTGCCACACCAGGAAGAGAGTGCTGCCCGGATTCCACTCCCAGCGCAGAACAAAGTTCGACCTGAAGGACTTGACGTTGAAGTCACGGTTCGACAACGCAAAACTCTCGCCGCCACCGGTGATCTCGACTCTGCCCGTCGTGTCCCGGGTGATACGCGTGCCGCTGGTACCGTATTCGATCAGCTCCGCGCTTCCGGGCGCGGCCAGTTCCCCAAACCGGCTGTAACGTCCACTCGCAAGGAACGGCTCGGCGTACGCCTCCAGCGTCAGGTCGGGGGTGAATGCGTAGTTGAGGCGGAATCGGGTCGCCAGCGTCGTCCGGTCGATGAACGAAAAGACGTAGCGGTTGCCGAATGTCTCATCGCGTCCGCCGGAAACCGTGGTCACATATTGCCGCGACTCGATCTCCGAGCTGTAACTGGGATCCACTGACAGCTGCCACCGCGGAGCCGGGCGCAGCGTCAGTCCGGTGTTGATGCTTTCCCGATGGCCACCAAACTCATCCCGCGAAAAGTTGAAGTTGATGCGCCAGCCGGTGCGCGCTCCCATTGGCCCGTTCAACCGCAGCTCCTGGCGCCATTCCTGTGGCGTCGTCATGTACGGACCACCGCGCGTCAATGCGTCGTTCAATGCGCGAAAGGCGATCGTATTCCGCGCATTGAGGTTCATGAAGTTGTTGAAGCTTACGTTCAAGTTCTGATTCCACTCGTTCTGCTGATGGGCCCCGCCGTAGTTCCAGGCGCCACGGGTATCGAACCCAAGTCGCCAGTTGCGAAGATAGCGCCCGGGAATGGTCTCCCTGATCTGGATGTCGGCATTGTATTCGACATCGTCGGTCGACTGGAGTCGGCCGAAATCGTTGATCTCGAAGCCGGGCGACTCGAGGAGAACCTGAGCTCCCCACAGAATCCGCCGTCCTGCGTCCTTGTCGGCCCTGATGGAGGCTGTGTAGCCCGACATCGACGTCCGGCGGGGGTCGTAGGTGACGTGCGTCGCGTCCGGCCGGTTGAAGTAACGGGCACTCGCGCGCTGCAGCCGCGCAATCGCCAGCGAGTCGCCGGCTACATGCGAAAAGCCGGCCCATCCGCTGATGGCATAACGACCCTGCTGCATCCTTATGCGCCAGTCGAGTCCACCGAAAAGCGCTTCGCTGGGGAGGATGGCGGCAAGGCCAGCCTCTCCGTTGACGTCACGCCGCACTGTGGTGAACGCGGCGCCCAGCGTCGACTGCTGCGTGCCCATCTCCCGCTCGAGACGCAGAACACCATATGCGGTACGGGGCTCGACGGCCCGCGTCGTGCTGAAGCCGGAGTCGATGAAGAACGACTTGCCCAGTTCGCGACCCGTGACCGCCAGCAGGCCGCCAACCGACAGACGCGAGGCAAGCCGGCCGGTAAGCTTGGCTGCGCCCAGAATCGTGCTGGCGCCTGGAATATCCACGAAATCGCCATCGAGGCTGAGCCGCGGCGCGGCACCGATACGGCGCGAGTAGAAGTACTGGGCGCCGTTGCCGCGCAGTCGCTCGCTGCCCTCGGTAAAAAAGGGCCGCCGTTCGTCAAAAAAAGTCTCGAAGGCCGACAGGTTCACCTCGGCGGGATCGGCCTCCACCTGGCCGAAGTCGGGGTTTATCGACGCATCCACGGTGATGTTGCTGCCGATCCCGAACTTCGCGTCCAGGCCGGCACGACCCGCCCATGGATCATTGAATGGGTCGAGCGGGTCCACCGCTGCGCGCCGAGTGGCGTCGCCCGCGAAATAGGGAGTCAGCTCCACCGGACGCGTGGGATTGATTCCTTCGATTCCCTCGAGTGTGCCAAACCGCGAAATGTATCCCGTCTCGCTCTGCGGGATCATCACCCACTGAAGGTCCTCGTTCTTGTCCGGCATCCAGCGGTCGAACTGAACGCCCCAACGCTGTGACGCCCCCGCCGGGAATCGCAACTGGGAAAAGGGGATGCGCATTTCGGCGACCCAGCCCAGCGAGTCGATATTGGCCGCCGCCTCCCACACCGGGTCGAACTGACTCTCCCGGCCCATGAAATCCTCGTCGCGGGTGTGCCTGAAGTCGTGCCGTACCCCAGCCGCCGTGATTCCAAACGCCACGCCGGTCCGCCGGTCGAGCTGAGTATCAAGCGTGATCGTGATTCGCTCGGCATTCGACTGGCCGTCGCGCCGGGTCACCGACCGGGGAATCCGGTCGGGATCCGTCCTGTACATTCGAGCGCCGATGTAAAGCGCGCCCTCGTCATAGGCGATTCTTATCTCGGTGCGCTCTGACGGCTCTCCGCCCTCGATGGGCCGTTGCTGAACCATCTCCGTAATCGCGGTCGCGAGCTTCCATGGCTCGTCGTCGAGGCGGCCATCGATCGTTGGGGCTGTCCCGTTAAGTCGCACAGCCCGGGCGACCTTGCTCGAGGGCTGTGCCCCCACCGGTAAGGAAACAATGAGCAGGCAGGCGGCGAGGAGCGCCGTCGTCTTGGAGATCACGTGTCAGGAGCTGAGGAAGACGACCGCGCTGTGGGCGGTCAGGGCCACGACAAATTAACGGACAAGCACCCTTCAGCGTTCGGACCAGTTCTTCCTCCGCCTTCCGCCCGGGTAGCTAAACTTCCGGCATGCCAAGACTGCAGAATTACGCCCTGGGCGAGTGGGTCACGGGCACCGGGGCAGGGACCGACCTGTTCCACGCCGTCACCGGGGCCAAAGTGGCCGAGGCGAGCAGTGAAGGCCTCGATTTCGGCGAAATGGTCCGGTTCGCCCGAAGTGAAGGCGGCCCGAAACTCCGCAAGATGACCTTCCATGAGCGAGCGCTCATGCTCAAGGCTCTCGCTCGCTTCCTGACAGAGCGCAAGGACTCGCTCTACGCGACCTCGGCCGCCACCGGCGCTACAAAGACGGACTCGTGGATCGACATCGACGGCGGGATCGGAACCCTGTTCGTCTACGCGAGCAAGGGCCGCCGCGAGTTTCCCAACGAAACGTTCTATGTCGACGGCCCGATGGAGGGCATTTCCAGGAGTGGCTCGTTCGTCGGTCGCCATATCTGCGTCCCGCTGGAAGGTGTAGCTGTACACATCAACGCCTTCAACTTCCCCTGCTGGGGAATGCTGGAAAAGCTTTCGACGACCCTGCTGGCCGGAGTGCCGGCGATAATCAAACCGGCGACCGTGACCTCGTTCCTGACCGAGGCGATGTTCAGGATGATTGTAGAGTCCGGGATACTGCCCCGCGGAGCGCTGCAGCTCGTGTGCGGCAGTGCCGGGGACCTCCTCGACCACCTCGACTATCAGGACGCAGTTGCGTTTACGGGGTCTGCTGCCACCGGCCTCAAGCTGCGCCAGCATCCGGCGATTGTGGCCAATTCGGTGCGCTTCAACCTCGAAGCCGACTCACTCAACTGCTCGATCCTCGGTCCTGACGCGGCTCCCGGCAGCGAAGAGTTTGACCTCTTTGTGCGCGAGGTCACACGCGAGATGACGTCAAAGGCGGGACAGAAGTGCACGGCGATCCGCCGGACGATCGTGCCTGACGTCATGATGGGGGACGTCATCGCGGAAATCTCACGAAAGCTCGCGTCGACAGCAGTTGGTGATCCCGCAGTCGAGGGGGTGAAAATGGGCCCGCTCGCCGGCAAGGCCCAGGTGCGGGAGGTTGGCGTCGCTCTTGAAAGGATCCGCGCCGGAACTCAGGTGGCGTGGAGCAGCGAATCGTCCGGGCTGGTGGGCGCGGATGCCGACCGCGGCGCATTTTTTCCGATCACGTTGCTCGCCACCGATGACGGGTTCGCGCGGCCCGAACCGCACGACGTCGAAGCGTTCGGCCCGGTCAACACTGTCATGCCGTACCGGAGCGTCGACGACGCCATTGCCCTGGCGCGCCTCGGTCGTGGCTCGCTCTGCGGCTCGCTCTTCACGGCCGACGACACAACAGCCCGCACCGTGTCACTGGGAATGGCTGCACACCACGGCCGACTCTACGTCCTCAATCGGCACGGCGCCGGGGAGTCCACCGGTCACGGGTCGCCACTGCCGCACCTCGTACACGGCGGCCCCGGGAGGGCTGGTGGAGGTGAGGAAATGGGGGGAGCGCGTGGTGTCCTGCACTACATGCAGAGAACAGCACTGCAGGGGAGTCCGACCACGATTACCCGGATCACAAACGAATGGATACCGGGCGCCAGGCAGTCCGGCGACCGTGTCCATCCCTTCCGCAAGTATTTCGAGGAGCTGGAGGTCGGCGAATCGCTCACGACGCACCGCCGGACCGTAACGGAAGCGGACATCGTCAACTTTGCAGCAATCTCCGGAGATCATTTTTACGCGCACACCGACGACATCGCGGCCCGTGACTCGATCTTCGGCCGCCGCGTGGCGCACGGCTATTTCGTCCTCTCGGCGGCGGCCGGTCTTTTCGTTGATCCCGCTCCGGGGCCGGTGCTCGCCAATTACGGGCTCGAAAACCTGCGTTTCACCAAACCCGTGCATGCAGGAGACACCATTCAGGTAGTCCTGACCTGCAAGTCACGAACCGCAAAGGAGACGCCGGCCGACGGAGTTCCGCAGGGCGTGGTCGCCTGGGACGTACAGGTCCGCAACCAGGAAGGCGATCTGGTGGCCACCTACGTGATCCTGACGCTGGTCGCGCGTCGTCCGGAGGCCTGAGATGCCCCCGTTCTCGTCCCGGTTCGGAAGGCTGCCGGCTTATCCACTCGCCCACATTCCCGCGGCGAAGAGGGCGCTGGTCGAGCGTGGCGTAGACGTCATCGACCTCGGCGCCGGAGACGCGGATCTCGCTCCCCCGCCGGCCGCCGTGGAGGCGCTCCAGCAGGCTGCTGCCACTCCAGCCCTCGGGCGCTACGGCTTTGGACCTGGCCACGTGCCATTCCGGGAGGCCATCAGCGAATGGATGCAGTTGCGCTTTGGACTTTCGTTTGATCCGATGGCGGAGATCGTGCCGCTCATCGGGTCGAAGGAAGGGCTTGCCCACATCGCATTCGCCTACTCAGGGCCGGACGATGTAGCCATCATCCCGGAGCCCGCCTACCAGGCCTACCTCGGCGGCACACTGCTCGCTGGTGCCCGGCCGCACATCGTTCCTCTGAGGCCGGAAAACCGGTTTCTCGTCCCGGTTGAGCAGCTTCCGCGCGAGATCGTGGAGAAAACGCGGCTGATCTATCTCAACTACCCCAACAACCCGACAACAGCGGTTGCACCAATCGCCTACCTGGAGCGTGTCGTCGATTTCTGCCAGCGCCACGACGTACTGCTCGTCTACGACAACGCTTATTCGGAGCTGGCATTCGACGGGTACAGGCCGCCGTCGATCTTCGAGATCGATGGAGCGCGCGAGGTGGCCATCGAGTTTCACTCGTTGTCCAAGACCTACAACATGACAGGCTGGCGCTGCGGATGGGCTGTGGCGAGTCCCCCGGTCGCGACCGCTCTGGCGCGCCTCAAGACCTTCCTCGACACCGGCACCTACATGGGGATTCAGGCCGCCGGCGCCGCGGCATTGAGGAGCTGGAGCAGCTTCGTGCCGGGAAACGTCGAAGTGTTCCGTGAGCGGCGCGACGCTGCAGTAGCAGCGTTCAGAAGTGCCGGGTTCGAGTGCGAGAGCCCGCGGGCGACCATGTACCTCTGGGTACCACTCCCCGATGGTGTGTCGAGCGCGGAGTTTGCGGACCGGCTCATGAATGAGGAAGGAGTGATTGCCCTGCCGGGCGCAGGATTCGGAGAAGGTGGAGAAGGGTTCTTCAGGGTCTCATTCATCGTTTCGCCCGACAGGCTGCGTGAGGCGGCGCAGCGCGCTGGCAGACTGCTCGGCAGGATGACTCCTCATGCAGCCGTTGGCAGCTAGTCGTTTGGTATCGCACCATATCCGGTGGGCGCCCATCGCTGCCCTCATCGCTGTCGCCGTGCCAGGTGTCGCCGGCGCTCAGGACCCGACCTGTCTTCGCGTATCACTCGGACAGTGGACTCCACCGCTCGACTGGTCGAGGGCGGGGCACCCCGACAGTGTCGGTGATGTAGCCGACCGCTTCCGCCGCCTGCGCGACTCCGTCTATTCTACCGCCGGTGGTGCGGGGCCCAGGGAGAGCATGCAGTGGATCGTCGAGAGCGGCGAGAAGAAGCTGCTTCTCTATCCGGACTACTGGCCGGCCGGCGTTCTGATAACCTTCAAACGACCGACTGCCGGTGATACACTGCTGGGCGAGGCGCGCGCGATGGTAGCCGACGCCCGCGGTCCCCGGTCGGTCGCCACCGCTCGGGTCATTACCTCATGCAGCAGATAAGGCTTTATCCGGTCATTGAGGTCTGGACGCTCCCTCAATGACCTGGACCGCACGCTGGTGTCCGCGCAGGCGCGCGGTATCGATCGGCTTTCGTCCCTGGTTGTCTGCAATCGAAAGGTCCGCGCCGGCCGTGATCAGAACGGCCAGCGCCTCCGCCGCCCCTGACTCGGCGGCGTGGTTGGCGGGAGTGAAGCCCGTGCCGTTGCGCAGATTGAGGGACGCACCACGGGCGACCAGAAACCGCACGGCCTGCACGCGGTTGTTTATCGCGGCGTAATTCAGCGCTCTGCGGTTGCCGGTCGGGTCCAGAGAATCGATGCGGGCACCAGCTGCGAGAGCGGTGGACATTGAAAGCGTATCACCGCTTACAGACGCAAGCCAGAGTTGTGCCTGGGTAGTGAGCAGCGCTGCGCGTTCTACCGATGTCAGCATGGAGTCGAGCTTTGCGCGCTCGAACAGGCGCCCATTGAGCACCACGGCGTTGATGCGCTTCGTGTTGCCGATCGCGGCCAGCGGATCCGCGTCGAGCACGACGAGGTCGGCGAATCGCCCAGCTGCCACCGTGCCGTGGTCGAACTCTTTCCCGAGGTAGGTTGCGCCGGCGAGCGTCGCCGCCCTCAACGCCTGTGCCGGGCTCAGACCCGCCTTCACCAGCTCCGTCAGCTCGTCGTGCACTGACGCACCGGGGAAAACGTATGTATCGCCCGCGTCGGTACCCAGCATCACTGGAACGCCGGCGCGAAAAGCTTCCCCGGTGAGTGAAAGCCCTTTTGTGTAGAAGTCCATGAAGCTTCGCCTGCCGGCTGTCGACGAATCCTGCGCCACCATCCCGTTGGCGTCCGCCGTCCACGACATCCGCTGAGCATAAGAGATGAACCTGAGTCGTTCGTCGTTCCGGTACGCAGGGTCGTCCGCCATGGCATCCATACGCCGGGTTACGTGCGTGGGAGTGATCCAGGTGCCGTTTTTCGCGAACGAATCGAACAGGGTTCGGCAGGTAACCGGGTTGTATTCATCCACCATTCGCCTGCGGAGAGCCGTGCCGCGTTGCGCGGCAGGTACCAGGTTGCGGCGCAGCGAGTCGGCGCCGGGGAAACAGTTGAAAAGAAAGATCCGCGAATGCTCGAGGCTCTTTTGCCCAGCCTCCGAGATTTCAAGAGCGCTGAGCGCGGCTGGTTCGTGGCCGGCGAGAGGAAGACCCAGCCGGCGCGCCTCTGCTGCCATGCCCAGATAGCCGTCGCGCGAGACGTTGTTGTATACCTTGATGAAGTCGAACCCACGCTCCTTGAAGTACCGCGCAAGCTGTTCCCCCTCCCCTGCAGTTGTCGCTTTGTAAAAGGCCGGCATCGGATCGGTAATGCCCGATGCACCGTTGACGGCCCAGCTGGCAAGCGCGACGAGGCGAGGCCCGACCACCCTGCCGCTGTCGACCTGGGCCTGCCAAAGCCGGTGAAGGTTGAGACCCATTGTCTGCGCCGGCACCTGGCTCGGCCGATCCGCGCCCATGATCCGGACACCGGTTACGCCGTGGGCAAGAGTCAGCGGCATCTCGATCCGCAACGCCGTCGCGGGATTGAAATGCGCGTGCATGTCCCACAAGCCGGGAATGACAAACTTCCCGCGGCCGTCGATCACGGCCGCCGCGGAACTGTAGCTGCTCCGGCCGCTCGGTTCGACGGCCAGGATGCGTTGCCCCTTTATCAGCACCGTCTGCCCTGGCGCGAGGCGCCCGGACTCCACATCGACCACCGTGGCGTCGACGATCACCAGATCGGCGTCAAGAGGTGCTCGCGAGCTTCTCGCAGACGCACAGGCTGAAATCGCGATGGCGATTGCAACGGCCGAGGCGCTGGCGAGAGTTCGCCGGATAGCTGCCCGATCCAACAATCTCGATTCTTGTGGGTTCATGATGCGACTACGGGGCTGAGTGACCAGAGGTTACAGAAGAAGGTGCT
Source organism: Gemmatimonadota bacterium (assembly GCA_052389935.1). Classification (GTDB taxonomy): domain Bacteria; phylum Gemmatimonadota; class Gemmatimonadetes; order Gemmatimonadales; family Gemmatimonadaceae; genus JBQTHK01. The sequence continues at coordinate 15,845 of JBQTHK010000009.1, read as the reverse complement.
CTGCCTCCCAAGGGGTGACACTGGTTTCTGCCCCGGTGACTGCCGTGTCGTCGCACGACTGGATTTCCTTGAGGCGTCGCTCGTCGTGGAGAGTCGACGGGTGCTCGGCGAGATAACGGCGGCGAGTCAACCGCCTCTAGCGGTCGAGCAGATCCCATCGATTCCCGTAGCGATCCCGGAAAACCGCCACCCGACCGTAGCTCTCTTGACGGGGCGACTCGAGAAACTCGACACCAGCCGCGACAAGCCGGTTGTACTCCGCGTCGAAGTCGGCAGCAACCAGAAACCAGCCCACGCGGCCCCCGTGCTGGTCGCCGATGCGTTGCTGCTGCTGCGGTGTTGATGCGACGGCGAGGAGAAGCGCGCCGCCCAGCGACGGATGGCCTACGCGAACCCAACGACGACCGGCGTCGCGAGGCGAATCCTCAAGGAGCGAGAGGCGGAGGACGTGAGTGAAGTAGTTGATTGCCTCGTCGTAGTCAGGCACGAGGATGGTGGCGGCGGCGAAGGTGTTCGCGACGACACTGACCGGCTCCTCCGAGTCTCTCATCCTCGTCAATGTCATGGGCTGTTCAGGGGGCCAACGGAGATTAAGGAAAAGCACCGTCCGGCCGTTACGATAAGACGTTGGCGTCGAAAGCGCCAAGCGATCATGCTGAAGCGGAGGGCAGTCGATCGAGGGCAGGGCTACACGGGTCAACACGGAGGATGCGGGCAGCGATGCCCGCGGAGCACCAGTGTTCTGCTGCGGCAGAACAAAAGAGGCATTGACGGTTAGGAATTCATGGACTCGATCCCGAACGAGGAGACCCTGGTGCCCCCGAAGTTCGCTCTCGCCGCTCTGGCGCTCGTCACATTGGCTGGCTGTTCCGTCCTCGGCACGATCGGCACAGGACTGGGAGGTGCGCGGGCTGGGCGATGTGTAGTCGGCATCAATCGCGACAGCGCCCCCGTTCGAGTAACAGAGGCCAGTCGCCGAGCGTGCGTTCTTGAGGCGAGAGTGGTCGAGCGGGAACTTCCACTACTGACCAACGAACTCCTGCGCGAGGGTCCTCCCGGTGTGTTGAGTGCAGGACCGGACGACATGGTGCATTGTCGGTACAAACCGGGGGCCCGACGTGGTGGAAGCCTCAAGTTCCACTGCATCCGGACCGATGACCGGAACCGCCTGATGGATGAGTCGGGCGAACTCGTCGCAGGGGCGACCGACTTCGACAGCGACGGCAAGCTGCTCGACAGCGCTGGCCGGAAGTTGCGTGACGGGTCAGGCAATTCGATCGATGGTCATGAGCTTCACGTGAAGTACTTCCTGGGACCGGAACCGGCGCCGCGCTATCGGGAGATGTTCACTGAAACAGTCGTCAGCCGCCTGTTCCTGGCACTGGGTATTCCGGCCGACGCTGTTTACATGCCGGCCGGTGTTGCCTGTTTTGGCTGTACAGCGAACCCCTCGGTTCAGAAACGGGCCGAGGAATCCGAAACGGCGGCTGTCTTTCGCCTGGCGTCGATCAAACTGCCCTATGACGGAAAGAAGATTGCGGTTGCGGGACGCGACGGGTTTCTGGGACTTGGAGGTCGCTACGATCATGGCTGGAGCTTCCGTGAAATCGGGCAGACACGAAACCCCGTCGAGGTGGAGATGCAGGCGCTGGCCCTGAACCTTGTCGCTTACAACAACCTGCACAGTGTGCAGAACGACCTGCGCTGCAGGCGTGGGGCGTGGGATCCTGCCGACGGCACGTGCGGGGACGTTGTGGCCTATGTATCAGATGTCGGCGGCACGCTTGGCGGCCGTGCCCCGGTGAATACTGAGGGAGCGAGTCGTCCGGTGATGCCCAGTTACCCGCGAGGCGACTTCATAACGTACGCGGCCGGTGCTGTCTTCTCTGATCGACCCTCGTGCAGGCTCTTCTACGAAATCGCCGACGTTGAGCACGTGTCCGAAAAGGCCCGAGGTGAGTTTGCGGGGCGCATTCGGTCTCGCGTCGGCCGCGAGCAGCTTCGCGCCATTTTCGAAGCTGCGAGCATCGAGCGGATGGACGGCTATCTGAGAGGCCTCGTCGCGGCGCGATACGACCTGTCGCCGGGCGAGGTCCTCGATAGTGCGGTCCGGATGACGTGGGTGGAGGAACTCGAAAAGCGGATGGCGGAGATCGTCGACGGTCGCTGCCCCTGACCCGGGGCTCGCTACATCACCTCGCTGGAAGTCACCCTTCGTGGAGCACCACCGCGGGATTCGTACGCGCGGCCCGCCGCGCCGGGGCGATGCTCGCCAGGAGCGCGATCGACCCCGTTACGATGATTACCGTGACGAAGGTCGCCGGATCAGAAGGCGCTACTCCATGGAGCAGAGAGGACAGAAATCGTGTCAAAAGCAGGGCCGCGCCCGTGCCGATTGCGAGGCCCGCAAGGATCTGAAGCTGACCCGTCTGCAGGCTCATGAGAACAATCCGCCCTGGCGTGGCGCCGAGAGCCGTCCGAATTCCGAACTCCTGCGTTCTCGCCATCACCACCTGCGAGACGATCCCGAATACACCAACCGCAGAAAGCATCAGCGCCAGCAGACCGAAGAGACTCAACAACTGCATCGCGAACCTCTGTTCCGCGATCGCCGAGCCGTAGATCTCCTCCATGGTTCTGACGTCGGATACCGGCAGCCGCGGATCAACGTCGCGCACGACCTGCCTGATCGGTCCCAGCAGCGATCGGGGGTTGGCGTCGGCGCGGACAACCAGGTGCATGGTCCGCCTGAGGTTCCCCGGTGCCTGGGCAAAGTGTGCAAGTGTTACGTAGAACTGCGCCTTGACTTCACGGGTCAGCGAGTTCTGTCTGACGTCATCCACAACGCCCACGATCGTGTAGAAGGCGGTGGAATCAGACCCGCCGATGCGGACTCGGGCACCCAGCGGTGCGCGGTTCGCGAGATAACGATCCACAAAGGTCTTGTTGACGACCATGCTCAGGGAGCCGGCCAGATCATCCTGCTGACCCAAAAAGCGTCCAGCGCGAAGTTGCAACCTCATGGTCTCGAAATAGCCGGGTGTCACGATCTGCCAGTCGCCCGGCGTTCCCTGGTTAGGCGGCGGTGTGTACCCCTCGACCTGCAGGCCCCAGTCCCCCATCTCGTCCGCCAGCGGCAGGAGGCGCACCGCACCCGCCGATGCGACACCGGGAAGGCCGGCGACTCGGCTCTGCACATCAGTCCAGAACGACGCCACCTGGGCCGAATCCCCGTACCAGGTGGCTGGCGTCGTGATACGCATCGTGAGCACGCGTGCCGGATCGAATCCGGGCGCAATTGCGAAGAGGTTGCCTACCGATCTGATCATCAGTCCAGCGCCCGCGACGAGGATCACGGCCAGCGCTACCTCGACGGTCACGAGCATCTGTCGCCACCTGACTCGCTCTCCTCCAGCAGTCGCTCCCCGACCTCCTTCACGGAGCTCGACGGCCGGCGTCACACGGCTGGCCTGGAGTGCCGGGAGAACCCCGATGACAAACGCAACGAAAGTCGTCGCCAGCAGCGCCACGATGAGCAGGGTCGGCTCGATCTGCGTCTCTGCAACACGCGGCAGCCCTGACGGCGCGAGCCGACGGAGCAATGGAATCGTCACCGCTGCCAGGGCGATCCCCGCGAGTCCGCCAAACACACTTAACACCGCACTTTCGGTGAGGAGTAGCCCCGCAAGTCTCGATGAGCCGGCTCCGAGTGCGACACGCACCGCCATTTCCCTGCGGCGGGCTTCCCCACGGACGAGGAGCAGACCGGACACATTGGCGCAGGCGATGAGAAGGACAAACGCCACGGCCCCAAACACAAGCAGCAGCACCGGTCTTACCGCGCCCGTGACCTCATTCGTGACGCTGACCGCAAAGGCGCGGAACTGCTGTTCGACGGGGAAGACTCCTTCGCGCACCTTTTGCGCCACGAACGCCTCCAGCTCGCGATTGGCGCCCTCGATCGTCGCGCCCCTGGCGAGTCGTGCAACGCCGTAGTAACCATGACTGCCGCCGCCGGGACTGATGGCTGGCCCGGGGATCGCACCGTTGGCGGCAGCGTCAGTCGCCAGCGGAATCCAGGCTTCGCTGCGCCCCGCACCCGCGAAGTCGATGGGCAGGCGGAAGTCCGGCGGCATCACACCAACCACCGTTGCGGCATCGCCATTGACCTCCACCGTCCGGCCAACGATCGTGTGGTCGCCCCCGTATCGGCGCTGCCAGACTCCGTGGCCGAGAATGACTGCCGCGGGCCCATCCGGACGGTCTTCATCAGCCGTAAAGCTGCGACCAATGATTGGTTGCGCTCCGAGCACCTGAAAGACGTTGGCGCCGACGCTGGCGCTCCGGACACGTTCCGGCGAGTCGCCATCGGTGAACGTCAGCGAACCGTCGGTAAAGATGCCGACGTCGGCGAACGAGCGAATCCCGGAATCCCAGGCTTCGTATTCGTCATAGGAGAGCCACGTCTGGTCGAAACCTCTCCAGGCGCTCCATACGACCGCGATCCCTTCGGGACGACCATAGGGAAGGGGAGTGAGGAGAACCGTCTTGACGACGAGGAATAGCGCCGCGGTTGCTCCAATCCCGACTCCGAGGCTCGCGACAACCAGGGCAGTGAAAGCAGGGCGGCGCCCGAGTGATCGCAACGCAATCCGGATATCCTGGCGGAGGTTTTCGAACCAACGCGCTCCGCGCTCGTCTCGGACCTGATCCTTGTGGAGTTCCATGTTGCCGAAAGCCCTCCGGGCGATGTCCTCGGCGTCAGGCCTCCCGGCACGCCGGTTGTAGAGTGCCTCCATCCCGATATGGTGCTGCAATTCTTCTTCCAGCTCCGCCTCCTGACGGCGCCGCCTGAAGATCGCCGCGACGGTGGATCGGGCCTCCGAAAGCCACGACATCGACTAAAGCGCTTCGAGGCTCAGGACCCGGTTGACCGCGCCAGACGAACGCCGCCAGTCATCAACTGCGCGGGAAAGCTGGCGCTGACCCTCCCTCGTGATCGAGTAGTAGCGCGCCCGGCGGTTGTTCTCCGACGCGCGCCACTCCGATTTCACCCACCCCCTGCGCAGCATCCGCTGGAGCGCAGGGTACAGCGACCCCTGATTTACGTCAAAGACATCGAGGGTCGTGAGGCGCAACTGGAACGAAAGACCCCAGCCGTGCATCGACTCGATGGTCAGGAGTCGGAGGACCATCATTTCCAGGGTTCCCTGCAGCAGGTCGGAGCGTTCAGTGGTCATGGCTACCTTTAGACCACCAACAGGAGTAAAGGGTTTGAAGGCCGATCAGGGCCCCGACGTGGTGTCGCCGAGTTCGAGGAGCCGACGAGCCGCGGATGGTCGCCCCAGGTACGTGTGGACAACGTCGCTTCTTGCGGCGTAAGCCCGGCGGGGGTCTGTCCCCGCGTCCACAAGCGTTGGGGAAAGGACCTGAACGCGGGTATCCCCAACTCCGGTCTCGACGCCGGTGCAGAGCAGGGGCTGCCACAGAAACATGCCAAGCCGTCCGTCGTGCGAACCCGACGCGACAAGCCGAGCTGTCTCAATGTCGATCACTTCGAACCACTGATCGTCAGCCTGAGTCGGCGGGTGATAGAGCAGGAGATCGTTAGTGGTGGGCAAGGCGAAACTCCGGAATCGCCCGGTTGGCGGGGAACGGGCGAACAAAAAGACCCGTGAGAGGCGAGAACCTGCACACGCAAGTCAGACCCCGTGCAGGAACATCAACAAAGTCTCTGGACGCACGCGTCACCTACCTCGAGCGAGCATCGTTTCCTGCCTCCGCGCCATCGACGCCGATGCAGCTCGCGACAGACCTGGAGGCGTCATCCCGGACGTTAGCGTCTGCTGTGGATCATCTTCTCCTGCCGCTGGTCAACAAAGGTTTCTGCGGCCGGCATGCGGACTCCGCGTATGACAGTCGCGTTTGGGGCCCACTGGTGCCCGCCGGGCAGCCCAACGCGGGCGAATGGTCGCGTGGCACGGCTCCGCTTCGAAACCGCGGGCGGGTCCACCAGCCCGTAAGTAATGAGGCGACATGACACTCTGGCCATCCACCCGTGGCCGCAATATCTTTTCGCCGCTTCGTCGCCGGGTCCAGGAATCAAGCCCGAGCCGGTGACCTGCATTGTCAACAATACAGGCACCACGACGATCCCCCCACTCCCTCCCGCGCCCCCTCAGGGCGGTAGACCTCGACCAAGGTCTGCACCGCGGAGGGCTCAAACCCAGATTGGAGAACACGTAATGAAGATGCCGTACGTCCGAAGGGCACGTGCGTACCTTGTTGCAGCCCTTGCGGTTGCAGCGATCGCGGTACCCCCATCTACCGCCCTCGCCCAGCTCCCGCCGGACAGCGTTGCCGCGCAGCCGGCAGCTCCTCCCCAGATGCACGGAGGCGGCGAAGCGAACCTCGTCGTTCCCGACCTTTCGACCGCCACCTTCCTCGGCGGCATTCCGGGAACGAGGCTCCTCATGAGCGGCATCCTGGTCTCCATGCTCGGCCTCCTGTTCGGGCTGGTGATCTACACCCAGTTGCGAAAGCTCCCCGTTCACCGGTCGATGCTCGAGGTCTCGGAACTCATCTACGAGACCTGCAAGACTTATCTGACGACGCAGGGTCGCTTCATCATGGTCCTCTGGGCGTTCATCGCCCTCGTGATCCTCCTCTACTTCAGATTCCTCCTGCACTTCGCGTGGGACAGGGTGCTGATCATCCTGTTCTTCTCCCTCGTTGGAATCGCCGGGAGCTACGGGGTGGCCTGGTTCGGCATCAGGGTCAACACCTTCGCCAATTCGCGCACCGCGTTCGCGGCCCTGCGCGGCAAGCCGTTCCCCTGTTACGCGATTCCGCTCAAGGCGGGGATGTCGATTGGGATGATGCTGATCTCGGTCGAGCTCCTGCTGATGCTGATGATCCTGCTCTTCATCCCCGGAGCCTACGCGGGCGCATGTTTCATCGGGTTTGCCATCGGTGAATCCCTGGGTGCGGCGGCGCTGCGAATTGCGGGCGGAATCTTCACCAAGATCGCCGACATCGGATCCGACCTGATGAAGATCGTCTTCAAGATCAAGGAAGACGATGCGCGCAACCCCGGCGTGATCGCCGACTGCACCGGTGACAACGCCGGCGACTCGGTCGGCCCCTCGGCGGACGGCTTCGAGACCTACGGCGTGACCGGTGTCGCTCTCATCTCGTTCATCCTCCTCGCCGTGACAGAGCCGGCGATCCAGGTGCAGCTACTGGTCTGGATCTTCATGATGCGCGTCTTCATGATCATTGCCTCTGGCCTCTCCTACTTCATCAACGAGGCGTGGTCGAAGAGTCAATACGGAAATGCAGTAAAGTTCAACTTCGAGGCGCCGCTGACCCGGCTGGTCTGGATCACTTCGATCGTCTCCGTCGTGATCACGTTCGTCGCCTCGCAGATGTTGATCGGTGGTCTTGGCGACGGCACGCTCTGGTGGAAGCTGGCGCTGATCATCACCTGCGGAACACTTGCTGGTGCCATCATTCCCGAGTTCGTCAAGGTTTTCACGTCAGTTGAATCGCGACACACGCGCGAAGTCGTGACGTCGTCGCGTGAGGGTGGTGCGTCGCTCAACATCCTTTCGGGCCTGGTGGCCGGCAACTTCTCGGCGTACTGGCTGGGGCTCACGATCATGGCCCTGATGGCGGTCTCTTACTGGGTGTCGCTGCAGGGACTTGGAGAGCTGATGCTGGCCCCTGCCGTATTCTCGTTCGGGCTCGTCGCGTTCGGGTTTCTTGGCATGGGGCCCGTCACGATCGCCGTTGATTCATACGGTCCGGTGACAGACAACGCCCAGTCGGTCTACGAACTGTCGACCATCGAAAACGTGCCTGACATCAAGGGTGAGCTGAAGCGGGACTTCGGGTTCGAGCCGCAGTTCGAGACCGCCAAGGAACACCTGGAGGAGAACGACGGTGCCGGCAACACATTCAAGGCCACTGCCAAACCGGTGCTGATCGGCACGGCGGTTGTAGGGGCCACGACGATGATCTTCTCGATCGTCGTTTCGCTGACACAGGGGTTGCAGCCGGAGTTCCTTCCGAACCTGTCGCTGCTGCACCCGCCATTCATGCTCGGGCTCATCACCGGTGGCGCCATCATCTACTGGTTTACGGGCGCGTCGATGCAGGCTGTCACAACCGGCGCATATCGTGCTGTCGAATTCATCAAGGCCAACATAAAACTTGAGGGAGTGGAAAAGGCGTCGGTTGAGGACTCGAAGAAGGTTGTGGAGATCTGCACCATCTACGCGCAGAAGGGGATGTTCAACATCTTCCTCGCCACCTTCTTCTCGACGCTGGCTTTCGCTTTCGTCGAGCCGTACTTCTTCATCGGTTACCTGTTCTCGATCGCGCTGTTCGGTCTCTATCAGGCGGTCTTCATGGCGAACGCCGGTGGTGCCTGGGACAACGCCAAGAAGATCGTGGAGACGCACCTCAAGGCGAAAGGTACGCCGCTGCACGACGCAACGGTTGTTGGTGACACCGTTGGCGATCCCTTCAAGGACACATCGTCGGTTGCGCTCAACCCGGTGATCAAGTTCACGACGCTGTTTGGACTCCTGGCTGTGGAGCTGGCGGTGAGCCTCACCGCACAATCAGGGGCGACGCTGACGCGTACGCTGGCGGCGGTGTTCCTGGTGATCAGCATGTACTTCGTCTACAGGTCGTTCTACGGAATGAGGATTCAGTCGGGGTCGAAGGCAACTGCGCACTGACGTGCCGGTCTCGATCTTTGCCCGCAAGCCGGTCGCCGCGCTCGACGCCGAGGCCGCGGCCGGCAGCCTGCGGCGAACGCTGACGAAGTGGCATCTGACGGCACTGGGGGTGGGGGCGACGATCGGGGCGGGCATTTTTGCAACTACAGGAACGGCGATCGTCGGTGACGCAGCCAGGCCGGGCGCGGGACCGGCGATCGTCTTTTCGTTTCTGCTGACGGCTGTGGCATGTGGTTTCGCGGCGCTCTGCTACGCCGAGTTTGCATCCATGGTCCCGATCGCCGGCTCGGCATACACCTACTCCTATGCCGCGCTCGGCGAGTTCGTGGCATGGATCATAGGCTGGGACCTGATCATCGAATATGCCGTGGGCAACATCGGGGTGGCGATTGGCTGGTCAGGGCACTTCCGCGAGCTGCTTTCGCACATTGGGCTGTCCATGCCCGCCTGGCTGACGACGGATTACCGGTCCGCCCACGATGCCTTCAACGCCCTGGCGGCGGGCGCGACTGACGCACCGACACAGTTCCTGGCATCGGCGTGGACCAGCGCGCCGCGGCTGGGAGCGCTGCCGGTGATCGTGAACCTCCCGGCCGCGCTTGTTGTTTTCGTGATGACGGTGGTGCTGGTGATCGGCATCCGCGAATCGGCCAACTTCAACAACGCGATGGTCATTCTCAAGATCGGGATCATCCTGTTCTTCATCGCTGTCGGCATCTTCCTGATAAGGCCGTCGAACTGGACCGACCCGTCGGCCGGAGGGTTCGCGCCTAACGGGTTCGCGGGGGTATCGGCGGCGGCGGCGATAATCTTCTTTGCCTACATCGGCTTCGACGCCGTCTCGACGGCCGCCGAGGAGGCGAAAGATCCGGCGCGCGACATGCCGTTCGGGATCATCATGTCGCTGGTGATCTGCACCGTGCTGTACATCGTGCTGTCCGCGGTGCTCACGGGAATGGCGCCATGGCGGCAACTGGGGACTCCGGAGCCGATGATCACGGCCCTGCAGCTTGCCGAGGGGCCACCGATCCTGCTCAATGCCTCGCGGTTCATCATCGCCCTTGGCGCCGTGATCGCGATGGGGAGTGTGCTGCTGGTGTTCCAGATGGGGCAGCCACGAATCTTCTATTCGATGGCGCGGGACGGACTGCTACCTCCGTTCATGGCAAAGGTGCACCCCAGGTTCAGGACGCCGTGGGTGGGAACGATCCTGACCGGGACGTTTGTTGCATCATTCGCCGCCTTCGCCAACATCGCGGAGGTCGTGGACCTGACCAACATCGGGACGCTGTTCGCCTTTGTGCTGGTGTCGATCGGGGTGATCGTGCTCCGCTACCGGGAGCCCAACCGCCACCGTCCTTTCCGTGTTCCTGGCGCGCCGGTTACACCGCTCATTTCAGTAGTCGCGTGCCTCTACCTGATGCTGCAGCTCCCGGCGGTGACCTGGGTCAGGTTTGGAATCTGGCTCGCCGTCGGAATGGTGATCTACTTCCTCTACGGCTACCGGCATTCGGTTCTGCGCACCGGGCGGAGGACGGCGGTCGAAGAACTCAAGGGCGGCACCAGCCACTAGAGGATCCCTCTCCAACAATCCGCAACTGACGGTACAAATGGCTGAAAGCATCGGCAACAGCGGCACAGGGATGAAGCTCCACACGAAGATCCTGATCGGACTGGTGCTGGGAGGCACGGCGGGAATCCTGGCCAATATTCTGCTGGGGCCCACCAACGAATGGGTGCAGCGCATCAATCACTACGTTGCCGGTCCGATCGGGCAGATCTTCCTGCGAATGCTGTTCATGATCGTGATCCCTCTCGTGTTCGCCTCGATTGCCCTGGGTGTCGCGGGGCTGGGTGACATCAGGCGCGTGGGACGGGTGGGCTCGAAGGCGATCGGGTACTTTTTCGCGTCGACCGCTCTCGCAGCGACACTTGGTCTCGTGATCGTATCGATCGTCCGCCCCGGCGAGCGGATCCCTCCCGAGACCCGCTCGGAGCTGATGGCTACCTACGCAACCGATGCATCGTCGCGCGTCGAGGCAGCGGCCACGTCGACGTTCGGGATCGAGACGCTGGTCAACATCGTCCCCCGCAACCCGATCAGGTCTGCGGCCGAGCTGGACATGCTGGGAACGATCTTCTTCGGCATCGTCTTCGGTGCGGCGCTGACGCTGATCGCATCGGAACGCGCAAAACCGATGATCAGCTGGCTCGAAGCCCTCAACGATGTGGTGATCAAGATCGTGGGCATGGCGATGAAGCTGGCGCCATACGGCGTCGCAGCTCTGATCTTCGGCGTGGCCTCGCGCTTCGGACTCGACCTGCTCAAACTGCTCGGCTTCTACGTCGTTACCGTAATCGCGGCACTGCTGATCCACGTCGCCGTGAACCTCTCGATAATACTGCGCGTCCTGGTAAATATTTCGCCGCGACTGTTCTTCTCTCGCGTCAGAAGCGCCCTCGTGACGGCGTTCTCCACCAGTTCATCGAGCGCCACGCTTCCGACAGCGCTGGAGACGGCGGAGAAACAGCTCGGGATTCCGCCACAGATCGCCGGTTTCGTGCTTCCGCTGGGTTCGACGATGTGCATGAACGGAACGGCGCTGTTCGAGGGCATGACCGTGATCACGCTGGCGCAGGCCTTTGGTATTTCGCTGAGTCTGGGCCAGATGGCGGCCGTGATGGTGATGAGTGTGATCACCGCGGTTGGCGCGGCTGGCGTCCCCGGGGGTTCGATCCCGTTGCTCGTGGGCGTGCTGGCGATGTTCGGAGTGCCACCGGAGGGAATCGCAATAATTCTCGGAGTTGACCGCATACTCGACATGTCGCGAACGTGCGTCAATGTCTGTGGAGACCTCACCGCCACGGCGTGGGTCGCAAGGTCGGAAGGCGTGTGGAGCGCAGCTGACGTGCCGCCGATTGAAGAAGGTGGAGGTCTGCGCGGAGCGCCGGCATGATGCCAGAAGGCGGGCTTACGAAACCATGGAGCCGGTGCGCTTGCCGGCGCAACTACCGGTGAGTGAGCAGCTTGCTCATCAGGTGGACGAGATCGAGATAATCGAAGTGCGGGGAACCGAGCGCCTGGACGACGTCCGGGCGCTTTTTCTCTTGTACGGCGAGTCACTCAGGCAACAACCTGGTGGCGCCGATGTTCTCGAGCGCCAGGGTTTCGACAGCGAAGTCCGATCTCTGCCGGGCGACTACGCTCCCCCTGACGGACTGCTGCTGCTGGTCCTGGTAAACGGGGCGCCGGCCGGCTGCGTCGGAGTGCGCCGGCTCGAAGATGGCGTGGCCGAACTGAAGCGGCTGTATGTGGCCGGTGATTTCCGCGGGCATTCCCTGGGGCACAGGCTGCTGGAGCGGGCCATGGAGCGGGCGTCCGGAATGGGCTATGCCCGGATGCGTCTCGATACGTTGCCGTTCATGCGATCGGCAATGCGCCTCTACCGCAAGTTCGGGTTTGACGAGGTGTCGCCGTATCAGCCAGTGCTGATGGAAGCGACGCGGTTCTTCGAAGCGACGTTCGAGAGCAACGCCTGAAGCCGATCGCGGGGACCGTCACCACGCGATCAGGCAGGCCGGCTTTGTCAGAAGCAACGATTTGTCGGCGTTGCGCTCCTGCCCAAACCGGGATCGGCTCCGGCGCGACTGGTGAGTCCCTGCGTGTTGCGCAGGGATCCGTCAGGCAGATGAGGCAACAGCAGCTCAATGCTGGTTCTGGAGTGCGACTACTTCAGAGAGTAGTGCCCTCGACATCGGCACCTGCCGACTGACAATGCCTCTACAGTTGATGACCTGCAGGACCTCGCGACCCAGGTTGAACTCAACGCGACCCCGTTCATCAGGGTCTGAGTTTATCGCCGTTGCTGCCTCACTCAGTGCCGTGGCGTCGTTCGCGAGATAGGCGGCAACAAGGTCCTCCTCCAATGCCGGAACGCATTCAACATGACAAAAGCCAGGCTGCGGATCTTCATGGCATTCGGACTCCCCGCCACAGGCGACGCAGTTGTTGACCTCCCGCTCCTCCGGTGTGTTGCATTGACCTCCGGACTCCGCAACAAGCGCATGAAGCGAAGGCGGCCCGCTTTCCCAGACGCAAATCAGGCAGGATAAGGCATCAGTGCGCTCCGCCGAGCGATCAACCGGTACAACGCTCGAGTCACCGGGCGTAGCACCGATCAGACAAAAGACGAGAGCCGAGGCCCGAAGTTTCGATGCAGTAGACATAGCTGCTACCTCCTGCGAAGGGCGAACCTACCGAACTCCCAGACGTCGACCACTCGGTCGCCGTCGGGCAGCTCGCGCATCGACGCGAGCGTATTCCGACCTATGATCCGGTCGAAATGTTGAGGTACGCGGAGGGATCCTAAAACAGCGCCGGTCCCTGGATCGATCTCTTCGAGTACAGAATCAAACATCTTATCCAAAACATCAGCGCCAAGCCGTATTCCTTCACCCACTCGGATGTCATGAGATCGCCAATCGCTTCCAGCTACCGCCAGAAGAACGTACAGGTGTCCCGTGCTGTCGTACTGGAGCCCGCGAATGGCAGACGGTGGGGGCTTGGTGAGCCGTTCCGGTGACGTAACCGGAACGCGCGATGAGCGTAAGTCTGCCGATTGTTCGGAGAACCAAGCCACCTGACGTTCGACCGAAGCAAGCTGGCGCCCGGAAGGATCCCAGTTTTCGACGAGGTACCGGTCGACTCTTGCTGCCCAGACCGAACCGTTGTTTCCTGCCGCCACGAAGCGATTTCCCAGGAGCGGCTGCGCGGGATCAACAACAGGATTGGACGATCCGAACGATCGAACCACATCACCTCTTGTGCCAATGAGATGCAGCGGATAGCCAGCGTCGCCACGTCCAAGCCCGGGTGCTGCCACGACCATGCTGCCATCTGCCAACTTTGTCAGACTCAACGGGACGTACGGCATTCGCATCGATCGAACATGCTTGCCGTCTGGATCGAAGAGCGACATGCGGCGCGCCAGATCGATGACATACAGCGAATCGCTCGCATCCTGAAAAAGCCGCCGAATGAACCCGAACTCGCCAGGTCCTGAACCGCGACGACCGATCGATCGCAGAAACTTGCCTGAGCTATCGTACTCGTAGACGAGCGGTCCGACAGGCGCTACATAAAAGCCGCGACCTGCGCGACCGGCCACGGAAACAAGCCCTTCCAGGGAGACCTCAGAACTGGAAAGCGTAGCGACTTTCCGGAGCGAGAGCCCGCAGGCCCCACATCCAGGCATCCCCCTAACGATTGTCTGTGGACGCGGTGGTGTTTGCGCACTGGAACTGGCGAGCGACAAGACACAAAGGATCGCGTCCCGTAAGCGGCGTCGCGCCCAAGGCAGGAGGTTGCGCGTTGGTCGCTTGTGTGCGCGACGACGGCTGCATGCGCGCACCTCAGAGCTTCGAACCTGAGCGAGTGAACCCATGGACTCACCCCTGTTTGACCTGCACAACAACTTTGCGAGAATAACGATAACATACCCCCCCCCCCACGGCGTCAAGCTCGTGACGTTCTGCGACTGAGAACCAGCGACCCGAACCTGTCAACGAGTAGGAGACACCGGGTGGTTGAGTTTACTGAGCGGCGTCCTCCGACGCGGGAGATGTGGCGAGGAGTTTGGGGGGATTGATCCACGCGGCGGTGGGCAGCGCGGGAGGAACCGGCTGGTGGCGCACGAAGCGTTCGGGATGCCGGGCGTACGCCGCGGCGAGGACGGCGGCCCGCTCCGCCTGTCGCGCGCCTGCGAGGCCGTAGTGGACGTCGTGCGGGGTATGCAGCCCCAGCCCGCTGTGCCGATGCGCGGTGTTATACCACGGGAAGAACCCCATGCAGTGGGCGCGGGCGTGCTCGGGCGAGCCAAAACGGGCGGGAAAGTGGGGGTGGTACTTGAGCGTCTTGAACTGCGCTTCGGAGAACGGGTTGTCATCGGACACGTGGGGCCGCGAATGGGTCTTGGTGACCCCGAGATCGGCCAGGAGCAGCGCCACGGGCTTCGAGGTCATCGAGGATCCGCGATCGGCGTGGAGGGTCAGCTGGCCGCGTGCGATGCCCTGCCGGGCGCAGCTGGTCGCGATGAGGCGTTCGGCGAGGGTCGCCGATTCCCGGAGGGCGACCATCCATCCGACCACGTAGCGGCTAAAGATATCAAGCAGCACGTAGAGGTGAAACCAGCTCCACGTCGTCGGGCCCTTGAGCTTCGTAATATCCCAGCTCCACACCTGGTTCGGGCCGGTCGCGAGCAGCTCGGGGGCGGCGAAGACCGGATGGCGGCGCTGGGCGCGGCGCTCGCGCACCTCGTCGTCGGCCGCGAGCACGCGGTACATCGTGCGCTCGGAGGCGTAGTACGTGCCTTCGTCCAGCAGGGTCGCATAGACCTCGGCCGGCGCCAGATCGACGAAGCGGGGTTCGTGGAGCACGTCGAGCACCTGCTGCCGCTCGGCCGCGGCGAGGGCACGTCGCGAGGCCCGGCGGGGCCAGGGGCCCAGCACCACCGCCCGGCGCTGGCGATAGTACGTGGCGGCCGGCAGGTCTAACGCGTCGCAGAGGGGCCGGACCCCCAGCCGGGGGCCGCGCTCGATCACGGTCGCCATCAGCGTCGCCCGGTGGGCGCGTCGTCGGGCGGGATCGCCAACTGATCCCACAGCGCCGCAACTTTTTTTTGAACCGCCACCAGCGCTTCGGCGCGCTCGGCGCGCGCGGTGGCCTTGACGATCTGGCGCTCCAGCTCCGCGATCCGCTTGGCGCTCGGATCGGGGCGCCGGGGCGCCGGACCACGCGGTCGGGCTGGCCCACGGAACTCTCCGCGCTGCTGCGCCGCGCGCCATGCCGTGAGATGCGACGAGTAGAGTCCTTCTCGACGCAGCAGCGCCCCCACCTCGCCCGGCTTGGTACACCGGGCCACGGCGGCGAGCATCTTCAGCTTGTACGCCGTCGTAAACCGTCGGCGAGTCCGGGAGGCTGACACCCCGACATCAAAGGCTTGGATCACAGAAGAGGCAAGAGCTGACGACACAACGACATCCTCGATCACCCTCGTACACTAAACTCCGGGAAGATCGGTGTCTCACTCATATTGTCAG
>JBQTHK010000008.1:0-61538 GCA_052389935.1 Gemmatimonadota bacterium | reverse complement strand
CGCCACCGTGCAACAACGCGTCCAGCGACTTCGCATCCTGCGCCTTCAGTCGGAACGGCAAGGGAGGTCGGGGCATGCCCCCAGTATAGGGCGCTGCTGACCCGCATCGCAATTCCCGTTACGCATCGTTTCAGGCGGTCACAGGCCTAGTCTGGCGAAAAGTACTCCCGCCTGCGCGGCCGCACACTCAGGCATCGGCAGGGCTACGGACGCCTCTCCCTACTCGATTCAACACGTGCGTGTAGATCATCGTCGTACTGACATCGCTGTGACCCAGTAGCTCCTGAATGGTCCGGATGTCGTAGCCCGCCTCGAGAAGGTGCGTTGCAAAGGAATGGCGAAACGCGTGGCACGTGACGCGCTTCCGTATCCCGCATGCAACTCCCGCGGCCGTCACCGATCGCTGGATCGCGGTCTCATGAAAATGGTGCCTCCGACGTGCCCCAGTACCGGCCTCGAAGTACGTGCGCCTAGCCGGGAAGAGCCAGTACCACGGCAGCGACCTCGATGCCCCCGGCAGTTTCCGCGCGAGACCATCCGGTAACTCCACCCCAAACTCGCTGTCTCGCACGTCTGTCGACCAAAGGCGCTCAACGTGCGCCAGTTGCAAACCCAACGGATCGACCGCACGCTCTGGAAGCACCGTCATCCGGTCCTTCGACCCCTTGCCGGACCGCACCGTGATCGACCGCGACGCCAGGTCGACGTCCTTCACCCGAAGCCTTAGCGCCTCCATCAGTCGAAGCCCAGCGCCGTACATCAGCAACGCCGCCAGCCTCTTCGATCCCGAAAGCCTGCCGAGTACGAGCTCGATCTCCGAGCGCGCGAGGACGACTGGGAGCCGACTGGGCCGCTTCGCGCGCTCGACGCCATCGAGCCACGGCAGGGGCATCCGCAACACTTCGAGGTACATGAACCGGATCGCGGCCAGCGCCTGATTCTGGGTCGAGGCACTCACTCCCCCATTCGATACCAGGTGCGACAGGAATGCGGTCACTTCACTTGGCCCCAACACCCTTGGATGCCGCAGACCCGAATAACGCACAAATCGGCGCACCCAGCCAACGTACGCCTCTTCGGTCCGAGGGCTGTAGCGCCTGAGTCGCAAATTCCTTCGCAACTGCCCCACGAGCGAAAGCGGCCGCTCCGAGATCAGCGTCGGCGTAATGCTCATACCGATACCTACTCTTTCCGGGAAGGAAGTCGGACATCGTTTCCTCCCCAGCTACATCATTCCAGCCCGACCTGCCGGCGAACCCTCGCAAACTCGAACAGAGTAGAAGCTCCGCCCTATCGATCCCGAAAATCAGAGCGTCAGCTTCATCGCCACAGCTGACGCCGGGCAGGCTTCGACGAACTCGCGAGATGCGCGAACAGCGGCCGGCGCCTCTCCACGCACGGCCCTCTCGAAGCCGAAGCGCGGGAACCACCCGGCGGCAGTCGTCGTGAGCAGCCACAACTCGA
Source organism: Gemmatimonadota bacterium (assembly GCA_052389935.1). Taxonomy (GTDB): domain Bacteria; phylum Gemmatimonadota; class Gemmatimonadetes; order Gemmatimonadales; family Gemmatimonadaceae; genus JBQTHK01. The sequence goes on along the minus strand of JBQTHK010000008.1, from coordinate 60,074 downwards.
CGATGCCGGCCGAACGCGCCCAGTCGATGCGGTCCCGCGTCAGGAGATCACCCACGCCCTGTCCCCGCCATGCGCGATCAACAACCGCGCTGCGCAACAGGCCAGCCGATCCGTAACGCTCGATCCCCTCCGCACCTACAACAGCGCTGCCGGCGCTCGCGACGACGTACGATTCCCCGAATTGCTCCTCGAGACCATCCACCGGAAGGCCGGATTCCCGGAGCAGGCGCCGCACAACCTCAAGGTCACCTGGTCCGGCGGCCCTCAGCGACAATCCCGGCACGCCCGCTGTCATCAGTGGACCGTGACGTCTACTCGACCGTGACCGACTTGGCCAGGTTGCGCGGCTGGTCGACGTTCGATCCCCTCTTGACCGCGACGTAATAGGCGAGGAGCTGCAACGGTATCGAGGCCAGCACCGGCATGAGGAGATCAGGCGCCTCCGGGATTCTGAACTCGTAGTCGACGAGGCCGTCGAGGGCAGGCTCTTCGCGACTGGTGATGGCGATGACCCGGCCTTTGCGCGCCTTCACCTCCTGGATGTTCGAGGTCACTTTCTCGAACACTGAATCGTGCGGCGCGATGAAGACCACCGGCATCATCTCGTCGATGAGGGCAATCGGCCCGTGTTTCATTTCGGCCGCCGGGTACCCTTCGGCGTGAATGTAGCTGATCTCCTTCAGCTTCAGGGCACCTTCGAGCGCCACCGGGAAGTTGTAGCCACGCCCGAGATACAGGAAATTGGACGCCCGCTTGAACTCCTCAGCCAGGGCCTCGATCTCCTCTGCCCGGTCGAGTACCGATTGTATCTGAGCCGGGAGCGCCTGCATTCCGGCAATAATCTCGCGGCCGCGAAGAATTGAAAGGTCGCGCAGACGCGCGAGCTTGAGCGTGAAAAGGAGAAGGGCGACCACCTGGCTCGTGAATGCCTTGGTCGAGGCCACGCCGATCTCGGGACCGGCGTGAATGTAGATACCGCCGTCTGCCTCGCGCGCGATCGTGGACCCGACAACGTTGACGATGCCTAACGTGCGGGCACCGCGGCGCTTCGCCTCCCGCATCGCGGCCAGCGTGTCCGCCGTTTCACCCGATTGCGAGATCACGATGCAAAGGGTCCGCTCATCCACAATCGGATTGCGGTAGCGGAACTCGGAAGCGTATTCGACCTCAACGGGGATTCGCGCCAGCTCTTCGAGCATCGCCTCCCCGATCAGCGCCGAGTGCCAGCTGGTGCCGCAGGCGGTGATGACGATGTTGGTGAAGGAGAGCAGTTCGTCGTCTGTCAGGTTGAGACCACCCAGCTTCGACGTCCCCTCTTCGGTGAGAAGCCGCCCACGCATGGTGTTTTCAATCGTCTGCGGCTGCTCGAAGATCTCCTTGAGCATGAAGTGCGCGAACCCGCCCCGCTCGATCTGCGCCAGATCCCAGTCCACCCGCGAGACCTTCTTTTTCACCTCCGTGGCCGAGAGGTCGACGATCCTGTAGCCCGCACGATCGAGGACCGCCATCTCGCCGTCATCGAGGTAGACAACCTGCCGCGTGTGGGCAAGGATCGCCGAGACGTCGCTGGCGACGAAGTATTCGTTTTCGCCAAGGCCAACGAGCAGGGGGCTGCCCTTGCGCGCGGCGACGATCTTGTGCGCGTCGACACTCGACAGCACAGCAATCCCGTAAGTCCCCTCCACTTCATGCAGCGCGCTGATGACCGCGTCTTCGAGGTTGCCCTCGAAGAACTCCTGGATCAGATGAGCGAGAACCTCGGTGTCGGTATCGGAGTTGAAAGTGTAGCCCCGGGACTCGAGCATCTTCTTCAATGCCGTCGAGTTCTCGATGATGCCGTTGTGCACCACTGCGATCGTGCCGTCCTGACTCAGGTGCGGATGCGCATTCCGCTGGTTGGGCGGCCCATGGGTCGCCCATCGCGTGTGAGCGATCCCGGTCGTGCCCTGCACCGGAGTTGCATCAAGCAGCGATTCGAGGCGGGCAATCTTCCCGGCCTCCTTCACCGTCTCCACACCCTGACCGTTCATGATCGCCACCCCAGCCGAGTCGTAGCCGCGATACTCGAGTCGCTTGAGCCCCTCGATCAGGAGGGGTGTTGCGACTCTCTGGCCTACATACCCGACGATTCCACACATATCGATCGTATCTGGTGAAACGTGATCAGGCCGCGAGTTGCTCGAGGGGCTCGCGGCACCTGCGTATCAGTTCTTCTGCTTCCTGCACGGTTGGAGCCTCAGCTATCACCCGGACTATTGGCTCTGTCCCCGACGGCCTCACATGCACCCACCGATCGGACCACGTCAGCCTTAACCCGTCCTGGGTGTCTGCCAACGCCCCCGCCATGACGCCCCGCAAAATCTCGTAAACACTGTCCAGTGCAGCTTTTGGACGATCCAGCTTGTCTTTGACGATCCGATACTGCGGATAGGCACCTACTATTGCAGACAACGTGCCGCCGGACTCGGCCAACAGCTGAAGCGTAAGCGCCGCCGCCAACGGAGCGTCGCGCCCGAGATGGAGGTCCGGCAGAATCACCCCACCGTTTCCCTCCCCACCGATCACGGCACCCTCCGACCGCATCCTCACTGCCACGTTCACCTCTCCTACGGGGGCACGGATGACTCTGCTGCCGAACTCGGATGCTACGTCGTCTACAACTCTGGACGTCGACAGGTTCGTAACAACCGTGCCCGGCCGGCGCCCGAGCACAACTCGGGCGGCGAGGGCCAGCGTCCAGTCTTCACCGATGGCCTTGCCCTGTTCAGACACCAGAGCCAGGCGATCCACGTCGGGATCGGTCGCAAAGCCGACGACCGCCCCCGACGCGCGTACGAGGGCCTCCAGCTCGCCGAGGTTCTCGGCGACGGGCTCCGGCGGCCGGTGAAAGCGTCCGTGGGGCTCGAGGTTGATGGTCGACACCCGGCAACCCAGCTCTTCGAGGAGGCGCGGCATTATGGTCGCGCCGGCCCCGTGACACGTGTCGAGGGCAACCGTGAATCGCTTTTCGCGGATTCGCGCAACGTCGACGACTGAAAGGGCGAGGATCGAGTCGATGTGATGGTCGATCGCCGTCGGGTCGCTTGCAGTTTTTCCCAGTTTGTCCCATGACGCCCTCGGCACCCCACCCTTGAGGAAGACCCTCATGGCCTCGCCTTCTGCCGCCTCGAGAAACAGCCCTGAGGGACCGATGAACTTGAGTGCGTTCCACTCCACGGGATTGTGACTGGCGCTGATCACCAGACCACCACCGGCGTGACGCCGTTCGACAGCCATCTGCACAGTCGGGGTCGGCGCCATTCCCAGGTCGATCACATCCACTCCCACCGACTGCAACGCGGCCGTCGCGGCAGCCTGAAACATCGGGCCCGAGACGCGGCTGTCGCGCGCGATTACGACCTCGCGGGAACCTCGCTGAGTGTGGATCCAGGCGCCGAAAGCGGCAGCGAACTCGCAGACAACGTCCGGGGTCATCGCGCCACCGACCTGGCCGCGGACACCGGAGACGCTGACCATCAGTCCGTCATGGGCCATCGGAATCCTTGTGCAAGGCCCCAATCTAGCACAGAACTCCATGTGAGCAAGCAACTTAGCTGATCCGGTAGCGTGACTTTTATCACACCAGCTCTACCGAGAAAAGTCGCCGAGCGGGGTGAGCCGGGCCGGTGGAGCACTATCAGACGGTGATCGCCCCCGCGGCGAGACAGTTCAGAAAGCCCTTGACCACAAGTGGATCGAACTGGGCGCCCGCTCCCCGTTTTATCTCCCCGAGAGTCGCGTCGAGCGGCACCCCCGGCCGATAGGGTCGCGCGCTCGTCATCGCGTCGAAAGTGTCGGCCACCGCGGCGATCCGCGCTTCGATCGGAATCAGTTCTCCCCTGAGCCCGTCGGGCATGCCGCGCCCGTCGAACCGCTCGTGATGCGAGCGGACGATCGACAGAGCGATCGGCATGTCGCCGAGGAGCGGGGAGAGAATCTTCCACCCGACGGCGGGGTGCGTCATGATGTGTTCGTATTCAGCGTCAGTCAGCGGGCCTGACTTGTTGAGCACCGATTCCCGTACGCCGATCTTGCCGATGTCGTGCACCTTGCCACCGAGCTCGATCTGGCTGACATCAGCCTCGGGGATGCCTAACGACCGGGCGATCGCCGACGAGTAGGTCGCAACACGCAGCGAATGACCGTGGGTGTAGGGGTCTTTTACTTCGAGGGCCTCCGCCAGCGACTGGATTCCCGCCAGGAACAGTGTCTCGAGGCGCCTCGCCTGCGCCGCGACCCGTTCCTCGAGCCGGCCCTGGTAGTCCCTGTTTTCCAGTATCAGACGCCGCCGGTCGAGCGCCTGCCTTACCCGGGCCCGGACCTCGTCGATGTGGAAGGGCTTGGTCAGGTAATCCATTGCGCCCGCACTCAGGCAGGCCACGGCGGTGCTGACGTCGGCAACCGCGGAAATGAGGACAACGGCGGCGTCCAGTCCTCGGGCACGCACCTCACGCAGGAGTCCGATGCCGTCGAGCCCTGGCATGTGCAGGTCTGTGAGGACGAGCGTGGCGGGACGCCGCGACAGCCGCTCAAGCGCTTCGGTCCCGCTGGCAGCCTCTTCGCACGAATACCCCTCCCCTTCCATAAGGCGCACGAGAACGCTGCGCAGGTGCGGCTCGTCGTCCACGATCAGGCAGTGGACCGGCCCGTCGGAGGGTACCGTGTTGATCCCTTGCATCGGGGTCAGGCGTCGAGCAGGCAAGGGCCTCGCCGCCGGCGGCGGCGTTATCTTGACCATCTCTCCAGACGCCATCTCGCGCATGTCTCGCATCTTCGACGGGGACCTCTCATTCGGCATCGGTACGCGGGCCGTCCATGCCGGCCAGATTCCCGAGGCGTCATCTGGCGCCATAATGACGCCGATCTTTCAGACTTCTACCTACGCGCAGGAGGGACTCGGCCGGAACAAGGGGTACGAGTATGCCCGCGGAAAAAACCCGACCCGTGAAGCCCTGGAGCGCAACATTGCCGCCCTGGAGGGTGGCACCTTCGGGTTCGCCTTCAGCAGCGGCATGGGGTGCCTCGACTCGATCATGAAGTTGTTCAGGTCCGGAGACCGCATCGTTTGCGCCGAAAACATGTACGGCGGAACTCCGCGCCTCTTTGACAGAATTCTCGTCAACTTCGGGCTCAAGTTTAGCTACGTCGACACTCGCGACCCCTCGCTGGTCGAGGACGCGATGGGCGCGGATGTGCGGGCGGTGATCGTCGAAACGCCGACTAACCCTTTGATGCGCTTGACGGACATCGCGGCCGTCTCGGAGATCGCACGGCGACACGGTGCACTCCTGATCGTCGACAATACGTTCGCAACGCCGGTATTCCAGCGGCCGTTCGAGTCCGGAGCAGACATCGTCTACCACTCGACCACCAAGTACCTCAACGGCCACAGCGACATGGTCGGGGGCTGTGCAGTGGTGAAGGACGAAGAGCTCGCCACGAGGCTGCAGTTCATTCTCAACGCCGCCGGCGCCGTGCCCGGCCCGTTTGACGCCTGGCTGGTTCTGCGCGGAACCAAGACCCTGCACCTGCGGATGGCTGCCCACGACGCCAACGGGCGCCGCGTCGCTTCGTGGATGGCGGACAAGCTCGGCCCCGAACGGGTATTCTACCCCGGGCTCGAGTCGCATCCGCAGTACCAACTCGCCGTTCGACAGATGTCGGCTTTCGGCGGGATGCTTTCGATCGAGCTGGGGTCGAGGGCGGCGGCTGAAAGCGTGGTGGGCCGCTTGAGCGTTTTTACGCTCGCTGAGTCACTGGGAGGTGTGGAGAGTCTGGTCTGCCACCCCGCGACGATGACTCACGCATCGGTGCCTCTGGAGCGCCGTGCCTCACTCGGCATCACGGACGGCCTGGTTCGGTTTTCGGTCGGCGTCGAGGATTGTGATGACCTGATCGCTGATCTCGACCAGGCGTTCGTCGATTGATCTTCGCGAGCGATGGTGCCACGACACAAGCGCGCCACCGGCGTCGTAAGGAGAAAAACCCTTCTCTTGCCCCCTCGGAGTAGTCCATGCCCCGCGTGATCCTGACCGATATCGCCTCCACAGCCTGGGAACATCCCGCTGACCGGGCCGCCCTCAATGCACTGCGCGCGATCCCCGGCTTCGACACGGTTGTGCGCAAGGTTGCGGCGTTCTTCGGCGAGCGCGGGGTCAGGCAGTTGTTCCTGGCGAACGCGGTCCGCGTCGGACCAGAGCAGCGGCCGAAGTTCTGGGCCAGTTATCAGGATGTTCTGAGGACGCTCGACTGGCCCGAGGTCCCGGAGCTCTATGTCACTCAGACGCCGCTGGTGAACGCGGCGGCAGTCGGCTTCGACCGGCCCTTCATCGTCTACAATTCCGGAACCCTCGAGCTGCTCAACGAGGACGAGCAGGCTGATATCCTGGGGCATGAGCTCGGCCACATCATGTCGGGTCATACGACCTACACGACGATTGCGATCATCATCCTCACGGTTGGCCTCAACAACCTCCCGTTTCTGGCCGGAATCGCGCTCCTCCCATTCCAGCTCGCGCTGATGGAATGGTACCGAAAGGCCGAACTGTCCGCTGACCGGGCAGGCCTTCTGACGACTCAGGACCTGCGTGTTTCGATGTCGACTTTCCTCAAGATGGCCGGCGGCCGGGAATGGAACGACAAGATTTCGGTCGACGCGTTCATGGAGCAGGCGCGTGCCTATGAAGGGACGAGCGACTTCGCGGACAAGGTCTGGCAGGTGATCAACACTGCTTTCCGAACGCATCCCTTCGGAACGGTTCGCGCCGCCGAACTGCAGCGCTGGGTCGACGCTGGCGGCTACGACAAGATCATTGGCGGCGATTACCGACGCCGATCGGATGCGGCAACGCCACCACTGTCGGACGATTTTGTTGATGCGGCCGGCTACTACCAGGACCAGACCAAGGACGCGATGGAGTCAATAAACCAGGTCTTTGAGCGTGCGCGCGACGCCTTCAACAGCGCATTCAAGGGTCCGTCGGGCACGTGAAGGTTCTCCTCCTGGGTGGGGGAGGCAGGGAGCATGCGATTGCCTGGAAACTCCTTCGCGACGATGACAGCCTCGAACTTGTAGCAGCGCCTGGCAATCCTGGTATCGCTTCAATGGGTCGATGCGTACCTGTGGACGTGTTGGACGTCTCGCAGGTGCGCGCGCTCGCCAAACTGGAGCACCCCGACCTCGTAGTAATCGGACCGGAAGCACCGCTCGCCCGCGGAGTCAGCGATGCACTGCGAACCGACGGCTGGAAGGTATTCGGACCGAGCCAGGCGGCCGCCGAGCTCGAGGCGTCGAAGGTCTTTGCCAAGGACCTCATGCTCCGAGCGGGTATCCCCACTGCCTTGGCAAGTCGCCACCGTGATCCCGCGGGCGCGAAACAGGCCGCTGCCCGACTCGGGGCTCCGGTCGTGATCAAGGCGTCGGGATTGGCGGCCGGAAAGGGAGTAATAGTCGCTACGAGCCTTGACGAGGCGGAGCACGCGATCGAGTCGATGTTGATCGCTGGAACGTTTGGGGAGGCTGGGCGCGAGGTTCTGGTAGAGGAGTTCATGGCGGGAGAAGAAGTATCGGTCTTTGCGGTCACCAATGGCCGGCACTTCGTCGTGCTCCCCACTGCCCAGGATCATAAGCGCCTGCTTGATGGCGACTCCGGCCCAAACACCGGAGGGATGGGAGCATGCTCCCCGGCGCCAATCCTCGACGGTGCTGCGATCGCCGAGGTCTGCGATCGCATCATCGAGCCGACGCTACGGGCCATGGCGGCCCAGGGAGCACCGTTTTCCGGCCTGCTGTATGCCGGATTGATGCTGACCGCTGATGGGCCCAAAGTTGTCGAGTTCAACTGTCGATTCGGTGATCCTGAGACTCAGGTGATATTACCGGTCATGGACCTCCCTCTCCTGCCCATGCTCCTTGGTGCGGCTGGGATCACAGACCTGCAAACGGCGATTCTGAAACAGGTTACGACCACTTGTGCGGTAACAACCGTGGTTGCGGCGCCCGGATATCCAAGCGCGCCAGAGCTGGGAGCACCGATCGGGTTGCCAGCGGTCTTGTCGGAGCGGGAACTCCTATTCCACGCCGGCACACGATTGCGGAATGGTCGCCTCGAATCAGCTGGTGGGAGGGTTATGAATGCTACCGGACTTGGGGGCGACATCGACGAAGCACGGGCAGTGAGCGTGGCTCTCGCTGAACGTGTCGCCTTGGCTGGCGCTCATTTCAGGCGCGACATCGGATGGCGCGCCGCTGCCAGACGTGCCGGAGCTACCTGAAACCGAAACGATCGCCACGGACCTGGGCGAGCGGATCGTCGGGAGGTCGGTCATCGGAGTTCGTGTGACCCGCGCCGACGTCCTCCGGCGAACCACGGCGCGTCGGCTCAGCAGCGCGCTCTCGGATCGCGAGGTCGGTTCCGTATGGAGGCGATCAAAGACAGTAGTCATCGACTTCGCGCGAGGAGATGTCCTTCATCTCCTCGTGACCCCGCGCTTCACCGGCGCACTCCTGATCTCCAGGGCACCTCCGAGCGACCCCTATAGCGCGGTCGAGTTCGCGCTTTCCGGTGACCTCTGGCTCCGGTACCGCGATGTCCGCAGGCTGGGGACGGTGGAACTCTGCGACGACGCCGGTCTGCATTCCTTTTCGGCGCGACTCGGTCCTGAACCTCTTTCACCGGACTTTACAAAAGAGGTGTTATCGGGAATTCTTCGGGCCTCGAATCGCCCTGTCAAATCGATAGTGATGGACCCTGCCCGACTCGCCGGCATCGGAAACATCTACGCCAACGAAGCCCTCTGGATGGCTGGAATCGATCCATCCCGGCCGGGTGCGAGCGTCAGTGCTGGCGAGGCGGGGAGGCTGCACCTGGCGCTTGTGGACGTGCTGCGCAGGGCTATCGCTGCCCGGGGCACCACCTTCAGGGACTATCGCGACCCTTCGAACGACGTCGGGGGTTTCGCCCGCCAACTGGTAGCGTACGGGCGCGGCGGGGCGCCCTGTCTCCGGTGCGGCTCGCGCCTGGCTGAGACCCACGCCATCGACGGAAGGTCGACGGTGTTCTGCTTCAGATGCCAGCGCTGATCTCGCTTGTGTTCTGCTTCAGATGCCAGCGCTAGCGGCGGCGCGCGGCGAAAAGGCGCGTCTGGCGAGCCTCCGCGACCGGGTTCGCAAGCAGACAGAAGACAGGCCGGGCGTGTACCGAATGATCACCGCAACCGGTGAAGTCGCCTACGTCGGCAAGAGCAAGAGACTACGGACTCGGCTCCTCTCTTACTTCAGAGCCGTTTTTCCCAGTGACAAGTCGGCGCGAGTCGTGCGTGAGGCGAGCGAAATCACCTGGACGTACGTTCCGTCGGAGTTTGCCGCGCTTCTCGAAGAATTGCGTCTGATAAAGCGGCTGCGCCCCCGAATGAACATTGCCCAGAAGCGGGATGCGAGGAACCATGCGTTCGTCAGCCTGACGGACGGCCGAGCTCCGCGACTGACGGTGGTCCGGCCCGCTGGAGCGGCTCAGCGCGGTGGGATTCTTTACGGGCCACTGGTTGGTGCCACGCGATTGCGCGAGGCTCTGCGCGAACTGTCAGACGTACTGGGCCTGCGTGACTGCACGCACGATCGACGAATGGCGTTTGATGACCAGCGTGACTTGCTGGTTCTTGCCCCGCGGACCCCCGGCTGTCTGCGCCATGAAATCGGCACGTGCCTTGGTCCCTGTATCGCGGCCGTCAGCGAGCGGCTGTATCGCGACCGGGTTCGTCAGGCGCGCGGATTCCTGGAGGGAGGCAGCGAAGAACCTGTGGAAACGCTGCGCAGTCAGATGAAAGACGCCAGTGACCAACTGCAGTTCGAGCGTGCCGGCATACTGCGCGACAGGATCGCCCGGCTCGAGGAATTGCGCGACCAGCTGGACCGCCTGCGTTTTGCGGTGGAGTCGCTGAGCTTTGTTTATGATGTGCCCGGCCACGATGGCGACGACCGGAGTTATGTGATCCGCCGCGGTGTGGTGCGCCTGGAGGAGCCCACGCCGCGCGGGGAGGATGAGACGAGGGCATTTCGTGCGCGCGCGCGCGCATCGCTGGGCGTGGGCACTACCGCTCTCACGACGATCGTTCCGTCGCGGGAGGTCGACGAGCTGCTGCTTGTATCATCCTGGTTCTCGCTGCACCCGGGCGAACTGACGCGGACAAGTCCGGTGTCCTGAGCCTGCCGCTTTCAGTCTCCGTCGAGGTAGATGACTTTGACGTCCGCCTGGCGTTCTTCGATCGTGAGGATCGCCAGACTCGCGCGGATATCGAACCGGCGCGGGCCCGCCGCACCCGGATTCACCACGAGTCGACCATCCTCCCCGCGGACTACCTGCGGGCGGTGGGTGTGGCCAAAGATTATGACGTCGGCAGCGTAGGCGGAGCGGAGTCGTTGAGGAGTCGGAACTCCGAGTTCGTGCCCGTGACTCATGTGCAGCGTGAGTCCGCCCAGCTCGAGCTGCCGGCTGCGTGGCAGGAGCGGATTGTCGGGCGGATCGCAGTTGCCAGCCACTGCCTGGACCGGTGCGATCAGGGCGAGTTCGGCGAGGATGTCGTCGTTGTCTACATCACCGGCGTGCAGGATTTGGCTGACGTTGCCCGCCGAGAGTGCGTCGACGGCCGCGGGCCGAAGCAGTCCGTGGGTGTCCGAAATGAGTCCGACCACGAACCTCACTGCTGCGTCGGATCGTCGTCACCCCAGCGGCGGCCGAGCGAGTGTTCGACGCCGGCGAGATCGAGGACGCGCGCGACGATGAAGTCGACGAGATCGGCGATTGTTGCCGGCCGGTGGTAGAAGCCGGGCGAAGCGGGGAGAACGATTGCTCCGGCTCTCGTCAGGCGCAGCATGTTGTCGAGGTGCACTTCGTTATAGGGCGTCTCGCGCGGCACGACGATCAGCCGGCGGCGTTCCTTGAGCGTCACATCGGCTGCCCTCTCGACGAGCGAGCGCGACGTCCCGTGGGCGATGGCGGCGACGGTCCCCATTGAGCACGGGCAGATGATCATCCCGGCGGTCCTCGCCGACCCCGATGCCGGGCGTGCACCGCGGTCCGCGTCATCAAACACCCGAAAACATCTATCCCAGCGTTCGTGGCCAATCTGCTCGCGGAGCGCGGCGGCGGAGCCGATGCCGAGTTCGGTATCGAGCAGGCGCAGACCGTGTGTTGTCAGAATCAGCCAGGTCTCGCGTTCGGTGGAAGCAAGGGCGTCGAGCAGGCGCAGGGCGTAAGGGGCCCCCGAGGCACCGCTGACCGCCACCACCAGCGGCAGCCTGGCTTCAGCCACCACCGCGACCCAGCAGGCGCTCGGCAAGCACAAATGCAAACAGCGTCAGCGATATGACCCCGTTCATCGTGAAGAAGGCGGCGTCGAGTCGCGACAGATCGTCGGGGTCGACGAGCCGGTGTTCCCACACGAGCAGCGCCGCCGCGACGACGATCCCGGCCAGAAACAGGGGACCACCTCCGCTGACTCCCCACACAGCGAGGAGTGCGAGCACGGTAACCAGGTGAAGGAGCCGCGCGATCGTAACGGCGCGCCTCGGTCCGACCGCGACCGGAATCGAATGGAGGCCATGGCGGCGATCGAAGTCTGCGTCCTGCAGGGCGTAGAAGACGTCGAAGCCAGCGACCCAGCTGGCCACGGCAAGTGCGAGGAGCAGTGGCATCCAGGCCTGCTCCGGCCAGCGGCCGGCTACAGCCAGAAAGCCGCCAACGGGAGCGATCGACAGACCAACGCCGAGTGCAACGTGCGACCAGCGCGTGAAGCGCTTGGTGTAGCTGTAGGAAAGCACCCAGGCGAGAGCCACCGGGGAGAGCCAGCCACAGAGGGGATTGAGCTGAAAGGCGCTGAAGATGAAGAGTGCTCCGGCGAGGACGACGGACATCGTCGCCTCCCGCAGGCCGATCACGCCGGCGGGCAACTCGCGCGCGCTCGTGCGTGGATTGCGCGCGTCGAGATCGCGGTCGACGATCCGGTTGAAGCCCATGGCGGCAAAGCGGGCGCTGGTGAAGGCGATGATTATCCACGCCAGGACGGCCGGCGTTACCGGCGCTGTCCAGCTGGCCAGAGTCACTCCCATCATCGCGAACGGGAGGGCAAAGACCGTATGAGGGAGCTTTACGAAATTGGCGTAGCGGACAAAACGTGACGTGCCGGCAAGCGTCTGTCCTTCGCTGGTTCGTGCCCTCATCTGATTCCGAGCCGCGGCCACAATTCGTCGACGCGGGCCCTGGTGGCGGCATCCATCTCGATCAGGCGCGGCCAGTTGCGGGTAAAGCCCTCCTCGGGCCACTTGCGCGTGGCGTCGATGCCCATCTTGGAGCCATAGGTAAAGCTGCGGCTGGAGTGATCGAGAACGTCGACCGGGCCCATGGTGAAACGCACGTCGCGCTCGGGGTCGATGTTGTTGAGCGCGATCCACCACGCTTCGTGTGGATCCTGAACGTTGACGTCCTTGTCGACGACCACGAGAACCTTGGCCAGCGACATCAGCCCCGCGCCCCACAGCGCATTCATGACCTTGTAGGCCTGCCCGGGATAGTGTTTGTCGATCGAGACGAAAACGAGATTGTGGAAGATACCCTCCGATGGCATGTGGTAGTCCACAACCTCGGGAGTGGTCAGCCTGAGGAGCGGGAGAAAGATCCGCTCGGTCGCGTGCCCCAGCCAGAAGTCCTCCATCGGTGGCCGGCCGACGATCGTAGTCGCGTAGACCGGGTTGCTGCGCATCGTTATGGCGGTTACCTGCACACGGGGATACAGGTCCGCCTCCGAATAGAAACCGGTGTGGTCTCCGAACGGGCCCTCGGTGACGAGCGGCTCGGCCGGGTCGATCACCCCCTCGATCACGACTTCCGACATCGCCGGGACTTCGAGGTCCGAAGTCAACGCCTTCGTCAGCTGCACTGGCTTCCGTCGCAGGAACCCGGCGAAAATGAACTCGTCGACGTTGGGCGGGAGGGGTGCCGATGCCGAATACACCGATGCCGGATCGGCACCGATCGCGATCGCGACGGGCATTTTCTCGCCACGGGCCGCCATCTCCCGCCAGTGGGCGGCCCCGACCTTGTGCCGCTGCCAGTGCATCGCCAGCGAGTCACGACCGAGAACCTGGACGCGGTACATCCCTACATTGCGAATGCCGCGGATGGGGTCGCGCGATATCACCATCGGGAGAGTGACGTAGGGACCGCCATCTTCCGGCCAGCAGGTGATGATCGGCAGCCGCGCCAGGTCGATTTCGCGACCACGCCATACGATCTCCTGACAGGGAGGTGATCCCCCCGATCGACGGGGAGGAAATCGCGCAACCTCCAGCAGACGTGGCACCAGTGCCAGCTTGGGAAGGATTCCCTCCGGCACCTTGAGATCGAGCAGTTGTGTTATTCGCGCACCAACATCGTCCAGCGACTCGACCCCCAGCGCCATCGACATCCGCCGCCTCGACCCGAAGAGGTTGATCGCCACGGGCAGCGAGGAGGTCGACCCGTCATCGAGAATGACGTTTTCGAAGAGCAAAGCCGGCCCTCCGCCGCTCATCTTCATCGCCCGGTCGGCGATTTCGCACAGCTCCAGCCTGGCGCGGACCGGAACCGCGATACGCCGCAACTCGTTGGCACTGTCCAGCGCCGCGATGAAGCCCGGAAGGTCGTCGTGGTTCATGCCGCCACGTCCACCGGTGACTGCGATGACTCCCGTGAAGCGACGTGCAGCGCGGCGATCCCAAACGTGAGCTGCCGCCATTGCACGCTGCTGAAACCACAACGATGCAACTTGTCGGCGAGCCCTTGCGCCGTCGGAAAATTGCGCACCGATTCGGGGAGGTACCGGTAGGCGGTTCGATGGCCGCTGACCAGCCCCCCAACCAGCGGCAGCAAGCGATGGAAGTACGCATGGTACACGCCCCGTACAAGTGCCGACGGCGGCGTCGAAAACTCGAGTATCACCAGCCGCCCTTCCGGCGCAAGCACCCGTCGCATCTCGGAAAGCCCGGGCTCAAGTGCAGGAAGGTTGCGCACTCCGAACGCCACGATCACTCCATCGATGCTCGCATCAGGCACGGGTAGCTCCATCGCATCCGCCACAACGACATCGACCGGCCACCCCTCCACCTTGCTCAGGCCGGCCCTCAACATCGGCTCGGCGAAATCCGCGCCGATCACCCGCCCGCCGAAACCGCCGGCGCGCGCAAGTTCAACGGCGACGTCGAGAGTGCCGGCGCAGAGATCGAGGTAAACGCCGCGTGGTGCGCGCTCCCAGCCCAGAGCGCTTATGGCGAGCCGCCGCCAGCGCCGATCGATGTTGAAGCTGAGGAGATGGTTCAGCAGGTCGTAGCGGGGAGCAATCGCCGAGAACATCCGGCGCACATACGCTCGCTTCGGCTCCCCACCTCCGGCCGCATTGACCAGCTCGACGGCCTCGAGGTCCGAAAGGGTCATGTTCCCGAAACTTCACCCCCCGCCCGATCCGGATCAAGCGCGCGCTGGACCGCTTCAACCCTCCTCGATAGCTTCCGCACTTTCGTGCGCACTGCCGGGCCTGGAGCGCATGCAGCCCGAGGAATGGCCGCCTCCCTCGATCTCAGGAACCTCCCGGACGCCGACCTCGTCGCACTCGCCCAGCAAGGGCGGGAGTTTGCGTACCGGGAGTTGATCCGCCGCTACGAGCGCCCGGTCTATTCGCTGATCTTTCGCATGGTCCGCGATCGTGAGGTCGCCGAGGACCTGGCGCAGGACAGCTTCATCAAGGTCCTGAATCACATCGACCGGTACCGCCCCGAGTTCAAGCTGTCCTCGTGGCTGTTCAAAATCGCCAACAACGTAGCGATCGATCACCTCCGAAAGCGGACACTCGACACGATCAGCATGGACGGCTCACCCCATGCTGCTACTGCCGCCGAGATAGAGGCCACGACGTTCGAGCTCGCAGCCCGGCAGGAGTCGGCGCTTGACGAGATGGAGGCTCGTGAGCTAGGCGGCGCGATCGAGAAGGCCATTGAGGCTCTGAGGCCCGAATACCGGTCGTGCATCATGCTCAGGCATGTCGAGGGCCGTTCCTACGAGGAAATCGCGGCCCTCCTCGACCTGCCTCTGGGCACCGTCAAGACCTATATCCACCGCGCCCGTCATCAGTTACGAGAAGCGCTCGAAGAAGTGAAAGAATGAAACCGACCCCCCAACCTGGTCGTATGAACCCCCGGAGGCACTCGTGAACCATCGCCACTTGAATCCTGACGAAATCGGTCTCCTCGTCGACGAGGGAGAAGGCTTCGGCATGGCGCCGCTGCGTTCCCACCTCGACGATTGCCCCCGGTGCCTGGCCGAATATCGCTCGATGAAAAAGGTGGTGGCGGGCCTGGAGGCAATACCCCATCTGGCGCCGCCTCCCCGGTTTTCGGAAAAGGTGATGAGGCAGGTCCAGGTCTTCGAGCCCTGGCACGTTGCCCTCCGCGATCAGGTTACTTCGCTGTTCCCGGCCACCAGCCGAAGTCGGCTGTCGTTTGGAATTGGGGCCGGCGCGATCGCGATCGCGCTCTCGGTCGTTTTCGTGTGGGTTGCCGCCCCCGCCGACGCCCAGAACATCCTCGCCACCCTCGGAGTAACACGTGCCCGGGACGCGATTTCGACCTCGCTGTCCGGCGTCGCTCAGTCGGTATTCGGCGAGGCTTACGCCAACTCGCTGCAGAGTTCCGCTTCCCTCTTCGCTCTCGTCGCGGGGACCGGAGCTGGTGTTGTTGTGGTCGCCTTTGGACTCAGGGCCATCGTAGCCAACGGTCGCCGCAGGAGGAGCTAGCCATGCTTCGGTCTGTTCCCCGGGCGGCCCTCATCGTGGTCGCGGCCGCCGTATTGAGCCCCTGTCCGGCTGATGCTGCATGGCGTTGGTCTCATTCACCTTCGCTCTTGCAGTCCTCGCAATCTGTACCAGCCAACTCACCGGATCAGGTCACCTCAAGCGTTCGACACGACAGCCTGACGCTGGGCGGGAGAGTCATCGCCGCGGGAGAAGTAGTGGTGGGCCCCGTTGTCACTGCCGGAGGCAACGTGGACATCTACGGCACCATTCAGGGTAACGTGGTCGCGATCGCCGGTGACGTGATCGTGCATCCAGGGGGCCGGATTACAGGCGACGCCATCGCCGCTTTCGGTGACGTCCATGCCGATTCCGGAGTGGTAGTTGGTACCGCTCAGAGCCTGACTGGACTTTTTGGCGCCTCGGTTCGCTCGTTTCTGGACCGTCGTAGCGGCGACGAGCGGAGCGAGGCGGGCCGCCCGCGGTCTCCTCTCGGTCTCGCAGTGGCATGGCTCGTCGTGATGCTGGTAATCGGCATCGCGGTGTTCCTGTTTGCAGGTCCGTATCTTGACGGTGTGTCCGACGTGCTGGGTCAGTCGTTCTGGAAGTCGTTCTGGAGCGGAGTTCTGGCCGAGGCGGCTGTCCTGCCGGTGATCGTTCTCATCGCTGTGGCCCTCACGATCACGGTCATCGGGGTGCTGCTGATTCCATTCGCGGTGGTCGCCGCCATTCTCGCCGTCGCTGGCCTGGCAACTTTAGGTTTTGTCGCCGCGGCCCGGGTGACGGGAGACGGGCTCGGGAGCAGCAGCAACCGGGGCGCCATATCGATGAGAGGCGAAACGCTCAGGGGTGTCGCGCTCGGCACACTGGTATACAT
This sequence comes from Gemmatimonadota bacterium, assembly GCA_052389935.1. Lineage (GTDB taxonomy): Bacteria > Gemmatimonadota > Gemmatimonadetes > Gemmatimonadales > Gemmatimonadaceae > JBQTHK01. Next base: position 43,342 of record JBQTHK010000008.1, on the reverse strand, counting down.
GGGGCTCTGGGTAGTCGCCGCGCTCACGGCGTCTGTTCCGCTTGTGGGCACGCTGGTAAAGATGTTCGCGCTGCTGCTGACGTACGTGGCGGTGACGGCCGGATTCGGTGCCGCGATTCTTTCACGGGGCGGCACGCGCAGAGACGCAGCGGTCGCTGCGCCCCTCCCTCCGGCTGAAGTGGGGTGGCAGACACCGACGCCCGTGTCGGGAGTGGTCGCGGCGGCGCGCCGGACGCCCTCGCCACGTTGATCAAAAAGGCGCGGATCAAGGTTATCGGGATGGCGGGGTGCAGAGGGGTCGAGAGCGGTGGATGAACAGGATGAGCCCGATCGCCGTTCATCATTCGCTCGTTCCGAGCATACCGTCGTTCATCCGCCTGCAGGACCGCGATACCACACCACCGTAGCGCCACGCTCTATCCCGAGCGTCTGACGAGCGCTGCCGTCACGCACGGCAATCTCGAGCAATCCGCTCGAACCAGTGAGCGCGACCGGCGCACCTGAGGGTACGTCTGCATAAGTGGTCCGTACCGGAACAGGCCTGCCCCCCGCCGCCACAACGCCGGACCGCACGCCGATAAGGTTGGTGATCGCGTTCCCGAAGCGATCGAGTGCGATGATTTCGCCGAGTACCGCTCCGTCCTCACGCCGCAACGCCTCTGGCGTTCTCCTGACAACGGGGTTTGGGTGAACGGGGCCCAGGTCGTTGTACGGAGTCCCGTTGGCGAGAGCGGCAGCAACGGGAGCGAACACATCGCGTCCGTGAAAGGTTGGCGATGCCGCGGCGGGAACACTGAGGGTCACGGCGACGGCACCTGGCAGCAGAAGTGCCGGCGACAGCACGCCATTATCGGGACCTACCAGTAGTCTGCCGTCGCTGCGCACAGCGATCGCGGCCCGCGAACTTCCGACACCGGGGTCGACCACCACGAGGTGGACTGTACCGGCCGGGAACCGGCGCCAGTATCGGGCGACCGACAGTCGCGCGAGTTCGATGTCGTGGGGCGGAATGTCGTGCGACAGGTCGCTGACCTGGGCTTGGGGCGCCTGGGTGGCGAGCACGCCCTTGATCTCCGCCACGTACCCGTCGGCTGTGCCGAAGTCGGTGAGCAGCGTGATCAGTGGCGCCATGCCTAACGAGCTTTCACCTTTGTCCTGACCGTATCCGCCAGCCCCTCCAGCGCACGTGCCGCCGGGGACGCTGGATCTCCGACCACGATCGGGATCCCCGTGTCACCACCGGTTGCGACCGGCGGGTGAAGCGGGATCTGCGCCAGCAGTTCCAGTCCCAGCTCCTTCGCCAGTTCCTCCCCACCACCACTGCCGAAAACGGCGGTCGGTTTGCCGCAATGCTGGCACTCCAGCCAGCTCATGTTTTCGACGATGCCGAGCACCGGCACATGGACCCGCTCGAACATGCGTGCTCCGCGCAGTGCATCGCCGGTTGCGACCAGTTGGGGTGTGGTAACGATCAGTGCGCCGGCCACATGCGTCGCCTGCACCAGCGACAGCTGGGCGTCGCCCGTCCCCGGCGGCATGTCGACGAGGAAGCAGTCGAGTGTCCCCCAGTCGACGTCGCGCAGGAACTGGCTGACGATCTTCATGACGATCGGGCCGCGCCAGATCGCCGGCTGCTCCCTCTCGATCAGGAAGCCCAGCGACATCAACCTGACGCCGTGAGCTTCGAGGGGGATGATCTTCTCGTTGCGCACTGGAGGTGGCGTGTTGACTCCCATCATTCGCGGGACGTTGGGCCCGTAGACGTCGGCATCCATGAGGCCCACCCGCAATCCACGTCGCGCCAGCGCCACCGCGAGATTGACCGCGACAGTTGATTTGCCTACACCACCCTTGCCGGAGGAAACGGCGATGATGCTCCCGAGGTGCGGATAGGCGACCGGAGGCGGCACTCCGGGCCGCGCCGCCGGTGGGCTCGCATCCATCACCGGTAACGGGCTGCGGGCCTGCGGCGGCGCCGGCCTCGCCACAGTTCCCCGAGGCCCGTTTTCGTGCCTCACGTCGATGGTCACGTCAGTGACTCCATGTACCCTCTCCACCGCCTGACGCACGTCGCGCACAATCGACGGATCATCGACCCGCGTGAGAGCAACGGTCATGTGCACCTTGCCATCGAGCGTAGTGGCAATGTCCCGGACCGTCTGACTGGCGATTACATCTTCGCCCCCGGAAACGGTTATCGCCGCCAGGGCGTCTGCCACTCGTTGCTGGATTGTAGACATTCCTCAATCGGTTCATCAACTCAGCGCGACTGCGTCACGCCGTCGCGCTCCACGCCCGCAGAACCCCGATCATGATTGCCACTCTCATGACCGATCGGGCCCACATATTCACGCGCCGCCGAAACGACCCGGTCCAGCACGTCGTTGAGCGTCCCCGGCACCAGAGCGCCCGCTGCCTTGGCGTGCCCCCCACCGCCAAAGGTCCGCGCAAACCGGTTGACGTCCACGTCGCCGGTACTCCGGAATGAGATCTTGACCTTCCCGTGGCCCAGGTCCCTGAAGAAGAGCGCCATCTTCGTCCCGGCGATCGATCGCGGGTGCTCCACGATCCCGTCCAGATCCTCGGGACTGGCGTCGTACCTCGCCAGTGCGTCGGCTGTTACACAGATCCAGGAGATTCCGTGCAATGCGTCGTGCCCGATCGTGTCCAGCGCGTCACGCAGCAGGAATATGCGCCCCGGCGATAGCGACGCGTAAATGCGCCGGTACATCGTTTCCGCGTCCACGCCCCGCGAGAGAAGGCGGGCAGCAATCGCGTGACAACGAGGAGTGGTGTTCGCGTACCTGAAACCACCGGTGTCGGTGAGGATTGCGGTGTAAAGCGCTTCCGCGACGATGCTGTCGATCTCGAGTCCGAGCGTTGTCGCCAGATCGTAGATCAGCTCACCGGTGGCGCACGCAACCGGATCATCGAGCGCCAGCTCTCCCGCCGGCTCATCACTTGGCACATGGTGATCGATCACGAGCTTCGGTATCGTCAGCTTCCTGACGGCGTCGGCGAGCTGGCCGAGCCTGCTCATGTCGCTCACGTCGAGGACGAGGAGCGCGTCGGCGTCTCGCAGTGCTTTCGCACCCTCTCCACTCCTGTCGAGGACGCCACCCTCCAGCAGAAAACTGAAGATCGTCGGCCAGGGTGTCGGATTCACAACAAACGTCTTGACGCCCAGCCCCGGAAGCAGGCGTGCCAGCGCTGCCACAGAACCCGAGGCGTCGCCGTCGGCGTTGATATGAGTCGTCAGCGCAACCGATCGAGCCTTGGCGAGCACGTCGCCAATGCGCCGGGCACCTGCAGCGCGATGGGCGGGTACGGCGAGAATATCCTGTAAAGGCACTTGGGCTTAAAAGAGCGAGCGGCACCAGTTGGTGGCGCCGCTCACAAGATAACTGGTCCCGCCCCCTCCCCTGCCCTCACCCACCGGTTTCAGACCCTGCCGGACTCTTCCCGGGACAGGCGCGAGTGCCTCCGGCCGTAGGTGAAATAAATGACGAAGCCAATGGCGAGCCAGATGAGCAGTCTGAGCCAGGTATCCCCGGGCAGGTTGACCATCATGTAGCCGCAGGTGAGGATGCCCAGGATCGGTACAAGGGGGACCAGCGGAGTGCGGAAGGGCCGATGCAGATTGGGCGACTGATAACGAAGCACAAGTACTCCGGCGCAGACGATGACGAATGCGAGGAGGGTGCCGATCGATACGAGCTCGCCGAGCAGTCCGATCGGGAAGAGGCCCGCGATCACGCCCGCGACGGACCCGGTGATGATCGTGGATACGTGCGGCGTCTGGTATTTGGGGTGTACCCTGGAGAACAGGGGTGGAAGCAGCCCGTCTCTGGACATCGCATAGAAGATTCGCGGTTGACCGAGGAGCATCACGAGAACAACCGATGCGAGCCCGGCGATGGCCCCGAGTGCGACGAGGACCTGCAGCCACGACAGCGCCGAGCCTGCCTTTCCGATCGCGACGTAGACCGGGTCGGGGACGTTCAGCTCGGTGTAATTGGCCAATCCGGTCATGACGAGCGCCATCAGGATGTAAAGAACGGTGCAGATGGCCAGCGATGTGAGGATTCCTATCGGCAGGTCGCGTTGAGGATTGCGCGCCTCCTGGGCCGCGGTCGAGACCGCATCAAAGCCGATGTACGCAAAGAAGATGACGCCCGCAGCGCGCACGATTCCCGAGACCCCGAACTCACCCGGCGTTCCGGTGTTTTCAGGAATGAACGGCGTCCAGTTGTCGGGCACTACATGCATGAAGCCGAAGCCGATCACGAGAAACACGATCGTGACCTTGACGAACACGATGATATTGTTGAGGCGCGCGGATTCCTGAATCCCGAGTACGAGAAGTGTGGTCAGGATACCGACCAGCAGCACCGCGGGCAGATTGACGATCGCACCCGTCGACACGAGGGTGTGGGTACCTTCGACGGAAAAGGGTGCATTGGAGAACGCTGGCGGCAGGTCGATGCTCAGGTAGTCGCGGAGAAACGAGGTGAAGTAGCCGGACCAGCCCACCGCCACGGTTGATGCCGCGAACAGATATTCAAGGATCAGGTCCCAGCCGATGATCCACGCGATCAGCTCACCCAGCGTGGCGTACCCGTACGTGTACGCACTGCCGGCGATCGGAATCATCGAGGCAAACTCGGCGTAGCAGAGCCCTGCGAAGAGGCAGCCAAAACCTGCCAGAACGAACGACAGCACGATCGCGGGCCCGGCGTATTGGGCGGCGGCCGTCCCCGTCAGGACGAATATCCCCGCCCCGATAATGGCGCCGATGCCGAGGAGCGTCAGGTTCCCGGCCCCAAGTGAACGTCTGAGAGTCACGGCTTCTCCCGACCCCTCCGCCTCCTTCATCAGCACGTCCAGGCTTTTCTTCGACCAGAGTCCCATGGGTTCTCCCGGGCTATGATGTGAAACGGGCGATCGATTTCCGATCGCCCCGGGGGCTGCACTGCTCGGCGCCAAACTGCTCGGCGACCGGGAGAGTGTCAAGGCGGACGGTGCGCCAGATTGCCGTCGGTTACAGTGAGTAGTTAGGTGCCTCGCGTGTTATCTGGACGTCGTGGGGATGCGACTCGCGCAGACCGGCGGCCGTGATCCTCACGAACCGGGCGTCCCTTCCCAGTTCCTCGACACTCGCACATCCGACATACCCCATGCCGCTGCGGAGCCCGCCAACCATCTGGAACAGAACGTCAACCACTGGCCCCTTGTACGGTACCCTGCCCTCGATGCCCTCCGGCACCAGCTTGAGAGGCGACATCTCCCCTTCCTGGAAGTAGCGGTCAGCGCTGCCGTCCTGCATCGCAGACAGCGACCCCATCCCCCGGATCATCTTGAAGCGGCGGCCCTCGAGCAGGAACGATTCTCCGGGAGACTCCTCGGTCCCGGCCAGCATCGAGCCCATCATGACACTCGACGCCCCAGCCGCGAGCGCCTTGACGATATCACCTGAATATTTGATGCCGCCGTCGGCAATCACCGGCACTCCACCAGCCCCTTCCACAGCCTCCATCACCGCCGTGAGCTGGGGCACGCCCACTCCTGTGACAACACGAGTCGTGCATATCGATCCCGGACCGACGCCGACCTTCACCGCATCGACCCCCCGTTCGACGAGGGCCGCGGCTCCGGCACGAGTGGCAACGTTGCCCACCACCAGCTGCACCGCCGGAAACGTCTCCCGCACCCCGGCCGTCGCGTCGAGCACCCCGCCTGCATGGCCGTGCGCCGTATCTATCACAATCACGTCCACTCCAGCGTCGACCAGGCTTCGCGCACGATCGATGTAGTCTCCCCCCGCCCCGATCGCCGCCGCACAGCGCAACCGGCCGAATGTGTCCTTGTTCGCATTCGGGAACTGCCGCCGCTTGTGAATGTCCTTGACCGTGATCAGTCCACGCAGAACACCACCCCCATCTGTCACCGGAAGCTTTTCGATGCGGTGCCGCGCGAGAATGCGCTCGGCGTCGTCGAGTGTTGTCCCCTCCGGTGCCGTAACCAGATCCTTCGTCGTCATCGCGTCGCGGATCGGCCGCTGGAGATTGCGCTCGAACTGCAGATCACGATTCGTTATGATCCCGACGAGCTTCCCTTCCGTATCCACGATCGGAACACCGGAAATCCGGAAGCGCGTCATCAGCGCCACCGCCTCCCGCAGAAGCGCATCGGGGGACAGCGTGATCGGATTCAGGATCATCCCGCTTTCCGATCGCTTGACGCGGTCCACCTCCGCCGTCTGGCGGTCTATCGACATGTTCTTGTGGATCACCCCGATCCCGCCGGCACGTGCCATTGCGATCGCCATCTCCGATTCCGTCACCGTGTCCATCGCCGCCGACACCAGCGGCACGTTGAGCGGAATGCCACGTGTGAACCACGATGATGTCGAGACATCCCGGGGGTGTGTCCCGGAATGACCTGGTGAGAGGAGGACGTCGTCAAACGTCAGAGCGGGCTCGAGACTCACTCGCGATAACCGCTCCGATCCATTCGCGCTGTAGTCCCCGGCGTTCGACCGCCCGAGACGCGACGACCCGCGTTCCGGAGGGGCCGGAGCCGCGGGTCGTTCACTGGAACCAGTTCGTGTCGCCATGGTGAAAGTTTAACTGCCATCGGCTGGTGGGGAAGCCCGTCCGTCGCCCGCAGCCCCTCCCCCACCCTCATCCCCGGAGGTCGGCGGTGGAGCTGGCGGCGTCTGCGATGGCTTCACCGCCGAACTCGCGACAGTCACGATGTCACTGGCGACCGACTTTCCGGCCGCCGCAACCCCGTTCAGCACCCCCATCGCCTTGCTCAGCAGACCCATCGTCTCCGCGATCGCGGCCGTCGACATCCGGCCGGCTCTCATCGTGTCCTCAACGCCCTCCGCGAACCGCGTGAAGATGCCAGGACCCGCAGGCTGACGATCGGCGTATTTCGAGTTGAGAAACTCCACGAAATCGAGCGCCAGGTACCCCTTCTCGTCCGAGAGGGTATCGAGCTGCCGCAGCAGCCTTTCGCGCAGGTGTGCTGAAAGTGTCATTGGGTGGATGTTGACGACACCAGCAAGATACCGGGTCCCGGCCCCGGAACCGATGGCCGTCACACCCCCTTGAGCGGCAATTGCCTGACGAACGCCGCATCGGGGCTCAGCGTCGCCTCAGCCTCGCCAGCGAACTCTCGTCCCACGCACGTCGACGTGCGCATAAGGAGTGTTGGTCCGCGTGTAGACGCCGAGTCCGCCCACAAGATCGGGGTGACGTTTCTCCACGATTTCCACAGCGCGCGCTATCAACGAAGCGTCGACCGATGTTATCCGACCATCGCCGTTTGCGTCCACCGAGATGTCCGCTGCATCACCGTACTGGTGCCGGCTGTCGCTGGCCGCGCGTCGCACTCTCGTGTTATGCAAGGGCGTGCGGAAGCCCGATTTGACGGCAACGGTCCCGGCGTCCTCGCGACCGCGCCAACGCGCGATCTCGTTGAACACCAGTTCGAGCTTGTCGAGCAGCCGCGGGCTCAACGCGACGTAGCGCGGCCATTGCTTTTGATCGTCGTGAGTGATGAAATCACCAAGCGTCAAATGTTCGGAAACAGCGATTCCCGCCTCGTCCTGGTCGATTCGGAGGAAGCCCAGCGGCAGCGCGCCCGTGCGACCGTTCCTCTCGCCGCGGTACATGCCGATGCGGTAACCATCGAGCGTTATTCCTCTTTTGGCGGCCAGCGGAGTGAGCACGCCGATCATCGCCGAGTCGACTACCTGTCGCTCCAAGCCCCGGGTGACCGCGAGTCTGTAGAATCCGGGCTCGGAGGGCGCATACAACGCTCCGACCAGAGGCCGCGCCTGCTCGGCCGGCATGAGCTCCCCGAGCTTGATCCACTGGTAGCGCAGCTCTTCAGGTGCGCCAGCAGTCTCGAGCGGGAGCGAAATCTTTTCACCGGGAAGCGCCGTCTGCATTCGGACGCCGCGACTCTTCCCCATCGCTGACGGCGCTGCCGTCACCGTGGGAAAGGGTCGCCTTATGAGGTCGCTGGACCCACCCGGGCCAAGCGAAGCATCGGCGCGCGCCAGAATGGCGAGAGAGCCAAGGGCCAGCGCGCTCAGTACAAGCGTGGGACCGAGACGGGAAGTCCCTGCTGGCGCTCTCATCCCCACCGCACCCGGGCTCCGCGCACGTCGACGTGCAGGAACGGGCCGTGTGCCCGTGTCGCCCGGTAGACGCCCGCACCGCCGAGGAGTTCCGGGTGCGTTTTCTCAACTCTGTCCACAGACTGCAGAATGACCCGCGCATCGGCGGCGTTGACCTTCCCGTCGCCGTTGAGGTCGTCCATACTGCCGTCGCCATTGTTGTCTACCAGCACGTCAGCAGCATCGCCGTACTGGTGGCGGCTGTCAGTCGCCCGGCCCCCACGACCCCCGCGATTGTACTGCGGGGTCCGGAAGCCAGACATCACGACCATTCGGTTGACGCGGTAACCCCTGGCTTTGAGGTCGGCTATTACCAGCTCGAGTTTGTCAACGAGTGCCTCGCGCAGCACAAGGTACTTGGGCCATACGTGCTGCTGATCGTGCGTCAGGAAATCCCGAAGACGGAAGTGCTCAGAAACCCTTGTTTCCTGGTTTTCGGGCGTAATCTCGATGAAACCCTCTGGCAGCGACCCGACCCCTCTGCGCTCCGCGGGCCACGACCCCACTCGGTAGCTGCCGATGCGGCCGGCGTTCTTGGCGGCAAAGGGCAGCATGTTGATGAAGCTGAACGTCGCGTGCACCCCCGGATTCGCGTAAATCCCGGGAGTGCTGGCTGCCTCGTCGCCGAAGAGATCACGGACGATCCGGATCGTTCCGTCGCGCGCTCCTCCGACCATTCGGGCCAGAAGCTGACCACTCCGGCCGCGCAACGTGTCGGGGGCGACCGAATGGGAATCCTGCGCCGCGGCTGTCGAGCCCAGCGCACTGACGAGGAGAAATGCGACGATTTTGCGCTCGATTTGATCAACCATCTGGACCGATGACGGCTCGGGGGCACTCGGCGAATTCCACCGGGGAGATCGACGTCCCGAAAGGGACTCTGGTCACGGACCACCCGATGAGGACCCTCCCCCGTACGGGCGAACGCGGATTATAACCGCCGGACAGTGGCGGGTCGAGATGTTTTCTTGTAAAGGACTTCTCACCCTTTGACACGGGGGAAGTCTTGCTCTGACGCAGATTGGAGCGCAGTGCGCCCCGTCACCGATTCGACTCGACAGGCGCCGCAGGTGTTTACGGCTGCCCCTCGGGCGCGCGGCTCACCTATCCCGCCTGAGGGCGGGGAGTTTCCGGCCGAGGCCGGCTAATAGATGAAAACCGGAGTACCGACCGGGACGATTCTGAACAGCGTCTCGGCGTCTTCGTCCCGGAGACGGACGCAGCCGTGGCTCACCGACGTTCCGATGGACGAGGGTGCGTTGGTTCCGTGCAGCGCGTAGCCGTCGCCGAGGTTGAGCCGGTGCGTACCAAGCACTCCGGGGAACTTTCTCTGATTAGTCCCGAACGGAGGGACCACAACCTGGCCGTCGACGATCAGCTCACGTCCTTCACCCGGCTCGAGGATGTCGAGCGTTCCATCGGTCAGCCTCCGCACAACGTTGCTCCCCTGCACCGTTAGCATTGAACCGTCGTTGAGCGCGTGATCCGTGCCACGCTGCAGCTTGAGAAGTCCGAGTTTCTTCTTGTGCGCAACCTCCACATAGTGCCAGTCGGGCGGCACCCAGACTGGATCCTGCTCCTTGGAGAGCACAACCAGCCGGCCGCGGGGCGTCTCGAACTTCCACTGATTGCCGCCACCCTTGGCCAGAACCTTGCCGCTCCCAGTTGCGACGCGTGTCGTGAAGAGGACGTCGTCACCATGGCGGTAGGTCAGTCGATGGTCGGCGATGCTGACGACGATGTACGGCCGGTTGGCGGTCGTGTCCACCGGTGCCTCGATCATCGACCGCAGAGAATCGCTCTCCGCTCCAACTTCACGCTTGACGCTCTCGAGAAGCTCGAGGTTGTCGTTGAAGACCATGCGCGTAAGGTCGCGCTTGTAACGCGCGGTCACCGTCGCATACCCCACCGCCACGGTCGTCAGCGTGAGCACGACGACCGTTCCAAGGATCGCTAATGCGGTACGACCACCAGTGCGCAGGAAACTCAAGGGATTCGAATGAACGGGATGAACAAGATGATCAATCAGACGCCCGCGACCACCCTGCACCTCCAGCCGACGAACTGCACATGGTGAGCGTCAACTCCTCAGTAGAAATATACCGCCATCCCCGGTGCGACGTTCGGTCCGATTGCCCTCAGATCGTTGCGACTTATTCGAATCGCGCCAGGGAGGATGAACGAGCTATCGGCCAGCACGCCTGAGTCCGGTATCGCGTAAACAACCGCCCCTCCAGTCAGCAGCAGAGCTCCCCGACCGAGCGCACCAGCGACTTCCCTGTTGTCTGGTACTGGCAGTCCCCGAGTAGTGAACACCCATGCGGGAACTTCCCAGCGGTCTCTGGGGCCCAGCACCCGGGAAATCGACCGCACTCCGCGCGGGGGAACGACGCGCATCGTGTCCGGCGGAGTTCCGATCAGATGTTCGGGGCCGACCTCAACGCTCATCCTCCTCAAGAGCGCCTGGTCCCGCTCGAGGAGCATCGTAGCGGAGTCGATCGAAACCGACAGGTGAAGCTCGCGGTCTGAGTCAGCCTGGCGGCGAACGAGCTCCATCATGACCGCGAAGCGATTCTGCTCCGACGCGATCACCATGTCGATTCGTGATCGCTCGGCCTCAGTCATGCCGGCTCTAAGTCGTTCTGTTTCTGCGCGATAGCGTGAGTAGCGCTGCCACAGCAGGAGATTCGCCACTGCAAGCGACAGCGCCAATCCTGCTACAGCGACAAGGACCCTGGGATGTTCGGATCGGAGTCGCCTCCATCCGGAAGTTGCGGTCGTCACGTTTGAGTCAGGTGGACTGCGGGATGATACATTCCGGCGCACCGGCGACCCCGAGTCTAACGGTCCCGGCTTCCCCGATCCATACATGGCCAAGACCAGCGCACATCCCAGGCCGATTGTACTGGTCGTGCTCGACGGCTTCGGATATCGCGAGAACGGCGAGGGGAACGCCGTTGACCTCGCTTCAATGCCGAACTGGACCGGGCTATGGTCGCGCTCGTCGCGCACCCTGCTCGACGCGTCAGGGCTCGCCGTCGGTCTGCCCGCCGGACAAATGGGCAACTCTGAAGTGGGGCACCTCAACCTCGGGGCCGGGCGCGTAGTCAAGCAGGACCTGGTTCGCATTGGCGAGGCGATTTCTGACCGTTCGTTCCACGAGAGGCCCGCGTTTACGCGCGCTTGTGACCACGTTGCGGAGTCAGGCGGGACGCTCCACCTCATGGGGCTGCTCGGAGATGGCGGTGTGCATGCGCACGATGAACATCTGCTGGCGCTGGTGGACATGGCCGGGTGGCGGGGCATCGCGAAGGTAGCCCTCCATCTCCTGCTCGACGGCCGCGATACGATGCCGGCGTCGGCGCGCGGCTACATGAGCAACCTCCTCAGCCGAGTGGGTGGGCGCGCAATTGTCGCGTCGTTAGGCGGTCGTTACTTCGGAATGGACCGCGACCGCCGTTGGGAGCGCGTAAGACTCTGGTATGATGCGTCGGTGCGCGGTGTGGCTCCGTGCGCATCCGACCCTGTCGGAGCGATCACCGAGGCGTACGACCGTGGCGAAACGGACGAGTTCCTGACGCCGGTCTGCATCACGGTCGATGGTGCGCCGGTCGCGCCGATGCGGGATGGCGACGCGGTCATCTGCTTCAACTTCAGGTCGGACCGCATGCGGCAGATCGTGCGGGCTCTCACGGATCCCGGCTTCGCCGGGTTTCCCGTGACGGGTCGCCCGCAAGTTCATCTCGCGACGATGACGTCCTATGATGAGACGTTTTCGTTCCCGGTCGCCTTTCCGCCCTTCTCCATGGCGAGAATCGTCGCCGAACTGGTGTCAGAGCGTGGGTTGACGATGTTCCGGACCGCGGAGACCGAGAAATACCCGCACGTGACCTACTTCTTCAACGGCGGTATCGAGGCCCCGTTCGCCGGCGAGGTGCGAGACCTTGTTCCGAGCCCCAGGGTGGCAACTTACGACCTGCAACCCGAGATGGCAGCGGTGGGAGTGACCGACGTGCTCTGCACTGCCATCCGCAGCGGATCCTGGGACTTCACTCTCTGCAACTTCGCCAATGCCGACATGGTGGGTCACACCGGTTCGCTTCCGGCAGTGATCAGGGCGCTGGAGTGTGTGGACGACTGCCTTGCTCGTATCATTTCTGCAGCTGGAAAAACCGGAGCCAGGCTCCTGATCACCGCGGACCACGGAAATTGCGAGCAGATGATTGACCCGATTTCGGGGGGTCCGCATACGGCACATACCACAAACCCTGTGCCCTTCGTCATGCTCGACTGGGACGGATCGGTGAACCATCTGCGCCAGCGGGGTGCTCTATGTGATGTTGGACCGACGATCCTGTCGCTGCTGGGAATCGAACAACCGACCGAAATGGACGGTCGAAATCTGCTGGGGCCCTGAACATGGCAAATATGCGACTACTGCTTGCAGCACTTTCACTTTCAATAGCCGATCCGATCGCGGCGCAGGTTGGGCATCTGCCGGCGCAGTCGCCCTATCGCGACCTGGAAAGGCGCGGCGAACTCTCCTGGGTTGGCGGGTTCTACGAAGCGGCGATCGATCCTGCGAGGGTTGCGCCTCGCGACGGACCATTCGTTGGTGCGCATTACGAGTACCGGCTGGGCGGCCCGGCGTACTTCTCGGCGCGGTCGATTCTGGTAAACTCCAAACGCCTGGTGCTGGACCCGACGCTTCCGATCGGCGATCGCCCTCAGGGTGACATCACCGCGCCGTTCCTCCTGACCGACGTCGGTATCACGCTGTCGCTGACCGGGTTCAAGAGCTGGAACCGGTTGGTCCCCACGTTAGGCGCGGGTGTCGGCCTCGGCGCCGGCTTCGACGGTGGGCGGGACGTGGGCGACTACCGTTTCGGCTTCCCTTTCCTGATCAGCGCCCGGCCGGGCCTCAAGTTCCTCGTCGGCGGCAAGTGGCACGCCCGCCTCGACGCGACGAACTATTTCCACCGCGTCCGCTACCCCGAATCCTACTACACCAAGACGGGTCCGGACGACACCGTTCTGCCCGTGGATGCGCCGCGGAACTTCTGGAAGAGAAATCGCGCCGTAAGCCTTGGCCTCACCTACAATTTCGGTCGTTAGGTGGCACGCACGTTCCTGACGCGACGGGTGACCTTCGCCGCTGCTCACCGTTACCGCCGTCCCGACTGGGACGACGAGCGAAACGGCGCGGTATTCGGTGCCTGCAGCAACAGGAACTATCACGGGCACACCTGGGTCTGCGACGTAACCGTCACCGGTCCCGTTGATCGCGAGACGGGGATGTTGATCGACCTTGCCTGGCTCGATCGGGTGCTGGGCGCCGAAGTCACGGACCGCCTCGATCACCGAAATATCAATCTCGAGGTAGCGGAGTTCGCGGATGGTGGATTGATACCGACGGGCGAGAATCTGGCGGCGTGGATATTCGAACGGGTGCAGGCCGCGCTCGGCGATCGTGCCATTGTCGAGGAAGTCAGAGTGGCGGAAGACGACCGTCTCAGTTCCACCTGCCGCCGCGAACCGGCGGGGCGCGAGCGATGACGGAGCTCGACGCCGGGGCCGGAGCCCTGCCCCTTCACGCAGTCGAAGAGGCCCCGGTCTGGCTCGAGGTCAATGGCACGCCCGTGGTAACCTGGATGTGTACACCCGACCGCCTCGATGACCTCGTCATCGGCTGGCTGTTCGGCGAGGGATTCATCGACGGCATTGACGATGTGACGCGGATGCGCCCCTGCACTCGCGAGTTGGGTTTCTGGGTCGACATCGACCCGGCCCGCGTCGAGGCTGTCAACTCCTCCCCGCGCCGACGCATTCTCGCTTCGGGATGCGGCTCGGTAACGGCCTTCCTTGGCAGCCTTGCCGACGTGCCGTCGCGTCCTCAGTCCGAAATCCTGGTCAGCCTCGACGTCGCGGCGCTCAGGCCCCTGTTCAAGCGTCTGTTCGCGCGGGGCGAGCGATATCGCGAAACCGGTGGCATCCACGCCGCAGCGCTCACCGATGGAGTCGACCTGATGCAGCACGCCGAGGATATCGGCCGGCACAATGCCGTCGACAAGGTGATGGGTGCTGCGCTCCAGGACGGTCAGGAGCCGGACGGGTTGATCCTCCTCGTCACCGGAAGAATCTCGGGAGAGCTCGCCTACAAGGCGGCCCGCGCCGGGATCGCGGCAGTCGCAACGCCGTCCGTGCCGTCAACGATCGCCGTCGAGATCGCGCGCGCCGCGGGGATGCTGCTCGTTGGACGGGCGGTGAGTGGGGCGCCTCAGTTCCACCACCCTGGCCACCGTTGAGCTGCACCGGTGTGATCCTCGCCGGTGGGCGGGCGACGCGATACGGAGGACGCCCAAAAGGCCTGGAGCGTGTGGGAGGACAGAGGGTCATCGACAGGGTGGCGGCGGCTCTCGGACCCGTCACTGACTCGCTGCTTCTCGTCGCCAACGACCCTGACGCAGGGGGCTGGCTCGAAGGTGTCCCTGCTGCAGCCGATGTTTTGCCTGACCTCGGCAGCCTCGGCGGCATTCACTCCGCTCTTGTTCACGCGGCCGGTCCGGTGCTGGTGGTCGCGTGGGACATGCCGTTTGCGTCCACCGATCTCCTCCGGGCCCTGCGCGCTCTTGGGGAATCAGCGGACGTTGCCGTGCCGGAAAGCGGCTCGCGACGTGGCGTCGAGCCACTCTGCGCCTGGTATTCGCCGGCCTGTCTTGCGCCAATCGCCAAAAGGCTCGTTGAGGGCGACCTGCGCGTGGTGTCCTTCTTCGACGATGTCCGCGTCGCGCGCCTCAGCGCCGAAACCGTTGCCACGTTCGGAGACCCCGCGCTTCTGTTCATGAACATCAACACGCCCGAAGACCTCGCTACCGCTGAAATCCATGCCTCCGCTCCTCACAGTCGTCGGCCGTAAGAACAGCGGAAAGACTACGACAGTTGTGCGGCTGGCGTCGGCTCTGCACCGTCGCGGCCACCGGGTGATGACTCTCAAGCACGGCTCGCACACCTTCAGCATCGACCCCGCGACCACTGACACGTGGCGCCACTTTCACGAGGGAGAAGCCGAACGCGTAGCGATGGCTTCTCCGGATCGCTTCGCCCTCGTCATGCGGTGGAGCGAAGAGCTCGGGCCGGAGGAGATTGCAGCCCGCTATCTCCCGGAGGCGGACATCGTGATCTGCGAAGGCTTCACCAGGTCGCAGTTGCCGCGTATCGAAGTCTTCCGGCGAGAAGTCCACCAGACGCCTCATTTCGACGCCAATCACGAGAGCGCCCGACTCTATCGCGGCATCATCACCGACGACCCGGCCTTCACTGCGCCGCTTCCGGTCATCAGCTTTTCAGATGAGCGCTGGCTGGACGAACTTGCGGATCTGGTGGAGAAAGAGATCGCCTCACAGCGCGCGAGTTGAAGTTTTTCACCCCCCCCCACACTCCCCGGTCATGCGGACTCTGGCACTTGGTCTGATTGCAGCGCTGGCAGCGTGCAACCGCGCGGCCGTAACCACCGGCGTCAGCGCCGCCTCGACCATCGACCTCGCTGCTTTCAGACAACTCGCCGATTCTCTCACCGCGCTGCCCCGGTTCCGCAACATGCACTGGGGCGTCCTCGTCGTCGATCCGGGAAGAGGTGAGACACTCTATTCGAGGAATGCGGGGAAGCTCTTCATCCCTGCCTCCAACCAGAAGCTGCTGACCGGAGCGGTGGCTCTCGAGAAGCTCGGCCCTGACTACCGGTTCACAACAACTGTCCTCGCCGGCGGCGCCATCAGCGGCGGCGTGCTTACCGGCGACCTCCGGATCGCCGGTACCGGTGACCCCACGTTCAGCGATCGCATGGCCGGCAACGCACTGCGGGCCGTGAGTGCCATCGCCGATTCCGTCGCCGCCCGCGGGATCACGAGAATTCGCGGCGCGATCACACCAGCCGGCGACGCCTTTCCCGATGCCGTCTGGGGATTCGGCTGGTCGTGGGACGATATGGACTTCGGCTACTCCTCTGGCGTCGACGAACTGTTCCTGAACGAGGGAGTGATGACGGTCACGGTCATTGGCGCAACACAGCCCGGAGCCGCTCCGACCGTGCGGGTTGCACCTGTTCCCGACTTCCCGCGACTGTCGGCGACCGTCGTCACCGGAGCCGCCGGGTCCGGCAGCCGCGTGCGCGCGCGACACGACTCGACAGACGCGTCGGTGTTGCTCGTTACCGGTAGCGTTGCGCCCGCCGACACGGCCCGGGTCGCGATCACATACCGCGACCAGCGCCGCGCCTTTCTCGAAAGCCTTCGTCACGCACTTGGCATTCGCGGTGTAGTCACCGAGGGAGGTGTGTCCCTCGGCACGGCGGAACCTGCGCCCGACGGCTCGCCTGAGCCACCCGGCTATCCCCTCTTTTCGATCCGCTCGGCGAGACTCGCCGAGGTCCTCCCGCACTTCGAAAAACCCTCCCAGAACCAGATCGGCGAGATCCTGCTCAAGACCATCGGACGCGCAGTCAGCGGTGTGGGGCGCGCCGACAGCGGTGCCCGCGTCGTGCGCGACCAGCTGATTGCGTGGGGAGCGCCGCGTGATGGCTTTTCAGTGCGGGACGGAAGCGGTCTTTCACGCCACAACGTCGTTTCGCCGGAAGTCGTGGTCACCGTGCTCGACGCCATGAGGCGCAGTCCACATTTTGGGGTCTTTCATGCCTCACTCCCCATTGCCGGCGTGGACGGAACAATCGGAGGCCGCATGCGCAATACCGACGCCCAGGGCAACGTGCACGCCAAGACCGGAACCCTCGCCATGGTCCGCTCACTCTCAGGCTACGTTACCGCCGCCGATGGGCGCCAGTTGCTCTTCTCCTTCCTCTCCAACAACTGGACTGTGCCGGTCCGCGAAGTCGACGAGGTGATGGACGCGCTGGCCACAGGACTCGCCCGCCTGAGACGCGGCAGCAACTGATGCTCGCCGTCGCCGAAGCCGTCCGGCGGGTAACCGCCGGCATCGAGCCGCTAGCCGTCGAGATCGCCCCTCTGGCCGACGCCGTCGGGTTCGTACTCGCCAGTGATGCCGTCGCACCCTATACACTCCCCCACTGGGACAACTCGGCCATGGACGGCTACGCCGTCAGGGGCGGCGACATCAGTGGCGCCACTGAATCGACGCCCGTGACACTGCGTGTTCTCGAGACCGTAGCCGCTGGAGCCTTTGCCTCGCAGAAGGTGGCGTCGGGTCAGGCGATTCGGATCATGACCGGTGCTCCGATTCCGGAGGGAGCCGATACAATAGTCAGGGTTGAGGATACGGACGCTGGCGAGGACGTCGTGCAGGTTCACAACGACCGCGATTTGCGCCGCAACATCAGGCCCCGCGGTGAGGACTTTGTCACGGGCACAGTTGTACTGCCGGCGCGCACACCGATTGGACCGGCCCAGATTGGAATACTCGCGTCTCTGGGCATGGCGCAGGTGCCCGTTTTTCGCAGACCCGTTGTCGCGATCCTCGGTTCGGGAGACGAGCTCGTCGACCTCGATCGATTCGACGAGGTACTGGCAGGTCTTAAGATCGTGACGTCCAACTCCTGGACACTGGCGGCGCTCGTCAGGGCTGCTGGCGGGGAGCCGAGACCACTCGGAAACGCCTCGGACGATCCAGAGTCGTTGCGCGCGCTGCTTGAGCGGGCTCGCGGTGCCGACCTGATCGTCACCTCGGCAGGCGCTTCGGTCGGGGCATTCGACTACACGCGCGATGTGCTCACATCTCTCGGCGCCAGTCTCGACTTCTGGAAGGTCCGCATGCGGCCGGGCGCCCCGCTCGGTTTTGGATCGTTGGGGAACAGCAGGTGGGTGGCTCTACCCGGCAATCCCGTTTCGGCGATGGTGACTTTCGACATATTCGTTCGCCCGGTGATACGGGCGATGTTGGGGCACAGGCGGCTCTTTCGCCGGCCGGTGCCGGTCGTGCTCGAGGAGACTGTGATGATCGGAGCCAACCTCACGCACTTCCTCCGGGCTATCGTGAGGGTGCGCGACGACGGCCGGCTGGGCGTGCGTCTGACGGGCCCGCAGGGGTCCGGCATCCTGACGTCGATGGCAACCGCCAACGCCCTTCTCGTGGTTCCCCCTGAACGACGCGAATCGCCCGCGGGGAGCGAACTCAGTGCGTTGTTGCTCGGGGAGGAAGCACAGCTTGCCGAGGAGTTTTCAGTGCCTGGGTGCTGATATTCGACAGGAGTCTCGAAGTCCCGCGCGACTCTTACGTGCTGAGGTCAGCCCTGTGCGAGCTGTTTGCACCTGACTGGCGCGTAACTCTCACTGGCGCGCACAGCCCGACAGGCGGCGACCGCCAATCTCGAGACGGGACTCCCACCGCCAGGTGGAATCGGACATCCCGTCACTGCATGGCCGGCGCCTGATCACCAATAGCAGGGAACCCTGCGGCCCCGACGAAACCCACTTGAGGGAATCACCTGACAGAACGGGACTCGCCGCGGCGAAACGGACGCCTGCCGTGTCCTCCGGCGTCCGAAAGCGGAATCCCGCGCTGTCGACCGCTATCGACCAGAACGGCTCGTTGCCAAAGGCAACGAACCGTGCATCGCCGGCGTCCGGAGTCGGCAGAGTGTCGGCGACCGCGGGCCGGTCCGGCCCTGCTTTCCCGTCGGCCTGCCCGGCGTCTCGCCCGCAACCACACAACGGCAGCAGCGTCAACAGCGCCCATCGCCTCACGTCTGGAGCCGCTCCGCGACGATCTCCGCGATGTCCAGCACCTCAACCTCTGTCCCCAGCTTCCGCCCCGCGTCCGCCAGCATCGTCATGCAGAACGGGCAGGCCACTGCCACTGCCTCCGCACCCGTCGCAACAAGTTCCTGCTTGCGTTCCTCGTTGATCCGGCGACCCGTTCGCTCCTCCATCCACATTCTACCGCCCCCTGCCCCACAGCAGAGCCCGCGATCACGTGACCGCGGCGCCTCGACGAGTTCGACCACTGGCAGCGCCCGTCGAATCACTTCCCGCGGCGCGTCATAAAC
This sequence comes from Gemmatimonadota bacterium, assembly GCA_052389935.1. GTDB lineage: Bacteria > Gemmatimonadota > Gemmatimonadetes > Gemmatimonadales > Gemmatimonadaceae > JBQTHK01. Next base: position 24,137 of record JBQTHK010000008.1, on the reverse strand, counting down.
CCCGTTGTACCGCCCCAGATAACACGAGTCGTGATACGCCATCACCAGCCGCTTTCCCCCGTCGGACTTGAGCGGCACGAGGTCGGCGGCGAGCAGCCGTTCGATGTACGTCGAGTGGTGGATCACCTCGTACTCCCCACCCAGTTGCGGAAACTCGTTCCCCAACTGGTGAAAGCAGTGCGGGCATGAAGTCACTATCGTCCTGATTCCGTAACCGTTCAATGTCTCGATGTTCTGCTTCGCCAGCATCTGATACAGGTATTCGTTCCCCATCCGCCGCGCCGGGTCGCCGTTGCAACTCTCCTCCTGGCCGAGGATGGCGAAGTTGATCCCGGCCGCCCTGAGAATGCGGGCAAACGCCACCGTCGTCCGTTTTGCCCTGTCGTCAAACGACCCCATGCAGCCAACCCAGAAAAGAAGGTCGGGACGTTCCCCGCGCGCCGCGAGCTCGGCCATCACCGGGACGTCCAACCCGTCCGCCCAACGCGACCGCTCCGACGGCGGGAACGCCCATGGAGAGCCGTTACGCTCCATCGACTCGAACGCCGGCTGAACCTCGGGCGGAAACCGCGACTCCGAGAGCACGAGATTCCTCCTCAGCTCGTTGATTATCTCGAGCTGATCGATCGACACCGGGCACTCATGGACGCAGGCCCGACACGAGGTACAGGCCCACAGTTCATCTTCGGTGATGAAGTCGTCGAGGAGCCGCCGGCCGGTGTCGGTGGCACCTGTCCCCGCCTCGTTTGCGCCAACTATGGAAAGCGTCAACGGATCGTCGTCGCCGATCACCCCCGGCGCCGCCTCCCACAACCGCTGGCGCGTGTCGATCATGATCTTGCGCGGTGACAGAGCCTTCCCGGTGATGTTGGCCGGACAAACTGCCGTGCACCGCCCGCACTCGGTGCACGTGTAGCCGTCGAGCAGGTTCTTCCATGACAGGTGCACGACGTCGGCCGCGCCAAACACCTCCGTCTCCGCCTCGAGATCCATCGGCTTCATCGCACCCTGAACGCCCGGACCGCTGGTATTGGAGAGAAAGGTGTTGGGAAGCGAAACCAGCACGTGCAGATGTTTGCTGTACGGCAGGTAATTGAGGAACACGAAGATCAGAATCGCATGTGCCCACCACGAAACACCGTGCACACTCCCGAGTGTGGCCGGCGACAACCATGAAAAAGCGAACGCGAGGGGGGCCGACAGCGGCTGCCAGACCGCCGGGTGAGCACTTCCCGCGACAAGGAGCCGATCGGCTGCCGCGACCATCATCAGCGTCACCATCAGGCCGCCGATCAGGCCGAGGATCAGGATCGCGTCCCACGAATGCACATTGTCGCCCTGCAGCCGTCGCGGTTTGACGACAATCCTGCGCCACAGGAGAACCACAACCGCCGCCAGCACTGCGCCGGCCGTCAGTTCCTGGGAAAGCAGAAAGACCCGGTGGATCGCCGGCGGCAGGACAGCGGCGAAAGTGAAGGGGGGGAAGAGGCCGTGTACGATGATCTCGAGCGCCCCGACCTGCAGTACCAGGAATCCCCAGAACACCATTGCGTGCAGCGGACCCGCCACGGGGTCGCGCAGGATCTTCGTCTGCGCGATGCCGATCGTAAGCAGATTCCATATCCGCTTCGGAATGTCATCGAGCCGCGACGCCGGCGCCTGGCCGATGCGAAGATAACGAACGAGCCGCTGAGCGCTGAATGAAAACAGCGCTGATGCCCCAACCAGCAGAAACAGGAATGCCGCCCGTTCGCTCATGCGTCGATCGTCAGCCGGCTCCCCGAACCTTCTTCACCGCCTCGGTGAACGCGGGCACGACCTCGAACACGTCTCCTACTATCCCGTAGTCCGCTATCCTGAAGATCGGAGCCTCGCGGTCCCGGTTGATTGCGACGATGCACCGCGATGTCCGCATCCCGGCAAGATGCTGAATCGCGCCCGAGATTCCGACAGCCACATAGAGATCGGGACTGACCAGGCGCCCCGTCTGCCCGATCTGGTCCGCATGAGGACGCCAACCCTCGTCGGTGACCGCCCTCGTCGCACCTACAGCGGCGTTGCCGAATGCCGCCGCCAGATCCTCCACCAGGGAAAAGTGCTCCTTCCCCCTGAGTCCGCGGCCGCCGCTCACGATCACCGGTGCTTCCCCCAGATCAAGCTTCCTCGAGTCACCGAGTATCGTCTCTGTCACACGCACCCTCGCCGCGCCCGGATCAACAGGCAGTTCAGCTGTCTCACTTCGAGCCGCCTTCACTACGGGCACCGCTGTCACGGCGCCCGGACGCAACGACACCAGCGCCGGTGTACCACTCAATCGCAACGTCATGACAACCTTCCCGGTGTATCCGGGATGCACGACCACAACGTCATCACCATCGATGCTGGCCGATGTTACGTCGCTGGCGATCGTTGAGCCCAGCAGCGCCGCCGTGCGTGGCCCCAGATCCCTCCCCTGAGCTGTCGCCGGAAATATCACCAGCCGGTAATCCCCGGCGCGTATCCGGGCGGCGAGCGCGGCCGCCATCGCTTCCGGGCTGTAGTCGGCAAAAGAATCATGGGCCGCGGTCACAACTGCGTCGGCCCCCAGGCCGCCAAGTGCGCCAGCAGCACCGCTTGCAGACGCCGTGGGAAGCGCGGCGAAGGCGTGTACCTCCGTCCCTCCCCCGATCGATTCCGCCAACTGCCGCCCCGCAGTAAGCAATTCCCCCGCAACTTTCCTGAACTCGCCGTTCCGTGACTCGGCGAAAACGAGAATCGCCGCCATCAGAGCACCTTGGCCTCGGTCTGAAGGAGCCGCACAAGCTCCGGCACCGCCGCCGCTCCCTCGCCGATGATCCGCCCCGCGCCCCTCGCCGCCGGCAATTCCATCTTCTCGACCACAAGCCTGACCGCACCCAGCTGTGCAGGCCTGATGTCGAGCGGCTTCTTCTTCGCCGCCATTATCCCCTTGAGTGACGGGTAGCGCGGTCGCGCGATCCCCTCGTCGATCGAGACGGCGGCGGGAAGTCCAAACTCCAGCAACTCACCCCCACCTTCGATCTCGCGACGCGCAGTCGCCTTTCGCGACGACGCATCGATCGAGAGTTGTGAGCAGGCGTGGACCATCGGCAGGTCCAGCATCCCCGCTACCATCAGCCCTGTCGCACCGTTCGCCGAATCGATCGACAGCTTGCCGAACATCAGGAGGTCGAAACCCTTTCCCCTCAGCTCGGCCGCCAGTGCCGTCGCGATCGCAAACGGGTCGGCAGGTACGGCGTCTGCCTTGAGCTGGACCGCCGCATGGCATCCCATGCTCAGCGCCTTGCGGAGTGTTTCCTGCACGGTGTCCGGACCGAGTGCGATAACGTGCACCTCGCCAGTCCCCAGTCGTTCGGTAAGCTGGAGCGCAGCTTCGACTGCGTAACCATCAAAGTCCGAGATGTCCCACTTGAGACCGGACTCGTCCACCGCCTTTCCCGATGACGCGATCCTGAACGTCGCATCCATGTCGGGCACCCGCTTTATGCATACCGCGATCTTCAACGCCCCCTGATCCTTGTGAAGAATTCACTTGAATCTAGCGGGTCGGTCGAGACGAGCGGAGGCACAACAACGAGGCAGGGGAGAGCGCGAGGGGCGCGATACTCTGCAATCGCCTCCGCTTCTCGCGCCCCGTTTGTTCCTGCTGCTCCTCATGATCCTTCTGATCCTTCTGATCCTTCTGATCCTTCTGATCCTCCTGATCCTCCTGATCCTCCTGATCTTCCTGATCTTCCTGATCTTCCTGATCGTCCTGATCGTCCTGATCTTCCTGATCGTCCTGATCGTCCTGATCGTCCGCCCCTAACGCCCCAACCTCACAATCCTGAGTCTCGCCTCGTATCGCGCTTGCGGGATTTCGTCTTCCGGGAGCGCCCTGATCGGGGTCAACTCCACCAGCGTGATTCTGTACCCCAGCACATTGGCGGACCTCGGCTCAACAGTAGTGTTGAGCTCGAAACTCGCGCTCTGTTCTCCTTCGACCGCCTCGAATGACGCCCGTGCGTTCCCTGCCCAGACGCAGGTGACTCTGGTAGGGCACCTGCTGTCCTCCGGCACCAATCGCAGCGTGACGCGCAGTGCCGCCGGGCTTACCTGGACCTGCTTACCCGCGGCCGCCGCGATCTCGCGATCGACCTCCTGTTCACTCTGGCTGGTCGTGGAACTGCATCCTGCGAAGACCCAGACGCAGACGGGGAGCGCCGCCCACACCTTGATCGTCCGTTTGACGCGGTCACTACAGATTACCGCTTGCATCAGAATTCCAGGTTGAGTGAAAGACCAGCGCCACTCCTGCCCCTGACCGGAACGATCGGAACGATCGCGACCTTGCGCTCGCGCGCTGACTGCTCACGTGCAACATCAGTACGGTGCCTCAGGAACCCCCGCGTCGCGATCGCCGTGCTCAGGGCACCAACCGCCAGCGATACACTTGAAACGCTCCGCGCCGCACGCGGATCGCCCATGGCCGCCAGGCCGGTGCCGAGCGACGCCGCTCCCGTAATCAGACCGGCGGCGGTGGCGATCCTGCCCCGGCCGGAGGGGTTCTTCCAGAGGTTGAACGCCGCGGCGCCTGCACTGGCGGCGACTACGCCAACCGCTGCCGGGCTGTAGGTCCGGCCCGTCTCGCCGCCGACCGTTGGGTTCCCGTCGCCGATGTACGGCACCTGGATCCGCGCAGCTTCGCCGAGCGTCAGCCCCCAGCTGTCGAGCCACTCTGCGAATGCGCGATCTCCGGCCAGTTCGGCAACCCAGACGTTGTTGTCGGTGTCAGCGACGCGGTCGACGATGTCCCTGCGACCCGTCGACTCGAGGAGGTGCGCCACGGCGCAGAGCGTTCCCGTCGGCCGGTCGATGAAGTAGGGGACGGCCTGCCCCGCGAAATCGCGATTGTGGGGAAAGACGCCCCGGTTCCGGTATGCGCGCAGCTCCTGGATCAGCGACGCTCGTCTTTCGCTCGCCGCTCTGGCGGAGAGCACCGGTGTGAGTGTCAGCTCATGCAGGACCGAATCGAAGTGCGCCTGTATCCGCGCGACTTCCCTGCGGTGCCCGGTCGTTTCGTCATGCCGGACGGTGGATGAGCCCATGATCCCGGTGCCCGCTGCCACGGCGGCGACCACCAGAGGAAACGTGAACCATGTGTGGTGCATGATCACCTCGGTTTGAATGTCCGGTGATAGACACGCGACGGCGGCCCGGCCCGTACAGGGAGTGACGAGCCGTTCGGTTCAGTGTTCCCAGCTGGCCTGCATGCTGCTGAACGCGTGGAAAGAGGGGCCAGTCCGGTACTCCTGGCTCCGAGTTGTGGCCGTCCAGGTGAGTGCGAGGCGATGCATCCTCAGTCCGATTCCGACCTCGTATTCGCGGACGAGTGGGACCCGTGCAACTCTGCGGCTGTCGCTGAACAGGGTGCCGTCGAGCGAGAAATCGCGCGCGACGTATTCGAGTCTGCCGCCGACGACGGCGAAGGTTTCGAGCGGCGGGCGCCGGCGCCACCGCCTGGCGTCCCATGGATGTGAAAGGTTGTAGCCGACTCTCAGGCGGCCGCCCATGTCTGCAGCCGACCTGACGTTGCCGATCGTTACACCGGAATTGTATACGAGATCCGCGATCCCGCGCCCACCGGCCTGCCCGCGAGCCGCGAGAAGGGACTGCCGGGCGCTGGCGATGAAACCGGGCTCGAAGCCGACCTGGGTGTCCCAGCCTTCCGCTTTCGTCGTGTAGCGCTCGTTTATGAAGTGCGCAACGCGCTGGGACAGGTCACCAAGAGCCGGCGGTCCGGTCACTCCCACCGCCACTTCAACGGTCCGCAGGCTGCCATCGGCGATGACTCTCCCTGCTGTTCCGAGATACAGCCAGGCGGCGTATGGGCGTTCGTCGCGCCAGTCGGGGAATGCGTAGGGTGGCCGGTCGAGGTGCGGAGTGTAGATGTCCTGGCCGATCGTGACGGTGGTCGACATGCACGCCGTCGCTTGTGCAACCTCCGCACCTGCACAAGGCGGTTTTCCCCGGCCGACCAGCCGCCCCCAGACCGGCGCATCGAGGTTCTCGAGTGTCGCCGCTACCCCGTTGGTGTACTCCTCATCGGGCCGGCGCGCTGGTGGCTTCCAGAAATTGTAGGCGTCGTTGTCGAGTCGGAGCCGCGGCAGCCACCCGCCGCTCTGCGCCCCGACGGTGATCGGCAGGAACGCAGCGGCGGCAACAAGCCCCGCCAGCGGGGCGAACCTGGCTCCCATCACAGCGCTCAATTGAACGCGTTGAGCCCGGTAACCGCCTGACCGAGTATCAGTGAGTGCACGTCATGGGTACCCTCGTAGGTGTACACACTCTCGAGGTTGGCCATGTGCCGCATCGACGCGTATTCAGCCAGGATCCCGTTGGCGCCGAGCAGGCGCCGTGCTTCGCGTGCGACGTCGGTCGCCATGTTGACGTTGTTGCGCTTGGCCAGCGAGACCTGCTGTGGGGTAAAGTTGCCCGCGTCCTTGAGCCGCCCCAGGTGCAGCGAAACCAGCTGAGCCTTCACGATCTCCGTGATCATGTCCGCGAGCCGCATCTGCTGGATCTGGAAGCCCGCGATCGGCCGGTCGAACATGACCCGGTTCTTCGCGTAGGCAAGTGACTCCTCGTAGCAGGCGATCGCCGCCCCGATTGCTCCCCATGAGATGCCGTAGCGCGCCTGCGTCAGGCACATCAGGGGGGATTTGAGACCTCCCGACAAAGGAAGGACTGCATCAGCGGGCAGCGTCACGTCCTGGAAGACGAGTTCGCTGGTGTCGCTCGCCCGCAGCGACAGCTTGCCCTTCTGGTCACGCGCCGTGAAGCCCCTGGTACCGGCGGGCACCAGAAACCCCCGGATCGAGTCCTGGCTCCTGTCACCGTCGGTCTTGGCCCAGACCACCGCGACCTGAGCTGTGGATCCATTGGTGATCCACATCTTCCCGCCGTTGAGGACCCAGCTTCCGTCGGTTTGCTGCACGGCCATCGTGACCATTCCGGACGGATTCGATCCATAGTCGGGCTCGGTCAGGCCGAAGCAACCGATGACTTCTCCACTCGCCATCTTCGGCAGGTAGTGCGTCTTCTGTTCCTCGCTTCCGAAGGCGTAGATGGGATACATCACCAGCGCTCCCTGCACCGATGCGAACGACCGCACCCCCGAATCTCCCCGTTCCAGCTCCTGCATTATCAGGCCGTAGGACACGTTGTTCAGTCCCGCGCAGCCGTACTTCTCGGGGAGATTCGCCCCAAAGAAGCCGTGCGCTCCCATCTCGGGGATAAGCTCGCGGGGAAACCGGCCGTCGATGTAGGCCTTTCCGATGACCGGCATCACTCGATCGTCAACCCACGACCGGACGCTGTCCCGCACGGCCCGCTCTTCTTCGGTGAGAGCGCTGTCGATGTTGAATAGGTCGGACGTCATGGCGGGAAATGTAGTCAGCCTGAACGGCCGCGTCGCGACCGGATGTTGTTCTCTGTTGCGCTGTCTGCGAACAACAGTGACCCGGTCGCTGCGGCCAGCGCCGCCACGAGTGCCGGGAAGAGCGCGGTCGCGAGCGCCGGCGCAGCCGCGGGCAGTTCGAGCGAAGCAGCAACCCGCGCGCCGAAACCGGCCACGGCACCTTCCCCCCGCGCAGCCATCAGTACCAGCATCGACGTCCACGCCAGTGCACCGGCCGCGGCCGCGACCAGCACCCGCCGTTTCCTCCTGCGGGCAAGCACACCCCAGCCAAAGGCGAGAACCGGGACGGCCCACCACCCCGCGATGCCAGTGCCTAACGCGAACACCAGAGCCAGGAGCGGGACGGCAATGATGTTCATCCCGGCCCCGGAGTCAGGGTAAGGCTCGATCGGATCTGCGCCGGAGGCATCGAATCCAGTGCTGGTGGAGCGTGCAGCAGTTCCAGTTCCCCTGCCGCCCAGAACCGCAGTCTGTCGCTGTAGCGCGGGCTCGCCGGATTCCCGCTCTGGCCTCCGGGGTACGTGCCGAAGCCGCGCACACGCTGGCCCAGCTCGACAACCATCCGCCAGCTTGCCCCAAAGTTGCTCTGCGCCGACGGATTCAGCGTCCCCCTCCCACCCTGCACCACCGCCCGTTCCGAAAAACCGCTCAGCCCGAGAAGGTGATTGATCCTCGAAGGAGCAACTTCGCCCCATTCCCAGGCTGCCGGGCTGCCGTACCGCCGGCGGAGCTCGTTCCACGCGCTGATCACTGATTCGCGGATGATGTCATCACGCCCTTCCCTGCGACCTGCCGTTCGCCTGTCATCCCACCAGAGGCTCCCCGGGTCAGCCAGCAGGCGCAGCAGCGTTGCGCCACTGGGGGTCGCCAGTCTCACGGAATCGCCGGCCGGAATCAGCTCGTCCCAGGTTCGCCGTGCGATCTCGGTGAGTGTGGCTTCGAACAGGAGGGCGCCGGTGTTGTCACGCGTATAGAGCCTGTCCCAGTCCCTGAGCAGCGAGTCGGCAGCCGCGAGTGCGCCGCCTGCGGCACGCCCGGAGGCCGTTGCCGCCAGAACACGCTCCATGAACAGGTCGGCGCGCACGCTGCCCGGGTGGGTCTGGAGCAGCTGCATTTTGTCTATTGTCAGGGACGAGTCAGCGCGGAGAAGCTTGTTGATCTGCAGCGCGCGCCACGGTTCGAACGCGTTTTCGGGCCCGTAGTACGTGGGATCGAGCGCAGGGTCGATTGGCTGCTGGTTGGCCGAAGCCAGGTACCCTTGCGGCGGATTGAACGACTGCGGATAACGGCTCACCGGCAGGAACCCGATCCAGTCGCTCGACGAACGCGTCCCGTCGAAAACGCCGAGGCCGTCGCCGTTGCCGGGTCGGATCGGAAAGCGGCCGGTCGACCTGATGGCGATATTCCCCGCCCGGTCAGCCACAATCACGTTCTGCGCCGGTGCGCGAAAATCGGCCGCGAACGCGTCGAGAAACTCCCGTGCGCCCCGCGCCCGCGCGCCATTGAAGAACGGTGCTACCACGTTCGCCGCCTCGAGTACCGTCCACCTCATCGAGAGCCACCCGGAGGGTGTGCGATTCAGTGGGCCGCGGTGCGTGAAACGCAGGGTGTCGATTGCGATCACGCGCCCGCGTTGATCCCGGTACGTCTCCTCCCGCAGTTCCAGGCTCCTCCACACTGAATCGACGAGGTAGCGCCGCGGCCGCTCCTGGTCATCCACCGTCTCGCGGTAGAAATCATGGACATCGGCTCCGGTGTTCGTGAGCGACCACGCCAGGTCAGGGGTGAACCCGATGATGATACCGGGCGCACCCGGGATCGAGACTCCGTACACATCGAGTCGGTCGGCGATGACGAGGTGCGCTTCGTACCAGATGCTCGGCAGCGTAAGCTCGAGGTGGGGATCGCCGGCAAGGAGCGGCGTTCCTGTGCGCGAACGACGGGCCCCTACAGCCCAATTGTTGGAAGCGAAACGTCTGGGGTCGCCGTCGGCAGCGCCCTGAACTTCAACCGCGATTCCGGATGCCCCGTTGATCCCGGGCGGGGGAGGTGGAAGTGGAGCCAGCTCGAAACGAGGCCGGTCACGGCCCGCCGGCTGGATCGGCTCCTGGATCGGGCTGGTGAGGGGAAAGAGCGCCTCGGTCGCTTCGGCGCCGATCAGTGTCCGTACCGCCGATCTCCTCTCCTCTTCGGGACTCCAGGAGAGGGTGTACCCCATGCGATTGAAGAGATGGAGCGAGTTGATGGCGCGCCAGCGCGCGGGCCTGGTGCCAAGAAGCTTGAACTCGACTGGTATCTCCGCTTCTTTCAGTTGACTGATCCACGCGTTGACGCCCTGGGCGTAGGCGTCGATGTGGCGACGTGTAACCGAGCCCGGAGCGAGATCGGCCGCGGTAACTTCGGCGGCTCGTGGCAGCCCGAGGCTCCTTGTCTCGCGGTCCGCTTCCAGCGCAAGCGACCCTGCCAGCTCCGTCAGCGTTCCAGCTCCGGCGCGCGCCTGAAGCTCGAGTTGGAAGAGTCTGTCGCGCGCGGTTACGTAGCCAAGAGCGCGCATCAGGTCTTCCTCGTTACGGGCGAAGATGTGGGGAACGCCACGGACGTCGTAGCGCACTTCCACACGATCAGTCGCACCGGGCAGGCTGACGGTGGCCGCAACCGGCAGGTCACCCGAGGAGACGGCGGACCACAGTCCACGGCCCGGGTCGAGCAGCGGCCCAAGCGGAGGAATGCCGGGCATCCCGCGGGCACCCAGATGCAGCGCCGCGGCCAGTGCCACGCCGCTGCCGACAAGTCGGACCACCCGCCGGCGGTCAGCCACGGCGCCTGCCGAACGCGACCGGCACGCCGGGAGCAAAGGCCTGCGACACGTCGTTCCAGTAGTGAGTCGTGATGGTGACGGCCGATTCGGTGACCGTCAGGCTATGGAATGAACAGGCGCGGCCGCCTCGCGAGCGGTGGGAAAGAGTTCCCGCGGTGACAACGATGACTCTGCCTCCAGTCGTCTCCACCTCATCCACATGCTCCTGATGATCGTGTCCGCAGAGTACCACTTCGGCGCCGGCCGCGGCCAGCGCCGACAGGACCGCTGTCGCGCGTACGATCCCGAAGCGCCTCGACAGCTCACCCCTTAGTGGATTGTGGTGCATCACCACAACCCGCAAGAGTCCGGGTGCCCTGGCTGACAGTGCCTCCGCTGTGCGCCGGATCTGCTCGTTCCTGACCGCCCCCACGATCGTCAGGTCCCGCAGTCGTGTGCTCAGGGTCCAGGGAGCGAGGCCGTGGGCGGTGTTTATCCCGACAAAGTGCGCGCAGCCTGCGACCATCACCGGCTCGAGGTCGGCGCTGATGTACCTCCGGTACCTCGTATAGAGACCGGCGGCCCCCAGGATGTGCATCGGAGAGGCCCACCAGGCGATGTCGTGATTGCCCGGTATGACAAAGGTCTGCGACACTTTTCCCGCGTCGCGGAGGAACGCCGCGCCGCGCTGCAGCTCGCCCGACAGGGATCGCTGAGCCAGATCACCGGAGACCACCACCACGTCGTAGGCTTCGCGGGCCAGGTGGCTCTCGAGCGCTCCTACTACAGGAATGTTGCATGGAGGCCCGAAGTGGAGGTCCGAGACGTGGGCAATCCTCAACGTCGGTTCCTGTCAGGCTGAAAGGCCGGAGATCACCGCGTCAGCGAACTGCGCCGTCGTGGCCGTTCCCCCTATGTCCCGGGTTGTCGCACGGCCCTCCCGGATGACCCGCTCCGCAGCGCCGCGAATCCGCGCCGCGAGCGCGCCATGTCCGACGTGCTCGAGCATCAGGCATGACGCGAAGAGGAGAGCACTCGGGTTGGCCGTTCCCTGACCGGCTATGTCAGGTGCCGTGCCATGAACTGCCTCGAAGATCGCGGCGTGTGCGCCGATGTTGGCACCGGGCGCGAGCCCAAGCCCACCAACGAGCCCGCTCGTCAGGTCCGAAAGAATGTCGCCGAAGAGATTGGTGGTGACGATGACATCGAACGTCTCAGGCCTGATCACGAGTTGCATCGCGCAGGCGTCCACGATCCGTTCGTCATAGGCAACGCGCCCCTCATACTGCCTGGCAATCTGCTGCCCAACTGCCCGGAACAGCCCCTGTGAATACTTGAGGATGTTGGCCTTGTGCACGAGAGTTACCCGCTTGCGCCCGTGGGCCAGAGCGTACTCGAAGGCGTATCGTATGACTCTTTCCGATCCGGTACGGGTGATGAGCGCGATCGACTGAGCGGCGGCCTTTTCATCATCGCCGATCTTGATGTAGTGCTCGAGACCGGCGTAGAGACCCTCCGTATTCTCGCGGACGAGCACGATGTCCACGTTTCCGAAGCGACCCCCCGGAATGATGTCCCGCGTCGGGCGCACATTCGCGTACAGGTCAAATGTCTTGCGGAGCGCGACATTGACCGAGCGGTAGCCATCGCCGACCGGCGTCTCGAGGGGACCCTTGAGTGCCAGTCGCGTCCGCCTGATCGACTCCAGGGTTGCATCTGGCATTGGATTCCGCACCGCGGATACGGCGGCCATGCCCGCGAGCTGCCGGTCCCACTCGAAGGGCGCCTGCGCCGCTTCGAGTATTCGCAACGTCGCTTCCGTTATGTCTGGTCCGATTCCATCTCCCGGAATCAGCGTGCAGGGAATCCTGTTCATGCCACCAGGCTTCGTTTGCAGGTTCATGCCCGACAGTTAACCGATCAAGGTCCAGCGACGCCAGCGCCCTTCATTCCCGGGCGACCCGCTCGCTCCCCCAATCCGGGGCTCGGCGTTTTGGTCCGGATGACTGGGACAAACTTTACTCAGCGGGCTACGGCAAGGTCGGCGGTGCGCTGGGCCAGTTCCTCGATCATCTCGAAGGAAAAGGCGGGCCGCGAGTTGGAACTGACTTCACCCAGCCAGACCACCTGGGCAAGTCTGGCGTCAACTACAGCCCAGCGGAGGATCGCCGTCGATAGCGCACCACTCGCCTGAAACCTGAGCTCGACCGGGATCAACGCGAAACGCGCATCGCTGACGGCCGCGAGCGCCCTGATCTGCGAAGCCGCTGGCTCGGCTATCTGCGTGTCACGCTTCCTCGCCGAACTCATGACTGCGGCCGCGACACGAACTGAATGTGGATCGGAAATGTATGTTGGGTTCCTGCGCGCCGATCTCCTCAGGGCCGGCGGAAAGACCCACGTGCCGTCGAGCCCACGACCCCCCAGCGCCTGCTCGACCGCGGTATCGGCGCGGGTGAGGAAAGCGCTCGCCGGCCCGATGTCAGTGCGCCATGCCGAGGGCTCGATGATGGGGAGCGTCTGGATCGGATAAACCATGACGCGTGCGCTCGCGAAGCGCTCCAGCTGTCCGGGCCTCGCCTCGGCGATTGTCTGGGACGTGGCGGGGCCGGCGGCGAGACACGCGACCAACGCGTGGATGCTGCAAACGACCACGTTCGGGATTCCGCGGAGCATGGGTAAAGCTAACAGCCTCCGCCGGGCGCGAGCCGGTGATGATGACCGATCGCGCGCGACAGAGGGCAGGTTGTTGACCGGGTCTGATCGGTCGGGCAAGTTTGCGGGCCCGCCGCCCGCAAGAACTTCCCCCGACTCATCAAGGGGCGGCCCAACTGACTCAAGCCTCAGCTCATGCCGCGTCCGCTCAAGGTCCTGGCCTGGATCGCCGTTGTTGCCACCGGCGTTTCATCCTTCGCTTTCCTCGCCCTGTCGCGGGGCGAAACAGTAAGTGCCGCGTGGCTGGTCACGGCCGCCGTCTGCTTCTATGCGGTCGCCTACCGGTTCTACAGCCGGATAATCGCGGCCAACATCTTTGCGCTCGATGCCACGAGGCGCACGCCATCGGAGAGGCTCAATGATGGTCGTGACTACGTGCCGACCAACCGCTGGGTCGTTTTCGGGCACCACTTTGCCGCGATCGCCGGCCCCGGACCGCTGGTTGGGCCGACTCTGGCGGCCCAGTTCGGGTTTCTGCCAGGCGCCCTCTGGATCGTCGTCGGAGTTGCGCTGGGCGGCGCGGTGCAGGATTGCGTGATTCTCTGTTCGTCGGTCCGGCGCAATGGCAAGTCGCTGGGCCAGATGGCCAAGGAAGAGATCGGAACGGTTGCGGGGATGACGGCGCTGGTCGCGGTGCTGGGCATCATGGTGGTGCTGATCGCGGTTCTTGCGCTGGTTGTGGTAAATGCGCTGGGAGAGAGCCCCTGGGGGGTGGTGACGGTTGGTCTGACGATTCCGATCGCACTGCTGATGGGGGGCTACATGCGTTGGATAAGGCCTCACCGCGTTCTCGAGGCTACTGCGATCGGCCTCGTGCTTCTCGTCGTTGCGCTTTACGTCGGCAAGTGGGTCGCCGGAGACCCGGACCTTGCACCTGTGTTCACGATGAGCAGGCCGGCGCTGGCGTGGGCGATCATGATCTACGGTTTCGCGGCGAGCGTGCTGCCTGTGTGGTTGCTGCTCGCGCCGAGGGACTACCTGTCGGCGTTCGTCAAGATCGGCGTCGTCATCGCGTTGGCACTGGGAATAATCATCGTTCTCCCGCCGCTGCAGATGCCGGCGGTCACGCGCTTTATCGACGGCACGGGCCCGGTCTTCGCGGGCAAGCTTTTCCCCTTCTGCTTCATAACGATTGCCTGCGGTGCGATTTCGGGATTCCACTCGCTCATATCGTCCGGTACGACACCCAAGCTTCTCGAGCGGGAGCCCGATGCGCGTTTCATCGGGTATGGGGCGATGCTCACTGAGTCGCTGGTTGCCACACTGGCGCTGATCGCGGCCTGCGTACTGACGCCCGGCACCTATTTCGCGATCAACGCGCCGGCGGCTGCGATCGGAACGACACCGGAAAGCGCGGCTGCTGCAATCGCCGCCTGGGGCTTCACACTCGATCCGGACGCATTCCGTGCGCTCACGGCACAGATCGGTGAAAACTCGCTCCTGTCACGCACCGGGGGTGCTCCGTCACTGGCGGTGGGGATGGCGCATCTCTTTTCGAGCGCCCTCGGTGGCCCGACGGCGATGGCGCTCTGGTACCACTTCGCGATCATGTTCGAGGCGCTGTTCATCCTCACGACGCTGGACGCCGGAACGCGCGTGGGCCGGTTCATGTTGCAGGACCTTCTGAAGCACGTCTGGGCACCGATGGGCCGGCTGGGGTGGTATCCGGCGGTGGTGATCTCGAGCGCGCTGTTCGTGTCGATGTGGGGGTACTTTCTCTATCAGGGTGTGATCGACCCGCTGGGAGGCATCAACTCGCTCTGGCCGCTGTTCGGGATCGCCAACCAGTTGCTGGCCGCGGTTGCGCTGTGCGTAGGGACGACCGTCATCATCAAGATGGGGAAGGCCCGCTTCGCCTGGATCACGATGATCCCGTTGACGTGGCTGGCGGTGGTGACGATGACTGCCGGCTACCAGAAGATTTTCTCGGATCAGCCGCGCCTCGGCTTTCTCTCCCATGCCCGTCAGCTGGAGGAGCAGATCGCGACCGGGACGCTGCCCGCCAACGTCGGTACTGCCGCCAACGCCGCAAAACTGATCTTCAATGATCGGCTCGACGCGGCCGTGGCTGCATTTTTCATGTTGTCCGTGATCGTCATCATCGCCGCCTCGGCGAAGGAGTGGTACGCGGTTATCGCGGGGCGCAAGCCGGCCATCTCGACAGAAGTCCCGTACGAGCCACGTGTTGCCCTGGCAGGAGAGTGAAATGCGAACTTCATCCAATCCGGTACAATCCGCCGGTCGTAGCGGGTCCGGCGTCGGGCGGCTGGTCGCTCTCCGCGGTCTGGGGGATCGAATGCGCGGCGCTCTGAGCGTTCTCAGGCGCATCATCGGGGCGCCCGACTATGAGTTGTACCTGCGGCACCACACCAGCTGCCACCCGGACGCCAACCCGTTGTCTCGCGAAGACTTCACGAGACAGCGGCTCGACGCCCGCTACTCGACTCCTGGTAACCGCTGCTGCTGAGACATGAAGCGCCTTGCAGCAGCCCTCGGCCTGATCCTGGTTCTCCTGTATGGAGGGGCGGTGGCCTGGCTCAAGGTCCGGGAAATCAGCCTTGTCTACCATCCCGGAGACCGGGCTGTCCCCGCACCGGCTGCGGAGCTCGGGCTCAACCAGCGGACGGTCGCCTACAGCTCGGCAGACGGTACGCGCCTGTCCGCCTGGATAGTTCCCGCCGCTACCGGTGATACGGCCTCGGTCTGGCTGCTCGTCTGCCACGGTAACCTCGGCAACATCGGTTATGGGCAGCGACCCGAGTTCTATTCCTTCATGCGGGATCTCGGGGTCAATGTCCTTGCCTTTGACTATCGCGGCTTCGGTGCGAGCGAGGGTGAGCCGTTCGAGGAGGGGCTCTACGAGGATGCCGAGGCGTCGTGGCGATTCCTGCGCGATTCGCTTGATGTGCCGCCGGCGAACATCGTCATTTTCGGTCACTCGCTGGGGAGCGGGGTGGCGATCGACCTCGCCTCGAGAGTGGAGGCAGGGGCGCTCATCGTCGAGGGTGCCTACACATCTGTTGCGGATCGCGGGCAGGAGCTGTACCCCTGGCTTCCGGTAAGGCTCGTGGCCAGCGAACAGTTTCCGTCGATCACGAAGATCGCCAGGGTCAACGTCCCCAAGCTGTTCCTGCACTCACCGTCGGACGCAGTGATTCCCTTCGAGCACGGGCGCCGGCTGTTCGACGCGTCAGCCGAGCCGCGTTTCTTCGTCGCGGTCGAGGGTGGCCACGAAAACGCATACAGTGTGGACCGCGAGCGCTATTTCAGCGCCATCGCCGCACTGCTGGCTACGCTGCGATCACCAGCTACCGCGGCCCGGTGACCGCCGCAGCTGTCGGAGTGGCCGATACCGTTGACAATATGATGCCAGCAACGACGGCCATGGCCGCTCCGAAGGTGAACGCGGTTCGGGCGTCCGTTGCATCCCAGATGGCGCCGAAAATCAGGGCCGCGGGCAGGACGGCGAGGCCGATCGTCATGTTGTAGAGTCCGAAAGCGCGACCGCGAACCGCGGCCGGCACCATGTCCGCGACAAGCGCCTTCTCGACTCCCTCCGTCAACCCGAAGTAGGTCCCGTAGAGGGCGAACAGCGCCCACACGTGCCAGGCCTCGCTGGCAACGCCGAACCCCAGATACACGACGCCGTAGACGAGCCAGCCACCAACTATCAGTGGTTTGCGCCCGACATGGTCCGAGACGATTCCACCCAGCGGCGCCGTGGAGGCCTTGACCAGATGCAGGAGCGACCAGAGGAGCGGCAGGAGCGACGCCGCCACTCCCAGCTCACCGGCACGCAACAGGAGAAAAGCATCCGTTGAATTGCCGAGCGTGAAAATGGCGAGGGCAATGAGATAACGCGTGAAAGCCGAGCCGGTTTGCCCTTCCGGACCCGGTTGGCCGGCGCTCGCGACGGGTCGCGCAGGCTGTCGCGGGGTCTCGCGCAGACCCAGCACGAGTACAACCATGGCCAGCGCGGCCGGGACAGCCGCGGCCAGAAAAACGCCACGCACCGTGAACCCGAGCCACGTCAGGAGGGCAAACGCCACCAGTGGGCCGACGAGCGCGCCGGCATGGTCGGCACCACGGTGGAATCCGAATGCTCTCCCCCTCCGGGATTCGTCGGTTACGTCCGCGATCAGCGCATCCCGCGGTGAAGACCGGATCCCCTTTCCAATCCGGTCCGAGACGCGGATCGCCAGCACCTGCAGGCCCGACTGGGCAACGCCCATCAATGGTCTGGCAAGTGACGAAATGCCGTACCCGATGACCACGAGTGGTTTGCGGCTCGCGAGGCGATCTGACCAGCGTCCCGAGTAATACCTGAGAATGGCAGCCACCGCTTCGGCCGTACCTTCGATGATCCCGACCAGCCGCGCCGAGGCGCCGAGCGTCCCCGCCAGAAACACGGGAATGAGGGGGTAGATCATTTCGCTCGATACATCGGTGAAGAAAGAGACGGCCGAAAGTGCCAGGACCGCCCGTGGCAATCCGGCCCGGTTGGTCCGATCGACGTCTTTCATCGCACCGCCGCTGACCGGCGCTCACTTCGCATCGCTGCTTCGAGCCGGGGGTCGAGTCCATGTTGCAGTCGATCAGAGAGAAGACTCAGGGCGAACACCAGCAGCGAGATGGCGATGATCGGTGGCGCCACCAGCCACCACGCATCCAGCAGGTGGGGTTGAGCGTCGCGCAACATCGACCCCCAGCTCGGCCTTGTTGCGTCCTCGACTCCAAGGAATGACAGTCCGGCTTCGACAACGATCGCCCCTTCCATCCTGAACGGAAGAAGGGCAAGGACGGGGACGAGAACTTCCGGAGCGATGTGGCGCAGCGCGAGTCGCCATCTGGCGGCGCCGAGGGCGCGTGCAGCGACGACGTGATTCGCTTCGCGAGCCATGAGAACCTCAGTCCGCACGAGACGGGCGATGGCGAGCCAGCCGGTAAACCCGATAACGAGCGCCAGTGGCAGAAGCCCCGGGCCGCCAGCGGCCACGAGGAGCAAGGCGAGCAGAAGAGCAGGTATCGAGTCGATGATTTCCGCGGTCCTCATAAGCAGGTCGTCACGCCAGCCACTGAACGCGGCCGCTGCCCACCCGAAGAGGAGTCCGGTCAGCATGGAGAGGAGGGCGGCCAGTGAGCCGACGGCGAGCGAGGTCCGCGCTCCGTGAACGAGGCGCGTCCAGACGTCCCTGCCTAACGCGTCGGTGCCAAGCGGGTGCACGACAGCGGGGGCGGTGAGGGGCGAGTCCCCGATCCTCAGGCCGCCCGCCACGGAAAAGACAGACGGCGCCGCCGCGATCACGAGGTACACCGCAATGATCGAAAGCGCCAGGACGACGGCGCCCTCATTCCGTTCGGGCCCGCCGCCCTGCGCATACCAGCGTGCCGGCCGCGCGCCGTCAGCCGCTGCGTGCGCGGGGGTCGAGGATCGCAAGGCTCACGTCAACGGCGAGGTTTATTGTGACTACAAGCAAAGTGCCAAAAAGCACGAGTCCGACGATCAGTGGGTAGTCGCGCGCCAGCGTCGCTTCGACAGCAAGCCGACCTACGCCAGGCCAGCCGAACACCGTCTCGGTCAGAACCGCCCCGCCCGCCCAGCCGGCGGCCGTGAGGGCAAGAAGCGTCAGCGGAGCCGGGATCGTTGCCTTGAGTCCGTGACGGAAGAGGATTCGCGTTCGCGTCAGACCTCCGGCGCGCGCGGTGCGTATGTGCGCCCGGGTGAGAACCTCGAGCAGCCTGGCGCGCGTCACCCGCGCCACTCCAACGAGTGGCTGCAGGGCGAGCGTCAATGCCGGCAGCACGAGGTGCGCCAGTACTCCCGGCCCTCCGTCCCGCCCCTGCGTTATCCCCTGGCTGGGAAAAAATCCGAGCAGAAGCGAAAAGACCAATATCAGGATCAAGCCTGCCACGTATGGTGGAAGGTTCGTTCCGAGCATCACTGCCATGAAGAAACCGCGCTCGACTCGCGGCGTGCGGATCGCCATCACGGCCAGGAGCACCCCGAGTCCGAGCCCCAGCCCGGTGGCGAGAATCAGGCCCGCGCCTGCGAGCAGGAGAGTCGCCGGGAGCCGTTCGAGGATTGCGACAGTGACAGGCCGGCCCTGCATGATCGACGTTCCGAGGTTTCCCTGCACCAACTCACCGATGTACGCGCCAAACCGCACCGGCAGCGGCCGGTCCAGACCCAGCCTGGCTCGCAACCCGGCGGTTGCCGCCGGATCGGCGCCTCCGCTCTCCCCGAAGAAGAGATGAAGCGGATCACCGGGTATCGAATTGACAATCGCAAAGTTCACCGCCGCCACGCACAGCAGCAGCGGCACGATCAGAGCGAGGCGCCTGATGACTAACGAACGCATGCGGCCGGTTGCCGCTCAGCGCCCGGCGATCGCTGCTTCGCTGAAAGTGTGGCCGCTCCATGGCCGCAGCCCGCTGACACCACGTCGCCAGGCACGCCAACCGTCAGTCTCGACAAGCCACAGATAGGGGATGTCGTCGAGCAGGATCGACTGGATGCGGGAATAAAGCGCACGACGCGCATCCTGATCGAGCGTCGACGCGGCGCCGTCAAAGAGGGAATCGATGAGCGGATTGCGATACGCGGCGCCATTGCCGAATGGAATGGGAAGAATGTTCCGGGAATCGTACACCCGCTTCACGCCGATGTCAGGGTCGGCGCCGTTGCAGTATGACGCCACGCCAAGGTCGAAGTCTCGCCGCACGTAAACACGGTCGACGGCGGTGTTGAAGTCCAGCGGCTCGAGGACAAGCTGCACTCCGACTGCCGCAAGCTGATCGCGCAAAGCCTCAGCCAGCAGCGAAAAGCCTGGCGTTGGATAGACGAAGCGCAGTTGCAGGTTACGGTGGCCGCTCTGCGCCAGGAGCCGCCTCGCGAGACCGGGGTCGTGACTGAGCGGCGGAGCCGCCCTGTCGATCGCGCCGAGCTGCGAGTGCATCGGACCGCTTGCCGCGCGCGCACTGCCGAGGTAGACGCGTGCGGCCAGAAACCCGCGATCGATGGCGAGGCTGAGGGCACGGCGGACACGGTGGTCGGCGAGAGCAGGCTTGTCGAGATTCGGGATGAGGGTGTTGACGCACCACCCCCCCCCGGCACCCGCCGGATGACGACCGACCACCACGCTGCGTGCGTTCCTCAGTCGCGAGAGCTGGGGACCGTCGACCGCGCTCAGGTAATCCACCTCGCCGCGCTCGAGCGCGATCGCCGCCGCCGACGCGTTAGGCAGAACTCGCCAGATCACCCTCTCGACTGAGGGACGGTTTCCGAAGTGCCTGTCGTTGCGGGCAAAGACGATGCGGTCGCCGCGAATCCACTCCACGAAGCGCCACGGCCCCGTGCCCACAGGCCGGTGATTGGCCGGGTTCGTCAGTGGGTCAGTGCCTTCATAAATGTGCCGCGGAAGGATGGGTGTTTCGTCGACCGTGAGCCTTTTGAGGAGCGGCGCATACGGACGTGCGAAACGAAAGACGACGGTCGAATCATCGGGTGCGTCGATCCCCGCGAGCACGGGCGCCAACCCCGCCCTCGTGCGTGCCGAGTAGCGCAGGAGCATTTCCCCGAACGTGTACTTGACGTCACGCGACGAAAACGGAACGCCGTCGTGCCAGGTCACACCGCGCCGGAGGTGAAACACGTAGCGGCGCCCTCCGTCGAGCACGTCCCACCTCTTCGCCAGTCCCGGAACTGGTTGGCCGATCGAGTCGAGCTCCACGAGCCCGTCATAAAGTGAACCGGCAACGATGTGAATGCCGCCAGCGGTCGTGATCGCGGAATTGAGATGGGACGGCTCGCCCGCAGTCACGGCAACGAGGGTCCCTCCTCCCCCCTCCCCCAACCGGGGCTGAGCGCTGGCGAGGGACGCAGGGACCAGCGCGAGCGCAATACCGCCGGCGAACCTAAGCGATCGCATCAACAAGACGCTCGATTGCCATTACCGCGGGGCCCGCAGGCTCCTGCTCGACTGGCGCGAGCCCACTCCGTTCGACGGCAGCCAGTGACTGGTCGTACGGAATCTCGCCGACGAGGATGATCGAGTTGCGAGCACAGAACTCACCAAGTGCGGCGCGGTCCGCGTCGTCCCTGACCTTGTTCGCGACAGCAACAACGTCGTCGATCCCGAGTTCGGCGGCCAGTTGCGCAACGCGCTTTGCGGTTTCCATGGAGCGGTAGTAGGGCTCCATCACCGCCACGAATCGTGTGAGGTGCCGGCCGGTGCCTCGTGAGAGGTGTTCGAGCCCGGCCTCCATGTCGACGATCACATCACGCTCGCCGTTGCCTTCACTCACGATTCGACCAAGGAGGCCACGGACCGTGGCGTGGGCACTGCACAGTCAACCAGCACCACCATGACCAACCCTGCCCATCACCAGCAACTGGACTCCATCCGGAGCGCTGGCACCGTATTCCGCGAGGACCTCGTCCGGCGTGCGCGTAAAGACCACTTCGGTTGTCCCGTCGGGTCCGGTGCGCCGCTCCATGAGGCCGCGCGGCAGTGCAGCGATCGTCTCGACGCCGGTCGGTCCCAGACCAAGCGTGGCCGCGAGATTCGGGTTGGTATCGGCGTCGATGGCGAGCACGCGCCGGCCGCGGCGGGCGAGTAGGCGCGCCAGCGTTCCTGCAATCGTGGTTTTGCCGGTCCCGCCCTTGCCGGCGATGGCCAGTCTCATCGATGCGAATGGCTGCGGTGCGCCCGCTCGGCATGACACTCGACCGCGGCCGCCGGGTCGTGGTGACAGTCACAATCGGGGTCGCTGCATTCGCCGTGGCCCTGACTGAGGAGCGGCGCGAACTCCTGCGCGAATCGGCGGGCCGCTTCGACGCGGCCCGCTGAAGTCAGCCTGTATTCGCCCTGCGCGTCGGCCGCCATGATGTCGCCGCGGCGCACAAGCTGATCGAGAGTTTCGCGCACGGCAGCGGGGTCAATGGCGACGAAGCGCGCAATCGCGTCGACTGTCGCGCTTGCCTGCAGCCCTTCACCTTCGAGCCAATAGAAGAGCTCGAGCAGCTCATCACGCCGCGCGATCGGATTATCTGGTCGGTTCTCTTCCATTGGCGGGTCCGGGTTGGCTCTTCTCCAGGTCCTCAATTCGCACCGCCGCCTCGTCCGCCGCAAGGCTGACGATGGGAGAGAGAGACATTACCAGCTCGTCGGCGTCCAGGGGCTCGCATCCTACGAGGAATACCTCGGGTGGTGTGACGCCGAGTGCGTCGGCGATCGCCAGAGCCCGGGAAGGGATGGCGGTGTGCATGTCTATTTCGCGCGCCGGCTCGACCGCCTCGACGGCCAGCGAGTACACTGTGCCAGGCGCCCCTCCACGTTTGAGAGCGTCCACGATGATGAGGCGGTCGTATCCGGTCATCAGCTCCTGAGCCAGCCGCAGGCCACCGGTTCCCACCTCGAGGACGTGTGTGGTTGGGTGGAGGCGACCCCGGATTTCCAGTCGGCGCAGGACTTCCACACCAAAGCCGTCATCACCACGTAGCACATTGCCGAAGCCGGCGATGAGGGTGCGCATCAGTCTCCGGACGGTTCCGCGCCAATGTTGACTTCGACCATCCCCTCGTTGCGTCGAACCGGGTAGACGGTGAGCCGGGCCGCTTCCCTTGCTCCAGTATTGTCGACGCGACCTCCGGTTCTCACGTCGTAGAGGCAGCCGTGCCAGCTGCAACGGAGTGTAGTGCCATCTACCGCGCTGAACTCGAGTGGGAGCGGCGTGCCTGCACACGCGTTTTCGATGGCATGGAGCTCGCCGTCGGCGTTGGCGATGAGTATCGGCACGCCGTTGACATGCACACTTCTTGTAGACCCGGGCTCGATATCGTCCTGACAGGCCGCTTCGAAGACCGGGCGGCGAGCCTTTCGGAGCGCCGAGACGGGGAAGAAGGCTGATGTTGCAGCTTCTCTTTTTCTGCCGTCGTCGACCGCAAGTTCCTGGAAGCCGATCAGTCCCGTCTCAAGGGCGCGCGTTATGTCGGCGATGATGGCGTCCGGTGACGGCTTCGTCTCTCCCTCGACAGCGGCGCGCCTTATACCAACGGTCACGACCCCACCCATGACGTCGACCAGCTCTACTCCCACTCCGTGGGCGTGCAGATGCGAGCGCACAAGGTCGAGCGCCTCTTCCGCCTGCAGCCGGCGGTCGATTGTGAGGAGGTCATACGACATGAACAGGAGGCGGACTGCAGGATCGGAAACAAGGCGATTGACGAACGCATCTCCGGCCATGGCACTTATCGAAGCCATCAATCGTTCGAGGGCAGTGCGGTGAACAGCGTCGATGTGGGCGAGGAGTGTCGACGCTGCTTCGCGGACCGCTGGATCCTCGTGTGCAGTCAGCCAGGCGATTAGCCGGTCGGCATCGGCGAGGACGTCAGGATGTGCAGTCAGCGCTGCTTCAGGCTGGGCGGACATCCTGAAGATGAGCGCCGCCCAGAGGGCGGGTGGGAAGTTTCGCGGAGAGCCCCTCGCTTTCCGAGCTTAGCGCGAGGTCGACGGCTATCTCTTTGGCGGCCCGTGCCGCCACCGCGATTCGCTGGCTGAAGCCGTGTCCATGCAGGTGTTCGAGGGGTTCCACTTCGATCACGATCGTCTCCGGGGGCAGCGCCTTCATCCATTCACACACTATCAGTGTGTTGTCGAGGAGGATAATCCCGGTTACCGCTTCGACGATACATTCCTGAATCCGGGTGGGCTCCGGTAGCTGGCGGTCCCAACGGTAGATGGAGAGAGCTCCAGGTTGCCGCCCGCGTTCAACGGCCCCGATCATGACTGCCCTGTCGATCGGTTCTCGCTCCGACTCTTCCTGGAACCACTGCGCCACCGCGACCGGGCCGTAACTCAGGTCCTCAACGAGCAACAGCGGAGGGCGGGCCCTAGACGCAAGTTCGTCGGCGATGTCGACGCCGAACGAGTGGTCCCGCAGGAACCTGTAGCCTACACCGCCGATGACTGACCTCAATGGCGGCTCCGTCGCTCAATCATCCAGACCGCAGGCGCAGGTATTCACTTCGCGCGTGATCATGCCTGCCTCCGACTGGATGTGCGTCGTGCATGGCATGCAGGGATCGAAGCTTCTGATTGCCCGCAGAACGTCGATGCCCCTGAAGTCAGCCGGATTTTCGCTCTCCTC
>JBQTHK010000007.1:0-40931 GCA_052389935.1 Gemmatimonadota bacterium | reverse complement strand
GGTGTGGCGCGTGCCGCGCCAGCGGCGGTGCGGGCTCGTTACCCCCCGCGACGGGGCCGGGGCGGGGGACTCGACGGTAATGGAACCGCCGCCGGCCGGGCCGGCGGCGCGGTGAGAGAAGGGAAGGGTGGGCAGTCCCCACCCGGTCCCCCCCCCCCCCCTACTTGACGACAGTTGTTGGTCCCGAACCGCCGCTGCGTGACGCCGCTACGATCAGTGCAATCACGAGCCCCGCGGCAACGAGGCCGACGGTGATCCAGAGCGGGTCGAGGTACCAGACATCACGGGTGTTTTCGACCTGGATCGTCACGTCCGCCTTGGGCGGAGGGTCCTGAATCGAAGCGGTGACGGGGGTGATGAACATCGTGATCCCGCCGTCAGGCGGGAGTGAAGCCGGCGCAGCGGAGGCCACGCTGGCGGTCAACAAAAGACCGGCAGCAGGCAACAGGAGCATCTTGCGGAACTTCATGACGTCCTCCATGGCGGGTTTTCACGGCGCGGCGCCGACCAGACTGGTCCGACCTCGGCGGCGCGCACCATGATCGCTATACCGCCATCGGGACGCATGGTTCGTTTCCCTCGCGCGCCGGACGTCGCGGACGGCGCGACCTATCTCTAACGGGTTATTCTGAAACCCACCGTGGCGGTGCGTCCCGCCGTGATCTGGAGGTCATCCCGCTCGTTGCGTTGCACATTGGCGAGGTTGTCGACCCGCACATACCCTTCGGCCGCGGAGCCGACAGTCCACGATATCCCGGCAAACGGCTTTGTCAGGGACCTGTAACGCACCCAGTAATTACGCAGCAACGGTCGGGACTCGCTCGTTTCCGGGGTGGCCCCGTAGTACTCGAGCCAGTTGTAGCCGATCCAGGGGCCTACAAAGCTGGTGCCGAACGTTGTTCGCGCCCGCCCCACATCGACGCTGATGCTCGCCATCCCCGCCGACGACGGTACCTCCGGTACACGGTCGCCAACCACCAGGTCTCCCGAGTACGTCGGGGACAGCGCCTTTACGCGGCTGTCGGTAAGGGCAAAGCTCAGATCGGCGCCGACACGCCCGGCCCGGGCGCTCCCCTCCAGTTCGAGGCCGGTGTTGTGAATGCGCCCGACATTCTGATACTGGATCGTGCGCGCGCTCACCCGGGGATTCGCCACCACCTGCTGGATCAGGCCCTCGGCATTCTGATTGTAGGCAGTCACGGCCAGATTGAGCCGGTGACCCAGCCACACCTCGATTCCCGCCTCAAGACCCTCCTGTATCTCCGGCTCGAGGCCGGGGTTGGCCAGCTGCCGGAACCCGACCGTGGAAATCGCGCGTCGCATCGATGGCTGCGGTGGGCGGATTCCGCGTCCAAAAGCGGCTCGCACCTTGACCGCCGCCGGACCCGCGTCCCGCGTCAGCGCAGCTCCGATCATCGGCGCCCATGCATTTCCGTAGTCCTGCCCGAAGTTGGAGTTGCTCTCGCGCCTCAGGCCTCCCGTTACGAAAAACGAATTCCCCAGGGCAACCTTGAGCTGACCAAAAACGCCGGTGTTGTCGACATCGTCCCGGTAGAGCGAGGCCAGACCGGCTCCCACTCCAACAACCTCGGATCGGACGCCGAGCCGCTCGCGATGAAGTCCCGATCGCTCCCATCCGAGAGTCGTCGTCAATTCCGTCGCTTCCCCAGGGGTGGCGCGAAACGTTGTTGCGTAACGGATCGACGCCTTCATCACCCGCTCGCGCGTGGCGCCGAGAAGCGCATCGGCGACAGTGACCGGCTCACGCTGAGGTGGAATAGCCCCGCCGTGACGGTCAAGGCCGATAACCAGGTTCTGCCGCCACCAGCCAAGAGTCTGATAGTCGGCGGTAATCCCGTAAGTCTCATGTTCGATGCGCTGATCCTCGAGCAGCGGGCGGATGTCGTTGGCGGCTTGCGCCAGCAACGGGCTGTTGAACAGCGGGTTGGCGGGAGCCGTGAACTTCACCTCGGCGTAGCGCACAGTGGCGTCGAGCCGGAGCGGCCCGAGCATGGTCCGGCCACCGCCGAAAGTGCCCGCATACCCAGATGACCCGCCGGAGACGATTCCACCGCTCCGCTCCCAGGTGCCGCCGAAGCCCAACGAAGTCGTGCCGCCGCCGGTAAAGCCCATCGCCGAATGCCGCTGCGTCGTTGCGCCTGACGCGAACCGCGACTCCGCCCGGCCGAAGGACATCGCCGCATCAAGTTGCGGCTTCCAACGCGCGGCCGGCGACCCTCGGCGTGTTACAACCTGCACCACTCCGCTGATCGCGTCTGATCCGTAGAGGGCCGAACCCTGCGGGCCCCTTATCACCTCGATGCGCTCGATACTGAACGGATCAAGGGCAAAGAGGAGGTAAGGACTCGCCAGCTCCACTCCATCAACGTAGGTCTTGAGAGCGTTTGAGGAGAACGAACTCGATCCCCTGACTGACCCCAGAGCCGCGAAAGGACCGGATATTCCCAGATCCCAGGCGACGATCCCCGGAATCGCCGTACGAAAGATCTGCCCCATCGTACGCAGCCCCTGTTGCTGCAATTGACTTCCTGTAAAAACAGTCACTGCACTCGAAAGCGATCGCTCCGACGCACCAGAAGCAGGCGTCCCCATCACGATGATCCGATCCATCACCTGCGCCCGCACTGCGGCGCGCACAAGTGGTGTGAAGAGCTCCATTGCCGCCGAGTCGCCAGCTACCACCGGGGCAGCTGCCCCGCGAGGGTTGCGGACTACAATCACGTAGCCGGCGGGGGCCACGACAACGTCGAGGTCGGTGTGCCGGAGTACGTCGCGGAACGCCTGCCCGAGCGTGAGCGCCGAGCGCGTTATGGTAACGCGCGAGCCGGAAGGGAGGACGTCGGCGCTGTAGGAAAGTCGGACTCCCCCGGCGGTCGCTACCGAGCGGAGCGCACTTTCGATGGTTGCGTCCGAAATCTCGACCGAGATGAGTCGCGAAAGGACACCGGTATACCGTCCTCGGAGGACGCTATCCGCAGAAACGAGCAGGGTGGATTGAGACTCGACCGCCAAAGGCAGGGTGCAGGTCGCGAGCAGGAGTCGCAGGGACGGACCAATCGACCTGCGTCGGCGCGCATTCACCTCGCAGGCGGACCCCCTCCACCGCCACCCCCACCTCCACCCACCCCGCCGAGTCACATTCCTCCGCCGACCAGCCCCCCCCTCCCGGAAGCGCTGGAGAGGCCGGTCCGCTCGGGGCCGACGACCTCGACTACCCGACCTCGCCGCTCAAATCGAACCTCGAGAGTTGCACCCACGACATCGAGAACAGTCTCGAGCGCTGTACCCGGCGCAAAAGTGACGTTCAACGTTCGGGTCAGCAGCTCGCCACTGAGACGAAACTCGACGTCGAACCAGCGCTCGATCTCCGGGATGACGAGTGACATCGGTGTGTTGTCGAATGCGAGCTCGCCACTCCGAAATGCGAGCTGGCGACCTATATCGACCCCGCGCTCAACCGCCACAGCGTCACCTACGAGGCGAGCGATATCCCGCGCTTCGAGCACAACGGCCTGCGTGCGAGGACCCGAAACGGCGACAACTCCTGAGGACACGGCCACCACCGTCGCGGAGTCCTCCGGGTAGCGGCGGACCGAGAACTCTGTTCCGCGGTCCTCGATCCTGGATTCACCCACTCTCACGACGAAGGGCCGGGCGTCATCGTGCGTCACGGTAAAGAAGGCTTCACCCGAGAGCGTCACTTCACGGTGCCGGCCTCCATAGCCAGCGATTACCTCGAGCCGCGACGCGACGCCCAATTCCACTCGCGAGCCGTCCGCAAGATCAAGGCTCCTCCTGACACCCGGCGCCGTTTCAAAAAGCGCCGCGGACGACTCCGAAACGGATGTTTCATCTTGAGTAAGGCGATTCCAGACAACAGCCGTTCCGGCTACGAGCGCGAGAACGGCTGCAGCACGCAATATCGCGCCAGTATTGCGCCAGTAATGCGACAGCGAACGGGCCGGCGCACGACCGTTCTGACCGCCAGTTGAGACTCCCAACCCACGCCTTAACTCTATGTCACTAGTGAGCTTGGACCACCCAACGTCAACGTCCGGGTGAGAACTGGAAGTGGCAACCATAAGCCAAACTTCACGTGCCCTGACCACCGCCGCCCTGCGCTCAACGGACGACGACGCCCAGGACTCGAAATCCGCACGATCAACGTCGGAAAGCTCATTGGCCAGGTAGCGGCCAATCAGCTCGTAGTCAGCGTCGGTCAGGATATCGTTGTCAGTCACGGCTGGAAGACGGTCGAGTCCAACCCAAAGACACTGCGTACGTTGGTGCCCCTTACTCGTCTGGGAACGGAGATGTTAACCTGACCTCTTCGAATGCCGACAGCTACCCCCAATCCCGATCCTGCGGGACCAGACAACCGGAATCTGTCGGACGACACCGAACTTATCGCCCGCATCCGGGGCGGTGATGAAAGGGCACTGGAAGAGGTTTTCAGGGCCCATTATGCCGCTATGTGTTCGGTCGTTCGGCGTATCGTTTTTGCTCCTGACGTCGCGGAAGAACTCGTGCAGGACGTCTTTTTCAAGCTCTGGGCCCGCCGTGAATCGATGACCGAAATCGATTCTCTCAGGACGTACCTGTACCGTGCTGCGCGCAACACGGCGCTCAATCATCTGAGGCGCAAGCGGCTCGAAAACGCACACGAGCAGAAAGAAGCTTCCAAAGGTGAACCGGCATCGGTCGAATCGACCGATGACGCCGCCGCGGCCGCGGACCTCGCGGACGCTGTTCGAGCGGCTGTCGAGAAACTGCCGGAACGGTGTCGGGAGATTTTCCTCATGAGCCGGGACGGCGGCCTGACGTACGGACAGATTGCCACGGAACTCGGGATTTCGATCAAAACGGTGGAAACACAGATGGGGAGGGCGCTCCGGTCACTTCGGTTGTCGTTGGAACGCTTTCGTTGAGCCCGTCGTTCAGGGAGGGGGAGTGCCGGAGTGTCAGATCACACGGAGCCACATGACACCATCCAAGCTCAGCTTTTTCCTCGGCATTGTTCTGCTGGCAGCCTGTGTTGACTCGCCGGCATCGATGCTCGCGCCCGACAGGGATTTTGCCGCGAACCAGCCCCTCGCTGACACCTTCGACGAGCTTGCCCGGCAGGCCGCTGAAGATGGCGACAAACCTCGTTCCGACGAGTTTACCTGGGCGGCGCTGGCCGTTCGATATGGCGTAACACCAAGTCGCCTTGAGGTCCGCGACGGCAACACGACGGTGGCGTTCGACGCGATCGTGACAACAGCTGAGTGGCAGGTTGCCGACAACATCAAGCCACCGGCGCTTCGCAGCATCGTAGCCTGGCGCCGAGGGGAGGACGGCCTCGTCCGCCTTCTTTCTGTGAATCTGGCCAGTGACTCGGCGGCTCTGCGCAATCCCATCTCGTTAGGCCCCAACGCGGCGACATCCGTATTTGCCGTAGCGAGTGCAACCTACCGTGAGACTGCCATCGGCCGACCCGCGGTGCCGACGCGACCGGAGGTGGTGTGGGTTGGTGTAAGTGGAACCGCGCGCATCAGGCTGCTGGCCAGCACGGGGAGCTGTACGGCGAGCACAACGCTTGTGCTGCCCAAGGGCGTCACCTGCGTGCGCGGGAGGTTCGTAGTGAATTTTTCGATCACATTCCAGCAGGTGAACGTCCGACCTTCGTTCCAGGTGAATGCGGGTACGGCCCAGCGCACGCTTGCGGCTGTGCGCGACCAGGAAGTGAACGGTTATCGCCTCACGTTCGCATGTCTGCGGGTGAGTTCGTTGAGTGGATGTGGATGATGGCGATGAGGGCGCGATGATGGCGATGAGGGCGCGATGATGCGCGATGACGATGAGGGCGATGATGCGCGATGATGGCGATGAGGGCGACGACGATGAGAGCGGAGCAGTGCGCGCAAAAAAGGGCCGGCGTTTAGCTGGCCCCTTTTTGCTCAGCCCATCAGAATCTCACATAAAGGGCACCTGGAAGCCGCCTAACAGCGTGAACAGGTTCTTTCCATCGCCCATGAGCAAATGCAGGCCTAACACGACTAACACTCGCGTCTGTATGAACTGGACGCCCCCAAACAGGACCGGGTCGGTGGAGCTGAACGTGCCATCGAACCCGGGTGACGTCTCGTCGATGCTGACGCGGTTGTGGGACATGCCCGCACCCCCATAGAACGACGTCCGCTCGTTGGCCATGAACTGGCCAGCCACGGTGACAGGGATCGTGATGTCCTTGCCGCCGTCGAACGAGACGAATGACAAGCCTGTCTGGACGTTCAGTGCAACCTTGTTGTCGGCGTTGTTCCAGACGTTGATGCCTGCGCCACCGCCAAATACGATCTCGCTCGAAGAGCCTTCGCCACCGCTGCGGCAAAGCCCGATTGCCGGCCGAATTACTGCCTTGGTACCGGCGTTGATGGTGGCATCACCGGCGATTACCAGCAGCGATGGATCTGAAGTCGTCAGACCCAGTGAACCTCCGATCGACCATTTGCCTGTTGAGCGTCCGAGGAACGACCCGTTGAACGGAAAGTCGCATGCCCAGGCCTCAGTGGGTAAGGCAATGAGGAACGCACCAGCGGCGATCGAAAAGCGTTTGAGCCTCATCGAAACCTCGCAGCGAAAGTTGGGGGGTGGAGCACGCGGGCTGAGCCCGCTCAGTCAAATGTCGCGGTGCAGGGCTCAATCAGCAAGCAGCCGCGCCAGCTGGGTGTAGGGCACCGGCTTTACAACGTGGGCATCAAAGCCGGCTGACTGAGCCCGTTGTCGGTCTTTGTCCTGGCCGTATCCGGTGACGGCGATGATTCGAGTGCGGGCATGCCCCATCTCGCGAGCTCGTCGGCAGACTTCGTAGCCGTCCATCCCTGGCAAACCGATATCGAGGAATATCACCGACGGCCTGATGTCGTTGGCCGCCTTGAGGGCGTCGACACCGTTGTGTGCCACGGAGACCTCGTGGCCGCCCAGTCGCAGCAACATCGCCATGCTCTCAGCGGCATCACGACTGTCGTCGACGACCAGAATCCGGCTGGGCGCCGCGTTATGTTCGCCGGTCTTCCATTTCTCTCGACCGTTGCCCGGGCCGGAACTGACCGCCAGTTGCTCTCCCGTTCCGCTACTGCCCTGAACAGGGACTGCAGGCAGCCGCACTTCGAACTCGCTCCCCTGACCCGGTCCATCACTGCGCACCGTCACCCTGCCACCGTGCAACTCCACCAGTTCCTTGACCAGCGACAGCCCGATTCCAAGCCCGCCTTCGGCACGGTCAGGCGCCCGTTCTCCCTGCGAAAAGAGCTCGAATACCTGTGTCAGCATCTCCGGCGCAATTCCGATTCCTTCGTCCCTGACCGAGACAACTGATTCAGGACCGTCGCGCCTGACCCGGAGTTCGACTTTACCGGATTCCTGCTGATACCTGGCGGCGTTGTTCAGCAGGTTCGCGATAACCTGAATCAGGCGCGTGCGGTCGCCGTGGAGCATCAACTGCTCCGCCGGGAGGTCCAGATACAGGTGCTGTCGGTGAGCGTCGATGACGGGGCGGCTGGTTTCGACCGCGCGCGCCGCGATCTCGACGAGGTCCACCAGTTCGAGCCGCAACTTCACCTTGCCGCGCGTTATCCGTGAAACGTCGAGCAGGTCGTCCACCAGTCTCGTCAGCTGGGAGATCTGTCGCTCGATGACCTCGTGGCACCACATGAGCTGCTGATCCTGCGGCGCACGGAGGGCGATTACCTGGGCTGCGTTCCGCACCGGAGCCAGCGGATTTCGCAGTTCGTGGGCGAGCAGAGCGAGGAACTCGTCCTTGCGCCGGTCAGCGCGACGCAGTTGCTCCGCCAGCTCGCTCTGGCGGTTGAGCGCGTCCTGCAGCTCGGAAGTCCGCTCGACGACGCGCTGTTCGAGCTCCTTCGTCAGTCGCTCCGATTCGCGCGTCTTGCGATACAACTCCGCAAAAACGCTCACCTTGGCGCGCAGCAGCTCCGGGATGATGGGTACCGACACGTAGTCCACCGCTCCGGACCTGTAGCCCCGGATACGATCGAGATCGGTGAGGTGGACGGCCGACACGAAGATTATCGCCGTCTCCTGGTAGCGGGGATGCTGGCGGATGATCGACGCCAGTTCGAAGCCATCGAGGTCCGGCATGCTGACGTCCATCAGCACGATGGTGATGTCGTTCCTGAGGAGCAGCTCGAGTGCCTCGCGCCCCGAGCTGGCCTTGATCAGGGTTTCGCCCAGGTCAGCCAGTATCGCCTCGTAGGCGAGCAGCTTTCCAGGCTGGTCGTCGACGAGGAGGATGTTGACCTTCTCCTGAGCGGACATCGGCCTAACGGTGGAGCCACATGCGCAAAGCGGAAAGGAGCTGCTCGGTGTTGACGGGCTTGGCGAGGTAATCCGACGCTCCCGCCTCCAGGCACTTTTCGCGATCCCCCTTCATGGCCTTGGCCGTCAGTGCAATGATCGGCAGCCGGCGGAATCGGGGCTGATGCCTGATGGCCTGCATCGTCTGATACCCATCCATGCCGGGCATCATGATATCCATGAGCACAATGGCGACGTCGGCGGTGGATTCGAGGCGGCCTACCGCTTCGTGACCGGTCCCGGCGGTGAGGACTTCCATTCCACGACGCTCGAGCACGCTGCTGAGCGCGAAGATGTTTCGCACGTCATCATCGACCACCAGCACCTTGCGCCCTATCAGATCATCGTCCGAGCGATGCAACCGCTCCAGCATCGCCTGCTTTTCCGGGGGCAGGTGGGCGAGCACCCGGTGCAGAAAGAGTGACGTTTCGTCGAGCAACCTCTCTGGCGATTCGACTCCCTTGACCACGACGCTCCGTGCGAGGGCATGGAGACGCGCATCCTCCTCCGCTGAAAGCTCACGGCCCGTGAACACTACGACCGGGAGATCCGCGAGCGATTCATCATCCCTGATGCGTTCCAGAACCTCGAAGCCCGACATGTCGGGAAGACGCAAATCAAGCACCGCGCAGTCAAAAGACCGCTCCCGCATGGCTTCGAGCGCTTCACCACCACTCCCCACCGTCTCGATTTCGATGTCATGGTGGCCGAGCAGCTCGGTGATGCTCCGCTGTTCGATTTCATTGTCCTCGATGACGAGGAGACGTCGGGCACGCGGTGCGGCGTAGGTGCGGATCCGGCTCAACGCCTCGCTCAGTCCTTCGTTGGTTGCGGGTTTGCTGATGAAGCTGAAGGCGCCACGAGACAATCCGTGCTGGCGGTCTTCATCGAGCGTGACCATCTGCACCGGAATGTGGCGGAGTGCAGGGTCGTGTTTGAGCTGGCTGAGTACGGTCCAGCCGAGCATATCGGGAAGAAAGACATCGAGTGAGACGGCGGTCGGCTGGAACTCGCGCGCGAGAGCAAGAGCGTCGGCACCTCGTGTGGCTACCAGTACCTTGAAGCCCTGATCGTGCGCCTGGTCGACAAGTATGCGCGCGTAATGCGGATCGTCTTCGACGATCAGGAGAGTTGCCTCATCGGCTTCGATCGACGCCCGGTCATCGGCGATAGCCTCGATCGGGCGCTCGCCTACGCGCACCGCGGGGAGCGGAACCGAAGGACTGGATATCCTGAGATCGCTCCGTCTCGCGGGTTCGACCGCCGGTCCAACCCATGTCTGCGGGAGGTAAAGGGTGAAGGTGCTTCCGCGGCCCGGCGTACTGCGCAGCTGGATCTCACCGCCGAGCAGGCTCGCCAGTTCGCGGCTGATGGCGAGGCCCAGCCCTGTGCCGCCGTATTTCCTCGAGGTTCCGGCGTCAGCCTGCTGAAAGGCCTCGAAGATGATGCGCTGCTTCTCGAGCGGGATACCGATGCCTGAGTCGGCGACCTCGAACGCCACCACACTGCCGGCGTCGTTGAGCACCGGATGGTCAGAGCTCCAGCCACTGGCGGCCTGGGATACGCGCAGACGGACCCCGCCCTGCTCGGTGAACTTGAAGGCGTTGGAGAGCAGGTTCTTGATAACTTGCTGCAGGCGTTTTGAGTCGGTGATGATCGTCGGTTTGAGTGCGCGATCGACCTCGATTTCGAGCGACAGCCGCCGATTTTCGGCCTCGTGGCGGAATGGCCTCGCAATGCCGTCCACGAAGTGGGTGATGCCAACCTCCTCGGCGACAACAGTTACCGTGCCGGACTCGATCTTGGACAGGTCGAGGATGTCGGTAATGAGGTTGAGAAGATCCGTTCCGGCACCGTGAATCGTTCGCGCAAACTCGACCTGCTTGGGTGTGAGGTTCGCTTCCGCGTTGTCGCCGAGCTGCTGTCCCAGAATGAGGATGCTGTTGAGGGGCGTGCGCAGCTCATGGGACATGTTGGCGAGGAACTCCGACTTGTACTTGGAAGTAAGCGCCAGCTCACTCGCCTTTTCTTCGACCGCGCGTCGCGCCTGCTCGATCTCGTCGTTCTTGCGCTCGACCTCGGCATTCTGTTCGGCGAGCTGCTGGGCCTTCTGCGCGAGTTGTTCGTTCGTCTGCTGCAGCTCCCGCTTCTGCGTCTGGAGTTCGGAAGCGAGCTCCTGCGACTGTTTGAGCAGCCCTTCGGTCTGCATCGTCGCCTCGATGGAGTTGAGGACGATGCCGATGCTTGCCGTCAACTGCTCGAGGAAGGCCAGTTGGGCGGCAGTGAAGTGTTCCAGCGAGGCCAGCTCGATGACCGCCTTCACTTCGCCCTCGAACAGTACGGGGAGGACGATCACGCTTCGGGGAACGGCACGGAACAGCCCCGCACTGACGCGAGTGGTATCAGCTGGGGGATCGGTGATGGTGACGCTGCGCTTTTCCCTCGCGCACTGCCCGAGAAGGCCCTCACCCAGCCTGACAGTGTGAGGATGGCCACTCTGCCCGTCGTCAGCGAATGCAGCGACGAGTTTGAGCTCGGGGGGATCGTTGCCCTCGATGCGGTAGATCAGACCCTGGTGGGCATTGACGAGCAGTGTCAGCTCCGACAGCAGCATCTGCCCCACGGTCGCAAGGTCACGTTGCCCCTGCAGCATGCTGGTGAACCGCGCGAGGTTGGTCTTGAGCCAGTCCTGCTCGGTGTTCCGATCGGTGGTGAGCCGCAGGTTGTCGATCATTGTGTTGAGGTTGTCCTTGAGCTCGGCGACCTCGCCGCGGGCATCAACCTGGATCGAACGCGTCAGGTCGCCCTGGGTCACGGCGGTGGCGACTTTCGCGATCGCGCGTACCTGAGTCGTCAGGTTCGCGGCAAGGAGGTTGACGTTGCCCGTCAGGTCCTTCCAGGTCCCGGCAGCCCCGGGGACGTTGGCCTGTCCCCCGAGCCGGCCCTCGACGCCTACTTCGCGGGCGACGGTGGTGACCTGATCAGCGAACGTGGCCAGAGTGGCGGTCATGTTGTTGATCGTTTCCGCGAGGGCCGCGACCTCACCCTTGGCGTTGACGGTCAGCTTGGGCTGCAGGTCGCCGTTGGCGACCGCCGTGACAACCTTGACAATGCCGCGAACCTGCTCGGTGAGGTTGGCGGCCATGACGTTGACGTTGTCGGTGAGGTCCTTCCACGTTCCGGCGACGCCCGGAACCTTGGCCTGACCCCCGAGCTTGCCTTCGGTACCGACTTCGCGCGCGACGCGCGTCACCTCGGCGGCGAAGGCGTTGAGCTGGTCCACCATCGTGTTGATCGTGACCTTGAGCTCGAGGATTTCACCTTTCACGTCCACGGTGATCTTGCGGGACAGGTCGCCGCGAGCGACGGCCGTTGTGACCTCGGCGATGTTGCGGACCTGGGTCGTGAGGTTGGCGGCGAGAAGATTCACGTTGTCGGTGAGGTCCTTCCACGTTCCCGCCACGCCCGAGACGTTGGCCTGCCCGCCGAGCTTGCCGTCCGTTCCCACCTCGCGGGCAACGCGTGTCACTTCGGCGGCGAACGACCGCAACTGCTCGACCATCGTGTTGAGCGTCTCCTTGAGATCGAGGAGCTCGCCGCGCACGTCGACGGTGATTTTCTTGGAGAGGTCGCCGCTGGCGATCGCCGTCGCGACCTCGGCGATGTTGCGCACCTGCGCCGTGAGGTTGCCCGCCATGAAGTTGACCGAGTCGGTGAGGTCCTTCCACGTGCCGGCGACGCCAGGCACGACGGCCTGACCGCCGAGCTTACCCTCGGTCCCCACCTCGCGGGCCACACGTGTGACCTCGCCGGCAAAACCATTGAGCTGGTCGACCATCGTATTGATGGTGTCCTTGAGCTCGAGGATTTCGCCCTTCACGTCCACAGTGATCTTGCGCGAAAGATCGCCGCGGGCGACCGCGGTCGTGACCTCGGCGATGTTGCGAACCTGGGCCGTCAGGTTGCTGGCCATGAAGTTCACGTTGTCCGTCAGTCCCTTCCATGTGCCGGCGACACCGGGCACCTGGGCCTGACCGCCGAGCTTTCCTTCCGTGCCCACCTCGCGGGCGACGCGGGTGACCTCGCTGGCAAAGGCGTTGAGCTGGTCGACCATCGTGTTGATGGTGACCTTGAGCTCGAGCACCTCGCCCTTCACATCAACGGTGATCTTGCGGGACAAATCACCTCTTGCAACAGCAGTCGTGACCTCGGCGATATTGCGGACCTGGGTCGTCAGGTTCGCGGCAAGCAGGTTGACGTTGTCGGTGAGGTCCTTCCAGGTGCCGGCAACGCCGGGGACCGCTGCCTGACCGCCGAGCCGACCTTCGGTGCCGACTTCACGGGCGACGCGCGTTACTTCGCTGGCGAAAGCATTGAGCTGGTCGACCATGGTGTTGAGCGTCTCCTTCAACTGCAGAATCTCGCCGCTCACGTTGACCGTAATCTTCTTCGACAGGTCGCCGCGGGCGATCGCGGTCGCAACTTCGGCGATGTTTCGAACCTGCGCCGTGAGGTTGCTGGCCATGAAGTTCACGTTGTCGGTGAGATCCTTCCACGTTCCACCGACGCCAGGCACCTGCGCCTGGCCGCCCAGTTTGCCCTCGGTTCCGACTTCCCGCGCCACACGGGTGACTTCGCCGGCGAAGGCGTTGAGCTGGTCGACCATCGTGTTGATGGTGTCCTTGAGCTCGAGGATCTCGCCGCTGACGTTGACGGTGATCTTGCGCGACAGGTCGCCGCGTGCGACGGCCGTAGTGACCTCGGCGATGTTGCGCACCTGAGCGGTGAGGTTGCCTGCCATCGCATTGACGCTGTCTGTGAGATCCTTCCAGGTGCCGGCAACACCCGGCACAACAGCCTGGCCGCCGAGCTTCCCTTCAGTACCGACTTCACGGGCGACACGCGTGACTTCGCTGGCGAAGGATCGCAGCTGGTCGACCATCGTGTTGATGGCTTCCTTGAGTTGCAGAATCTCTCCGCGCACGTCGACGGTGATCTTTCGCGACAAATCGCCGCTTGCAACAGCGATCGTGACCTCGGAGATGTTGCGGACCTGGGCGGTGAGGTTGCTGGCCATCGAGTTCACCGACTCGGTGAGGTCCTTCCAGACACCGCTCACTCCCGGCACCTGGGCCTGGCCGCCGAGCTTCCCGTCCGATCCGACCTCGCGAGCGACGCGCGTGACTTCGGACGTGAACACGTTGAGCTGCCTGATCATCGTGTTCACGATCGCCGCCGAGCGGAGGAACTCTCCCTCGAGCGGCCGGCCGTCGACGTCGGTGCGGACAGTCTGGGTCAGGTTGCCCTGAGCCACCGCCGCAATCGCACCGGTGACCTCGGTTGTCGGACGCAGGAGATCGTCGATGAGCGCGTTGATCGATCCCTGCATCTCGCCCCATGCGCCGCGCGAGTGTTCAAAGCGCACACGCTCGCGTGTTCTCCCCTCCTTGCCGACGACCTGACCGACGCGGGTCAGTTCGTGAGCCATCCGCTCGTTGACAGCGACGATATCGTTAAAGGCATCGGCAATCTTGCCATCCATGCCGGCAAGGTCACCTGGCAGCCGGACGGAAAAGTCACCGGCGCGCATCTTCTGCAGAACCTGGAGCAGTTGCCGGCGTTCGAGCTCGGCAGATCGGGCTTCTGGTTGTGAACCGTTTGTGCGAGCCCCTCCGCGCGAACGGCGCTTTGATTGCTGGGGAGTGGAGTCGAGCGTTGCCTGCTTCATCAGGTCGTTCTCCTTCGTGTCAGGACAGTGCAGGAATGGCTCCAGGTGCGCTGCCCCTCAGCTTGTCAGATACACCCCCGTCAAGCTGCGGCTGGGGTCGCCAACGTACGGCGACGGGGAGACCGGGAACATGCTGAGAAGGAGAGATTCACACATCCTTCTCAGGTGGTAGAAGCGAACTCAACCTGAGAGAGGGAGTGGGTACCTGCAAGTGAAAGGCGGCCCGTAGAGCCGCCTTTCGTGGAACTCCCTGTCCTGGCGCACCGATCAGGGGCTGACACGAGCAGCGGGACGCTCCGTGTTCGCGTAATCGCCGCGAGCTTCGCCGGTGGTAGAAATGTCGTCGGCACCGGTCCTTTCGAGAATGGCGCGGGCAAGCTTCGCCCAGTCCGCGTCGTCGGAATGAACTGAGAGGAGAATGTTCCCGCGCTTGATGAGTCCCTCGTATCGTTTCGCTTCGTATTCAGGGATCCCCAGGCCGACCAGACCTCCGGTGAGACCGCCCACGGCTCCACCGACGCCAACTCCGCTCAGGGCAGCGATTACGGGGCCGGCGGCGATAAACGGCCCCAAGCCGGGGATGGCGAGCGCACCGATACCGACGAGCCAGCCGAGCGTGCCACCGATGACGGCACCAGTGGCGGCGCCGGTCGTCGCGCCTTCGGGTGCCTTGGTGTTCTTCTCGTGCGCGAAGTCCTTGGTCCCGACATTGTCGGGAAACAGGATCGAGATGTCCTCACTGCGAAAGTCATTAGTGCGCAATTCGTCAACAGCGGCCTCCACCTGCTCGCGCGTGCGGTAGACGCCGAAAACCGCTTTCTGTGCCATCGATTCTCTCCCGGATTGACGGACCACCAAGACTCGGATAGGCGGGCTCCGCACGCAATTGAGCCTTGGAGTGAATCGCTGCTATCTCGTCCGGGTCACGCGGCAGGGGTCGGAAAGCGAAGAGGCAGCGCTGTCGTGGGCGCTGCCTCTCGGGACTCAGGTGTTCCCTTACCGAGCTGTCAGCTCGAAGGGTCGAGGATCACCTTGATACGGGCACGGGCATCGTCGATATGCGCGCGCGTAATCGCATCGCCGGCCCTCCCTGACGCACTGCGGAGCTCGTTGTCGAGTGTGGTGAGCGCCGACCGGAAGACCGCCCTGATATCACTGGTGGCGCGGGCCGGCCCGATGGTAGCGGCAAACTGGGGCGGCAGGCCCGCCGGAAGGTTTGCAGCCGGTGGGTTGATCTTGCTGCCGGCGATGGTGATGAAGGACCGATGGAGCTCGCGGCGGTATGCGTCGACGGTGCACGTAGAGCTTCGCAGCTCGGAGAAGATTCCGCTCCTCACATCCTCGACGAATTGCGTCAGGGTGTAAACATCCTGACGGCTCGGGGCCAGCGCGTCGAAGTCGATAAGTCGCTCCATCCTGCGATCGTTGAAGAGCGTGGTGAGGATTCCCGACTGCTGCTGGTTGATGCGTCGGACGGCGCCCTCGTTTTCGATCAGCCGCAGAATCTCCGGGACGAGGAAGAACGTTGGCGTGGTGAAAGCGTTTTCGTTGAGGAACCGTACTGCTTCCTCCTGTTTGGCCCGACCGATCGGATTGTAGCGTGGGCCGGACTGACCGCCATACTTCTCCTGGGAGTCGGTCGATCCGACGATGTTCGCGACGTGGCGCAGTTCGGTTCCCCACTGTCCCATGAGGCGCGTGTACAGGAGGTTGAGATCATCGTACGATTCGCCAAGCCGCACCGCGGCCGGAATGAGCAGCGGCACGATCTGCCTGATGCTCCTGATCCCCCAGCCGGTCGCCTTGACGGCGTCCGCATCACCAACCGCCTCGCTGTGGTCGCCCGGATCGGATCCACGGGAATCCGACATGTTGAAGCGCAACCAGGGAACGGTGTCCTGTTCCCGTGACCACTTGTCCAGCGTCGGCCATTCCTCGTCAGGCGTCTTCGCGCCCGGAATCGGCGTATAGCCCCAACGCGTCGTGTAGATGTCCCAGGGCCCGATGCGCGGAATCAGGTCAGCAAGGGCGATGTTGTCTTCCGGTTGGGCCACGTAGTTCTGACGCGAGTAATCCATGATCGACGGCGAGTGACCCATCCTGGCGACCCATGTGCGTGACCGGATCGAATCGACCGGGTAGGTCGCGCTTCCCTTCTGATCGTGCTGATAGCCAATGGTATGTCCGACTTCGTGCGCGACGACAAACTCCACCAGCCGCCCCATCAGCGAATCGGGGAATGGCCACATCCGGGCGCGTGGATCGAGGTGTCCGACCTGGGTGAAGTACCACGACCGTTGAAGGGTCATGATGTTGTGGTACATGTAGATATCGGACTCCAGGATTTCGCCCGTGCGCGGATCGTTGACGTTGGGTCCCTGTGCGTTTTCGATCGTTGACGGCAACCAGCGCACGACAGAATACCGGGCGTCTTCGGGCGACCAGTCCGGATCGTCCTTCGGAGGATCGGCGGCGACGATGCCGCGAATGAAGCCCGCGGCCTCGAACGCCGGTTGCCAGGCTTCGATTCCCTTGCGTACGTAGGGTTTGAGCCACTCGGGCGTGGCCGGGTCGACGTAATAGGTGATCGGCTTGACCGGTTCCGACATCGCGGCGTTCGGGTCCTTCTTTTCGAGCCGCCAACGGACGATGTATTGGCGGGATTCGGCACCCTGTTCGGGTCGGCTGTAATCGAGTTGGGAGAGGCTGAAGAATCCGATTCGATTGTCGGCCAGCCGCGGCATCATCGGCCGCTCGGGGAGCTTGACCATTGACCAGCGGATTGTGACGCTGGCAGCGCCGGTGGCTGCCTGCTGGAATGGATTAGGGGCGGCAGCTGCTCCCGCCGCCGGAGCGTTAATCGTGAGCGTTGCCTCAACTTCCACGTTCTCGGGGAACGAGAGAGCACGCTCGATGAAGGAGCGGGTCGGGTCAGGATTGCCGCGGAACTGGTTGCCGGGCCCGATTTCCTGAGGTGGAGCAGTGTAGAGTCTGGTGACCTCGATGACGGCGGCGCTGTCGGGCCCCCAGGCCTCGACGTTGAAACCTGCAAGGATGAGGTTGCTGTTCGAGGCTTGCACGGCCGAAGCGATGGGCGATGTCGAGTCGGCTACAGTCGTGTAGGACACCTCGCGGAAAAGGACGCGGTTGTCGCGCCGCTCCCACCTCACGACCCGTCGCTGGCCGATCTGCTGCCCTGCATACGACGTGTTGACGGGGGTCCGGGCACCGCGGACGACAAGGAGCATCTCCTTGTTCAGGGCGGCCCTCGGAATCTCGAAGTAAAGTCGTGAACCGATCTGGTGGACGCGGAACAGGCCGTTGCGGGTACGGGCCTGCGGGGTGATGACCCGGTTGTAAGGGCGTGGCTGCGGTTCGCCAGGTGTTGCCGCCGGGCCGCCCTGCTGTCCAGCCGCCTGCGCGGCTTCACCTGTCTGCGGCTGCCCCGTGGTGTTCGTGGGTTGGCCGGCCGCGGGTTGTGTCTGGGGCCTGGCCGGTGCAGGTGCTGAGGCGGGTGGAGCTGAAGACTGGCACGACGCGAGGGCGGCCACCGCACCGAATAGAGTGACGGTCGATCGGAGCACTTGCATTTGTGAACCTGAGGAGAGGGGGGAGGGCACCCGGGCAAACCAGGCGTGGCGTTGAGGCGCGCAGCCACCCGAAACGCCAGCTCAATCTTACGCTCTCGAACTCTGGTCCGCTGAGCCGACCCAGGGTCGCGAGACGACGTCGATTGCTCCCAACCGGGTGGTTGGGTTGGGAGCGGAACAGCCCGGAGTTGCGAACGGGCACCTCCACAGGCAACCAAGCTCAGCCAGTGGCCGCGTATAGTAGCATTGCGAGATGGTAGGTGTGGCGCGATACTTTGTTCGAAGCGCCTGCTGGTAGGAGTGTCGCCGATGCGTCGCCGTTGCTGGCTTGGGTAACGCCGCCTGTCGCAGCCACGATTATAGTTGCGTCGTTCCTGCTGGATGCGCCGCTACAGAAGAATGCGACAATAGCGGTTCACCCGGCGCACGACTTGGTCATACGGTTCCCGAGAGCATCCACCGCACCACCGGTTTTAGCGTTCCCGCTAAGGTGACACCTGCGTTTGAGCGCTTGCGCGAGGGGCTTACGGCGCTGGCCAAGACTACGAAGTCGGTCTCCCTAAAAGGCGTTAACGAGGTGCCGTTCGGCTTTGTCGCGGATGCTGACTTCGATCCAGAGAATCGCCTGGTAGTGCTCGATGATCGGCTAAATA
This sequence comes from Gemmatimonadota bacterium, assembly GCA_052389935.1. Lineage (GTDB taxonomy): Bacteria > Gemmatimonadota > Gemmatimonadetes > Gemmatimonadales > Gemmatimonadaceae > JBQTHK01. The sequence continues at coordinate 22,584 of JBQTHK010000007.1, read as the reverse complement.
CGCTCAGCATGATCGATTGGGCCGGAGGAGGTAGTGCCTTAACGATTGAAGCTGGTAGCGGAGGCCCGGGGTGGATTGAGCCTCGCGCCTTCGACCTCACTACCGGGGGCGATCTCGCGGTCGCCGACAACTCACGTCGGCTTCATGTGCTGCGCACGAGAGCGGTTGGATACAGCGCGCGCGAGACTTACGACACACAGATGGGAATCGATGATATCTGTGCCGTTCGAGGACGGTTCGTGGCGCATTCACGCTCGTTGCGCCGAAACGAAGTAATCTTCGTCCTCAATGAGCAGGGTCGACTGCTGTCGGCATTTGGTGAAATCTATCGCTCAACAAACGCCTTCGTTAACAGTGAAATCGCCCGCGGTCGAGTGGCGTGTGGACAGAAGGATGCGGTAATCGCCTACGCTCCGGGTGCATCAATTGGTGAGCTGAGGGCCTTTGGTCTGGATTCTGAGGTGAAGTGGAGCGTGACGATAGATGGCTACAAAGCTCTCGATATCAGCGAACTCCCCGATCGCACGAATAGCATGCGTCTTACTGTACCGCGTGACGGTTATCACCGCGTTCATACGCTCATCCACGACGGTGACGGTCACTTCATTCTGCAAGTTGCGTTCGTCTCTTTTGCGACTGCAAAAAATCGCGCAGCCTTCGATACCCTATACACTTTTGCGTTCGCCTCCTCGACGGGTGATGGCGGCATGGTCAGTACCCGGGTACCGCCACTGACTGCGGTCGCTGGAAAGAACATCGCTTCCGTGAGTAACCATCCAGCACCAGTGATCCGTATCTTTACGCTACCACCGTGAACGCTTCTAGAACGGGGGTCGCCATCGCGGCGTTCGCAATCGGGGCCGTGGCCTCCTTCGCAAGCGCTCGTCGGGTCTCGCTGGAGGCGACTCCGGGTTTCGGCGAGGAGTCTCTTTCTACGGATAGTGCCGAGTTCCCGGAGTTTCGCAATGAACGGCAATGGGTGCTGCTTTACGTCGGTCGCTCGAGCTGTCGGTGGTGCACGAGTCCCGAGATGCGCGATCTGCTAGAACACCTCCGGGGAATGTTGCCAGCGCAGGCCAGCGCGGCTGGGGCGTCGTTACGGTTTCAAGCGATAGGGGTAGATCATGACGTCCAGGCCAGCCTTGATCATCTCAAAGGCCTCGGCCGGTTCGACGCGATCGCCGCCGGAGACGCTTGGCTTTCGATCGCAGCGGGTGAGCTAGCATGGGGGGACTTCGCTGGGCCGCGGTCAACTCCCCAGATCTTACTCGTCGACCGTATGCTGCGTGTATCGGGATACGGCCCCAACGGATACGTGGAGGTCCTTCGAGAGCGGCTCCTAGCGAGGAAAATCGGCTTGGCCGAGATCGATGAGTGGGTGAAGCTTGGAGCTCCTTGGAGTTCGAAGGAGGTTACGAGTGCAAGGTAGGGGAATTCCCGAAGCCCGTGGCCCGCCGACGAAGCGAGCCCGCGAACTCGTGATCCCACAACCTCGTCTAAAGGAGGATCCATGAACACCGCTCGACGTTGTAACAGCGCGATAGTTATCGCCGTATCTGCCGTAGCAGGCGTCCTCTTGGGGCTAGCGGCTGCTAGCAACCTGCAGGCCGCACGCCCTTCGAACTGCTATACTTGGATGTTTTGCAGTCAAGTTGGGGGACCAGCCTGCAAGGACGCAGACGACTACGTGGGTGGTTGTGAGACAGATGGCGCCGGATGCGTGACCCCATGTCCTTAGCTGCCTGCGCCAGAAGCACGGGCGAGGTGAACCGTGCGATCGCCCGTGGGTTTCTGCCTCTAGTACTGGCCGTGCTGATCAACAGAGAGGCCCCAGCGCAGGGCGCGATCAATGGAACGATCGTCTCCCAGACGAGGCCCAGGTCACCCATCGCCGGGGCAGTGGTGATGGTTTCCGGGCTCAGGGCGACCTCCGATAGTGCCGGGAACTTTCGCCTCCAACCACTGAAAGCCGGTGACCACTGGTTGTTGCTGCGCGCAAGCGGGTTCGCGCCGGACTCGTTTCTGGTCGAAGTCGGCCCGAATGAGAACATTTCAAGAGACTTTCTTCTGCGACCAAGCATTCCCGTCCTCGAAGGAGTTTCTGTCACGGCCGATGCAACTCCGCATGTTCCGGCCAACCTGGCTGGCTTCATCGAGCGACGCCGCAACGGGATCGGTCGCTTCCTTGACAGGGCTGCAATCGAGAAGTTCGACACTCGTAGAGCTGCCGACATGTACGCCACTATTCCCGGCATCGACGTCAAACGAGGTAGAGCGTCGAAGGCATGGGCGAGTGGGGGGCGCGCGGTCAGCGGGAACAAGTGCGCGTTCTGCACCCTCACTCGGGCGGAGGTCCTGGATTGGGCGGATGCCGCCGCGGGTGCTCCACTGGCGTGTTACATGGACGTCTACGTCGACGGGGCTCTGGTCTACAACTCGTCAGCTCTCAAGACCTCGTTGTTCGACCTCAACAGCATCCCTGCCTCAGAGATTGAGGCCGTCGAGGTTTATGCAAGTGCGGCGCAGATCCCGGCGCAGTACAACCGGACGGCGGGAGGGTGTGGCGTGCTCCTGATCTGGACAAGAACCGGTTGAAGTTGCGTCGCCCTGGTTGCCAGTTCGCCGTCGAGGCGTTGCCGGGCGTTAGGGGTGCGGCCGTCGGGAGGTCCGAGTTGGCCAGTGGGACTGTTTCGAGGAACTTCGTTCTACGCCGCAACATCTCCGTCCTCCCAGGACCGTAACTGCCGACCAACTCCGTCCCCGGCAGCCTCGGCTGGCTTCACGAAACCGGCTCAACTCAAAGGAGCGGAGTGGCAAGACCAGAGAAGTCACATGATATGCTGTGAGGACTTCTTCGATCTTGACGACAGATCTCGAACACTCCCAAATTGAACTAAACCCGATCATTTGAGAAGGACTACCAGAGGCCACCACCTTCATGAGCATGCGCGTTCCGTTGCTTCTGCTTGCGTCAAATCTCTGCGGGTGTGGCCTGGAGTCTGCGCCATCGGCTATTAGTAACCTCGAGTTTGACCGAACCATGGTCACACCGTCTGTTGCCCAACTTGTCGACGCGAACGGACGTTTACCTTCGCAACACGCTACGGTTGCGGGGGCGATATCGATCACACAAGCTGTGCAGCTCGCTGAAAGGTACATTCGACTCTTTGGCCCGCAGGCACGAACATGGATTGAAGGTTTGCATGGCGGACCCATCGATTTTTCCCGACTTCGTGCCGACGCGCGAGTCGTAGTCTCTGAGAGTCCGTTCGAACCGCTGGACACCAGCGCATTTCCTCCAGACAGGAAACGTTTCGGGCCCTATTATCTGGTTTCTCTCCACGACAACGGACACTTTGTCGTGACGGTAGCCGTCTCCGCGCTCTCCTCGGACATAACGATAGACTCATCGGCGGTTCTGACGGCCGCAGCCATCAGGGGGAACGACTTCCTCGTCTGGCCGGTCCCCAGGAACTCGGCGCCTATGCCTGTGCTCTCACCAGAGCAAGCGATTGCGGTCGCGTTCCAGACTTTCGGGCAGTCCATCGACGCGCTCCCTACGTATGAACGGAAAGGGATAGAGTTCTTCCCCCATGAAGGCGCTTGGCGGCTCAGCCTCGACAAGTTGGTAGAGGTCAGGCTCACGAACGCAGATATAGTTCGCACCACCAACGTGCTCTACGTAGTTAACGGTTCGACCTTTGCGATCGCTTCAGCTGCAGAAGCGAAAGAAACCACGAGAGTTCGCGGCCAAAGCAGCAACGCCAAGCTGAGTTTCCTGTCGCTGCGGTATCGCGAAACGGCTGCTCCCTCTCTCGTTGAAGTTCAACCAGTCACGCGCCGCTAGAGTGACGTGACCTTGTGGGCGCGGCCGATCAGTACGACCCTTCCGCCCGTGAACTACCAGAACTCAGCCGTCTTCTATCGCGACCTCAAACGCGACCTGCCGCTGATCGTACGCGGCCAGGGCTGCTGGCTCACCGACGAGTCGGGGAAACACTACCTCGACGCTGCAGGTGGCGCATTCGCTGCCTGCCTCGGCCACGGCGTTGAAACAATCGGCAAGGCAATGGCCAGACAGGCCGCCGAAATCGCCTACGTCAACGGAACCGCCTTCACCAACAAGGGCGCAGAAGACCTCGCGGCCCGGCTCGTCCACCTCGCTCCAGCCTTTTCGCACGCCTACATCCTGGGCTCGGGCTCCGAAGCGATCGAAGCCGCCCTCAAACTCGCGCGCCAGTTCTGGGCCGAGGAGGGTCGGGCCACAAAACAGAAGATCATTGCGCTGAGCCCATCGTATCACGGCAACACGATGCTTGCCCTGTCAAGCTCGGCCCGCGAACACTACCGCCGCATGTGGCAGGGATGGCTGGTAGACATCGTGCGCATGAAAGCTCCGTACGCGTATCGCTGCTCCTGCGCCGGCGCCGCCGACTGCCCCGCCTGCTCCGGCTCATTGCTCGAGGAAACGATTCTCGCGGAGGGACCGGAAACCGTCGCCGCTTTCGTAGTGGAGCCGGTAGGGGGCAGTTCAACCGGGGCCAACGTCCCGCGGCCATCCTACTTCGGCCGTGTACGCGAGATCTGCGACCGCCACGACGTGCTGCTCGTTGCCGATGAGGTGTTGTGTGGTGCCGGCCGGACCGGCACGTGGACCGCCCTCGAACAATGGAATGTTGCAGCTGACATCATGACCCTGGGAAAGGGGATCAGTGGCGGTTATGCGCCGGTCAGTGCAGTGATGGCTGCGCCAGGGATCGTGGAGCGAATCGCCGCGGGTACGGGGCACCTGATGCACGCGCAGACGTATTCGCATCATCCGGTTACCAGCGCAGCCGCGGTCGCGGCCATCGATCACTGCCTGGCCAACGGTCTGGTGCAACGATGCCGAGCCATGGGCCCGGTGATGCACCAGAAGCTTGCTGCACTGCTCCGGCATTCCGTGATCGGGGACATCCGTGGCCGCGGTCTGCTCGCGGGCATTGAATTCGTTCGGGATCGTGAAACGAAGCAGCCGTTCCCGAGGGCTCTGCGAGTGGCGGAGCGATTTACCGCCAGGGCGCGCGAACACGGTCTGACGGTGTGGCCCAACACAGGTCACGCCGACGGAAACAACGGGGATCTTGTCTGTCTGGCGCCACCGTACATCGTCACTGATGGCGAAATCGACGAAATCGTGACGCGATTCAGCGAGACGGTGACTGCGACGATGGCCGACGTGGGCGACTGAAACGCGGCCGGGTCATTGCGAGGCGCCGTTTTCGCTCGCAGGATACGGGCCCATGGAACGTTCCTATCCGCGCATCGTTGTACCTCCTCCCGGGCCGCGGGCACGGGCCGTCGTGGATCGTGACCGCGAGTGGACGTCGCACTGCTACATCAAGGAATACCCGCTGGTGATCGCGCGCGGTGAAGGTGTGATGGTGGAGGACATCGACGGCAACAGGTACCTGGACTTCATGGCCGGCATCGCGGTTGCGTCGACCGGTTACGGTCACCCGAAGGTCGTCGCGGCAGTGCAGGAAGCAGCGGCCAGGTTTCTGCACATCTGCGGCTCGGATTTCTATTACGAGGGAATGGCCGCGTTATGTGAAAAGCTGGCGAAGATCGCGCCCGGCCCGACGCGCAAGCGCGTGTTCCTGACCAACTCGGGCACCGAAGCTACAGAGGGCGCCATCAAGCTGGCGCGATTCGCGACGAGGCGCACGGCCATCATTGCGTTCAAGGGCGCGTTTCACGGGCGATCGACCGGAGCGGTAAGCCTGACGTCGAGCAAGGCCCGCCAGCACAGCGGCTTTGGGCCACTGCTTCCCGATGTGCATCACGTTGACTACGCCTATCGCTACCGCTGCCGTCACTGCGCGACGGGCCCCGACTGTACCAGGGAGTGCGTGACGTCGATCGAGTCTGACCTCCTTGCCAGACACCTCGATCCAGCCGATGTGGCGGCGATCTTCGTCGAGCCGATTCAGGGTGAAGGGGGATACGTGATACCGCCGCCCGGGTTCCTTGAGGGGCTCAGGGAGCTGTGTGACCGTCACGGGATCCTCCTTGTCCTCGATGAGGTTCAAAGTGGAATCGGCCGCACGGGACGGATGTTCGCCTGCGATCACGAGGGGATCGAGCCCGACATCCTCCTCACCGCCAAGGGCCTCGGCTCGGGGATGCCGATTGGAGCGATGATCGTCCGGGAGAGTGTCGACAGGTGGCAGAACGGGGCCCATGGGTCGACGTTCGGCGGTAACCCGGTTTGCTGCGCGGCCGCGCTGGCAACGATCGACCTCGTCGAACGGCAATTGATGGCTAACGCTGTTGTGCAGGGTGGCCGGCTGCTGGCGGGGGCCGAAGCATTGATGGAGAGGCACCCTGTCATCGGCGATGTGCGCGGCCGGGGACTCATGGTCGGAGTCGAGTTCGTGCGCGACCGGTCGACGCGCGAGCCTCATTCGGGCCTGGTGAACCGGATCGTGCAGCTTGCATTCGAGCGAGGCCTGCTGCTGCTGGGCGCGGGGAAGAGCTCGCTGCGGCTCGCTCCGCCGCTGGTGATCGATGCCGTCGACGTCGACCGCGGACTGGAGCTGCTCGAAGAAGTGATGACCGCCGCGATGCGATGACAGGACGGACGGGCGGTATGAACTGGATGATCGCGCGACCGTGACGGGGGCAGGCAGCGGTCAGCTCAAACGCTCGCTCTCGACGCGCGATCTGGTGTTGCTCAACCTCGTCGCCGTCACCTCACTGCGCTGGATGGCGACGTCCGCGGCAACCGGACCGGGCGCGCTCGTGCTCTGGGTACTGGCGGGAGTCATGTTCTTCATTCCTCTCGGACTGGCTGTGTCGGCGCTGGCCGTACGGCAGCCCTCAGTTGGGGGCATCTACACCTGGACGCAGACCTCCTTTGGGGAGGGGCACGGTTTCCTCGCCGGCTGGTGCTACTGGATCAACAACGTTCTCTATCCGGCCAATCTCCTCATTGCCACGGCTGCGATGTTCACGTACGCCATCGGCCGAGGCGGGTCGGGGCTCGAAGCTGACTGGAGCTACGTTCTGACGGCGACGCTGGTGATGTACGGCATCGCCACCTGGCTCAACCTGGTGGGAGTGAGGAGTGGGAAGTGGTTGCAGAACGCGGGAGCGATCGCGACCTACCTACCCGGAGCATTCCTCATCGCCCTCGGCATCGTCGCGATGGCTACCCGCGAGCCGGCCAACACTTTCAGTGCCGAAACCATGACGCCCGATCTCGGGAATATCCGCGGGATCAGCCTCTGGGCTTCGATCGCATTTGCCTTCACCGGCCTCGAGCTGTCGGCGACAATGAGCGAGGAGGTAAAGGAGCCGCGACGCAGCCTGCCGCGTGCCGTCCTGATCTCGGCGGTTCTGATCGCGACCGTGTACATCGCCGGTACGACCGTGGTCCTGTGGCTCATTCCGCAGCAGGAAGTCAACGTGGTCTCGGGATTCCTGCAGAGCATAAGTGCGGCGGTGCAGGCTGTAACACCGACGTTGACCTGGACGATTCCGGTGGCGGCACTGCTTTTCTGCATCGGGAATGTAGGGGGAGTGGGCGCCTGGCTGAGCGGACCGGCGCGCGTTGCGCTCGCGATTGGTATCGATCGTTACTTCCCGCCGGCATTCGGAAGGATCCATCCCCGCTGGGGCACGCCACATGTGGCGATCCTTGTGCAGGCAGCGCTATCAACAGTGTTCCTCATCCTGTCAGTACTCGGACGCGGGACAACGGTCGAGACAGCCTATCTGATCCTGCTCGACACGATGCTGCTGATCTACTTCATCCCGTTCCTCTACCTCTTTCTTGTTTATCTCAGGGTTGTGGCGCGCGAGCCGGCGTCGGGACTGAAGCGGGCCGGCCGGCACGCGAGCGGCATATCGGGACTGGCGATCACGGCGCTGGCGATGGCCATCGCCTGCATACCGCCACCGGGTACTGCCAACATCCTGCTTTTCGAGATCAAGGTGCTGGGGGGATCGCTCCTGTTCGTCGGGGCAGGACTGGTACTTTACTGGCGCGCCCGATCCCGCCGCTGATGAAGGCGCTCCCGACGATCAGTGCTGCGTTGCTCCGGATCGTGCTGCCGGCCATGGTCATATCCGGACCGTCAGGCGATGCCGCCGCGCAGAGGGAGCCGGTGCTGAGGCAGATCAGGGTGCCTCATTCCTATTACTACCGGGAGTCATATCTACCTCAGCTGACATCAGGGCCGAGCGCGGCCACGTGGTCTCCCGACGGAAGGGAATTGATCTATTCGATGCAGGGGACCCTCTGGCGCCAGCGTCCAGAGAGCGATTCGGCCGTCCAGCTCACCGACGGCCCGGGTTACCACTATCAGCCCGACTGGTCTCCCGACGGCCGGCGCGTGGTCTTTGTCTCGTACTACAAAGACGCAATGCAGCTGCGAGTCCTCGATCTCGCGACCGGCACCGCCACCGCGCTCGTCGATGACGGTGCCGTGAACGTCGAGCCGCGCTGGAGCCCGGACGGACGCCGCCTGGCCTGGGTCTCCACGGCGTTCGAAGGCCGGTGGCACATCTTCACCGCGAACGTGGAGGGAAACGCTCCCGTCACGCCGCAGCGCATCACCGAAGACAGGCACTCCGGATTGCCACGTTACTACTACTCGATGTGGGACCACTACCTGTCGCCCACCTGGTCAGCTGATGGTCGCGATTTGCTCATCGTTTCCAATCGGGGGCGCATCTGGGGTTCGGGAGGCCTCTGGCGCATGGAGGCACGCGCTGGGGCGCCGCTGCGCGAAGTTCACTACGAGGAAACGACGTGGCGCGCACGGCCGGACTGGGCGCGCGACGGCAGGCGCGTAGTCTACTCGTCCTATGCCGGTCGCCAGTGGAATCAGCTGGCTCTGCTCAATGTGAACGGGCCGGGTGTTGATGCCGCCGCGAGCTTCAATCCGGCCGACGTTTTCCAGCTGACCTACGGCGAGTTCGACGTCACCAATCCGCGCTGGTCGCCGGACGGAGGCAGGATCGCACTGATCTCCAACGAAACGGGAAACACGACCCTTCGCGTGCTCGAAGTCCCCGGCGGAGCGCAGCGCGAAGTAAGAGCCCGACATCGCGTGCGCCTGCGACCTTCAGGTGTGCTGCGGCTCATGCCGGTTGAGTCGCCGGCGGGAGGCTCCACTCCCGCGCGGCTGTCGGTGCGCGAATCAGATGGCCGTCACTACGTACCGGAAACAGCGTGGGCACATGCCGACGACGCCTTCGACAGGCGAGACCGTTCCTACGAGTTCACCTGGTTCCATTCACCAGGCAGGGTGGACGTCGAGGTCCCGGCCGGCGCCTTCGTGGTCGAGGCGCTGCGCGGGCTCGAATACGCGCACCTCGTTCGGAACGTGACGGTCCGCGCCGGCGAAACAACAACGGTGCGACTCGAGCTCAGGAGGCTGGACAACCCGGCGCTCCGGGGCTGGATGTCAGGCGACCTTCACGTACACATGAACTACACCGGCACCTATCGCAACACGCCGGCTCGACTCGCCGCGCAGGCGCGGGCCGAGGGCCTCGAGCTGGTGGAAAACCTGATCGTCAACAAGGAATCAAGGATTCCCGACATCGCTTACTTCAGCGGACGCCCGACGAATTTCCCGGGAGGAGTCATTGTCGCCCACGATGAGGAGTTCCACACCAGTTTCTGGGGCCATTCGGCGTTGCTCGGCCTTGGCAGCCACGTTGTGCTGCCGAACTACGCAGCCTACACGAATACAGCTGCAGCGTCCCTCGCGCCGGCCAACACCGACGTCTTCAACGAGGCGCGGCGACAGCGAGCAGTCATCGGTTACGTCCATCCGTTCGACGTCTACCCGGATCCCGCCGACACGACTCGCGCCCTCAGCCACGCCTTTCCTGTCGACGTCGCGCTGGGCATGGTCGACTACTACGAGGCGGTTGGGTTCAACGAAGATGCCATCGCCACCCAGCGCGTCTGGTATCACGCGCTCAACAACGGCTTCAGGATAGCCGCCGGCGCGGGAACCGACGCAATGGCCAACTATGCCTCGCTCCGTGGACCCGTCGGCCAGAACCGCACCTACGTGCGCATTGCCGGCACCTCGCGCACGCAACGCACCTTCCTCGATGCACTCAAGGCCGGCCGCAGCGTGGCCACCAACGCTCCGCTGCTCGAATTCACGCTCGGCGGTGTCGGGCCGGGAGGTGAAGTCAGACTTGCCGCCGCTGCCACCCTAAGAGCCACTGTAAAAATGCGCTCGATCGTACCGATCGATCTCGTTGAGGTCGTGCGCAACGGAGAGGTCGTGGCCACTGTCACACCGAACAGGGACAGAACGTCTGCCGACACCGCCGTCACCCTCCCTGTGCCGTCGAGTGGGTGGTACCTGCTCCGGGCCCGTTCGCTGCAGGCCCGCCACCCAGTTCTCGACTACGCCCCGTTCGGCACCACTTCCCCGGTCTACGTAACAGTTGGAGGCCGCGCAATCCGGTCACGGGCGGACGCCGAATATTTCATACGGTGGATAGCCAGACTCGAGCGGGCCGCGGAGTCCTTCACGGCGTGGAATACTCCATCTGAACGCAGCCACGTCATGGACCTTCTGGCACGGGCCCGCCGCGTTTACGAGGAGCGGAGCGTAATCCAGTGAAGGGGCGTGTAATTTCGGGAGGAGACTGGCCCGTTCAGCAACCCGCAAACAGGAAAACGCAAATGCACCACGCTGTGGGAAGGATCCTGGCTCTATCAGTTCTGTTCGGCGCGACCGTAGCGGCTCAGCCACCAGGAGCAGGTGGTGGCGGCCCGGGCCAGAATCGAGGCACCCAGATACAACCGGGTGAACAGTGCCCGCCGGGGATGACCGAAGTCCGCCCGCGCAACTGCCAGGCACCGACGATGCCGGCACCGAGCATTGTTGACTATCGACCGCGATCAACGCTGGTGGTACCGGCTCACCCGGTGCCAAAGGCAAAGTTTCCTGCGATCGACTTTCACGGCCACCCCGGAGGCAATCTCCTCACCACGCAGGAAGGCCTGGAGCAACTGGGAAGGTCGCTCGACAGCCTCAACATCAGGATGATCATCTCGGCGAGCAACAGTTCCGGAGAAGCACTGCGGAGGATCGTCGATCAGGTCAAGGCGTCACCAAAGATGAAAGACAGGGTGCGGGTGCTGACCGGCATCGACTTCCGCAACGTCGGACCGGGGTGGTCGGAGAAGGTGATCGCGCAGTTGGAGGCGGACGTTGCGGCGGGGGCCGTCGGCATCGGAGAGGTCGGCAAGGGACTTGGTCTCTCTACGCGAAAGGCTGATGGCACGAGACTGCGAATCGATGACCCGATGCTCGATCCCGTCTGGGCAGCCGCTGCCCGTCTCAACCTGCCCGTCTTCATCCACACGGCTGATCCGCAGGAGTTCTGGGAGCCGATCGATTTCAACAACGAGCGCTGGCTCGAACTCGCTCTGTTTCCGGGGAGGCGTTACCCGAGCGATCAGTTCCCGGGCTTCCAGCAGCTGATGGAAGAGCGTGACAACATGTTGCGGCGGAATCCGCGCACGACGTTCGTTATCGCTCACATGGGCTGGCACGCCAACGACCTCGGCCGGCTTGCGAAGCTCCTCGACGCGATGCCTAACGTGCACACCGAAGTCGGCGCCATTCTTTACGACATCGGGCGCCAGCCACGCGTGGCGCGTGATTTCTTCGTCCGCTACCAGGACCGGATCCTCTTCGGCAAGGACTCGTTTCAGCCGGAGGAGTATCCGTACTACTGGCGGGTCTTCGAGACTCGTGATGACTACTTCGACTACTACCGCGACTACCACGCTTCCTGGAAACTCTACGGAATCGACCTGCCTGACGAAGTTCTGAGAAAGGTGTACTTCGCGAACGCGCTCAGGATCACCAGCCGACTGCCGCGCTAAGGGAGAGACAAGGAGTAGCATCCGTGCTTCCTGTTCATCTCACCCATCCCGGCTTCACCTCTTTCCGGAATCCTTCGATCCGCCACCGGGAGGACCACCGCGGCGACGATCCCGGGGCTGAGGCATACTGGCGAGCTTTTCGCGCTGCCCGGGGGTCAGCACACGGTCGATTGCGGCGCGGGTTGAATCAGCCACGGCTCTGACCTGGGGCATCACCGAAGCGAATATCGAATCCGTGCGCGGCCGATTGGCGCGCATCAGCGTCTCGATGGAGTCCCGCTGTTCGATCGTGAGTCCAAGTGAGTCGAAAAACCAGGGCAAACGGTTGCGACGCTCGCGGCCGTCTCTGCTGCCACCTCCCGAGGATCCCCCACGCCGCTGGTCGCTGTAAGCCCGATTGTGCGGGCCCCGTGAGCGCTCCCATAACGCACCAGCAAAACCGCCGGCGACAAAAAAGGCCGCCAGCAGCAACAGCGCACTGCCCCGCACGCTCCCCAGCGGAGAAGTGAACCTCACCGCGACTCCTCGTGCGCCTGCTCGATGAGATCGTCGAGAGTCAGAACCGTATCTTCCTCGAACAGCGCGGCCACGTCAGCGACTGCCGACTGATCGTCATTCCCCACCTGAATCGTCGCCAGGCTCACCCCGGCGAAGAGCACGATCGCCGCTGCAGCAGCAAGAAGGGGGCGCCTCATCGACGCGATTTCGGCGAAGGCCGTCCGCCGGGTGGCGCGACGTGCAGCGAGCAGTGGCGACGCACGCCGTGTGATATCCCCGACAAGCGCGTCGAAGCGTCTCGACCGCCTCGTTGGATCGAGTGCTTCAAGCGACACTGAACGCGGTTCGTCAGTCATGCATGTGCTCCGATACAGCGTCTCGTCCGAGTATCTCCCTCAAACGACGCCTTGCCTGAAAAAGGTGTTGCCTCGACATCACTTCACTGCAACCAACCACGCCGGCGATCCGCCGATGTTCCCATCCCTCGAGATCATGAAGAAGGACCACCTCACGCTGGGTCGGCGTCAACTCCTGCAAGGCGCTCTCCAGCCTTTCTCCAAGCTCACCAAGCTCAAGCTCCCGTGCGGCATCCGCCTTCCCCGATCCCGCTTCGAACCGCTCATCGAGCTCATCCGCGTTCCTGAGCCTCGAACGCGACGCCGTGTTGTGGGCGGTGTTCCGCACGATCTGCAACAGCCACCCCGCAAACCGGCTGGGATCCCGGCAGTCATCCAGCCTGTCCAGAGCCTTGATGAAGGCATCCTGACAGACGTCCTCCGCATCCATCCGGTTACCGAGCCGACTGAGCGCGATGCTGAAGGCCGCCCGGTAGTGCCGCCGCACGAGCTTTTCGAACGCACTTTCGTCGCCTTCACGTGCGCGTGCGACGAGAGTGGCATCCGATAGCTCGGCATCCGCCATGGTTTGTATCGTAAAGTGGACACATCAACCCGTCCCGGTGTTAGGCCCGCCCCACAAACCCCTCAGCACGCGACACAGGGAGTGACAAGCTACCGGACTTTCACCCAGCTGTCCTTGAGCCCGACGGTCCGATTGAAAACCAGCGCATCGGGCCTCGAATCCACCATATCTGCGACGAAATAACCGGTCCGCTCAAACTGGTACTGGGTTCCTGCGGCGGTCCTGGCCACGCTCGGCTCGACGACGGCATCCCTTACTACCCGAAGCGAATCGGGGTTCAGGACATCAACCAGATCCTGCCCTTCCCGAAGGTCGTCGGGGTCCGGAACGGTAAACAGTCGATCATAAAGGCGAAGCTCACACCGCACGCCGTGATGTGCAGAAACCCAGTGGATCGTTCCCTGGACCCGTCGTCCGTCGGGCGCGTTGCCGCCTCGCGTGGCGGGATCATAGGTGCAGCGCAGCTCCCTGATCGATCCATCGTCGTTGCGGACGACCTCATTGCAGGTGATGAGGTAGCCATAACGAAGGCGCACTTCGCGGCCGGGAGCGAGCCTGAAGAACTTTTTCGGAGGATTCTCCATGAAGTCGTCGCGCTCGATCCAGAGTTCCCGCGAAAAGGGGAGCTTGCGCGACCCTTCGAGTGGCACGTCGTGAGGAAAATACGGAGCGTCGAGCTCCTCGACCTGATCCTCAGGGTAGTTAGTCAGAATCACCCTGAGAGGGTTTACGACGCAGAGAACACGGGGGACTGTCATGTTGAGATCGTCCCGGACCGCATGCTCCCACGTGGCCAGCTCCACCCGCGCCTCCTTGCGTGCCACGCCGATCGTGTCGCAGAAGGTCCGGATCGCCCTCGGGGTGACGCCCCGCCGGCGGATGCCCGCCAGCGTCGGCATCCGCGGATCGTCCCAGCCCGTCACGTGGCCCTCATTCACCAGGCGCAGCAGTCGGCGCTTGCTCAGCACCGTGTAGTCGATGGCGAGGCGCGCGAACTCCGTCTGTTCGGGAGGGCGCTCGAACCCGACTTCGCGCACGAGCCAGTCGTAGATCTCCCGGTTGTCCTTGAACTCGAGGGTGCATAACGAGTGGGTAATCCCCTCGATGGCGTCGGACAGGCCGTGCGCGTAGTCGTACAGCGGGTAGATGCACCAGTCATCGGCGCGGCGATAGTGATGTGCGTGCCTGATCCTGATGAGCAGTGGATCGCGCATGATCATGTTGGGGCTCGCCATGTCGATCCTTGCCCGCAGCACGTGCGCCCCATCGGGGAACTCTCCCCGCTTCATCCGCTCCAGCAGATCGAGGTTTTCATCGACCGTGCGATCACGCCACGGCGAGTTGATCCCCGGCGTGGTGACGGTTCCCCGGCCGAGCCGGATCTCGTCCTCTGTCTGCGAGTCGACGTAGGCCCTGCCCCTGCGCACCAGCAGAACGGCGAACTCGTGGAGCTTTTCGAAGTAGTCGCTGGCATAGTACTCGGCGTCCCATTCGAAGCCGAGCCAGCGGACGTCGCGCTTGATGGCCTCGACGTATTGCAGCTCCTCGGTAAACGGGTTGGTATCGTCGAATCTCAGGTGGACTCGTCCGCCAAACTTCGCCGCGAGTCCGAAATTGAGGCAGATGGACTTGGCGTGCCCGATGTGGGGAAAGCCGTTCGGCTCGGGGGGAAAACGGGTGCAGACCGGACGGCCGAATCGCCCGCTTTCGACATCGCGCGCCACCATCTCCTCGATGAAGTTGGTACGGGTGGGGGGAGGTGTCGGATCGGCGGAGCTGGCCATCGTGACAGTTTCGGATTGAACCCGGAAACGAAGCGAGGGGTGTGGCGGAAGGTAGGAATGTATGAACGCAACGCGCAGGTAAGGAACGCCTTGGCACGATCGAGCTCGGGTGGTGGCGGAACGCGCCCACCAGCACGTTCGTATCGAGGTTAGATCACGCAGTGCGGCGCAAGGGCTCGACGGTGGAGAGTCCCTCGGCGGCGGCGAGCCTTTCTCCACGCTCGACCAGAAGCGCACCATACGCCGGGCCGGACGGGCTTCGTCTAATCGGCGTCAATCGCAAGCATTCGGACGAAGTTTACCAACCGCTCAGCTTCCGCTCTGGTCAGATCGTGTGGCACGTTCGCTAGAGTCACTACCACACCGGCACGGACCGGGACCGACGAGTCATATGATCCAGCCCGTGCATTGGTGTCATCCGAAGGGTCACCGGACTCCCATGATCCGGCAGGGTGGTGCTTTGCACTACCCTTTTTTCGTGTGATCGAAGTCGACCGTGTCTTTACTCTGAAATTGGCTGGATCCTCACGCCATTTGAGAAACAGCTCGACGGCTCGTTGAACGCGACGGCTATACTCCTTCAGGGACGAAGGATTGAAGTCATTGGCGCGCTTATTCGTAAAGCGCTTGATAATTCCGTCGATGTCATGGTTGCTCAGGTCCTTCTTTTCCTGGTCGCTCAACACCCCCAGGACGTTACGAGTCGCCACAGCTAGCGCTTTGGCTGTAGCAGCAGTCAACAGTCCTTTGTCGCCGGCGTGATCCAGGAACTCCAGGAGATCGTCTGACGAATACGCGTTTGTCATAGAAAAAAACCCCTACGTTATATTAGCCACTGGCGGGCAATATAACGTCTGAATATGACAGAAGCAACTATTCGATATCCACGCTCCATCAGCCTGGACGTCCTGGCAGACCTTCGCCTGTACCCTGTGGTTGCGGTCATGGGCGCAAGGCAGGTAGGGAAAAGCACATTGTGCCAGCAAATTGCTGCAGATCTTGGATTTACACGCCGCACGCTCGACGATCGAGACGTTCGAAAGGAGGCAATCCGCGACCCGGAAGGATTCCTTGAGGGCCTCGGAAACCGAGGCGCCTTCCTTGACGAAGTACAACGCGTCCCCGATCTAACCTTGGCCATCAAGGCAATCGTCGATCGCGAGCAGCGAAACGGCCGATACCTGTTGAGTGGTTCGAATCAGCCCAGCGTCAGCAGAGCGGTCAGTGACTCCCTCCTGGGCCGTGCAACGTACCGAACACTTCGGCCACTTACGCTGGGTGAGCTCAGATTCGACGAACAACATGCCGGCTGGAGTTTCCTGTTCGGTTCTCAGGAAAGCGTGCTGCAAGAACTCGCGAGACGCTCCGGAACCAACGGCGAACTGGATTGGAAGGCGGTTGTTCAAAGCGGCGGTTTTCCTCGCGCCGTAAACGCTCCGGCTGATCAGCGCTTGCGGGTTCTGGACGACTACGTCGAGGTATTCGCCAACAGGGATGCGCGCGAGCTGATCAAAGTCGATTCCCCCGCCAGACTCGATGCGTTTATTCGCCTTGCGGCTGCGCGAACGGGCCAGGAACTCAACGCTGCAGGGCTGGCGAACGACCTCGGAATGCCCCTGACAACGGTGCGACGATGGCTGGAGGTGCTCCAGCGGGCGTTCCTGATTGAACTCGTACCGGCGTACTCCCGGAACGCCAGTCAGCGCGTCATCAAATCGCCCAAGCTATACACGGTCGATGCAGCCCTTGCCCTGGCGGCCGCCCGCGACACGGAGCCGAGCGGCTTTCACCTGGAGACCTTGATTGCCAATGACTTGTTCGTATGGAGAGATGGGGGCCCGACGCGGAATCTCCATCACTGGCGCCTCGCGTCCGGTCAGGAGTGCGATTTCGTCCTTGAAGAGAATGGCCAACTACTGCCGGTCGAAATAAAGGCGACGCGAGAAGCAGTGTCTGCAGATGCGCGGCACCTTCGGACTTTTCGTGAGCGACACAGCAATTGTCCTCGTGGAGTTCTGATTTCCTGCGATCCCGAAATCCGCACTCCGGGCGAGGGTATCGTTGCATGCCCCTGGTGGGCGATTATCTGAGCGGACAGAGTTTCCGCTGATGGCTGGCGATAACAGGCTGTGCTTCTCCTTTGCCGTACCAGGAAGAGGCACCGGCTGAAACGCAGCGGTGCCTCCTCAGCCCCAACGTGCCGCCCGACACGGGGGCTTCGCAGACAAACCTCCTACTGCGCCCGAATCCTCGCTTCGAGATCCGCCAGCCCACGCGTGATCTCCTCACCACTAACCCAGCGACCACGAACCATCACCCCCGCCCGCCGCTGCAGATTCCCGACATTCTGCAACGGATTGGCCTCGAGCAGAACGAGATCGGCATCGGAGCCCAGCGTCACCGTTCCATAGTTGGCCTCCTGCTTCAGCACTTCGCGAGCATACCGAGCGACGTTGCGCGAGCCGCTTTCGAGAACCTGATAAGGCGTGAGTCCGGCGTCGATCGCTACCCGCAACTCACGGTGCAGCGCGAACCCGGGCACATTGAACATCTGCGGTGAATCTGTCCCCATCAACAGAGGCGCACCGGCATCAGCGAGGGCCTTGAGCATTTGCCGGCGCAGGCCAATAAGCAGGTCGTTGTCCGCCTGAGACATCCTGAGTTGGCGATCGACATTGGCCCGCTGCCGTTTCTGATTCTGCCAACCAGTCAGCCACTGTCGCTGCGCGTACTTCATCTCCTCCAGGGCCGAAAGCTCCTCGGCGGTTTTCGAATTGCCGAAGTTCTCCCAGAGGTACATCGTCGGCACATTCCAGACTCCACGGGCCGCGGTGGCGCGGGCCAGCTCGCGCATTCTTTCGGCTGTTACCGAGCGGTGCATCTCGGCGGGCCAGACCGTGTCGCCGGCGGCTACGCGTCGCTTGATGTCGTCGGAGACAGCGCCCTCGATGTACTGGTCGAGGTGGTCAATCGTTGCCTGGCTGGACTCGAGCGCGTGGGCCACGCCAACCGCGCCCGGGACATGCCCTCCCAGCGAGATGCCGACCTGACGGGCCACTGTCACCACCGAGTCGTAAGTCGCGCGTGAGGGGCCCGGGTGAATCTTGAGCAGATCGTAGCCGGCAGTCTTGTGCTCCCGCACGAGACGGGCACCGGTTGCCGGGTCCGGTGCCGAGTTGCCGTTGATCGATGGCGCTCCGACGTAGAAGCGAGGGCCGAGGAGTTCACCCGAAGACAGACGCCGCCTGAGGTCGATCTGATAGGGCGCACCCAGCATTCCGCGGATGGTCGTGACTCCGTTGGCGATATAAAGGAACATGATGTCGCGCAGGAGCTGCTCGCTTGCCGCGTTAGGCGGAACGTGGGCGTGCATCTCGGCGAGCCCCGGCATCAGGAACCGCCCCCGACCTTCGATCCTGACCGCACCGGGGGGCACACGTACCGAGGACGTGGGGCCCATCGCCGCGATGCGCCCATTTTCCACCACGACCGTCTGGCGCTCGATCACGCGCTCACGGTCCATCGGTATCACCGTGACATCCACAAAGGCCACGGGGCTCTGCTGTGCCGCAGCCGACTGGGGTGGCAGGTTGACGAGGCCGAGCAGAGCTGCGAGGAGGGTCCGGGTGGATCTCATCGGGCGAGGAGAGGGCGGGGGAGATCAGAGTCTGCCAGGCGAGTGACCGCGCGGCGATAGCGAAAGGTTACACGGTCACAGGGCAGTGACCAGTCGTGCGTGACCGGGTTGCGTCGCGCCAGCTTCAACGAATCGCTTGCCGGAGGTGAGTCCGCGGGGGAGATTTTGCTGCGAACTGTTCCCTGGACAAGCTCACGGAGGTTTCGATGTCGTCAAACAAGGCCCGCGTGCTTGCGGCCCTCTCTCTTCCGATTTCGTTCGCGCTCGCCTTCGATGCAGCCGACGGCCAGGCTCGGCCCGCGGCGCGAGCGGCCCGCATCGTCGCGCCGGCACCTACAACCGACTTTACCATCGACACGTCGTTCTTCAGCTCGCTTCGCTGGCGCGAACCCGGGCCCGCCCGGGGCGGGCGTTCCGTCGCTGTGTCCGGCTCGACGCAGCGCCCGTACGAATACTGGATGGGGACAACAGGAGGGGGCGTTTACAAGACCACAAACGGTGGAATGGACTGGACTCCGGTCAGCGATCGTTACTTCGGAGGAACGATTGGAGCCATCGCCGTTGATCCGCAGAATCCGGATATCGTTTACGTGGGTGGTGGCGAGACCTGCATAAGAGGCAACACTGCGCACGGCGACGGTCTCTGGAAGACGATTGATGGAGGCCGCACCTGGACGCTGCTCGGATTCAGGGAAGAGCACATTTCCTCGATCGAGATTCATCCGACAAACGCCAACGTGGTTTTCCTGGGGGTCTTCGGCGACCCGTTCAAGGCAAGCTCGAATCGCGGGCTCTACAAGTCGACAGACGGCGGCCGGACATTCGCCAGGTCGCTGTTCGTCAACGACTCGACTGGTGTGATCGACATCTCGATGGTTCCATCGCAGCCGGACGTGATGTACGTAGCGATGTGGCAGGCGTGGCGTTCACCGTGGGGGATGTCGTCGGGGGGTGTTCACAGCGCACTCTACAAGACTACAGATGGCGGTTCGACGTGGACGAACCTCACCAACACCGCTCGAGGAATGCCACGAGGCATCGTGGGCAGGATAGGCGTGGCAGTTTCGCCGGCAAAGCCGAGCCGGGTGTGGGCGCAGATCGAACACGACTCGGGCGGCATCTACCGGTCCGATGACGCGGGCGCTACGTGGGAGTACATCAACCGCAATCGCAATCTGCGACAGCGTGCCTGGTATTACACCCATATCTACGCCGATCCCAGGGACAGCAACGTCGTCTACGGACTGAACGTGGGCTTCTTCAAGTCCACGGATGGCGGCCGGACCTTCCCGCGCACCATCCAGGTGCCACACGGCGATAACCACGATCTCTGGATAGCGCCAAACGATCCGAACCGAATGGTCAACGCGAACGATGGTGGGGCCAATGTTTCGTTCAACGGTGGCACCACCTGGACCGACCAGGAGTTTGCGACGGCCCAGTTCTATCACGTGACCACGACCAACGACTGGCCATACAACATCTGCGGAGCTCAGCAGGACAACTCGACGTTGTGCGGGCCGAGCCGGAAGCAGGGCACGATCGACATCTCGGACTGGTACGATGCCGGCGGATGTGAGTCGGGCTACATCGCCCCCAATCCCGCGAGGCCCTGGATAACGTTTGCCGGGTGCTACGGCGGCAACCTCGACCGCCGCGACCGGCGTACCGGCTTCTCGCGCGATGTCACCGTCTACCCGCGCAATCCGATGGGGCATTCGTCGGAGGATATCAAGGTCCGCTTCCAGTGGACCTTTCCAATCGTTTTTTCGCGCCACAACCCGAACGTTCTCTACGCGGCCGGCTCCCAGCTTTTCCGTTCGACAAACGAAGGGGAGAGTTGGACGGCGGTTTCACCCGAGCTGGCGCGGCGGGATCCGAAGACGATGGGGCCATCGGGGGGGCCGATCACGAAGGATCAGACCGGTGTCGAGACCTACGGCGTGATCTTCTCTTTTGATGAGTCACCGGTCACACCCGGGCTCCTCTGGGCGGGTACCGACGACGGCTACATCTGGATCTCGCGCAACAACGGCGTCAACTGGACCAACGTCACCCCGCCCGACATCGGCGACTTCACGCGGATATCGATCATCGAACCCTCGACCCACGCCGCCGGCACGGCGTATGTAGCAGCAAACCGCTATGCATTGGGCGACAAGCGCCCGATCCTGTACCGTACAGCCGATTACGGCCGTACCTGGACACGCATCGACCGTGGAATCAACGAATCGCACTTCACGCGCGTGATTCGCGAAGACCATGTTCGCCGCGGGCTGCTCTTCGCGGGCACGGAGCGCGGGGTCTACGTTTCGCTCGACGACGGACGCAACTGGCAGTGGTTGCAGCGCAACATGCCTCTGGTACCGATCCACGACCTCACGATCAAGGACAATGACGTGATCGTCGGTACTCACGGAAGGTCGTTCTGGGTCCTCGACGACATCGCGGCCCTGCGGCAGGTGACGCCGCAGGTTGCCTCGAGCAATGTGCATCTCTTCAGGCCTAACGAAACCTACCGCACGCAATGGTCCGGCGGGTTCGGAGGAGGCGGTGGCGGCGGAGGTGGCGTTGGTGCCAATCCCCCGTCGGGGGCCGTGATCCAGTACTACCTGCGCACGCCCAACCAGAAGGTGAACCTCGACTTCCTCGACGCGAAGGGCGAGGTCATTCAGTCCTTCACGAGCGATCAGGAGCCCGAAGCGGCGGCCGACAGCGTGCGCCAGGAGGAGGCTCGCACCGCCCGTATTGATTCGCTCGTACGAACGGGCCTTGCACGCGACAGCGCGACGAGAGTCGTGCGGTCAGCGCCCGCTGCCGCCACCGGAGGTGGTGGATTTGGAGGCCCGGCAAGGAGGCTGCGCGTCCCCAATCGTGCTGGGCTCAACACCTTCGCCTGGAACCTGCGCTATCCCGACGCGGTCACATTCGACAACCTCATCATGTGGGCGGCGAGCACGACCGGCCCGGTGGCGCCTCCCGGCACGTATCGCGTCCGGCTCGTAGCGGGTGCTGAGACACAGGCGCACAACTTCCGCGTCCTCAAGGACCCGCGATCGGAGTCCACCGACGCCGACATCATTGCGCAGTTCAACCTTCTGATCGCGATTCGCGACAAGACCAGTGAGGCAAACAACGCGGTACGGATGGTGCGTAACATGCGCTGGAACGTTGGTGACCGCACCGGCAAGCTGAACGGGGACCCCCAGCAGCAGTTCCGTACCCTTGCCGACAGCATGATGAGGGCTCTCACGGCGGCCGAACAGGAGGCGTATCAGGTGCGCAACGAGAGCGGGCAGGATCCGCTCAACTTCCCGATCCGTCTCAACAACGAGATTGCCGGTGTCGCAAGCTACGTGTCACAGGGGGAATATCGCCCCACTCAGCAGGCCAGGGAGGTGTTCCAGACGTTGTCGCGCGAGCTGGACGTCCATTTGAATGCGATCAGGTCTGCGATGGACAGGGATCTTCCGCGTCTCAACGCCATCCTGCGTGCGGCCGGCCTCCAGGAGCTGAGGCCGAGCACCGAGGAGATCAGGCCACAGCGGCCTAACGTGGCGATGTAGGGAGCGGGGTCCGAGTCCCAGTTTGAGCCGAGGACGAGGAGGATAGAAGATGCGACGATGAAGAGGCTGGCGCGGGCAGCGCTGTTCACAAAAGTCCTCTTCATCCTCTTCATCCTCTTCATCCTCTTCATCCTCGTCGTCCTCTTCATCTCTTCATCCTCTTCATCCTCTTCATCCTCTTCATCCTCTTCATCCTCTTCATCCTCTTCATCCTCTTCATCCTCTTCATCCTCTTCATCCTCTTCATCCTCTTCATCCTCTTCA
>JBQTHK010000006.1:0-92614 GCA_052389935.1 Gemmatimonadota bacterium | reverse complement strand
TCCCGCCCGAGGGCCCCGTCCACAGGGTCCGCGTCGACGGGTTCTTCATGGACATCCATGCCGTGACGAACGAGCGCTTCGCGGAGTTTGTCGCCGCCACCGGATATCGGACTCTGGCAGAGCGCAGAGTTGATCCCGTTGCGCTGAAGGCGAAGCTCCCGCCAGGCGCCGCGGACCCCGATCCCGAGCTGCTGGAGCCCGGCTCGCTCGTCTTTTCACCTGTGACCGGCCCGGTCGATCTGCGCGAAGTTTCGCGCTGGTGGAGGTGGGTCAAGGGAGCTGACTGGCGCCATCCAGAGGGACCCGGGAGCTCGATCGAGGAGAGGGGTCGCCACCCTGTTGTGCAGGTTGCGTGGGAAGATGCAGCTGCATTCGCAAACTGGGCCGGCGGCCGGCTCCCCACTGAAGCCGAGTGGGAGTATGCCGCCAGAGCAGGTATCGAGGGCGCTGAGCACACCTGGGGCCACGACCGATATGACGCTCAACATCCGCAGGCGCACATTTATGCAGGCATGTTTCCGTCGCACTCCGCCGAGCCGAAGCCTGTCGGGAGCTACCCGCCCAACGCGTTCGGCCTCTTCGACATGTCGGGCAACGTCTGGCAGTGGACGCTGGACTGGTATGCAGCTGATACGTATGCGCGTGACGACGACCCTGGAACCGCGACCAATCCTGTCGGTCCCTTATCGGGGAGCGATCCGCGCACCGGCGTCGAAGCTATGCGCGTCATTCGCGGCGGTTCATTCCTTTGCAGTGATACCTACTGCCGCGGCTACCGCGTCAGCGCTCGCGGCACGGGCGCACCTGACACGGGGATGTCGCACATCGGATTCCGCCTGGTGATGACAAGGGAGCAGTACCAGCACACCTTCTAACGCGCACGGGCGTTTGCACGCGGGTCAGAGAGAGCCGTCCGTCGGAGGGTGAGCGGGTCCCGGTCACGTGTTCCGCGAATGATGAGTTCCGCCACGATCAGGTTCGGGATCCAGCATAACCACGATACAAGGCGATAGGCGGGGTCGAACGACCCCGTGACTGCGACGAGGATCGGGAGCCAGAGTCGCAGCGTTACAGCCGAGAAGAGAAACGCAAAACTCCTGATCATCCACTCGCGATGGCTATTGATGCGCCGCTGTTTGATAGCCCTCCACGCGAACGCGGTGCACGACAGAAGACCGACAGCCAGAAAGGCGAAGCCAAGGTGTGTCGTCGCTCCTCCATGACTCCAGGGACTCATGTAAAGACCAGCAGCGCCGGTCAGGAGCGCGCTCCCTAGATAGACACGACCAATTGCGCGATGCAGGGCCGGACGTTTGAGCACGATCGAGCGACGGAACTGGAAGGATCCGACTGCCAGAGCGACCATCCCGAAAAAGGCGTGCGTATATATCCCCCACGGGCGCGCTCGAAACGAGTCTGCGAGTTGTGGCGGATACATCCGGTCACCGACAACCACGTAGGCAGCCGCGTACCCTGCAACCAGGACGGAGAGCACGAGCATCGGCCACCAGAGACGTGATGGCCGTGGAACCGCTGCGCGAACGTTGGATGGAACAGTCATTCTGGCTCGACGAGTTACTGCGGATGAACAAGATGAGCAGGATGAAAGCGGGCAAGAAGTCCCTCCCCGCGCTGGACTTGCCACCGGGGCTGGCGCGACCCGACCAGCGACCTAACTTGAATATGGATGCCATCCCGACTGCGCGCTCCTGACGGCACGACCCTTTCCATCGCGGCCCTGGTCCTGGGGCTCGTGCTCGGCTCGCTCGCCGGCCCGGATGCGACGCCGGGTTGGCTCAGCGCGTCGCTCCAGGCGGCAGCCAACCTCTGGCTGGATGCCCTCCAGGCCACGATCGTGCCGATGGTCGTGCTCCAGATGCTGGTCGCCGTCACCGGCGGGGGCGAGCGTGCGGGCGCACTCGGCGTTCGGGCTTTAGTGCTGTTTGTCGCGATGTTGGTGGCGGGTGCAGTCGTGGCGCTGATCGCGTCACCACCCCTGATCGCGTTCTACAACTTTGACCCCGATCTGGTACGCCGTGTTTCGGAGTCGACGGTGGTTCCCCCGGATGCCGCCGAGCGGGGCGCGATGACTCTCACCGACTGGCTGCGCGGGATCATTCCGAGGAACGTGTTCCAGGCCGCGGCGGCGGGAGAGATACTGCCGCTCCTCATTCTCGCGGGCGCATTCGGCTTCGCCGTGCGCGCTATCGATCGGGGTCGCGATTCGCTGACCGGGACGTTCCGATCACTTTCGGAGGCGATGCTGGTCCTCGTCAAGTGGATTCTTGTCGCCACCCCGGTAGCGGTTTTCGCGCTGAGCTACCTGATGGCCGTCAACACCGGATGGAATATCGCCGGACTGCTCGCGGCGTTTGTCGTGATTCAGTGCCTGGTGATGCTCATCTTCTGCGTCCTGCTCTATCCGGCAACAGCAATCTTGTCACGGGCATCAGTAGGGGAGTTTGCCCGCGGAGTGGCCCCCGCTCAGGTGGTCGCGCTGACCACGCGCTCGTCGATCGCTTCACTACCGGCTCTGATCGAGGGAGGACGCCGCCACCTCGGTCTCTCGCCGGGAGCAACAGGTGTCGTTCTCCCCCTGTCAGTAGCGGTTTTCAAGGTCAACCGTACCCTTTCGGCGCCGATGAAGCTGCTCTTCATGGCCGAGATGTACGGAATCGCCCTTGGGCCTCAGCAGATCATTCCGTTCGTTCTCACGGTGATCCTGTTGAGCTTTGCTTCTGTAGGTGTTCCCGGCGGCGGGTCTGCGTTCAAGACGATGCCGGCATACCTCGCCGCGGGCGTGCCCATCGAGGGAGTCGTCCTGCTCGAAGCGGTTGATGCCATTCCCGATATCGTCAAGACGGTGGTGAACGTCACTGGCGACATGAGCGTCGCCACGATCCTCGATGGCAAGTCACCCACGGTGAATGGCGTCGACACGCAGGACGAGCGCGCTGCTGCCTGACAGGTGAGGGAAGCGCTCGGCATCCTGCTTCATCTGCTGCGCACCGAGCCATGGCTCGGCGCGCGTTTCGCAGCGGCTTCCGCCGGCCGCACTCTCCTCACTGCCGGGTCAATCCTGCTCATCCGGAAATTCCTCGGCGGAGCTCTGGGTGGAGGCGGCCCCGGCGGCGACCCGACGGGCGCGATCTGGTGGTCGGCGCTCCTGCTTCTGGCCTTCTATCTCGGAGCAAGCGCGCTCACCTACGACTCGCAGGTAACGCAGCAGAAGATTGTCAAGGCGCTCGAGCTGAGCACCATGGAACGTGTGATGTACAAGCTTCTCTCCCTCTCTGTAAGCTTTCACGACCGCCACACGCATGGTGATCTGATTCAGGCGGTGCGGCAGGATGTTTCCCAGATGAGGACGTCGGCGCTCGCCGTCGCAAGGATGTCGCTGGAATCGATTCAGGTCATCGGCCTCGTCGCCGCCGCCCTCTGGCTCAGTCCTGCCCTCACCGTACTTGCATTCATGGTGGTCCCACTGGCGACGCTGCCGGTGGCGATGATCGCCCGCCGTACACTTGCCCAGTCGTTTGGAGTACGTCGAAAGGGTGCCGAACTGTTCGACGCAATCCTGCAACTGCTGCGGGGAATCAGGGTCATCAAGATCTACCGCGGAGAGAAGGCCGAGGCAGAGCGGGGAACAGCCAATGCGCGCAGGTATTTCGACGAGCTGATCGACATGGAGCGCACTCGCGCGCTTTCGCGCGTAGTGCTGGAGACGGCTGGGGGACTTTCGCTGGTGGCCGTGATCATCGGCGGCGGACTGAGCGTGATGCAGGGAACGATGGAATGGCCGGCGCTGCTCGCGTTTCTGATGGCGGTGCGTGGCGCCCACGGGCCGCTGCAGAACGTCAACACCAGTTACGTCGAGGTGCAGCGGTACGGAGCATCAGTCGACCGCATCCAGCGTCTCCTCGCCGAGCGTCCCGATGTTGAGAGTGCAGCGGGGGCCCGGCGGCTGGAGGGCGGGCCTGAGCGCATCACGCTTTCCGGAGTTGGGTTCTCGTACGGGTCCGGGGATACACTTGCGGACGTGTCACTGGAGGTCACGTCCGGTGAGACGCTTGGGATCGTTGGTCCTTCCGGTTCGGGCAAGACGACACTGCTCGGGCTGATAGCGCGGTTCCAGGATCCAGTGCGGGGAACGGTCGAGTTCGACGGAATCAACGTCAGGGATATAGAGCTTTCGGACGTTTACGACCGGATCGCGATCGTTACCCAGGATCCATTTCTGTTCGCGACGACGATCAGGGAGAACGTGCGATGTGGCCGGCCACAGGGGACGGATCGGGATGTTGAGCTGGCTTGCCGGGCAGCGGGCCTGCACGACGACGTCATGACGATGCCCGACGGCTACGAAACGTTCGTCGGTCCTGGAGGGCGACAGCTGTCTCGCGGTGAGGCACAGCGCGTCAATATCGCGCGGGCAATCCTCAAGGATGCACCAATCCTGCTCCTGGACGAAGCCACGTCGAGCCTGGATGCAGTGTCAGAGGCCCGGGTTCAGGAGGCGATCGAATCGCTGATCGAAGGGCGGGGTCGGATCACGATTATCGTTGCACATCGTTTGTCGACCCTGCGTGGTGCAGACCGAATCGTTCTGCTCGACGGCGGGCGCGTGCGGGCGATCGGGACGCACGACGAGGTCATGTCGGACTCCGAGGTCTACCGGGCGCTGGTTGCGGCCCACGGTTCGTTTACCAGAGGCGGCGAACGGAGTTGACGTGATCCATTACCTCGTCCCCGGCAGTCAGGCTTTTGGGATGGCTGAATACCTGGAACTGCATGGTGCGGCCCTTGCTGACGTCGTGAAAGTGCTCCATTACGAGGATGTGGCGCGGAGCGGCCATGTGCCCATGGGGACGGTGATTCTCTCGGGGCTCGACATGGTTCATCCGCGGATGCTGGAGGCACTGTCGGCCCTCGAACAGAGCGAATCAGCCAGGAAAACTGTCCGACTTGTCAACTCACCGTCAGGGACGCTGACGAGGTTGCCGCTGCTTGTCGAATACAATCGTCGGGGGGTAAACCCCTTCAGGGCAGTGCAGGGGGATCAGGCCGTGGAGGCCGGACTCCGGTTTCCTGTTTTTGTAAGACATCAGTACGATCACGGCGGCGCCCAGACTGCTCTCATTCGCGACAGCCGCGAACTTGCCGAAGCCCTGGGGAGATTCGCGGCCAAGGGCTGGACAAGTGATCAACTGCTGGTCGAGGAGTTCTGTGACACGGTGGACAGCGCTGGTGTCTACCGCAAGTACGCCGCATTCGTGGTGGGTGATCGTGTAATCGCACGCAGCCTGGCTGTAGGCAGGCACTGGATGCTCAAGCACAGCAGTGGCGAATACACGGAGGCGACACTGGAGGAGGAGTCGCGGTATGTGGAGGTAAACCCGCACGCGGCGGTACTGGGCGAGCTGGCGAAGATCGCTGATGTCGGGTGGGGTCGGTTCGACTACGCACTGCTCGATGGCCGGCCCGTGGTGTGGGAGATCAACCTGAATCCAACGATCGGCAGGGGGAGGCGCCCGGGGTCAGGCGTCATTCCTGAACATCTTCGGCACCTGCGTGACGCGGCCAGACGCGTTTTTTACGAACGGTTCGAGTCGGCGCTGCGCGCTGTGGACTCGGCCAGCGACGGGGGCAGGGTTGAACTCAACACCAAAGACATTGTGCAAGTGTTGAGACAACGGGGACCCGATCCGCGAGGTCCGTGGTGGCTGAGGGTGAGCCGCCCGTTGAGGCCAATCCTCGAGCCGCTGATCCGGCCGCTGCTGGTGCGGCTCGGTCGTCAGCGGTAGGTTCGCTCATCCGGCTGGGTCCCAGCCAGGAGACCGGACGTCACGATCAATCCCGTTCGGGCGCTGGCAACGGCTTTCGTCGGATCTGTCAATCCACCAGGGAACCACAAAGCAGGAGATCGTTAGTCTGACCGGAGGGCAGCCGACGGGTCTGCCCGCGACGCGCGGCGGGCCGGCATCAGCGTCGCCAGTCCGGCTGACAACAGCAGCACGACCGCGACTCCTCCAAAAATCAAAGGATCCCGCGCCGACTGCTCGAACAACAGCGGCTGAATCGGGCCGGAGAGCGCGTAAGTAATCACCCCTCCGATAACGACGCCCGCCGCCGCGACGATCAACCCCTGCCGCATCACGAGCCCAAGCAGGTCCGCGGCACGTGCGCCCAGCGCCACCCGAACTCCCATCTCGTGCATCCGCTGCGCCACGTCGTAACCGATGACCCCGTGCAGCCCGACCGCCGCTACCAGCAGTGCCAGGACCCCAAACGCCGCGAACATCGTGGCCCCGAATTGCCACGCGCGCTGACGCCCCGCCACCAGCTCCGACAGCGGCCTGGCAGTCACATAGGTGTCACCGGGCATGACAGCCTGAACCGCTCTCCTCAGCTGCTCGACCGCGAGCGCCGGATCTCCCCTCACTCGCGCGATGAGGTATGAGCCGCGCGCCGGCGAGAACTGGTCGATCGGCATGTAATACCTGAAACGCCTGTCATCCGCCGACAGGTCGTTCTGCGCGGCGTCTTCAGCGACACCGATGACAGTAGTCCAGGCAGTGACCGTGTCAGCGCCCACCCGCATCTGACGCCCGATCGGGTCTCGACCCGGCCACAATACGCCAGCCATCGACTCACTGACCACCGCCACCCGTTCCGTCCCGCCGCGATCCCCGTCGCCGAACCCCCGGCCACGAATGATTCGCGTGCCCATGGCCGCAAAGTAGTCAGATGTTGCTGTCTGGTAGGTGAACTGACCCAGACGCCGCACCGAGTCGATGCCTGGAACACGCAACAGCGTAGACGACGTACTCCAGAATGGGATGCTGCTGGCGATCGCGGCGTGCTCCACCTGGGGCACCGCCCCGGCCGCCTCCAGCATCCGGCGCTGGAGCGCCACTACCTCACTGTCCGGAAACGCGATCCCCCGCATGTTGCGGGTCAACATGACCGCGTTCTGGTGATCGTACCCGAGTCGCAGATTGCGAACGTTCGAGAACGAGCGGACGAACAGCCCGGCACCGGCAAGCAACACCACCGAAAGCGTCACCTGGAAGACTACAAGACCTGTGCGCAACCCCGAACGGCGACGCGTTCCCTCGCGTGAACCAGCCTTGAGATCGCCGGCCACTCCAGCCCGGTCAGTCACCAGCGCAGGAGCAAGGCCTGTCAGAACCGCCGCCGCGACCGCCAGTACCGCCGACACGCCCAAAGTCCGCCAATCAGTGGCAACCGCTATGGGGGCACCGGATCCCACAAAAATCTGCCGCAGCGCCGCTCCGCCCCATAGCGCCAGCAGCACCCCAGCGGCGCACCCCGCCAGAGCAAGCACCAGTGATTCCGTGAACCACTGGCGGACGAGCCGCCCGCGACCGCCACCCAGAGCGATGCGCACAGCTGTCTCGCGTCGGCGGCGCAGAGCGCGTGCGAGGAAGAGATTGACGACGTTGGAGCAGGCGATCGCCAGCACGATGATCGCGATGCCGCTGACCCACGTGACCGTCCGCGCCTCAACAGATGGATCAGGACCCGCAGCGATCTTGAGTGACCCCAGGAGCGCTTCCGGCCGGGCGATGGCTGTCGGGGTGTTCCCCGGACCCTGGGCAACCATCGCGTCCCAGCTCCTGATCTCAGCCTGCGTAAGATCGGAGTTCGCAGTCTCCACCGAAACCCCGGACTTCCGCCTCACCATCATGTCCATCCACCCCCAGTTGTAATGCGTGTAGTACTCGGCGCGATCCCGCGCGCTGGGGTTGTTGCCCGCCAGCGTCGTTATCGGGATGTAGACCGCTGGTGGATTGCCGTCGAAGATGCCGACGAACCCGCGCGGTGCCACTCCAACGATTGTGGTCGGGATGTTCCACACCTGGAGTGGTTCCCCGATCACGTCGCGGCCACCCATCTCATTCTGCCAGAAATCGTAACTGACTACGGAAACCGGGGCTCCCACCGGCGTCGTGTCCTCGGCCGCAAGAAAGAAACGACCTCGTGCCGGCGTAACGTCAAAGAAGTCGAAGAACGCCGCGCTCACGGCGCCAACCGGTCGCTCGCGCGACTCGGCACCGCTGCCGACCGCCAGTGTCCACGTCGCGAACCCCGCGTATTGTGAAAAGGAGGTCGTGTGATTCCTGAGATCGAGGTAAGTCGTGTATTGCGCCACCCCTTGCGTGTTGCGTTCGTCCCGGAACGTCGACTGCACATAGACACGGTGCACCTGATCGTGCTCGCGCAGGAATGGGAACGGCCGCAGCATCAGCCGATCGAGGATTCCGAACATCGCCGTGTTCGCGCCGATCCCCAGTCCGAGAGTCAGGACGACGGTGATGGCAAACGAAGGAGAACGTCGCAGTCCCCGGAGGGCGTACCGGATATCCTGGCGCAACGCATCGAGGCGATTCATGGGGCTCGCAGTTGGCAATGTCCGTTGGACAACCGCCAGGCGTTGGGCGTTGCGCGGATCAGGCTCGCGCCCTCAGGCGGGGAGAAAGCCGGCCTCACAGGCCGTCACTTCGGTAGCCGCCCATCGATCTGGTCGTAGACGCGCCGCACGGCAATCGGCGCCTGCTGAGCCGCGAGGAACCAGTCGGCGTATGGTCCCCAGTTGGCACGGGTGACCGCCTCGTCGACACTCAGGCCAAGGCGGTGAAGCCGCGCAACCTCGTCGATTACCGCGACCATGGCTTCCCTGAACGCTCTCAACTCGTCACGCGACCGGGCAGCCTCCTCGATAAAACCGTGCCCCGGCACAAAACGGTCGACATCGAGCGCGAGCGCTCTGTCGATCAGCGCCACCCACTCCGAGGGGTACGCCGAGCGCATGGCCGGAAAGACACGATTGAGAAACGCCTCGCTCATGAAGAGCAGTCGCGCACTCGGCACGTGAACCATCAGGTCCCCGCCGGTATGGCCACGTCCCAGAAACATCACTTCGACTTCGAGGCCACCCACATCGACAACCTGGCGGTCGGCGGCCACAACCGAGTTGGGAGGAGGTACCCTGACAACGCGTAGCGGCTGCCCCGCCGCGCGCGCTGCTCCGGCGGCGGCCATCGAATCGCGCACGAGCTGCTCGCGTGAAGTGCGGTGAACGATCCACCTGACGTCAGCGGGCAAGGTGGAGTTTCCGGCAGTGTGATCGCCATGATCCGAGCCGACCACGTACCACCGGACCGGCAGCGCCGAGACCTTCGCAATCTCCTCCAGCATCCGCGAAGTGGCCTGTACAGAACCTTGACCATCGGCGACGAGGATTCCATCGCGGCCGACAACGAAAAGGCTGACAGTTGTGAAGCCGGGTTGTCGGATCTCTTCATAGCCGTAGACGTTCGCGGCCAGTCGAACGACGCGAGGAAAGTCGGTGAGAGGTATTCCTCTTTTGGACGGGTCGGCAGTCGCCGGCTGAGCGGCCGCCGGGGACGGGAGTGCGGCGATGCCGAAGAGGGCGACGAGGATGGCGAGTTTCACGTTTTTCGTTCGTCGAGGATTGATGGATGAGGATGACCCGTGCCCCAGCAAGCGGTCGCCGCAAACATGGATTCGGATCAATCCCTGGTCCAGCTTGCTCACCTCCCCTCTATCTCACGATCGCTGTACTTTGGCTGCCACCGGGTCCGGCCCGGCTTGCCTGTGCCCCCCATCACACCGCAAACGCCGGGAGGGAGCGCATTGTTGGTCCCCAGCCCGGGACGGCGTATCGCCGGACGAGTGTGGGACCCTCCCGACAAGGGAGCTTTGGTTCGACGCACGGGTTAAAGGAGAGAGCTCATGTCGGTACAGCTGAGGGAGCCAGTGCAGATCGTTGGCGATACACCCACGAGACAACACACGCTCGGCTTCAGGGACTTCCGGCACTCCCTGTTCGGGTTGTACGAGCGACGCGGCGTGCATCTGGAACACAAGGAGATGCCCTGGACCCTGGGGACGACCTGGGGCTACTGGCTCGGCTCGTGGAACGGCAAGGCAGCCACTGACACTGCCTGCGCAGCTTCCATAGGTGAAGACGAAATCAGGCTCTTCCACGACGTCTGTGAGCTGACCGACCCAGCAACCGCGCTTGTCATTGGACACTCGTTTGGCCTCAGCACCTTCTGCCTTGCGCTGGCAGCACCGGCTGCCCGTGTCGTAGCGCTGGACAACTGGTCCGACGTCGACTCGACGATCCTGCAGAAGCCACTGACAGAAGCGATCCTCGCCTCCGGCGAGACACCAAACGTTCACCTGCATGAAGGGGAGAGCCCACGGGATCTTGCGGCCGCCATCGAGTGCGCGGGCATCTCCGGAACCCTTGACCTTGTCTTCATTGACGGAATGCACACCGATCAGGCGGCCGCTGCGGACTTTGCCGGGCTTAGGCCCTGGCTCGGCAAGCGGACGATCGTGTTCTGGCACAACGTCCACTTGACCGGGCACGCCTTTCACGATGGTGCTGGTGGGACTGCGGCTCGCCTCTATGACGTGCGGTCCGTGCTTCGCACGCACGGACCAATGGGCATCTACTACTCATCGGAGGCGCACCCGCTGCTCAACGAATACCTCCGGGCTGCGTCTCTCTTCTGGCCCGAATGGCGACGCTATGTGCACCTTACAAGTCACGAGCGGGAGTTGATCCGCTTCGAGTCGATCCGTTCGGGCGCGCCGTGGCGTGCGATGGCCGCAGTGGGACGCCCGCTAAGGCATCTGGCCCGGATGCTCGGGCTCCGCAGATCCGCCACCTGAGGCGGACTGTGTAGTCCGATTCAACCGCACTATCTTCGGCGTCGATGTCCGACGCCCACCCAACTGATGCTGCTGACCGGCTGATCGTCGCGCTCGACGTCCCCACGCGCGCCGAAGCTCTTGCTCTCACCGAAGAACTGCAGGGCATCACGCGCTTCTACAAAGTCGGCTACCAGCTCTTCATCGCCGCAGGTCTCAGCCTCGTCCACGAACTGATCGAGCGCGGTCATCGCGTTTTTCTCGACCTCAAGATGGACGACGTTGGAGAAACGATCAGCCTCGCGGTACGCGAGATCGCCCGGGCGTCCGTTGACCTGATCACCGTCAACGGTGGGGCCGCGACGGTACGCGCCGCTGTGAAGGGCAGGGGTGACAGACAACTTCCGCGCATTCTCTCACTGACGCTTCTCTCGAGCATGAACGAGGCAGACCTGGCCGAGCTGCACCTGGTCGGACCAACTGCCCGTTTCAGGACGACGGATGAGTACGTGCTCTGGCGAGCCCGGATGGCCGTCGAGGCAGGTTGCGATGGCCTGATCGCGTCGGGGCAGAGCGTCAGGCAGGTGAGGGAAGCTGTTGGTCCTGTTCCCCTGATAGTGACTCCCGGTGTGAGATCGACCGGTAGCCCGGCGGACGATCACAAGCGCTCACTCACACCTCGTGAGGCGATCGAGGCGGGCTCGACGATGATCGTGGTCGGGCGGCCCATAACTCGTGCCGACGACAGGCGAGCCGCCGCCCTGTCGATCCTCGCGGAACTTCCCGCCGCCGGGTCTGCGGAACGCGATCAGATTTCGCCACGCGTCGCGAACTGAGCGATGTGGTGTGCGGCCCTGAAGGCAAGCGCCTGAATCGTCAGAGTCGGCTGGCCGCGCCCGCTGGTTACAAGCGAGCTGCCATCAACTACAAACAGATTGCGCACATCATGCGCGCGATGAAAACGGTCGACGACCGATGCCCCGGGATCGTTGCCCATGCGGCAGGTGCCAAGCAGGTGTACCGCGAACCCGGGATCGTCCGAGATGGGAGTGTCGTATTGCCTGATGGCGCCGGCCGCGCTCAACAGTTCGCGCCCGCGCTCCAGAAAGTAGCGGTAGAGCCGCAAGTCATGTTCGTGTTCGCGAAAGGTCGTGCGCAGAACGGGCAGGCCCCACGCGTCTTTCAAATCGGGATCGAGTGAGATGCTGTTGGTTTCCACGGGCAACGACGTCGTGTGCCCGTACGACTGGAGCGTGTGAGTGAACCACTGCGGCAGTCGCTTCTTGAAAGCTGCTCCCCACTGAGGCTCATCCCGCGGCAGGGAGAGCACCGTCTGAATCGGCGGCACGTCGAATCGGAAATCGAAGCCTCCACCTCCGATCAGCCCCAGTCGGGGATCGAGCTCGTAATGATGGTGCGTTATGCGCGACACGACCGGCCCCTTGTGTCCATTGATCTGGTGTTCGAACTCGGCTCGCGTCGTGGCCGCCCCGTTGAGCATGAGGTTCTTGCCGACCAGTCCGCTCGAGTTTGCCAGCCCGTCGGGGAATCGATTGGACGCCGACATCAGGAGCAGCCGCGGCGACTCGGCCCCATTGGCGCAGAGGACGACTGCTTTCGCCCTTTGGAAGATCTCACGCCGGTCGCGGTCGAAGTAGATTGCGCCGGTGACCCGACCGCGATCATCGGTCTCGATCCGGCGAACATAGCTCTCGGATCGCAGTTCGCAGCGCCCCGAGCGCAGCGCCTCGGGCACCATCGTGAAGTTGGTTCCCGATTTGGCTCCCCACTCACAGGCAAAGCCGAGGCAGAAGCCGCAATTGTGGCAGGGCTGTCGACCCTGGTACGGCCGTGAGAGAATCGCCATCGGTGCCGCCATCGAACTCCACCCCAACTTCCTGCAGCCGGCCTCCAGCAGAACGCCCGGTCCTGTGACGTTGATCGGCGGCAGTGGGTAAGGTTGTGAACGAGCAGGCTCACCGGGACCGGTCCCCGGTGCGCCGGAGACGCCGATGGCGTATTCAACGGCCGTGTAGTACGGCTCGAGCTCCTCGTACGTAATCGGCCAGTCGGCGAGCGACGCGCCAGGCACTCCGCCACGGCGCGAGAACTCGTTGAAGTCACCGGGGCGCAGGCGCCAGTAGTTGCCGGTGAAATGAAAGGTCGTGCCGCCGACCGCGCGGGCATAAAACACATAGTGACGCTTTTCGGCCTTGTCGCGTGGAGTCCTGCGCCAGGTCTGCGGTTGCTGTTCCTGATTTGTCGTCCAGCGGTTGGTGAAGAACGCGCCGATTTCGTCGTGTTCCATGTCGCCGGGCGCAAATGCGGGCCCCTGCTCGAGAAGAACGACGCTCAAGCCGAGCCGGGTCAGCTCGCGTGCCATTGAGCCACCGGCGGCCCCGGAGCCGATGACGACAAAGTCGACCTCGTCGGTCACCGGGAACGTCCGTCCGGCCGGCTGATTCTGCGCCATCAGAGAACCTCTCCAATGAGCGCCTGCTGGTTCTCCGGTCGGTCGTACCAGCCAAAAGGCGGCGAGTACTCGAAGACTGGCTCCCGCTCCAGAAGCTTCCAGCCGGCGTAATCGCGGTTGCCGCCATGGCGCGGGTGCGCGAACATGCCCGCGATCGTGCCGAACCTCACGGCGCCGAAAAAGGGCGTCCTGTCGATCTGGCGGAGGAGAGCGTCCTGCTGGTCGGCGGAAAGGGACGCGAACGAACTGACGCCCCGATGGGCGCGCCCCACCCTGCGCCCGAGGTCAACCAGGCCGTCAGCAAAGAGCTTTTTATCGTTAGACCCGAATGTTGTCAGGGCACGATCAATGAACCAGACAACGCCGGCCTCCCGCGCTCCGGGGGTGTCATCGGCAGGTATGATTCGTGCCGCGATTGCCTCGACTTCACGGGCCTGCGCGGGCGTAAAATGCGCCAGCGTCGCCGGCGGAGGGGGAACTTCGGGTGAAGGTGCGTGCCCCGGCTGGTCGCTCGCGGTCTCCTGCCCCTCGCGGCACGCTGCCGCCAGGGCGATCCAGGCAGTAGCCGTAGTGCTCGACAGAACGAAGTCTCGTCGCGAGATGGTCATCAGTGTTCCTTGCGCCGGCGATATCCGGAGTTTCGGTTTAGTCATCAGGGGCAGCTGATGCGGGCTTTGCGTAGAACAGTTGACCCTACTGCGCCCGATCCCGCCCGTCCATAGCGAATCGTGAGGAATAAATGGCAGACTCACTTATCCGGGAGTTCACCGTAGGCGGTCGCTCGACCGACGTTTTCGGGCGCGTGCTGTGTACGGCGCGCAACCATCATTTCATAATCGATGGTCCCGTTCAGAACGGGTGCCCGGGCGAGGAGATTACACCTGTCGAAGCATTCCTGGCCGCGGTCGCCGCCTGTGGCGTCGAGCTGGTCCAGGTCATCGCTCGCGAAGACGGAGTGGAGATCGGAATGGTGTCGGCGTCGATCCACGGTCTCGTCGATCGCGGCAATCCAGTCAGAACTGATTACACGGTTTTCAACGAGATCAATGCCACCTTTTCCGTGGCCGGAGTCGAGCGCGAGGTGGCGCGGTCGCTCGTCGAGCGGTTCACGAAGAGATGTCCGCTATTCGGAACGGTCGCCGTTGCGGCGGGCAAGCTCACCTGGCAGGTCAATTGATGTGGTAGCGGCAGCAGCTACTTCGCTCCGGCGGTGGTTCCGGCAGCAGGCGGTTTGTCAATCAACAATACGGCTGATCCCGTCGCCAGCGCCCGAACATGCAGCAGTCGCGTGGTTGCCCGCACCGAGATCGCCTTTGCCTGATCCAGCTGCGCGCTCAGTTCAACGCCCGGCGCCAGCGTCCTGTTCATCCCCAGCTCGGCGAGCTGCCTCAGGCGGTCCAGCTGATCATCGACCGGGAATCGCGCGCGCTGCCGCAGGAAATCCCTGATCGCGTCGTCCTTGAGCCAGCTCAGCCCCCGGACGAGGAGATCGGAGGTTGCCAGGTCATAGTCGAGATCCGGTACAAGCAACTGGTCGCTGGCAGGATCGTATTGCGGCGTTCCAGTGAAGTACACGTTGCCGCGGGCACTCCCGCCAAACCGGACTCCAACTGCCACACGGCCACGTCCGATTCCCATCAGGGTGATGTCATCCACCCGCAGGGAGCGCGGCCCGATGTCGATCTGCCGGCCAACGATTGCCCGCTGCAGCATCACGGTTGCGACGTCGTAGCCCAGGTCGCCCTGCAGTGAAACGCGCAATCCGCGCCCAACCCTGTTCCTCCTCGTGAGCCGGGGAAGTGGCTTGAAAAGCTCGAAATCGTTAGGCCTGTTGCCGGTGATGATCATCGGCTGGGCCTCGAGTCGCAACGCGGCAATCGCCGTGCTCCTGTCCCCTCTGACCTCGCCGAGCTCGACGTCAAGCGGGTTGATGACAAGCCAGACACTGTCGCTGAGCCGGACCGGTCTCGAGATATCGCGCCACCACCGCTCGAAACGTTCACGCGTAGACACGCGCGCAATCGCCGAATCGAGCCCGCGCAGTCTGGCCCCGAGCAGCCCTCTCGTGGCCTGCAGTACCTTGTCAGTGACATCGATCCTGAACAACGTCACCCGGCATCGGTCGCGAATGGAGTCGCCGTACGGCTCCACGGCCAGCACGCGGGAACGGGACTGCAGATTCCAGGCTGGAGTGAGCACAAGTGTGCTCGCTATGCGGATTCGGGCGCGCGGACGGAGAACCCCGGAGGTTCCGCAGGCAGCGCTCACCTCCGGTGTTATCGGCGGCTTGTACCAGCCGCGTCCTTCGAATTCGATCACCGACTCGAGCGATACTGTGGTCCCGTTAACGCGTACCGTGAACGGTGACCGGCTGGCTGCGAATGCAAAATGCGCGCGCGGATTGCCAGGAACAGCATTTCGTGTCTCGATGTCGCCGAATGCTCTGGGGACCGCCCGCTCGAGCGACGCGATCGCCGGTTCCAGATCATAACGGATCTCGGCATCCACGACCGAAGTGTCGGTCCTGGGCGTAGTATCAGCGACGAGGTCCTCTTCGATCGGCGGTGCGGGCGCCTCAACGCTGGAGCCGAAGCCGCAGGACACCACTGTTGCCGCCAGGACAGCACCAAGGGCTCTCAGGATCCAAAGGGACCTGATCGATGACCTCAGTGAAGAAAGCCTTTCAGATCTTATCTTCAACGTCCTGGCCTGAATCCACAGGGTCAACATCCGAGCCTGCTCACGACCCCGCAATCTCCCCCTTGAAACGGTCGATCGTACTTGCCCTGCTGTCGCTCGCGTTCGCCGCGGCGGCACCGGGGCAGCCATCCCCTCGTTCCAGCCCGGTAAGCGACCGCTGCCCTATGGATCCGCCCCTGGGCTTACCCTATTGCGCGGCGGTCGTTGCCACCCCTGACCTCCCGGGGGTCAGGGGAGTTCTCGAACTGCGCCCGTTACGCTCACCGTTCGGGATCGCCGTCACCGCCGACGGGCGGGCGCGGCACCTGCTCGAGATCAGACTCCGCGATCTCCCCGCACCGGACTCGTTAGGCAGCTACCGTCGCTGGGTCGCGTGGATCTACGACCTTTCGATGGGAGCCGAGCGCCGGCTCGGCGTGGTTGGCAATGGCGTAAACAGACTGGGAGAGGTGGACCGCGAGCACTTTCGGATCGTCATTTCGGCCGAGCGTGACGCAGCCCCCGGGGGTGGGGGGCGGCGGCGCGGGCGCACCGTCGCGAGAGTGACGAGCCCGGCGGCGGCGCTGCTTGCACACCGCGACGCAATGGCACTCCAGATGGCGATGGCGTCGTCCGCGGCTGCCGGGCACGCCGCCCACGGCGGCTGGAGCCCCCCGCCACTCGACCCGCGAATAGCCCAAACCATGGGTCACATCTCACCATCCACGCCGGCGTGGCTCCCCCCGGATACCGAGGGCATCCCGCCGGCGCGACCGCGGGAGGTAATCACACTTTCGGATGGCGATACGGTCAGGCTGGATGCCGTCAAGGTGAAGCGTACGATCGGCGGCAAGCCGTTCGTCATGTATGGCTACAATGGCCAGTACCCCGGGCCCCTGATTCGAGTGAGGCAATCCAGTGAGGTTATTGTCAGATTCCGCAATCTCATCGACCTCCCTTCAACAATTCACTGGCATGGCCTGAGGCTCGAAAACCGCTTCGACGGAGTTCCGCATCTCACCCAGGACCCGGTCGCGCCGGGCGATTCGTTCACCTACAGACTCCGCTTTCCTGATGCCGGCGTCTATTGGTACCACCCCCATGTTCGCGAGGACATTCAGCAGGAACTCGGTCTCTACGGCAACATACTGGTAGCGGCGAGGAGAGCACGAGCCCGCGTTCCCGTGAACCGTGAAGAGGTGCTGGCTCTCGACGATATCCTGCTCGGTGACGACGGTCGCGTCTTCCCGTTCGGGTCGGACACCTCGTCGCATGCCCTTATGGGCCGTTTCGGCAACACCATGCTCGTCAACGGCGAGCCAGACTATCGACTTCAGGTGAAACGTGGTGAAGTCGTCAGATTCCACCTCACCAACGTTGCCAACGCCCGGGTCTTCAACCTCCGCATCCCCGGTGCAAGGCTCAAGTTGATCGGTTCGGATCTGGGCAACTTCGAACGGGAGGAATGGGTGGAATCGGTGGTCATTGCACCGGCCGAACGCTACGTGGTCGAAGCACGGTTCGACCGCTCAGGCACATTCCCGATCGTCAATGCCGTCCGCTGGCTGGACCACATGCGCGGCACAACAACAGCTGTGCAGGACACGATCGGCCTCGTCACGGCGGGGCCGGAGCGCGCGAGCCCGGACCATGCCGCCGCGTTCGCCGTTCTCCGAACTGCGGTCGATGACGCGAGCGAGATAAGGCGCTTCCGACGCCTCGCCAATCGCCCTGTCGACCACACTCTTGTTCTCTCCGTTGACCTCGACGGGCTCACCCCCGACGCGCTCATGATGATCTCGGGCGGGATCGTTCCGATCGACTGGAACGATGCCATGCCGTCGATGAACTGGGCGATTACAGCGCGCGAGGCGCGCTGGCGGTTGCGTGACGAGAACGGTCGCGTGAACATGGACATCAGGTGGGAGTTCCGTGCAGGCGACGTCAGGCGCATAACCCTCGTCAACGACGCGACATCGGTCCACCCGATGGCCCATCCGATCCATATCCACGGTCAACGATTCCTGGTGCTGTCGCGCAACGGCGTCCCGAATTCCAACATGGCCTGGAAGGACACAGCGGTTGTGCCGGCTGGCGAGTCAATGGACATCCTCCTCGAGCTCTCCAATCCCGGCGAATGGATGCTCCACTGCCACGTGGCTGAACACCTCGGCTCGGGGATGATGAGTCATTTCAGGGTCCTTCCCTGAAGTGCGACTCTCGCCCTGCGCTGTTGCAGGGTAAGTTACGCCTCGGCCGACCGCAGGCCGGCGGCTCTTCAGCATCAGCGACCATGAAAATGCGAAACCTGATCCTTCTTTCGATCCTCGCGACTGGTGTCGCAGCCGCCCAGGGACGACAGTTCTCACCCCAGGCGCGCCAGTACGTCAGCATCGACGCTCCGGTGGTCGCGATCACCAACGTCGCTGTCATCGACGGGACAGGCGCGGCTCCCCGCGGCGGGATGACGGTGGTGATCGAGGGCGAGCTGATCCGGGCCGTCGGGCCCTCGTCGCAGACACCCGTCCCGGCCGGCGCGCGGGTTGTCGACGGATCAGGCCATTCCCTGATCCCCGGACTCGTCGGCCTCCACGACCACATGTACTACAGTTCTGCAGCCGGTGGGTCGATGAAGATGATGTTGCAGAGCTATCCGCGCCTCTTTCTTGGCGCGGGTGTGACCACGGTCAGGACGGCCGGGAGCACCGACTCCTATCAGGAGCTGAATGTCCGCGGTGCGATCGAAAGGGGTCAGATCGTGGGCCCGGAGATGTTCGTGTCGGGTCCGTATCTGCAGGGCGGTGGTCCCGGCCCCGGCGCCATGCACGCCCTTGAAGGTCCTGACGACGCCCGAAGGATGGTACGCTACTGGGCCGAAGAGGGTGTGAAGTGGTTCAAGGCCTACACACAGATATCCAGAGCCGCACTCGGTGCCGCAATCGACGAAGCTCACAAGCACGGGGTCAGGGTCACCGCACATCTCTGCTCGGTCGGCTATCGCGAAGCGGTCGCTCTCGGAATCGACAACCTGGAGCACGGCCTGTTCGCCAACACCGAGTTCTATCGCGACAAGCAGCCCGATGTTTGTCCCACCGCCGGTGATTCGGCGATTTTCGCCACCGCCGACACCACGAACGCGGACGTCCGCCGCACGATCCGGGCGATGGTCGATCGCAAGGTCTCACTCACTTCGACGCTCGCCGTCTACGAAACGAGCACTCCGTCAAGAGTTCCGCGCGATCAGCGGGTCCTGGACGCGCTGATGCCCGAAGCTTCGGCTGCCGTCGCACGGTGGTGGGACAACGCCTCCCAGGCGCGGGATGCCGTGGCGCGTCAGGTTCTTGCAAAAACGATGGCGTTCGAGCGCGCGTTCTTCAACGCCGGCGGCGTCCTCGCTGCCGGCTCCGATCCATGTTGCCTGCACGTCATCGCCGGCTACGGGGACCAGCGCAATTACGAACTGCTGATCGAAGGCGGGTTCACACCTGGTGAAGCCGTGCAGGTTCTGACCCTCAACGGCGCCCGGGTGCTGGGAATCGACGGGCGCACCGGCAGCGTTCA
Source organism: Gemmatimonadota bacterium (assembly GCA_052389935.1). Taxonomy (GTDB): domain Bacteria; phylum Gemmatimonadota; class Gemmatimonadetes; order Gemmatimonadales; family Gemmatimonadaceae; genus JBQTHK01. Next base: position 73,191 of record JBQTHK010000006.1, on the reverse strand, counting down.
GCAGGGAAAGCAGGCGGACTTCGTGCTCCTCCGTGGAGACCTCGCGGCTACGCCGTCAGTGATTCGCAACGTCGCGTCCGTGTTCAGGCGTGGCACCGGCTACGACGTGGACAAGCTCATCGCGTCGGTGCGCGGACAGATCGGAATAAAGTAGAAAAGGCCGGCGGTGCCCGGAGCCGCGATGGACAACAACTCGCGCAGTAAACAAGCTTCGGAGCTTCAGGGTGCGCGTTGGTGGGCGTCTGTGGCACGCCCCGGACCATGACGCCCGCCCAACAGAGCCTGGTGGCCGTTGGCGTGGCCAGCGCCATCCCCGTGTTAGGCACGCTCCTTTTCGCGGCCGGAGCGCAGCGCTTCGTCGGCTGGATCCCGCGCCTGGTCCCGTTCGCCGCGGGTGCGATCGTCGGGGCGGCGCTCTTCCACATCGTCCCCGAGGCCCTGGAACGATCATCGAGGATCCGTGTCGCCGTCACCGTCCTGGCGGGGATGGCGTTGTTCGGGCTCGCCGAACGCCTGACACACGGCTCACATACGCACCACACCGGGGAAGGTGGCGCGGCCCGAAGACTTCTCCCGCTGAGCATAGCCAGCGACGCTCTCCACAACTTGATCGACGGTGTCCTCATCGCGACCACGTTCCTCACGGAACCGGCGCTGGGGGTCATTACCGCGATTGCTGTCGCGACCCACGAGCTGCCGCGCGAGCTCGCCACATTTGCACTGTGCATCGCCGGTGGCCTGTCCATCGGTCGCGCACTGGTCGTAAACGCGGCCACCGCGGCCGTGGCGCTCCTCGGCGCTCTGGCTGTGATCATGGCCGGCGAAGAAGCCGCGGATGCGGCCGCACAACTACTGCCCTTCGCGGGTGGGGCATTCCTGTATCTCGCGGGTACGATCGTGTGGGTTGATGGTACGCGGCTCGAGTCAGGAAGGAATAAACTCTGGTACGCGACACTCGTTGCCGCCGGGATCGTGACCGCCGCTGCATTGAGCTGACTGAACGATTGGACAACCCCGATGGCAGCGAGCTACCATCAGATACGGTCACAATCCGGCGGTCCGTTCACACCATAAACCCCGTGGCATCCTTTCCTGAGTCGATACTCGGCGAACCCGCACAACGGGCAGTGCGGGTGGTGGCGCTGCGAATGCTCGAAGAGGCCGCGGCTCAACACGATCGGCTGCGGACGGAGCCCAGCGAAGAGACCCTTCACGACTTCAGAGTTGCGGTGCGGAGACTCCGAAGCTGGGTACGCGCGCAGCAAACGTCGTTAGGCGGTGGTGCGCCCCGGCGAGCGCACAAGGCGCTGCGACGGGTGGCCCGAGGCACGAACGCCAGCCGCGACGCCGAGGTGTTTGCGCAATGGCTCGACGGCCAACGCGACCAGCTGGCCGTGAAGCAGCGCGTTGGTCTCGCCTGGCTCAGGGCCCGGACCGAAGAGCGCAAGCTGGAAGCGGATGCACGCGAAAACGTCCGGACCGACGCCGAGTTCACGCGGGCGGCGAGGATACTGTCGGAGCGGCTTCCGGAATATGAGTCGAGGCACCATGTGGAACATGGCCTCGTTGGCGAGACGTTCGCGCCGGCGATGGCAGCGCTCATACGACTTCACTCCGTGCAGCTGCGTCGCCGGTCAGATCGCGTGATCGACCCAGCCAGCGCCGACCAGGCACATCGCGCACGGATCGCCGGCAAGCGCCTGCGCTACCTTCTCGAGCCGATTGCCGGCCACGTCCCGCGCGGCGACGCAGTCCTGGCGCGACTCAAGTCACTGCAGAACACGCTCGGCGATCTGCACGACGCGCACATGTGGATGGATCAACTTCGGGCTGCCCTTTCGGAACTCGGCGAAGCCGAGGGCCGACAGGCTACCCTCGTGACAACTCCGGACAGCGAATCAGCCGAGGAAGGATCGCAGAACAACGAAGCGAGGCCGGGAGTGACAGCGCTGGCGCAGATCGTCCGTGATCGCGCCCGTGGTTCATTCGACTCTTTCATCGCGGAGTGGCGCGGTGAACCGGCGGCTCCGTTCTTCAGCGACATCGAAGGGATCGCGGAGTTCCTGGAACGGCGAAGCGCGTCGGATCGGGAGATCGAGCGCAAGTATCTCCTCTATTCGATTCCGGAGAACTGGCCAGAGGGTGATGTTCTGTTCATCGATCAGGGGTATCTGCCTGGCGAGCGGCTGGTGGAGCGCCTGCGGCATGTGCGCACGCGGACCGGTGAGCGTTGGGTAAGAACCATCAAGCTCGGCTCGGGAGTGTCGCGGACCGAAATCGAGGAGGAAACGACGCGCGAGTTTTTCGAAGCGATGTGGCCGCTGACGAAAGGGCGTCGTGTTTCCAAGCGCCGGTATCGCATTCCCGGTGGTGATCTGGTGTGGGAGATCGATGAATTCACTGACAGGGATCTCGTGCTCGCTGAGGTGGAGTTGACGGACGCCAACGTGCAGCCGCCGCTCCCCGACTGGTTGGCACCATTTGTGGTACGCGAAGTGACGGGTGAACCGGAGTACCTGAACTCGGTTCTGGCTCGTTAGTGGTGCGTTTCGAGCCGGGCGGGGGAGAAGGGGCGACCGGCAGGGTTGACGACGGACCGACGGATGCGGCTCCGCGTATCTGCGTGATCACGAACGACTTCCCGCCCCGGTTCGGCGGGATCAACGACTACGTGGATCGTTTCGTGCGCCGCTTTCCCCGCGGCAGCGTGACGGTGTTCGCTTCGTCGCATCCGGGGTGGCGGGAACATGATCGCACCTACCCTCAGGAGGTGATCCGCATTCCGACGTCGATGATGTTGCCGACGCCCGGGGTCCGGAAGCAGGTTCATGACCTGCTGCGCGAACGGCGGCCTGACCTGGTGCTGTTCGGGGCGACCTGGCCGCTGGGTCACATGGGTCCGGGGATCAGGCGGCGACTGGACATACCTTACGCCGGTTTTACGCAGGGACTGGAGCTGACGGCTGCGCTGGTACCGGGGCTGCTGCGGCCGATCGGGGCCGGGGCATCCCTGCTGACGTCAGGCAGCGAGTGGACGAGAGGCAGGCTCGAGCCGGCTTTTGGTCTTTGGGGGCGGATGCCGGTTCTGACGTCCGGGGTTGACGTTGACAACTTTCACCCCGCTGTCAGCGACGCTGCTGTTCGCGAGCGCCATGGGCTCGGCGACGACCCGGTAATCTGTTGCGTGTCGAGGTTGGTGCCGCGCAAGGGCCAGGATATGCTGATCCGGGCGCTGCCCGCGGTTAAGCGTGAGATACCGCGAGCGAAGCTGCTGATCGTTGGAGCGGGGCCTCATGAAGGTGCGCTGAGGAGGATGGCCGGGACCGCAACGCGCGATGGTTCGGTGATCTTTGCCGGCAGCGTTCCTTATCTGGATCTGCCGGGCTATTTCAGGGCCGGCGACGTGTTTGCGATGCCTTGTCGTGCCCGATGGTTCGGCCTTGACGTCGAGGCGCTGGGGGCGGTGTTTCTGCAGGGTGCGGCGGTAGGCCGGCCGGTCGTCGTGGGCAACTCCGGCGGCGCACCGGAGGCGGTCCAACACGGGAAAACAGGGCTGCTGGTCGACCCCCGGTCGGTCCGGGAAATAGCTGGAGCACTCACGGCGCTGCTGTCTGATCCGGTTCAGTCGGCTGCGATGGGGTCCGCCGGCGCCGACTGGATCAGGGGTGAGCACACCTGGGACATCAGGGCCGCGCGGCTTCGTGGCTTGATCAGGGACGCGCTCGCGAGCTCGCGGCCATCGGTATGGACGCAGCGTTCGCCACCCCCGCAGGTGAGTCGGCCACGGTCGTGATGCCGCGCTCCACTTCGACATTGGGACGGGGAGCGTGAGGGACGGTCTCGTAATAGACCTGCTCCAGGCGATCGATGATTCTCGTCCACGAGAAGGCCTGCGAGCGCGCGAACCCGTTGGCCGCGAGTTGGCGCGCAAGAGCCGGGTCGTCGAGGAAGCGCGCGACGCCATCGGCGAGGGCGGCGGGATCGGACGGTTTGACGAGAAGCCCCTCGCGATTGTGGCGCACGACCTCACGATAGCCGGGAATATCGGAGGCAACGAGAGGGAGCGCCGCGGCCATGGCCTCGACGAGGACAATACCGAAACTTTCGCTGCCGGTGGCCGGGCTGATGAAGACGTCGGCCGCCCGATGAAAAGTAGCCAGCGTTTCGTTAGGCACCTTGCCGAGCATGTGAACGCGTGATCGGATGGCGGGCGTCAGCTCATTGACGGCTCCAGCCTGCTCGCCGGCACCGACAACCACCAGTCTCAGGTCCGGATAGCGGGCGGCGAGGAGGGCAAAGGCACGCACGGCGACCGGGAAGCCCTTGCGGGGCTCGAGACGGCCGACAAACAGCAACTTGCGCCCAGCCGGGAGATCAGCAGGCTGGGCGTCACCGAATGCCTCGACGTCAGCGCCGTTGGGAACGATCTCGACGTCGGCGGGGCCCATTCGCGAGCAGACGGAGATTCGCGCGGCTTCGCTGACCGCGATCCGCCGGTCAACACGCCTCCAGACCGGGCGGAGCAGCGGCGCAATCGCGGTGTAGACCCGGCCTTCAAAGTGGTCGCGGGCAAAATACGAGTGAAACGTCGCTACCACCGGTGCCGTCCGATGAATTACTGCCAGCATCGACGTCGACGGCGCGAGCGGATCGTGGACGTGGATGATGTCAGGCTTGAATACTTCGAGCGCCTTCTTCACCAGATGTGACGACCGGCTCGAAAAACAGAGCCGCGCCACCGATCCATTGACATGGACCGCATAAGGCCGGCCGACAAGCCTCGCACCGCCGAAAAAGCCCGGCCGGTCGCCCGGAGCGAGAACCAGCACGTCATGCCCGCGTTCCCGCAGATGACGTGAGAGCTGTCCAACGTGCACCTGAACCCCACCCGGCGCGTCCCAGCTGTATGGCGAAATCTGAATGATTCGCATGCTCGTCAGTTGTGGTCCTGATCAGCGTTGAGCGGGGTTTCCACGTACCCGCCATTCCCGAACATCCGGGCCGTCGCCGCTCCGATGGCGATCGATGCCAGCACAATCACCGCGCCGAACACAACAAGGGCAAGGCGATAGGGTTCTTCTACCCCGGCCCTGCCGAAAAGAAAGATTCCTCCTCCAACCGCAAACGCCGAAAGCACAAACACACCGGCGAGCACCAGATCCCGGGTCGAAAAGAGCAATGCCCGCGAACTCGCGGGCGCGTGTTCGTGCAGCAACGTGTCCTGCGCAACCATCACGGGAGCGAGCAGCGCTCCCCCGATAACGGCGACCGGCGCGAACATCCGAAACGAAAAGAACACTCCACCAAGCATCATCAGAACTCCGATTACGCCGGTGCAGGCAATTATAAGCGTCTTCTTCCCGAGACTGCTCCCGATCGTTCCCACCAGGAACGAGCCGATGATCATTCCGCCGGCCAGCATGCCGCCGAGATAGCCCACACCCATCATGCCCTTGCCCATTACCGTCTGCACGGAGAGAGTCATCGCGACGTACACCGTCGCAGCAAAGAGAGCCAGCAACACCAGCGATACGAATACAAACCGCAATTCAGCATTCGACGTCACGATTCTCATCGTCGCGATGAGGTCACGTGACAACGTTCGAGGATTGCGCGAAGCCATCAGAGCCGGTATCGGTGTCGGGTGTCTCGTGGCCGCCGATCCGTCCCGAAGCCCCCGCGCCAACACGACCATGCCGATCAACGTGAGCACCGAGACCAGATAGGAGAGCGCATCGAGGTAAAACCCGGCCGCATAACCGGGCCAGCCGAAACGTGCCCAGAAAGGTGCCCCGATCATGATCCCGCCACCAAAGATTCCACCTACAGTCGCAAAACGCCCGATGAAAGTGAGGGCCGCGTTTGCGGGCAGCAGCTCCTCGCGCGAAACGAGGTCGGGAATAAGCGACATCTTCGCGCTGTTGAAAAAAAGGCCGAGCAGAAAAACGAAAAACGCGACCACATAAACCATCCAGAGATGTTCGGCGCCGTGGTAAAGGGCAGGGATCGCCAGCACCAGAAGTGCCCGCAATGCGTCGCAGATGATCATCGTCAGTCGCTTGTTCCAGCGATCGACGAGAGCGCCGGCAAGCGGTCCGAAAAGCACCACCGGAGCCGTGAACACGACCGAAAGCTTGGCGAGCTCCAGACCACCGGTCTGCGCCGTTGCACTTGCCCCAACAAGGGCGATCAAAGCCATGTGATGGAGCTTGTCACCGAACTGCGAAACAGTCTGACCGAAGACAAGCAGCGAAAAACGCGGCCTGCGCAAAACCGAACCGATCGTCGGCCTCGTGGCTGCTCGTCGTGGCGTGTCCGCGCCAGCGGCCGCCCTCACCGGCTCAGTGGCGGTTACCGTCTCGACCACCTCTCGAGTTGCTGTCAATTACGCGCCAATCGGGTTGGAATACGAACCATTGATCCGGATGTCGTGAGACAGCTGCAGCGAGTCGCCCGGCTATAGCCAGCGTGAGGTTTTCTGTGGACTCCCGGGTGCGCTCGGGGCCCGGGTTAATCGGTGGCTCGATTTGCAACGTGTACCCGCCAGCCTGCTTACCGCCCGCAACGATAAAGCCAGTGACAACCGGCGCACCTCTAGCCGCCGCGAATGCCGCCGGCCCCGTGGGGACCGGCCTCATCCCGGCTCCAAACCTCACGTCGAGCACCCCGGCCTCAGACGCTGCGCCACCCGCACCCCGCGCAATTACCCGGTCAGCAACAAGCAGCGCCACATCCCCGTCCTTCAACACCCGATAAAGCGCTCGAGAGCCATGACTGCGCGAAATCAACCGCATCCCGGTTGCTTCACGATACTTGGCAAGCGCGGCATTGGTTTCAGGATCCAGGTCTTCAGCGACCCCATGAACCCTATACCCGAGTATGGCGAGCACCGCCGCACCGAGTTCGTAGGGGCCAAGGTGTGGAGTCGCGACGATTACCCCGTGGCCCTCTGCGATCGCCTGGTCGAGGTGCTCCCGCCCGAGTACCTGAACCAGCCGCAAGACCTCCTCAGGCGGCTGTGACGGCAGTCGAAACAGGTCAACGGCAGACCTGTAGAGGTTCTGGAAGGTTGTCCGAGCCAGTCGGCGACGCTCTCGGCCCGTAAGCTGTGGGGCGAGGAATTCGAGGTTCAGCAGCACCGTGCGGCGCCGACCGCCGTCGACAAGCCATGCGATCGTTCCGATCAGGGATGCAGCGGCCCGAGCGAGAGACCGCGGAACGACCCGCATGGCGGCGATTCCGCCATTAACTACAACTGCAGATGGGAGCAGAGGGGCTGAGGCGGAGGGGAGGAGGCCGGGCGACCGGGACTTCCATACCAGTTGAGGGGGATGGAGAAGCTAACGGCTCCATCGATGTCGGTCCCGGCATCAGCGGCCCTTCCGCTCCTCGGACCCCAGCGCGACTGCGCATACTCTTTTCGCTCCCCCTGCATCACCCACCCTGGCTCCGTCCGGATGGCGTGGGGGAGCTAAGTCCCAACCCCTGTCGTCGTCGTTGTTGGCCCGCACACGATATCACCCGACGGGGTTGTTGTCGCGTCGCTACCGACAAAGGTGGCGCACTGCACTCCGGGCGCCATCGCATGGGTTGCGATGGCGGTATATCCAGCGGCCGGATCGGTCACAGTTACCGACATTGTGACATCGCTGGTCTGCCGCCAATCGAGGTCAGGGAGGACCGACGTATAGATCATGCTTTCGGCCCAATGTGCTTCCTGCGCTATCCGGATCTGGCCGAGGTCTGTGCGCAGCGTCGTGAGGTAAGCCTTGAGCTTGTAGCCTCTGTAACGCGGCACGGACACAGCGGTCAGGGCGCTGAAGACGAGCATGGCTACAAGTATTTCGACGAACGTGAATCCGGGACGCCTGGCCATTCGGTCACTCCGACTGCTTCGGGGGGGGGTACTTCGACCCGATGTGAGAGCAGGCGGCGTGCCAGGGTGACGTGGATTACAGACCAGCTGAACGGATGAACGAGAGGAGGCTCAGTAGGAGCGAGAATGACTGGAGATGAAGGGCTGAGAGGAGTCAGGGAAGGGATCTGTTCATATCGATCAGTCGCGTTGGTCCCGTTCAGCAGATCTTCACCAGCGCTTCAGCCCGTAGCTGCTCGCAAGTCGACCGGAGTCTCACGGGACACCCCTCGCGCTTGCGCTTCAGCCCGTAGCCGCTCGCAAGTCGACCGGAGTCTCACGGGACACCCCTCGCGCTGATTTCGACTCGTACATGGCGCGGTCAGCCCGCGAAATCGCCTGTGCAAGGAACTCCGGACCCGCGAAATCAGCGCAGCCGAAGGACGCCCGAACGGGCACGACGATTCCAGCGAGATTAATGGACGCGGCGTTGCGAAGGCCCTCGTTGAGGCGTTGTCGGGCACGAATCGGGTCGCAATCGGAATAAACGACGAGGAATTCGTCGCCACCCCAACGATAGACTGCATCCCCAACCTCCAGAGTCGACTGGATCGCGGCTGCGACCTGCCGGATGAGCGCGTCACCGGCATCGTGCCCGAGCGAGTCATTGATCGGCTTGAGGTGGTCGACGTCGAGGACCGCAACGGTGCCGCGTGCGCGCAGGGCCCGGTCGATACCCATGCCTTCGGCGAAGGCATGCCGGTTGTAGGCTCCCGAGAGGGGATCGTGATACGCCGCCCGGCGCAGTTCTGTATGGGCGCGCTCGAGCTCGGCGTTCGCGGCCAATCCTTCGCGCGTCGTCTCTTCCATCACCACCAGCACCATGCCATAAGCGAGCAGTGTCTGCAGCAGGGCGTCGACGAACGAGTTGTAGGACATAAGGAGCGAGAGCGCGTCTCCCGCTCGCTGGCCACGGGAAAATGCGACGGCGTAGGCGACCCACAGCAGCGCATGTGACGCAAAGGCCGCTGCGAGCGCAGCGGTACCTAACGAGCGCTGGGGACGCGGGAGCCCGAGGAGGAGGGCGGCGCAGCCGGCATACACCGGCACAGCCACCAGGCTCTGGAGCGCCATGATGCGATCGAGGTCGGCAGACAGGATCGCGAACGCACCGCCGATTGCCGTGGCGACAAAGACCAGCAGCCACAGGGGCAATGGCCTCGTCCGCGGCCGCACGAAGGCGACCGTTCCAGTGGCGAGAAGAGCGAAGAAAAAGACCTTGCCAACGATGTAAAGAGTGTAGAGAAGGCGACTCGCGAACGCGTCGTGGCCGATCTCGAAAAAAGGGCGACCGTCAGGCGAGGCATGGTCCGAGTACCTGACCGCAACTGCCCCCACGGCAACGACATACGCGGTCCATCCGATCGTCCACTGGCGGAAGTAGCCCACCTGACGACGCGAGTAGCAGACAGCTCCCGTCAGGAGCGCGATCAGAGCGAGGCTCGCCAGCTGCGAAAGTGAGCCGACTCGGCCGATTACAGCCTGGAAATCGAGAGGCATTCAGGAGTAAGGGCCGGCGCTCTGGAGTCGTGGGGATCAGTGTCTGGACGTGCAGCGCGCACGGCAGGTCACAAAGTCCGGTGAAACCACCAGGAGCGTTACGGCGTTGTGTGCAAGTGTTTACTTGCTTTCCGAGCCGGTCCCGATTAGCCTGCTCGACCCACGACTCCCGATGACACCAGACCAACCAAGCAGACAGAAGATCCTCGAAGCGGCGGCGAAGGTTTATTGCGCCTGCGGCTTTCGTGGAGCAACGACGAGACGGATCGCCGAAGCGGCTGGTGTGAACGAGGTCACTCTGTTCCGCCATTTTGGCTCCAAGCAGCAACTGCTGGCGGAAGCGATCGGGACGCTGGACCCGATGGCTGAGGTCCATCTGCCCGGGTTGCCGTCGAATCCGCAAGCCGAGCTGTCCGAGTGGTGCCGGGGTCACCTCGACGCGATGCGATCGCGGCGGGACATGATTCGCAAGACGATGGCGGAGATGGCCGAACTCGAGGGTGTTTGTGCCAATGTCGCCGAGCACCGCAAGCCGCAGTTTACCGAGCTGGTGGAGTACACATGCAAGCTGCGTCCGCCGGCGACACGGGCGGAGCGGACGGAGATCGCAACCGCCTGCTCGATGTTGTTCGGGGCTCTGTTTTCGGACGCGATGGGCCGCGACGTGGTGCCGTCGCTGTTCCCGGTTGCCGAGGAGCACGCAGCCGCGGCATACGTGAGGTTGTTTCTGCAATCGCTGGGGATCGCGGAGCATGGCGCCACCGGCGTTACAAACCGCGGCCAGCGCAAACATGCCGTCTGACACCAAATCAATCATGCGACATTTCAGGAGAAGTTGGCTGCTGGTGCCGGTGCTGTCGGCACTCACTTCAATCGCCCCGGCGCAGGGCACAGGTCGCCAGGTTTCGCTCGACGAGGCGCTGAGGATGGCGCTGCCGCAGAGCGAGGCGATACGTGTCGCGCAAGCCGGAGTCCTGAGGTCGCAGGGCCAGGTCCTGCAGGCGCGGAGTCAATACATGCCGCAGCTTGCCGGCACCGCGTCCTACTCACGGACGCTTGCGTCACAGTTCGAGGCCCTGGCCGCTGGTGAGGCTCCGCTGCCACCTCCCGGCACACCGCCGGTTCCGCCGCGGGACACGACCACGTTTTTCACTCCCTGCACGCGCTACCTGGCAGCGGCGGGGTCGAGCGAGGCTGCCAAAGTCGCCGGCCTCGAGGCCTACGCACGGTGTACAGCAGGCGCCGGGGGGGGCATCGACTTTTCACGTGTAGGCTTCGGCTCGAGGAATCAGTATTCGCTCGGCATCCAGGGTACGCTGACCGTCTTTTCAGGTGGACGCGTGCAGGCACAGAATCGCGCAGCACGCGCCGGTGAACTGGTGGCAGACATCGAGCTTGCCGCGCAGCGTGCGCAGCTCGCGCTCGACGTCACCGAGGCGTATTTCGATGCGGTCCTCGCCGAGCGGCTCGTCGCAATCGCCGAGTCATCACTGGTCCAGTCAGAGGGGACTCTGCGACAGACCCGCCTCGCCCGCGACGTCGGCAATCAATCGGAATTCGAACTTCTCCGCGCACAGGTAACCCGCGACAACCAGATGCCGGCGCTGATCCAGCGTCGCACCGACCGCGAGCTCGCATATCTCCGGCTCAAACAGCTCCTCAACCTGCCCTACAACGAGGCGCTCACTCTGACGACCGCGATCAATGAGGATGCCGCAACGCCGGCCCGCGCCGTCGCGATGATCGGTGACCAGTCACCCGATACGAGCACCGATGCCAGATCAACGGTCCGTCAACTCGAGCAGTCGGTGACTGCCGAGGAAGCAAACCTCTCCGTCGCCCGCAGTCAGTGGGTTCCGTCCATCACCGTCTCATCGCAATACGGGAAGGTCAACTTTCCGTCGGACTTGGCTCCCGGACTGACGAACTGGTTGACTAACTGGACGGTGTCGGTCGGTGCGTCGTTCCCGATTTTCACGGGCGGCGCCATTCGTGGCGGGACTCTGATCGCCCGCGCCGGAGTCGATGAGGCGAAGGCCCGGCTCGGTCAGACGCGCAAACTGGCCGCGCTCGAAGCGAGGCAGGTGGCCGCTCAGCTCGAGCAGGCACAGTCGGCGCTGGCGGCAAGCGTCGGCACCACCGAGCAGGCAGCGCGCGCATACTCGATCGCCGAGGTTCGATTCCGTGAGGGGATATCGACCCAACTCGAGCTGTCGGAAGGGCGGCTGCTTCTCGAGCAGGCTCGCGCCAATCGGGCGCTCGCGGCACGCAACCTTGAGGTTGCACGGATGCGACTCCAGCTCCTGAAGGACCTGCCACTGGGCGTGGGCGCGGCCGGCGGAACGGGTGGCCTTCAGCTCCCAGCGGGAGGCGCGGCGGCGCCTGGAGGTGCCCCGGGGGGAGCCGTCGCACCTCAGCAGCAGCGCCAGCGCTCGGCACCGGCCGCCACGGCCACGATTGGAACCGGACAGGGACAATAGACCAGGGAACCAGACAATCATGAAATTTCCATTGAGCGCAATTGCTTTAACGCTGGCGGCCGCAGCGCTGACGGGCTGTGGCGCAACCGAGGCCGGAACCGCAGACTCCACGGCAGTCGTCGTCGTCAATGTCGGCCCGGAAAACATCGCGGTAGTCACCAGCGGCGAAATCGCGAGCGGGCCTGTCATCTCCGGCTCTCTTTCGGCCGAGCGTGAAGCGACCGTGCGCGCGCAGGTGCCGGGTCCGGTCCTGGCAACCCTTGCTGACGAGGGGAGCCGTGTCGGCCGGGGGTCAGTGCTGGCCCGGATCGACGACCGCACGATGCGTGACGCCTTCCTGTCGGCCCGCAGCGGAGTCAGCACCGCCCGCAGCGCGGCGGCGATGGCCACCCGCGAGCTCGACCGCTTTACCAAACTGAAAGAAGCAGGCGCCATCTCCGAGCGCGATGTCGAGACCGTCCGCTGGAACGCCGAGGCCGCCGAGGCGCAGTTGACAGATGCCCAGGCTCGTCTGACGCTCGCCCAGAAGCAGCTCGACGACGCACAGGTGCGCGCTCCCTTCGCCGGTGTAGTCAGTCAGCGCCAGGTCGCAGCCGGTGACGTGGTCTCGCCCGGTGCGGCGATGTTCACGATCATTGATCCGTCAAGCATGAGACTCGAAGCGTCCGTTCCGGCGGCCCAGCTCGAAGCCATCCGCGTCGGGTCTCCGGTAACTTTCACCGTCAGCGGGTACCCCGGCCGCTCCTTCACCGGGAGAATCGCCCGCGTCAACCCGACGGCCGACGCCACCACCGGCCAGGTACGAATCGTTGTCTCGATTCCCAACGTCCGCGGCGGCCTGGTGGGCGGACTGTTCGCCGAAGGTCGGGTGGCCGCCGAACGGCGCACCGCCCTCATCGTGCCTGCAGCGGCTGTGGACCTGAGCGGTCTGAGGCCATCTGTTCTGAAATTACGCGACGGGGTTGCCGAGAGAATCGAAGTCGAGACAGGACTCCGGGACGAGGAGTCGGAACGGATCGAAATCGCCAGCGGCCTCGCCGCGGGCGACACCCTTCTGAGCGGGGCTGCCATCGCAATCACCCCGGGATCACGGGTCCGGGTGAGCTCACCGTCCGACAGCCCGTCCAACACAAGAAACCAGGCACCCTGAGGAATCAATCGAATGTTGATTTCTGACTTCGCCATCAAGCGGCCAGTAATAACGGTCGTCTCGATGCTGGCGCTCACAGTCTTTGGATTGTTTGCGCTCCTCAAACTGCAGACCGACGAGTTCCCGGAAGTCGCGCCACCGGTAGTCACGGTTGGCATCATTTACCCGGGAGCCTCCCCCGATGGCGTCGAGCGCGAAGTGCTCGACCCGGTCGAGGAAGCCCTTTCCTCGATTTCGGGCGTCAAGCGCGTCATGAGCTCGGCGCAGGACGGCTTCGCCCAGATCTTCGTGGAGTTCCAGTTCGAAAAGCCGCTCCAGGAGGCGACGCAGGACATTCGAGACGCCATCTCCGGAGTACGATCGGACCTCCCACCGGAAATGGAGGAGCCGATCATCAAGAAGTTCAATGACACAGATCGGCCGATCGTTTCACTGGCGCTTTCCTCGACCAACCTCTCTTCCGGAGAGTTGACGCGGATCGCCGATCCCGGGATCACACGCGAGTTGCGCTCGATTCCCGGAGTTGCAGAGGTAACTGTTCCGGGAAAGATCGAACGTGAGCTTACGGTTCAGATCCGGCCCGAAGCGATGCAGGCAGCGGGTGTGTCGGTATCGCAGATCGTCCAGGCACTGCAACTGCAGAACCTGGCCGCGCCCGTCGGACGGGTAAACGGCCCGCTGGCCGAAAGAGCGATTCGACTGAGAGGGCGACTCGAATCACCGCAGGAGTTCGGTCAGATCGTGGTCGCCGAGCGCGAGGGACGACTCATCAGGCTGTCGCAGGTGGCGGACGTGATCGATGCCACCGAAGAGCCGCGGACGATGGCGCTCTATCAGACTCGCGATGACGCAAGGCCGCGAGAAGCTGTGGGCATCGACATCAAGAAGTCGTCGGGCTACAGCACGACCGAGGTAAGTGATCTGATTCTCGAGCGAATCGGGCGAGTGGTTTCGACGCTGCCCGCAGGAACGACGATCGACGTGGTCAAGAACGCGGGCGTCAACGTGCGCAACGCAGTGACGACGGTCGAGGAGGCCCTTGTCATCGGTGCGTTGTTGACGGTTCTGGTCGTTTTCCTCTTCCTCAATTCGTGGCGATCGACGGTCATTACGGGCCTGGCACTGCCGGTCTCGGTGCTGGCGTCTTTCATCGCGGTGTGGGCCCTTGGCTACAAGCTGGAAACGATGTCGCTGCTCGGACTTTCGCTCGCGATCGGCATCCTGATCGACGACGCGATAGTTGTTCGGGAAAACATCGTGCGACACGTGGAGATGGGTAAAGACCACTACACCGCGGCTCGTGAAGGCACAGACGAAATCGGTCTTGCTGTTGCGGCGACGACGTTTTCGATCCTGGCCGTGTTCGTCCCGATCGGATTCGTCTATGGGGTGACGAGGCAGTGGATGGGGCCGTTTGCCCTGACGATGGCGTGTTCGGTTGCAGTGTCGCTGATCGTGAGCTTTTCGCTCGACCCGATGCTGTCCGCGTACTGGCCCGACCCACACAAGGAAGAGAAGGACAAGGCATGGATCACGCGCAAGCTCGACAGGTTCAACGCCTGGTTCAATCGGCGCGCTGTCGACTACAAGAAGGTGATCGCATGGGCACTCGACCACCGGGCATCGATTGTTGTTGTCGCGGTCGGGACGTTGCTGGCGTCATTCACGCTGCTTCCGATCGGCCTGGCCGGTTTCGCGGCGGCGGCGCTGGGGATCGCCGTGGCGGTGTTCGGTCTTTCGCGGTTCGAGAGCTGGCCGGTGAGGACTCTCTCGGTGATTGCCGGCGCTGGCCTGGCGGTGGGCCTGGTGGGGCTGGCACCCCAGTGGCGCAACGTAGGGTTTGGTTTCTTCCCCGAAGACGACAACGCCGAACTGAACATAAATGTCGAGACGCCACCGGGCTCGAACCTCGACTACACGCGACTCAAGGCTGAAGAAGTTGCGCGTATCGTCCGGGGACACCCCGAGGTCCGCTACATGTACACGACACTTGGCGGTGGTGACGCCGGCGCGGTGGACATCGGCCGCATGTACGTGAAACTGGTGCCCAAGTCCGAGCGATCAATGACGGTCGAGCCGTTCGCAGCGATGTTGCGGTCTGAGCTTGCGAGCATGGGTGGGGCAGCGGTTTCCGTATTCGCGACCGACTGGGCAGGGGGGCGCAAACAGGTTCTGATCGAACTGCGCGGCAGCAACACCCAGATGCTCAATGATTTCGCACAGGAGGCTCTGGGCACGGTCAGGCAGGTTCCGGGCGCGGTTGACGTGGGCCTTTCGTCCAAGGGCCAGCGGCCGGAGCTGAACGTCGAGCTCAACCGGGGTCTTGCCGGCAGTCTGGGGATAACTGTGGGACAGGTGGCGCAGGCGCTGCGGCCGGCTTTCGCAGGGATCGATGCCGGTGACTGGGTCGACCCCGCCGGGGAGACTCGTGATGTCGTTGTGCGTTTGTCACCGGAGGCGAGGCGCCGGGCCGCGGATCTTCGCCAGCTGCCGTTGGTGGTTCAGGGACAGGATGGCGCACCCAGCACATTGCCGCTCGGGCAGGTGGCGACCATCGAAGAGGGACTGGGGCCGGCCGTGATCAACCACCTCAACCGCGACCGGGTCGTCAACGTGGAGTTCAACACCTCGGGCCGCTCGATGGGTGAGGTGACCAACGACGCAATGGCGGCTCTTGGCACCCTCCAGACTCCGGAAGGGATCAGGATTTCCACCGGTGGCGAAGCCGAGCAGCAGGCCGAGGTCTTCGAGCAGATCTTTTTCGCGCTCGGCGTGGCGGTGCTGCTCATGTATCTGATCCTGGTAATGCAGTTCGGGTCATTCCTGGACCCGCTGGCGATCATGCTGTCACTTCCGCTTTCCCTCGTTGGCGTATTCCTCGGTCTGGCGATCACCCGCAACACCATCAACATCATGAGCCTGATCGGAGTGATTCTGCTCATGGGAATCGTGGCCAAGAATGCGATCCTGCTGATCGATTTCGCCAAGTGGGCGCGGGAAAAAGACGGGCTGCCGCTGCGCGAGGCGCTGATCGAGGCGGGCGCGATTCGACTGCGACCGATCCTCATGACGACGTTTGCCCTGATCGCGGGGATGGTTCCGACGGCGATCGGATTCGGTGAGGGGTCGCAGTTCCGGGCGCCGATGGGGATCGCGGTGATCGGCGGCGTCATCACGTCAACGTTGCTGACGCTGATCGCGATTCCGACCTTCTATGAGATCCTCGACGAGGTGCGGCAGTGGTTCTCGCGGAAGGTCGGGATTCGCATCGCCAACAGGACAGGTGAATACAAAGCCCCGGTCGTCACCGAAAAGCTGTCGGTGGCCGGAGGGCAATAAGGGCTCCTCGAGCTGCGGAGCTGCCCGAATAGTGATGTGAACCAGACAGTGCGGGGCCGGCGAAAGCCGGCCCCGCTCGACTGTATCCGGAAAGCAGTCTCCCACAGTCCGGCCAGTTACTCAGCGCACCGCGGTGAAAGTGGGGCCGAGTTGGGACTTGATCAGTTCAAGCAGCCGGTCGGCGGCCGCCCGACCCTCAGCAGAGGTGATAACGTTGTTCAGCTCCGCCGAGTCGGAGCGCCAGGCGAAAAGCTCTTCGCGACCGTCTCCATAGCGGATGAAATGCCAGGAGGAGTCGAGCATGCTCCGGATCGTGCCCGGGGCGATGAGCTCCGTTGGTGGAGAGTTCACGCCCGCCGTCGCCTCCAGAATCACGGGGCTGACGCCCTCGTTGGAGCCGGAGGTCCAGGCGTGCCTCAATGATGTTCCCCGCAGCCGATGATTGGAGTTGCCAGTGAGATCGAGGATCGTGGCCGCAAGATCGCGCATGGACACGACCGGCGAAAACCTGACACCTGCTGGAACGCTGCCGCCCGAAAAGATGAGAGGCACGTGCATCACCGGCAGGTAGACCGAATTCCTGTGACCCTTGAGGCCGTGTTCGCCCCACTGCTCACCGTGGTCCGAGGTAACGACGATAACCGTTCGATCAGCTTCGCCACGGCGGCTCAGTTCACTGTGCATCGCCCCGACGATCGAGTCCAGCCAGGCAATCGCCCGATCGTAACGGTCAAGGTCCGACGTGCCGGAGCCGAACGCGGAGGTGAAACTCCCTTTTGGAGTGTAGGGTTCGTGCGCGTCCATGAAGTTCAGCATCGCGAACCATGGCCGCTCGCTGCTCACCTGGTCACGCCACTTCCAGAACTCTGGCACAACTTCCTCGGCGCCTGCCTTGGGGAACCAGTAGCCCGTGAAGCGGATGTCAGGGTTGCGGAAGGCGTTGAGGAGGATCCAGAGCTTGCGGGCACGGACGGCGCGCAGGACCATGAGTCCGAAGCCGGTCGACGTCAGGGTCGTACCGTCGACGGCGTGCCTGATCGTGAACGGCCAGTCTTCAAACGTGGAAAAACCACGACTAATGCCAAGTGCGCGCCCGGCAAAGTCGCCGTTGGACATGAAGGCGCCGGTCGCGTAGCCGAAGCGATTGAGAGTTGCGGCGAGGGTTGGTACGGTGTCGACCATGCGGCGCCGGTAGTCGGCGCGGGTTTCGCTACCCCAGAGCCCGGTCATCATGCTGGCGTGCGCGGGAGCACTCCAGGACGACACCGAATACGCGTGCTCGAAGGCGACTCCGGAGCCAGCGAGCCGCTCAAGATTGGGCGTCGTGGGGCGGGAGTATCCGTATACGCTGAGGTTGGCCGCCCTCACCGTGTCGAGTATCAGGAGAAGCACGTTAGGTGCTTCGGCCGGAGCAGGCCCCTGTTCGCGTGACAGGCGAGCGCCCGTGAGCCAACGTTCCGCCCAGGTGACGGCTGCGACGACGAAAAGAGCCGCGGCGCATGCGGAGGCGATCCGCGCAGCGACCCGCGAACCGCGGCCCGGTACCGCCACCCACCAGCGATGTACCTGTGTGCCCACCCCAAGCGCCATGATGAGGATCGCGATCGGGTGGATGCTCTCCAGAAAGAGGAGCAGCGCCCATGATGCGAGGGCGCCGAAGACAAAGGGTGCGATGCGGCCGACAAACGGCACAAAACGCGTACCGACTGCAAGCGGCAGAGCCGGGAACAGGAAGATGATCAGGAACCCAACCGGGGCGAGGAACACGAAATCGGCGCCAGGGTCGGAGCGGCGTCCCATCAGTCTCACCGGAACCTGGTCGATGAGAACGCTGCCGAGAGCGGCGACGAGCGCACCGGTGATCCCGAGGAGCAGGACGTCCCGGGCACGCACCCGCGCCCGCACCGGGCGCTGTCCGGACTGGACTTCGGTTTCGCTCACGGACTGCGGGCTGGTTGCGCCGGTGTAGCCGAGCCGTCGAACTCCCGGCGGATGAGAGCCAGGAGCCGATCGGCAGCGGCGCGACCTTCAGGAGTTTCGATGAGGTTGTTCATCTCCGCGGTATCGGAGCGCCAGGTGAAGACCTGTTCGCTGCCGTCGCCATTGAGTATGTAGTGCCAGGTGGAGTCGATAGCGCTGCGGAGTGCACCGAAGCGGAGAAGGCTTTCCTCGGACGGATTCGGAATCTTCGAGGCTTCGACCAGAACAGGACTGGCTCCAGCATTCGAGCCCGTCGACCAGACTTTCCGCAGCGATACGCCGGGGAGAGCAGGGTCGCTTGTGCCGGTGAGGTCTCTCATCGTTGCCGCGAGATCTCTCAGCGACACCTGGTCGCTGATTTCCGGTCCAGCGGGTACCCCGGCGCCCCACAGGATGAGCGGCACGTGAAGCACGGGAAGGTACGCGGAGTTTCCGTGGCGATGAATCCCATGTTCGCCGAACTGTTCACCATGGTCCGACGTTACAACAAAGAGGGTTCGCGCCAGCCGTTCGGGGTCGCGACGACGCAGCCCATCGACCAGCGATTGAACGATGCTGTCGAGGTAGGCTATAGCACCGAGATAACGTGCCTCGACCGTGCGGCCGGAATCAAACATCGTGGCGAACCCGCCCGGCGGTTCGTAAGGCGCGTGTGCGTCCATCAGGTTCATCATCACGAAGTAAGGGCGATCGCTGTTGGCGTCGCGCCACTTCCAGAATTGCCCGACCACTTCAGCGGTGGTCGACTGAAGCGGCCGCTCCTGCCTGAATCTGAGATCAGGATGTCGCAAGGCATTGATCATCATGAACGCCTTGCGACTGCGAATGCCGCGGATGAGCAACTGAGACGAACCGAGGCGTCCCAATGTGGTGGCCGCCATGCCCTGGGCGAGTCCTGGCCGGAAATCCTCGAAATGATCAAAACCTCGATCGAGTCGAAGTCCGCGACCTGAATAGGATCCGTTGGCCATGAAAGCCGCTGACCTGTATCCACGCTCGTTGAGGAGAAGTGATATAGTCGGAGCCGACTCGTGCATCGGCGAGAGGTAGTCCGCACCGGTAGCTCCACCCCAGAGACCGGTCAGCATGCTCGCGTGAGACGGGGCACTCCACGGGGCCACCGAAAACGCGTTCTCGAACAGAACACCTCCCTTCGCCAGTTCCGAAAGGTGCGGGCTCGTCGGCTGGTGATAGCCGTATGCACTCAGGCTCTTGGCCCGCACGGTATCCAGGATGAGAAGGATCACGTCCGTGGAACCGGCTACGGCTTCCCCCCGGGAGCGATCGAGCCGCCAGCCACTGATGACCCGACGACCCAGGGTCTCGAGCGCCAGACCCAGGACAAACACTCCTGACACCAAAACCATGATGCGCGTACGGCGCCAGGCTCGGGTGGCGTCGACCGCGAATCCGGCAGACAGTCGCACCCCGATGCCGATCGCAACCACCAGCAGAGCGGCGGGATGCAGACGGTCGTTATGCAGAAGTACCGCCACCGCCGAGAGAGAGATCAGCAGTGAGGGGACCAGGCGCGCCCCGACGCGCGCGGGAACAACGCGGTTAAGGACGAGGGTGATCGCGGTGAACGGGGCAAAAAAGGCGAAGTAACCCAGCGGAGCGAGATACGGCATGTCCGCGGTCGCATTGGGCCAATGCCCACCCGTTATACGGGTTTTCCAGACGAAGATCAGTAGATGGGCAGTCACCGCAGCCAGCCAGCTGGCGGTGGCAATCAGCAGGATCTGTCGTTCCGGGAGTCGCGGCCCTGCTTCAGGCATTGTTCATCGATCGGGGGCGCCGCGCCCAGCCGTCGGGCGGCAAGCAAGTGACTCATAAGGATGGTCCGTCGTTTCGCAACAGGAATCGACGCCGGCAGCGAGAGGGTAAGAGAGGGGAAGGTGTGGGTCAACGACGAAACTCCAACCCGTCGCTCGGTTAATTTGATTGACAGACCTCGCCAGTGATGCCAGCGATTCTCCTATCGTCACTCCCCGCCATCCTCGCGGAGGGCACGAACTCACTGCTGGCGTACCTGACCCTCGGAGTTACCGCGTTTGTCGGGAGTGAACTTGTGGCTCTCCTTGCCGGATTCGCCAGCGAGCAGGGGCACTTGCGGTTCGTTCCAGTCACGCTCGCGCTCAGCGCCGGGGCATGGATCGTGGCGGTGGGGCTCTACTTTCTCGGAAGGTGGAGAGCAGGCTGGGTGCGGCTCAAGCTGCGGGGAGCGCCACCGATAGTCGCGCGCATCCGCGTGATCCTCCGCACAAACCCCTGGCGCTCGACGATACTCGCCCGTTTCGTTTTCGGCGGGCGAATTCTGCTGCCCCTTGCCTGCGGAGCCGCTCATCTGCCGGTGGGGATCTTTCTCGCGGGGACCGCGCTTGCTTCACTTCTCTGGGCACTGGCCTGGGCAGGACTGGGGTGGTTCTTTGGTCAGAGCGCCGTCGCCGTCGTGGGGCATGTGCGACGTGCGGAGGAGGTAGTGGCGGCGTTGCTCCTCGTTCTCGCCTTTGCCGCCGTCGCATTCACCATCCGCAGGCGCCAGAAACAGCGTCCCTGATTTCTCAGCCCTCCGCTGCAGCCGCCCGGAGGAGTGACCAGGCTTCGTCGACGTGGACGCGGGTCGTCCGCAGGTTGCCGATTGCGAGCCTGATTGTGTAGCGGCCGTCGAGCCTGGTGTGTGAAAGAAAAACGCGGCCGGTTCCGTTTACGCGCGTGAGGATGCGCTCGTTCAGGTCGTCTGTAGCGCGGTCGCTCAATCCCGGAGGTGTGGCACGAAAGCAAACAAGCGAAAACGGGTGAGGAGCCGTTACCGTCCACCCCGGCTCCAAAGCCACGAGACCGGCGAAATGTGCGGCCAGCGCGATGTGGCGCCGCAGTCGCTCCCGTAGCCCCTCGAGGCCAAAGGCACGCATCACGAACCAGAGCTTGAGCGAGCGGAACCGCCGTCCGAGCTGAATCCCGTAATCCATGAGATTCATGGCTTCGTCCTGTTCGCGCGTGACGAGGTATTCCGGTACGAGGCTGAAGGCGCGTTTGAGGACGTCCGGCCTGCGGGTGTACAGCGCCGAGAGATCCACGGGCACGAAAAGCCACTTGTGCGGGTTGACGACCAGCGAGTCCGCGGCGTCGGTTCCAGTGAAATGATGGCGGCATTCGGGGAGGAGAGCCGCGCTGCCTGCGTACGAGGCGTCAACGTGGAGCCAGACGTCTTCGCGCCTGGTGATCTCGAGTATCTGATCGACGGGATCAACCGATGAAGTGCTGGTCGTCCCGACGGTGGCCACGACAGCTAATGGCAAAAAGCCGGCCGCTCTGTCGGCGGCGATCGCCCGCGCCAGCTCCGCGCTGCGCATCCGGTATCGGTCGTCGACAGGGACGTGCACGACATTCTCCTGCCCGACGCCAAGCG
Source organism: Gemmatimonadota bacterium (assembly GCA_052389935.1). Taxonomy (GTDB): domain Bacteria; phylum Gemmatimonadota; class Gemmatimonadetes; order Gemmatimonadales; family Gemmatimonadaceae; genus JBQTHK01. Next base: position 51,415 of record JBQTHK010000006.1, on the reverse strand, counting down.
TGATCGCCGCCTTGTCGACCGAAGAGTGCGAGTGTTCGGATGTGTAGACGCGAAGCCGTGGGAGGTCGGACCTGCCGGCCAATCCACGCTCGCGGACGTCCCGGTCGATCGCCTCGCGCGCCGACGCCAGCGCCAGCATCGTGGAAATGGATGCAGTGTCGTTGATGACACCAGTCCAGCCGTCTCCCAGCCCCATCGCCGAACGCAGCCAGTCAAGAGTGCGCTGCTCCAGCTCGGTCTCGGCCGGGCCGGTCTTCCACAACATGGCGTTGTTGTTGAGCGCAGCGCTGAGAAGCTCGGCGATGATCCCGGGAGCCGAGCCGGTAATGGCGAAGTAGGCCATGAACCCGGGGTGGTTCCAGTGCGTCGTACCGGGGACGATGATCCGTTCGAAGTCGGCGAGGATGTCATCGAGACTTTCGGGTGTATCCGGAGCCGTCAGCGGCAGCAGGCGAGCCACGTCCCCTGGTCTCAGATCAGGAACAACAGGCAGAGACGAGTTGGTTTCAAGGTACCGGATCACCCATACCAGCGCTGCACGGGCAGCCCGTTCGAACTCCGCGGGCGAAAGGTCTGTCACTTCGGTGCCGGCGCGAGTCGGGTCCGTGGCGTCGGTCGGCATTCGTCCAGGTGACGTCATCGCCAGCGGAAGAGGCGGAGGGCAAGCGTGAAGCAGACGGCCAGCCAAAGGATGAGAACACCCAACTCGCCCGCAACAGCTGACCAACCAGCTCCCTGCAGCATGTTCAACCGGAGGCCGTCGACAGCGGCGGTGAGCGGCAGCGACTGGATCAACGGCTGAACCACGTCCGGAAAGTTGGCTGCGGAGAAAAAGACGCCTGAACCCACCCACATGGGCAACATGACAACGTTCATCATCCCCGAAGCTGCTTCGACCGTTCGCGCCCGCGAGGCGATCAGCAGCCCGATCGACCCAAAGGCCAGTGTCGCGAGCAGGACAACCGCGCAATAAACGATCAACGGTCCCCGCATGGGAACGCCGAAGGCCAGTATTCCGAACAGGGAAATGACAACCACTTCCACCGACATCAGCGCCAGACGCAGGACGAGAAAAGACGCAAGGTAGTGGGCCCTGTTCATGGGAGTGGCGATGAAACGCTTGAGCAGCTTCTTGCGCCGGGCATCGACTATCGAAAACCCGATCCCCCAGATTCCGCTCCCCATCAGGTTCATCGCCAGCAGGCCGGGCAGGACAAAATCAATGTAGCGGGAGCCTCGTTCGGACACGAGCGACTCCCGGATCGGCATCAGGAAGGCTCCGGGGAGGGACCGATTCAGCGTCCGCTCGACGAGGAGTCGCGCCGAGCGCGCCTCGGGCCTCGCTTCGTCAAAACGGAGGTGGGCCGTGTCACCAACGAGGTCGATCACCATCGCAACGGAGCCCACCCGCAGGGCGTTCGTCAGCGCCGAATCATCCAGGGCCACAACCTCCAACCCCGAATCCCTGGAGAGCACGCCCATCAGGCGCTCGCGGTAGGTTGAGGCTGCAGGCACCGCCACCTTGACTACATCGGCAGGCCGGGATCGAAACGCAACTCCGAGACCGGTTGCCAGGAGAATCGGAAACACGAACGTCCAGAACACAGCCTCCGGCTCCCGCAGGAACTCGAGAAGCCGGACGCGCGTCAGCTCGACCAGCGGCGAGAGCCTTTCGTCGCGACTCATCACCAGTCCCTGGATCGGCGGGTCATTGTTCACCCGCTCCGCCCTCACGCAGATGACGCCCCGTAAGACTGACGAAGACGTCCTCAAGAGTTGGCGAGTGAGTGCGCAATTCGGTGAGGGTCCGCCCTTCATTCGCCATCATCCCAAGGAGGGCCGGGATGGTCTGGTGCGATGCCGCCACCTGCAGCGAATACACGCCGGCGTCGCGTCTTGCGGCGAGTACTCCAGGCAATGAGCGCAGACCATCCAGTGAGAGGTCGTCGTCTCCCGCGGCGCATTCGATCACTTGAGCTGCACCAAGCGACCGGATCAGCTCCCGCGGTGTTCCGAGGGCGATCACCCTTCCCTGGTCGACGATGGCGACACGATCGCAGAGACGCTCAGCTTCGTCCATGTAGTGCGTCGTGACGACGATCGTCCTTCCCAGCCCACGCAATCGCTGGATGACATCCCAGAGCTGACGCCGCGACTGGGGGTCGAGCCCAGTCGTCGGTTCGTCGAGGAATAACAGATCGGGATCGCCGACAAGGGCACAGGCAACCGACAGCCGCTGCTTCTGCCCCCCGGAAAGCGTGACGACACGCGCCTTCCGCTTTTCACCGAGCTGCACCATCTCGATGACTTCGTCGGTGCTCCACCCACGTTCATAGAACGAGCGGAAGAGACGAATAGTCTCCTCAACGGTGATCTTGTCAGCGAACTGGGTTTCCTGCAGTTGAATGCCGAGCCGCTGGCGGAGGGCACGCTCGGCGTCCTTCCAGCGCAACCCCAGCACAACGACATCACCTGCATCCGGCTCAAGCAGGCCTTCGCAGATCTCTATCGTTGTTGTCTTGCCGGCTCCATTGGGACCAAGCAGTCCAAAACACTCTCCCGCCGAAACCGCGAGGTCGAGGCCATCAACGGCAGTCACTGACCCGTAGCGACGGACCAGTCGGCGGACATCAAGTGCCAGCATCGGGGGAGCTGCGGTCATCGGGAGTTGCTGGCTTGTATTCGCCACTGACGGGACTTGGGGCGACTTGCCATACTAATCGGTCAGGACCCAATGTGAACGATCGCACAGTTGAGCTGACGCGAGAAATCGACTGGCTCGATGAGGCTGTGCACCGGAAGGTCATCTCCGTGCAACAGCGTGAGATGCCCGTGGCTGTGCAGCACGAGTTCAGCCAGGGCCCGGACTCGGCCTGCGGCGGGTGGCGGGTTCACCTGGGCTGGAGCCGCCTGTACGGAAGGTCCATTCCCTGAACGTCGAAACCTGCGCTCTGGGGTAACGTAGGCCCCTTGGCCGCGTGACAAAGAGACCAGATGATATCGACGATCGCCCTCGTATTGGGACTGCAGACGGCCACCGTTCAGGTTGGCGGTACCCAGAAGGCAGACAGCATTCGACAGGCGCGGCGCGACTCGGTGCGAGTAGCGATGATCGAACGGCAGCGGGAGCGTGAGGACCGGCCGGCGATACGTGCCACCGTAACCCCCGAGCTCGAGAGATCGGCTTTCATCGACACCGCGGCCCGCTCGATTCTTCTGAGAGCGAGGGATGCCCGCTTCGAAGTGGACTCGACTCTGCAGTCATACGATGCCACCGCTTACCAGCGGTTGTCGGCAGGGATCGGATTCCGGGCGCTGGGTCGTGATCGACTTCTCTTTCGCACCGAGAATGCGACCCGCGTACGGTGGTCGCGAGCCAACGGAGTCCTCATCGACGTCAAGGGCGTACGGTCCGCTGTTCCGATGGCGCGCGGAGACGCGCGTGTCGAGGTCAATGACGGCGAGATCGCCGACATGTCCCCGATCCCGTGGTATCCGGGACGTGAAGCCCTCTGGGTCGGGTCCGGTACTGCGCGAGCCGAGGTGGACGAACGCGAGATGATCCACCCGATCGCGTTAGGCGCCGAAGCCTATTACAGGTATGAAGCAGGCGACTCGGTCACCATTACCTTGTCCGACGGAAAGCTGATTCGGCTGCGCGAATTGCGGATCATCCCGCGGCGCCCCGAGTGGAAGCTCTCGGTAGGATCGTTCTGGTTCGACCAGGCCAACGGTCAGCTTGTCCGCGCCGTCTACAGGTTCGCTGCGCCCCTCAACATATGGGCCGTTGCCGAAGAAGAGATCGAGCGCGAAGCAGCCGAGGATCGGGCGGCCGGACGACCCGTGGACGAAGACCGCCCACCAGGATGGGTCAAGGGGATGTTTTCGCCAATGGAGGCGATGCTCGAAGCCGTGACGATCGAATACGGTCTTTACGGGGGCGGTTACTGGCTGCCGCGGACTCAATACGCCGAGGGCCACGCAAAGGCCGGCTTCCTCCGCGTTCCGTTCCGGATGGAAGAGAGCTTCAGGTACGCCTCGGTCAATGGACCGGACTCGGTCCCACCAGCCCCGCCGGGACGGCTGTCTCTGCGCGAACTCCGCGATTCGCTGTTCGGTAAGGACGCTCCGCCACTCCGCGAGCTGCCCGAGGCGGAACGCGTTGCCCGCCAGAAGCAGCTGAACGAAGCGCTGACGGCGTCACGCGAGGTGCGACGGGTGAAGCGGGAAGAAGACTGCCGCACAACAGGATTCCACACCCAGGTGGAGGATCGCTACGACCGCAGCGTGCGGGCCCAGGTAAGGATCCCGTGCGACTCAACCGTGCTGTCGAAATCACCCGACCTGCCTCCGTCGATCTATGACGAGGGGGAGGAACTGTTCGGGGTGACCGAACGCGAGCAGCTGCTCAGGGAGCTCGACTTCGGCCTGCAGCCGTCGTGGGCACCGATGCCGATTCTCGTTGAATACGGATTGTCGTTCACCAGGTACAACAGGGTCGAGGGATTCTCAACCGCGGCCAGGGCGACACAGCAGCTCGGCGCCGGCTACACATGGGATGCATCAGCGCGCCTCGGAACCGGTGATCTGGCGCCGGGGTTCGAGCTCGGCGTTTCGCGGACCGACGGGCGCACGAACTGGCGGCTCGGCGGCTATCGCAGACTTTCCGTCGCCAACAGCGACTGGGGCACTCCCCTGTCGTTCGGTGCTTCGCTGGGCGCACTGCTCTTCGGTCGCGACGAGGGTTTCTATTATCGCTCCGCGGGATTCGAGTTGGAGCGAACGCGCGCGCGCGGAGGAGGGCTCCAGACGCGGTTGTTCCTCGAGCGGCAGACGGGCGCCGTGGCAGAGACCATGTTCAACCTCGCGCGCTCGTTTGGCGCCGAGACGACGTTCATGGCCAACATCGCCTCTGAAAGGGTGACAGTTGCCGGCCTCGCGTTGCGCAACCAGTTGACATGGGGTCAGGATCCACTTGGCTTTCGATTGTTTGGGGAGATGAGGGCCGAAGGCGGAGCTCTTCTGGACAAGCCGGTGGGAAGAGAGAACAACGGCTGGTTCCGGGTGGCCGGGGACGTGAACGTGACGCGGGGCTTCGGGCCCAGCTTCGCGTCGTCGGTCACTGCGAGCGTCGGTTACAGCGACGGTGCGCCCCTCCAGCGGCATTTCTTCATTGGTGGAACGCACACCGTGCGCGGCCAGCTACCGGGGGCGATGTCGGGCGAAGCCTATTGGCTCGGGCGCGCGGAGTTCAGCAGGGCGACAGGCGTGATCAGGCCGGTCGTCTTTGGAGACGTGGGGTGGGCTGGAATGCCGGGTGACTGGCGGAATCCGGGGCGGCCGCTGAGTGGTGCCGGCATTGGCGCCTCAATCATGGACGGCCTGATCCGCCTTGACCTTGCGCGTGGCGTCTATCCGCGCAAAGGGACGCGCTTCGAGATGTATCTGGAGGGGAGGTTCTAGGCGGAAGCGCCCTGCGATGGAAGAGGAGGACGAGGAGGGCGAGGAAGACGAGGAGGGCGAGGACTGCAGCCTCTTCGTCCTCCAGGTCTTCCTCGTCCTCTACGCGGATATCACGGACCTCAAAGCGCACTCGTACAGAATCCGCACCTCGTCGCATCGGGCGGGATCGAGTTACGGCAGAACGGACAGGATTTGACTGGAACTGCCGGTTCTGGTTTGATGAAGATCAGCCCGAGCCGCCAGGCGACGAAGCTCACGATGGCAAAGTTGAGAAAAACGCCGAGGAAGTGACCAACGCCAAACTTCATCGGGCCAACCGTAAGCGCCCACTCCCGCCAGTTTCCACCGGGTGTCACTGCGGCGATGATCGGCATTACGAAATCGTCGACCATTGCGGTCACGAGCGCACCGGCTGCTCCACCGACGATTACCGCGAGCGCGAGGCCCACGACGTTGGCCTTGAGGAGAAACTGCCTGAAGTCGCTGATCATGTTTGGGGGGGTTAGGGCAGGCGAGTGGGGAGGGGGATGAACGAGAAAACGGGATGACCGGATGAACACGATGAACAACGGAAGAGTGGATCTCTGACTTGCGTTCACGTATTCCAGCTCAGCCGCTCCACAGCAGTTGGCCCTGCATCATCATCACACTCGCCCCGCCGACGCGAACTGCGGTGATGGCGCCTTCCGACTTGTCGACTTCGAGCTCGATCTGGCTGGGGCGTCCCATTTCGTATCCCTGCTCGATCGTCCAGCGCAATGTCCCTGTCAGGCTCCTGTCCCGCGCGGCGAGATAACCGCCTAACGCGGCGCCGGCGGATCCGGTAGCCGGGTCTTCGGGGACCGAAAGGCCGGGCGCAAACATTCGCGCCCTGATATCGTGGGCAGCATCCTCGGGGTCGAGAGCAAAAACCATCACCATGTGATGAGGCTCGGCGGCCAGGGCACTCTCCCAGAGGTCCAGCCGCAACCGGGCGCGCCGGACAGCGTCACGATTCCTGAGGGGCACGAAGGAAAAGGGGAGACCGCACGAAAACGCCTGCGGCTCGAATGTGCCGCCAGCCAGATCGGCCACCTTCAGCGAAAGCATCGGTGCAAGCACTTCGGGAACCGGCAACGGCGGCAGCAGCTCCGGGAGTTTCGCAACCGAAAGCTGGCAGAAGACCGGTTGCCCACCGCTCGACCTGATGCGGACGGGGATGTTCCCCACCTTCTCCTCGAGAATCACGTCGGTCTCTGCGCTGCGGAGCGGCAACTGACCGATTGCTGCCAGTACAAAAGCGGTGCCGATCGTGGGATGGCCGGCAAACGGCACTTCACCACCAGGAGTGAAGATGCGGACCCGGCAGGTGTTGGACGGATCATCTGGCGGGAGAACGAAGGTTGACTCCGCGTAGTTGAACTCCCGCGTTATCGACAACATCTGATCTGCTGACAGCCCCGTCGCGTCGGGAATCACGGCCAGCGGGTTCCCGCCGAACGGTCGCTCTGTAAAGACGTCAGCCGTGAAGTACCGCACCGGCGCCGCTACTCGGCGCCCATGAACGGATATCGGTAATCGGTTGGCGGGACGAACGTCTCCTTGATTGACCTCGGACTGACCCAGCGAAGGAGATTGAACATGGAGCCGGCCTTGTCGTTGGTGCCCGAGGCGCGGGCGCCTCCGAAGGGTTGCTGTCCGACTACTGCACCAGTCGGTTTGTCATTGATGTAGAAGTTGCCGGCGGCGTTGCGCAGGGCGATGGCCGCGTCCCGCACTCCCTGACGGTCGCGAGAGAAGATCGCTCCCGTCAGAGCATAGGGAGAGGTGGAATCCACCGTGGCCAGCGTTTCGTGCCAGCGGTCATCGTCATAGACAAACGCCGTGACCACCGGCCCGAAGATCTCCTCGCAGAGCAGCCGGTAGTCGGCCGATGGGGCCTCGACCAGCGTCGGCTGGATGAAATACCCCGTGTCTCCGCGTGCCTCACCGCCGGCGATGATCCGCGCGTTCCGGCGCGCATCGTCGAGATAGCCCGAGATCTTGTCGAACGCCTTCTGATCGATGACGGCGCTGACGAAGTTCCTGAAGTCCCTCACGTCACCCTGCCGAATGTCTCCCATGAGCGCAACGGTGCGGTCGCGAACCTCGTTCCAGAGCGAACGCGGGATGTAAACGCGGCTGGCCGCTGAACACTTCTGCCCCTGGTACTCGAAGCCGCCACGGGCGATGGCCACTGACAGCGCAGCCGGATCCGCTGATGGATGGGCGACGATGAAATCCTTGCCCCCCGTCTCGCCCACGATACGCGGGTAGGAGCGGTAACGCGACATGTTGCCGCCGATCGTCTTCCACATCTCGTTGAACACCTGCGTACTGCCAGTGAAATGGACACCGGCGAGATCACGATGATTGAGCACCTGCGAGCTGATCATCGCGGAATCGCCCGGCACGAAGTTGATCACCCCGGGCGGCAGGCCGGCCTCCTGCAGGACCCGGTAGACGTAATAGCCTGACAACATCGCGGTTGCAGCTGGCTTCCAGACCACACCGCATCCCATCTGGGCCGGTGATCCGGCGAGATTGCCACCGATCGCCGTGAAGTTGAATGGCGACACTGCGTAGACGAAGCCTTCGAGACCCCGATAGTCAAGCTGGTTCCACACTCCGGGGCTCGACATCGGTTGCTCGGCGTAGATCCGCGCGGCGTACCACGCGTTGATCCGCCAGAAATCGATCAACTCACAGGCGGCGTCAATCTCCGACTGGAAAATGGTCTTCGACTGCCCGAGCATCGTCGCCGAGTTCATGGTGTCACGCCATGTGGTGGCGAGGAGCTCGGCGGCCTTCAGGGAAACCGCAACCCTGTCCTCCCATGGCCACAGGCTCCATTCCTTCTGCGCGCGCGTCGCCGACTCGATCGCCATTGCGACATGCTCGGGACGTGCCTTGTGGTAGTCGGCGAGAACGTGGTGATGTTCGTGGGGCATTACCGAGTGACCGAGCTCACCGGTACGGTACTCCTTTCCGTCAATGATTATGGGGATCTCGATTCGCTCCGACGCCATCGAAGCAAGCCGCGCCTTGAGAGATGCCCGCTCGGGAGAGCCGGGCGCGTAGGACCGGATGGGCTCGTTCACGGGGGCCGGAACCTGGCGGATTCCGTTGAAGCCGCCGGCGGGGATTGGAGTCGTGGTGGCAGAGGCGGGCGAGCTCTTCTGCGCGGGAGCGGTGGCAGTCATTTTCGCGGGAACCAGGTGAGGCCCGAGTCGATTGTTGCGGGGCTGGACGGATAAGGTACTGGTGTTTGTGGGGGAGCGGGATGGTCAGTGGGAGCAGGATGAACGTTGGGCAACCTCCCGGAACTCCTGCTTCTCCTGCTCCTCGGGAACGTGGGTACAGCGGGGGGGAAGAGTGTCACGTACCTTGCAGAGGCTGGCCAGCGTCCTGAACAGAGTGCCGGGAGAGCAAATGAACCTTTCAAGTCGGTCGGGTACGCGCAGGCGACTCACGGGGTCCAGCCCACTGGCCCTTTCCCTTGCGGCTCTGGTGGTTGCTGGTTGTGGCGGTGGAGGGGGAGACCGCCCGGCAGGTCCGCCGCCTGTGGAAACAGTGACGGTCAGTCTCGCCGCCTCGCAGGTCGAGGTAGGGTCGACGATCATAGCAGCAGCCAGTGCAAAGGACCGGAGCGGTCAGACAGTCGCGGGCAAGACCTTCACCTGGCAGTCCTCATCGTCGGCGGTTGCGACGGTGACCTCAGCCGGGATCGTCAGTGGTGTATCCCCGGGGGAGGCGAACATAACGGCTACCGTGGACGGCAAGACCGGGTCAGCGACGGTGACGGTGATCCCGTTGGCGGTTGCTTCGGTGTCGATCAGCAACCGGACACCGAGCGTGCGACAGGGCGAGACGATTCAGCTGACGGCGGAAACGCAGGACGCCATTGGCCGCCCGCTGCCGGGTCGTGCGGTGAGCTGGGTGAGCAACAATCCGGTAGTGGCGACCGTCAACGGTACGGGCCTCGTGACCGGAGTATCGGCGGGGAACGCGTTCATCGTTGCGGCTAGTGAGGGAAAGCGAGACAGCGTGAGCCTGCGGGTACGCAGCCTCAATGCGCCGACCGTCAGCACGACCGCTCCGTCCACCTGGCAGCCGGGTGCCGCGGTCACGATCAACGGTGCCAATTTCTCCACGACACCGTCGTCGAACGAAGTGCTGGTCAACGGTGTGGCGGCAGTCGTGAGCGCGTCAACTCCAACGATGCTGACCATCACGGTCCCCAGCTCACAGCAGCTTCCATGTTCGGCTGAGGGGCCGGTGCCGGTGATTGTGATCGTCAACGGCGACTCGGCCACTGGGTCGGCCAATCTCAAAATGGCCACACCCAGAGCGCTGGCAGTGGGCCAGTCCCTGATGCTGACCAGCCAGGCTGACGTCTTCTGCAACGAGTTCTCGACCACGGGCGGGCGCTATCTGGTGACGGCCTTCAATTACGCGCAGAGTTCCAGCACGCGCATATCGTTCCAGCTCCAGGGAGCGTCGCGGACCGCGTCAGTTCAGTCGTATTCGCAGTTGCCTCCAGCGTCGCCACCGGCGGCCGGGCCGTTGCAGCGCATGGCCGCCCAAAGCTCGTCGTTCGGGGCCGCGGCTCACCTGCAGATGCTGGATGAGAGCATCCAGCGACTGAACCGCCACCCGCGGCTTCTCAGCACGCTCCAGAGTCGTCGCTCACGGGCGAAAATCGATCCTGGTAGCGCGAGCGCGGCTGCGCGGATGGCGTTTTCACAGCTGTCGTCGGCGGCGCAGGGCGAGCCGGTAGCTCCGCCCAGCGTCGGCGACAAGCTCACCAAGCGGATGCGGCGTACCTACAACAACGCCGGGCAGTTCGACGAGATTCGTGCACGCGTTGTTTACGTAGGGCCCAGGATCATCATTCTCGAGGACACGGCCAACGCGCTTGCAGGCACCATGGATGCGGAGTTCCAGGCGCTTGGGGCCGAGTTCGACGCAAACATGTACGGGTACCTGGCGAGCTTCGGTGATCCACAGGCGATCGACTCACTGACCGACAACAACGGCCGGGTAATTGCGCTCTTCTCCAAGCGGGTCAATGAATACAACCCGGGTGGTGGAGCGGGTGGATTGCTGGGCTTCGTGACGTCCTGTGACTTCTTCCCGCAGTCGGACCCGGTGCCTTCGCAGGCCTGCCCCAGCAGCAACGAGGGTGAGTACTTCTACGCTTTTGTTCCCAATCCGGGAGGCGCGGCGGGAACGTGGTCACTGGAGACGTGGAAGCGGTGGGCGCGGGGCACGATGATCCACGAGATGAAGCACATCGTGATGTTCGTGGAGCGGATCAAACGAAGTGCTGCAACAGAGGAGATATGGCTGGAAGAGGCGACGGCACAGCAGGCAAGCGAACTCTGGGCGCGCCGGCTGTACAACTCCAGCCAGAAAGGAGAGATCACCTGGGCCAATGGTCCGCGCTGTGATTACGCTGCGCTGTCGGCCACCTGTCCGGATCCGGTGGAAGGAATCCTGCACCACTTCGGATTCCTCTACACCTACTATGCTGAAAACGAGACCCGCACACCGATCAACAACTCCGATCAGATCATCTATGGCGGCAGCTGGTCTTTTGCCCGCTGGCTGACCGACATGTTCGACGGGGGCAACGAGGGCAACTTCCTTCGCACCCTCGTGCAGCAATCCGACCGCGGCGTCGCCAACGTCGTCGCGCGAAGCGGACAGAGCTGGTCGACGCTGGTTGGACTCTTCTCGATGGCCTCGTTGGCGGACAACTACCCCGGCGCCGTCGCCAGCGACAATCGACTGCGTCTGCCGAGCTGGGACACGCGTGACATGTTCAGCAACATGAGCGCGTTCCTGGTATTCAGGAACCCAGATGGCTCGACGACACCTGCGTTCCCCCTGCCGTGGCCGTTGAGAGTGAGGGCTCAGAGCTTCGGGAACTTCCCCGACTTCGTGCGGACAGTGTCGCAGCTCCCCGGTGGTACTTTCGCGGCCTGGGACATCGGCGGCACGCAGACTTCGCCGCAGGTCCTGGCGATAAGGTCTATCAATGGTGGATTGCCGCCGGCAAACGTCGGGATGATGGTGCTGAGGATCCAGTAGGTACGCCCGCGTCGCCGGTGGGCGGCGGGCGTATCGAGTTGGGGAGGGGAAGGGGAGGGGTTGGATTCAGCTTCTTCATCCTCCGCGCCTTCGGTTCTTCCTTCCCCAAGCCACGAAAACGACCATCGCTACCTCGCTCCTGATCGGACCTCATCCGCCCGACAACGGCGGAATCCACATGGCGCTGCGACGGGCCGCATCGGCGAACGCCAATGCCGTTCAGCTTTTCACAGCGCGGCCGCAGTTCTACAACGACAAGATCGGGGTCAGGCCCGAGCGGCTGCAGCGCTTTCGCGAGGCCGTGGCCGAGACCGGCTTCGACCTGTCGGCGTGTCTTGTTCATGCGGCGTATGTGCTCAACACGGCGACGCCGGACATGGACAAATACGAAAGATCCTGTGCAGCCCTGGCGCGTGAACTCGAACGCTGTTCCGCGTTTGGGGTGATGGGATTCTGTTTTCATCCGGGGTCGGCCGGTACCAGTGATGTGGACAGCGCGATCGATCGCGCAGGTGATGCGATTGCGGGCGCGTTGGCCGCTCACCAGGGGCCGGCGCGGGTTCTCATCGAGAACACCGCCGGTGGGGGGCGTACAATGGGACGAAGCCCCGAGGAGGTCGCGGCAATGCTGGCGCGCATCTCGCCAGAGGAGCGACGCCGCACCGGATACGGTCTCGACACCTGTCACCTCTTCGTGAGTGGTTACGATCTCACCGCCGGGCGAGCAGAAGTTCGCGACATCCTCGACCGCTTCTGCGATGCTACAGGTGAGGCGCCATCGTTCATGCACCTCAACGACTCCGAGGGTGAGCTGGGGTCCAATCGTGACCGGCATGCACTCCTGGGAGAGGGCAGACTCGGTCTCGAGCCGTTCCGCTGGCTGCTGGAGGATTCACGTCTGCGCGGCATTCCCCTTATCGTCGAGACTCCCACGGCCAACCCCGCGATCGGCGACGATGATCCTTCCGCCGACGAGTTCGACGCGAAGATGGTCAGTCTCGTGCGTGAACTGGCCGGTGTTGCTGCTGACTGACTCTCGGCTGCCCGGGCTTGGTGTTGGTCAGCAAGCTTTGTTTTCCCGCGGAAAACCGCGATTTTCGCTGTGAAAAACAGGTGGGAGCCTATTGCTTCCGGCGGCTGCTCTCTTAGCTTGTGTGCGCGTTGACGTTGCTGTTTACCGGGAAGCACGCATCCACAACTCAGGAGTTGACCGATGGCCGCGAAGAAGAAGGCAGCCAGGAAAGGCGCGAAGAAGGCCGCGAAGAAGCCGATGAAGAAGGCGGCGCCGAAGAAGAAAGCAGCCGCGAAGAAGAAGCGCGCACCGAACCCCGCGTTCATGAAGCCGATGAATCCAAGTCCGGCGCTGGCGGCGGTGATCGGAAGCAAGCCACTGCCAAGGTCGGGCGTGGCCAAGGCACTTTGGGCCTACATCCACAAGCACAAGCTTCAGGACGCGAAGAACCGGCGCAACATCAATGCCGACGAGAACCTGAAGAAGGTCTTTGGTGGCAAGGGCACGGTGTCGATGTTCGAGATGACCAAGCTGGTCAGCAAGCACCTCTCATAGCTTTCGACCCATCAGTTCGCAGAGGCGCGCTCCCGACCGGTGCGCGCCTCTCGCGTTAATGTGGGTGGGGTGGGTCCACGGTGCAGGCCCGCGTCATCGGGCAGAGATTCGGAACACCGGCCACCAAGTGTCCGTAGTTAGATTGCGCCCTCCGTTTGTTGAGGGCGTTGTCGTCAATACCACCGAGGGCACGTGGCCAGGAAGTCGACTGCAGCAGTCAAGCCAAAAAACGTCGTCAGCACCGCGCGCGGTCAGCAGCAGAGGACTGCGAAGAAGGGCGGTTCGTGGTACGACAACTTCAAGGGGCTGGTCACCACAGTCGCCGTATTCCTGCTGCTGAGGATCTTCTTCATCGAGGCCTATCGCATTCCCTCGGGAAGCATGATCCCGTCCATGCTGATCGGCGATTGGCTGTTTGTCAACAAACTGGTCTATGGTCCACACGTTCCGTTCACGAACGTCAACCTCCCCGGCTACGGCGAGCCTGAGCGCTACGACATAGCTGTTTTCGTGTCGCCGCCGCAGTATGACCAGCCGGAGGATCTGACGCCGACGCTGGTGAAGCGCATTGTCGGTCTCCCCGCCGACACACTCTACATGCGGGACGCAAGGTTGTTCGTCAATGGGATCGAGCAGCGCCAGGGCTACGGTGCGCAGTCGGTACCCGGTGATCCCAACGAAGCGAGCGAGCTTTTCGACTGGCAGAAGGCGGTGGGACTGCAGCAATCTCGCTTTGGACCGGCCCCGGACCAGCCGACGCACGACAACTGGGGTCCTCTCGTTGTGCCCGAGCGGCACTACTTCATGATGGGCGACAACCGGTACTGCTCGAAGGATTCGCGCTACTGGAGGTTTGTGCCGAGGGAGAACCTGAGGGGCCGCCCGATGTTTGTTTACTACTCGTACCGCCCCGGCATCTCCTACGACCCGGTATGCTCGCCGGAGGTGAGCGAACGTCCGCTGTCCTTCCTCACAGACATCCGGTGGGGCCGGATCGGCGACCGGATCAGGTAGGAGAGCGCACACCCCCGGGGGGGGGGGGCGCCGGGATCAGGACCGCAAGAAAACGGTGGCGAGGGGATACACCGGGCGCTATGCTATGGGCGCCGTGCCCCCGGCTCAGTTGGTAATCCCCCGCAGTCCCGGAAATCGCCGCCAGTCAACTCGTGCTGACTGGTCCCGCCGCAAGCGATGATCATCTACGTCGACAATCATAGTAACGTCCAACGCAACGAGCTGCGCGAAGTCATCGCGGTCATGAACCGCCAGATAGAACGCGACTTCACGCCGATATGGGGGTTGAGCGCGCAGGTCATCATCAGGTCCGGGGAGCGCGCGCTCAAGGTTCCGCCGGACGGGCGATTGGCCCACATCCACCTCACTACAACGGGCGAGGCGCTGGGTTATCACATCGAAGAGCAGAGCGGAATACCGGCTGGTTTCGTGATGACCGATCTCTCCGAGAAAACGCGTTCGGCGCTGCCATGGCTGACGTGGACGGTGGCGCTGTCGCACGAGGTACTTGAACTGGTGGCAGACCCGTTTCTCAACCTGCTCGCCAAGGGGCCGCATCCGCAGTTCGAGCGGGAGGTATTCCACTACCGGGAGATCTGCGATCCGGTCCAGGGCGGGACGTACGAGATCGGGGGGGTGAGCGTGTCCAACTTTGTGTTGCCGCACTACTACAATGCTGTCGGTCAGAAGGGGCTGCGTAACGACTACCTCGATGAAGGTGTCAAGGCGTTTCGCTGGATGAACCATGGTTACATCGGCTTCTGGGATCCGCGCGCCGGAGCGAGGGGGAAATACGTGGTCTATCCGCAGCGGACCGTGAAGGACCCGTCGCACCGTGCGCTGGTCGCAAAGGGGCGTCTCAGCCGACTGCGCAGGTACGAGCAGCGTCACGACCATGTCGATCGCCGTTAGGCTCGGCGCGGGTCTCGAAGGGAAGTACGAGATCGAGCGCGAGATCGGTCGCGGAGGGATGGCGACCGTCTTTCTCGCCAGGGACGTACGGCACGGGCGCGAGGTCGCGGTAAAGGTCCTGCACCCGGAGCTGGGTGCCAAGGTTGGCCCGGAGCGATTCCAGAGGGAGATCCGGATCTCGGCCAGCCTTCAGCATGCGAACATTCTGCCGCTGTTCGACTCCGGCGAGGTGGACGGGCTGCTGTACTACGTGATGCCGTTCGTGCGCGGTGAGTCGTTGCGCGACCGATTGAAGCGGGAGAAGCAGCTGTCGATCTCGGAGGCGGTACGGATCGTGTCGCGGGTGGCGGAGGCGCTGGATCATGCCCATGCGGCCAGGCTCGTTCACCGGGACATAAAGCCGGAGAACATCCTGCTTTCGGACGAGAACGTCTACGTCTCCGACTTCGGCGTCGCGCGGGCGGTCGGAACGGATGAGAGCGGAAGTCTGACGAGCACGGGGATGGCGGTGGGTACGCCGTATTACATGAGTCCCGAGCAGGCGACGGCGGATGCCATCGACGCGCGGAGCGATATCTATGCGCTCGGCTGTGTGCTTTACGAACTCCTTGCGGGCGAACCGCCCTATACGGGGCAAAGCCTGCAGGCGGTGATCGCGCGGCACATGCAGGCGCAGGCGCCTGACATTCGTATCGTGCGGCCTACCGTCCCTGATGAACTGCAGCAGGTGATCGAGATCGCCTTGTCGAAGGCGCCGGCGGACAGGTTTCAGACGGCCGGTGAGTTTGCGCAGGCAGTGGGTGCAGCTCCCCTCCGCGCGACAGGTGCGCGGGCCACAACAGGAGCACGGCAACAGGGAGCAACTCGAACTGTTGAGGTGCCTCGATGGGCAGCAGGCCTGACCGGGGGCCGGGCGATGGCAACACTGGCTTTGCTGGTTGTGGCCAGTTCATGGTTCGCCTGGAAGCAGTTATCCGCGCGGCCAGCCACGGACTCGAATCTGCTCGTGGTTGCGCCATTCAACGCCTTCGGTGCGGGGCTCGATTCGCTTCGTGAAGGCCTGGCTGACCTGGTGTCGCGCGGCCTCGACGGCGCCGGATCGCTGCGCACCGTTCCTCCCACTCGCTTCGCGAGCGACGTGGGTGCGACGATGGATCAGGCGTCCGTCGGGGCGCTCGTCCGTCGCGAGGGAGCCAGGCTCGGAGTCTTTGGCTCAATCACTCGCTCCAACCAGGACGTGCGACTGGCGGCGACAGTCTTCGATTACGAGGCGAACGCGCAGCTCGGTGAAGTAGACCTGACAGGAAGCCCGACTCAGATGCAGCTGCTCGCCGACTCACTCACGCTTGCATTGCTGCGCGTGCTGGTCAGGGATGCAATCGGCAAAGTGCAGCTGGAGAGCCTGAGATCATCCTCACTGTCGGCCCTCAAGGCCTTTCTTCAAGGTGAACAGCTGGCACGGCGGGCACTCTACGACTCGGCGGCGATCTATTTCAGGCGCGCCACGGTCCTCGATTCAACGTTTGCGCTGGCGTTTCAACGCTTGTCATTCGTGACCATTCATCAGGGCACAGCGCACGGACAGGATAGCCTGCAATACATATACGCGATCAGGGCGGGTCAATTGAATCGCGGCCTGGCAAAACGCGAAAGCCTGCTGGTTGCCGTCGATTCGATGTACGCCGCGCTTTCCCTCGGGAACATTCGTGACGAACTCCAGGGCGCACGAATTCGCGAGCGTTTGTTCGCGGCTCTGACCTCCGCGACGACCGCCTACCCCGGTGATGCCGAAATCGCGTTTCGTGACGCATACGCCCGGTACGGACTGGCTGAGCAGGGTCGAACCCTGCAGATCCTTGCAACATTCGACCGCGCAATCGCACTCGACTCGGGTTTCGCTCCAGCCTACATATACGCCATAGAACTGGCGGCGCAGCTGGGAGGCCGCGACGAGGCGGTGCGCCGCATCAACGCCTACATCGCACTCAATCCAAGAGGTGTCGACGGCGATGGAATGCGACTCGCTCAGCGACTGATCGCTGATCCCGCTCCTCCAGCGGCAGAAGCTCAGCGGCTGATCAACGCGGCGTCGGTCGAGGTCGCCTTCAGCGCCTTTCAGCCGATGTCGTGGTTTCTGGACTCCGCCGAGACGGCGGTCCAGATAGCGAGACGAATCGCAAACGATCCAACCGGCGCCCCAGAACTCTCATTCGACCCGAAGTGGGGCGAATTCCTCCTCGGTTTGATGCTCGGCCGGCGCGGACACATGCGCGAAGCCTACACAAGCCAGTCAGAAGTTGGCGTTAATGACTGGATTGGTGCGCAACTGGTTTTCCTCGGCGCCCTTCCCCGCGATGCCGCAGCCGAAGCATACGACTCACTGCACACAAGGCCACTGTGGCCGCAGGATTACACATCGAGGCTTCCACTTGCGTTGCCTTTCTGGGGTCAGGTGCGAGACACGACATCACTCGATCGCACGGCTGTCCGAGCCGATTCAGCTGTCAGAGCCACCGCTGATCCGATCGTCAGGACGCACATGCGTTATCTCATGGATGCGGCCCGAGCCTACAGCGCCCTCGCGCGTAGCGACTCAGTTGGTGCCCTGCGCCGCTTCCTCGATCTACCCGACACAGTCTGTGTCTATTGTGATGGTGACAAACTGACACGGGCGCAACTGCTCCGGGCTGCAGGCCGGCTCCCCGAAGCGCGTCGTGCGCTGGCGCGACGACCGGTTCTCACTCAATACCCGCTGGCGGTACCGTGGCGGCTCGAGCAGGCGCGTGTCGCCATGGCCGAGGGGGATCGTGATTTCGCGCGCCAGGAGTATCAGTTCGTGCTCGATGCCTGGAGACGAGGCGATCCACACCTGCAACCAGTCATTCAGGAGGCGCGGTCGGCACTTTCGCAGCTTGGCGCCCGGTAACTGCCGAACCGAGTGGTTCGACTCCGCACATCAGTACCGAGGGCACATCGGGATACGCGATCCGGAGGTATGTGTAGCCGATTCCTGCCAGCCCGATCATCAGGGATGGATGAGAACCGCGCCCGACGCCTGAGGCCCAACCAGACGCGTCTTCGCCATGTCTCTCGGCGCCCCTTGCCGGCACCTGGTCGGCCACCTCAAGCGCCGCGCGGTCGCCGAGGATTTCTGCTGAATCCCTGAGAAACTCGAACAAGGACAGCTGGCCGTGGCAAAGAACGTAGGACATTTCGGTTTGCAGATCACGGTCTTCGAGAGTTCTGCGCGTCGTGCGCATGGCTGCTTCCAGGTCGGGGCGATACATCTCCGAGCCGGTGCGCGCCAGAGCACGCAGGCGAGCCAGGCCAATTCCCGGTGCACCGTGGCACCAGGCAACCGCGCAGGGAACCGGGCCGTCCTCACCGTCCTCCTCCCTGAAGTCAGGCCAGTTATCGCGTTCTGGTGAAAACCAGCGGCTTTCCCAGGCGAAAGCACTGTTCGCAGCCTCGATGAAACGCGCCTCGTGAAGTGCGATGCCGAGCTCCAGCAGCGAAAAGCCGATGCCGCTCGCGCCGTGCGCGAAGCCGGTGAGGTCGCGGGGAAACTCTTCGCCGGTGGCCCTCTCGCCCCAACTCAAACCGTCAGCGGTTCTCGACGCGCCTTGAATCATCATGGAGCCGAGCGAACGGGCACACTCCAGGAGCTCCGGGCGCGATAGAAGGTGACCAAGGTTAAGCAGCGCTACTGCGCCGCCGGCGGCGCCGAGGATAACATCGAGAACGCAATCGTCCGCTCGATCCCTGATCTCCAGCAGCAGCAACTTTTCCGACTGCTCCACGAGCTCGGGTTGTCTCAGCAGCTCACCTCCCCTCGCCAGGGCCCACGCGATCCCAATCCTGCCTCCGTAGAAGCCGAAGCGTGCTGATCGACCTACTTCGTGCTCCAGCGCCAGACCATGGCGCAGCGCACCCGTCGCTGCCGCCGCCGTTTTGGGGTCACCCGTCCGCGCCGACAACTCGGCGAGAAAGAGGCCGATACCGCTGCTCCCACTGTACAGTGTCGGGCCTACCGATGCAAAGCCGGTACGTGTGCGACTGCTTTCCGGATCCGAAGAGCGACGACTGCCCATCCATGTGACCTGACCATCATGGGAAAAGGACGCCCGGACGAGGTACTCTCCGATCGACGACGCGATCCTCAGGGCGGCGTCGCGGCTCACACCCATCAGGTTCCGAAGTGCAGGACATCCAGCAATTCCCGCGACGCTGAAGCGCAGTGCGGAAACTCCGCGTCGATGCCGTCCGCGAGGAGGAGCTTTCGGACTTCACCGGTAACAGTCACATCGTCGCTGGAATCATCCCCGCCTGAACGCGACAAGGCAAGCGCAAGAATGCGGCTGCGGTGCTGACCGAAGCTCTCACCGTTTCCGGGATCCTGAGCGGCTGCAAGACCAGGTGAAAGCCGCAAGGCAAAGGCCGAGACCGCGGTGCGTATGAAAGAGCTCAACGCGGCATGGCAGGCCTCTACAGTCAGCTTGACCCGCGCCAGGTCACGGTGATGAACGTAGAGAACGGCAGCATCTGCGCGGTGGTATTTCTCGGGTGCATCGGCGAGTTTGAGCCAGAAGGGAACGCTGGTGGTGTTGAGCCGCCCGGTCAACTCCCTGACGAGTGCCGCTGCACCCTCCGCGCGGACATTCCAGTAGAGCCGGACAGTGTCGCCGGCGGCCATCGTGTCATCGGCTTCGCCGAGCGCGAGGTAAAATCCGGTAAGCAGGTGGCGGCACTCCCCGGGGACACGCACCATGACCGAGTCCGCAGGCGCAAGACTTCCACCGTGCCTCAATTCTGCCTCCGGGACATCGAACTCGACTCCGTACCGCTCGACGGTGATCCCGCCGTCGGTCGCCGCTGCACGAACGCGCCAGCCACCCTGCCAGGTGCCGCGACCGCAATTCGCATCCGAAAGCGATTCAACGAACTCGCGGCCGAGACCGGGGTCGACGTGCTGACCCAGCAACCATGACTCAGTCGTAAGTCGGCAGTGCAGTTGTGAGTAGATAGTGGCGGCGAGCCGACTCTCCGCTTCGGAGCTCAATGAGGAACCGGGGTATGGTGGATCACCGGTTTCAACCTCGTATCGATCCTGACCAAGGAGAAACGAGGTTGGCGAGATGACGCGGAAGGCGCGCACGAGGCCGGGGATCTCCGTGACCATGCCAGACTCAGGTCGACAGGGCGAACAGATGTCGCGCAGCGCCGGCAGGATCACGAAGAATGTTCACGCCCAGCTGCAAGGTTCCACTTGTCAGGCGCCCGGGCCGGTCCTCGCCCTGCGCAAGTTCGAACGCAGTCTGCAGGAGGCGGACTCCCGTATAAACGACGGTGCGGTCGAGCAGGGTTCCCGTGCCCGACAGGACGCCCCGTGCGTCGCGGTAAGCCGACCACAGCTGGCTGAGCTCGTTCCGGAAGAGAGGTAACCTGCTCCCGAAGTCGATTGTCGCGGAAACCAATCGGTTGTCCTCCTCGAGGGAGACGAGAAAGACGGCGAACCAAAGGTAGCTCTGAAACAGCGATCCAAGATCCCAGGCTGCATCCCCGATCGCCGCCGTCTCCCAATCGACAAGCGTGACCTCGGCTGGTTCACGATCCTCACCGACCTCGACAAGCACATTCGTGAACTTGAGGTCCCCATGAATCAGGCACTCTCGATGCCACAGATTCGCGGCGCGGGCAAGCTGCTTTGCAACAGCACCGTCACGCTGGATCTCCCGCAGAACTTCCATCTGGGCTGACCACATTTCTGAAAGAGAATGAACGCCAGGTCTGTGGATCTTCAGGGGCCACGGCGGCCCATCAGTGAGTTGCGAGCGCGTCTCATCGTCGAGCGGAATCCCGTGGAGGCTCCCGAGCGCGCTGCCGAGGAGCCCTGCAATCGATGGAAGCCCAAGACGCTCGTCGCGTGCTTCAAGTTCAAACACGTCGTGAGCACGGGCGGAACGATGGAGTATGAGCAGGCCGTTCTCAGGATCGGCCGAATGCATGCGTGGCATGAACCGCGCGAGTGGCGGCCAGTCGCCGCGGGCGACGCGCGAGTAGACCCAGGCTTCGGTCCGTGAAAGACCGCTGTTTGCTCCGGATTGCTTGATGAAGTAGTCGCGGCCGGTGCGTGAGGAGACTGTAAAGTTGTGGTTGCGTCCTTCCGCTTCGTCAATCGACAGAAGCCCCTGGACCACATCCGACGCCTCGATCATGCCGTTCCGAAGGAGGAGAGCGAGAACCTCCTCGCTGTCCAGACTCGACGATTTCAATGCCATACAAATACGTTTGCCAAACGCGAAAAAGCGGGCGCCACCCGGGCGCCCGCTCCTCTACTGTCAGATGTCGATCAGCAACGAGGACCGCACGTCGGGTCGCTCTTGGTAGCGCAACCAGGACCCTTGGTGGGTCTTGGGCCCGGCTTCGGCTTCTTCTTCGTCGTCTTCTTCTTCGCAGGAGCCTTCTTCTTCGCGGCCGCGAGAATCGAAGCGTTGTTCCTGTCCGCATCCCAGAACTTCGTGAGTACATCACCCATCAGGAATGACGCGCCTGACGCCTGACTCGTTTGCGAGCTGGTGCCGGTGTCCTGGGATTCCGTTTCTTGCATGAGTTTCACCCCTCCGGTCGTTGCCGGTGCGAACGTTGTGGACAGAAATGCCACCAGCCAGCGGCGGCGGCACAAACAGGCGCCCAACCGCCGAGCTTGTCAAGTCAGGGCCACCCCTTTCGACGCTCACGGAAAGGGCGCACTCTTGCTGCTCCAAAGCACAGCGAGAGATGTCGAAAGACTTCCAGCGAACAGGTACAGCAGCAGCCGTCACGATCCTGATTTGTCTCGCCCTGCCCGGGCGTCCGAGTGGTTCGTCCGCGGCCCTCGTGACAACCACGCCGGCACTCGGCAGCAACCAGACGCAAACAACGACCGACACGCTCCGCCTCTCAGGTCTCACACACCCCGTTGAGGTTCGCAGGGACCGCTGGGGCGTTCCTCACATCTACGCCGCGTCGCAGTCTGATCTCTTTTTCGCCCAGGGCTTCGTCGCTGCCCGGGATCGGATCTTCCAGATGGAGATGTGGCGGCGTCTTGGAGAGGGCCGGCTGGCCGAAGTGCTCGGGCCCGGTTACGCCAACCGGGACCGACTGGCTCGCCTGTTCAGGTACCGGGGCGACATGCAAGCCGAATGGTCGTCATACGCTCCGGACGCGCGGGCGATCGTCGGCGCATTTGTCGCCGGTGTAAACGCATTCATCAGAAACGCTGACGACGCAGCGCTCCCCCCCGAGTTCGGGCTGCTCGGCTTCAGGCCGGAGCCGTGGGACGTCACGGTGCCACTCTCTCGCGCGACCGGGCTGAGCGGAACGGGCAACGCCAACTCCGAAGTACTGCGCGCCGAGCTGGTGGCGAGTCTGGGCGCGTCCGCTGTCGACTCGCTCCTGCGGACTGATCCACCTCGCCGTATCGACCCCGTACCAGGCCTCGACCTGAGCGGTATAGGCAGCCGGTCGTTAGGTGGATTTGGTGCCGCCTTTTCCGACATCGCCTACAACAGACTCGAAGGCTCCAACAACTGGGTCGTGTCAGCCGCGCACACGAATAGCGGGATGCCGATCCTCGCCAACGATCCGCACCGCGTGATCACCAATCCTGCTGTTCGCTACATCACACACCTCGTAGGGCCGGGGTGGAACGTCATCGGTGCGGGTGAACCGGCCAGTCCCGGCGTTGCCATCGGGCACAACGACAGAATCGCTTTTGGGCTGACGGTGGTGGGGATGGACCAGATGGACGTCTACGTCGAAGCCCTGGGTCCCTGTCCCTCGAACAGCAGGGGTGCGGGGCCCCCCCCCCGGGTCAACAATACCACTGAAACGACAAATCAGCGCAACCGAAACATTGCCGCTCCAACCGATTCATTGCGCTGTTACCGATACCGGGGCGCGTGGCGTCCGATCCGGCGTATCCGCGACACCATTCACGTCAAGGGCGAAGCTCCGCGTCACGTGGACCTCGAGTTCACCGTTCACGGCCCGATCGTCTCCGTCGACACTGCCAGAAGTCGCGCATTCGCTCTCCGCAGCGTGCATGCAGAACCGGGCACTGCCTCATACCTGGCATCGCTCTCCCTCGGACGCGCACGCAACTGGAAAGAGTTCGAAGCAGCAATGGCTCGCTGGCACATGCCCAGCGAAAACATGATCTACGCCGACCGTGACGGAAACATCGGCTGGATAGCAGCCGGGCTGATGCCTCGCCGTTCGTGGTCGGGACTGCTGCCGGTTCCAGGCGACGGAAGATTCGAGTGGGCGGGCTTCGTTCCGGCGTCACAACTGCCCAGGTCGTACAACCCGGCCAGCGGCTTGATCGCCACTGCCAACAACAACATTCTGCCGGCGGGATACACGATCCCCGTTTCCTACGAGTGGGCCTCGCGTTTTCGAATCGACCGCGTCAACCGGCTCCTCGGAGCCGGCCAGAAGTTCAGCGTCGACGACTTCAAGCTGATGCAGCACGACGACCTTTCACTTCCGGCCATCTCCCTGCTCCCACATCTGGAGCGTGCCGCCGCGAGGATGGGAGTCGCCAATCGCGACGAAATCCGCGAGCTGGTGTCGTGGAACCGGCGTATGTCGCGCGATCAGCTGGCGCCGTCCCTTTTTGCCGCGTGGGCACCGGCCGTGTGGCGTCGGATCATGACACAACGCACTCGCGGCATGCCCGATGTTGTGTCGCTGATCATCAGCCGAACGGACTACGAAAGGCTGGAAGAGATTCTCGACCGAAGTGCGGAAGCACATGATTCGGCTCTGGTCGCGGCCGTCGATGACGGTGTGGCCGAGCTTACGCGGCGTTTCGGATCGGATCGCAAAGGATGGGGTTGGGGGACGATCCACACCGCGCAGTTCAGGCACACGCTCTCGTCCCGTTACGATCTCCCTGCGGTCTCACGAAGTGGTGACGGCAACACGGTTTTTGCCACCGGTGGCGCCAACTTCAGGCAGACGTCGGGAGCATCATTCCGCGAAATCGTCGATCTCGCCGACTTCGACAACTCCGTGGTCACGAACGTCCCCGGTCAGTCCGGAGATCCACGCAGCCCGCACTACAGCGACCTGCTCCAGCTGTGGGGGAATAACGAGTACTTCCCCCTCGTGTACAGCCGCGAGCGTGTAGAGGCGGAAACGCGCTCGGTATTGTGGCTCTTCCCGAGGGATCGCAGGCGATAGGCGGGACTAGCCCTTTGACCTGATCGACATCGCTGCGAAACGATCGACGAGCCCCGGTGAGAGGAGCTTGAGAAACTTCCCGACCTTCCCGCGCCAGGTCATGATCAGCTCGCGATCACGCCTGGCCACCGCGCGAAGGATCAGCCGGCAGCAGACGTCCACCGGCATCTTGTCACGCTGACCGCGACTTTCCTGGGCGGCGCCCATTGGTGATCCGTCGGTCGAAAGCGCGCGCTGGCTCATCTCAGTGATTACAAAACCGGGATAGATGACAGTCACGGTGACCCCGGCCTCTCTCAACTCGATCCGGAGGGCATCGAAGAACCCGCCGATCGCGTGTTTGGTGGCACCGTAGATGCTCCGCGTGGGCACTCCTGTGAGGCCCGTGAGGCTGGATACGGCGACGATCTGACCCCGGGCCTTCTTGAGATGCGGGAGCGCATGAGCCGTGCACCAGACCGCGCCCAGAAAGTTCACGCGAACAAGCCGCTCGAAGATGGAATTATCAGTGATGTCGTCGAAGCGGCCATGCGCAGAGAGGCCGGCGTTGTTGATGAGAATGTCGAGGCGCCCGAAATGACCAACAGTGCGGTCAACCGCGCTGCGGCATGACGCTTCGTCGCTGACGTCGGTGGCGACCACCAGTGCTTCACCACCGGCACTTCGACACTGTGCAGCCACGGCATCGAGTCGTGGCACGTCGCGGGCAGCGAGCGCAACGCGCGCACCCAGCGCCGACAGCTGTCGCGCCAGCTCTGCGCCGATTCCGGCCGAGGCACCGGTAATGAGGGTCACCTTCCCCGCGAAGGCGCCTTTCACCGTGTGCTTCCGATCGTTGCAGCACTACGATCTGCAGCGCCTGCGGCGCATTGGCGCGGGTAAGGAGGATGAAGAAGCTGACTCGCCGAAGGTCCGGACACCTCACGCCGCGGATACTTCATCATCCGCGCTCCTCCACGACAATCGCAGCCACCGCCGACAAGGCCTACGGTAAAAGCGTCGACTGTGCCGGCGGGTGCCAGGCGTCGTTTTCCGACGGCGATCTGCCGTCTTCAATCCAGAGGGGAACGGCCGCCGTGGCTTCTGATGACTGAGTCGCCGCGTCGCCATCGAGATAGGATGCAAAATGTTCGCGCATCGTTCGCGCGATCAGCGGATCGAGGTCGCGCGGTACCTCAAGCCTGCTGTCGAGAATCCGGCCGCCAGCGGCGTGGATCGACGCCCTGATCGCGGCTGGATCGGCCCCGGTGCCACCTCGGGCACACCATGCGTCGATGTGAAATGAGGTAACGGCCATCGCCCCGCGCAGTTCGCGGATGATGGAGTCGGCGACGACGCGGACGTCGGACTCCGAGTTGATGACGACTGGATTGCCGCAGGCAATGTGAATCCTGCCCAGTCTGACCTTGCCCCGCCAGGCGCGGCCCAGCCACGTAAACAACGGCGCAAGGCGCAGTCCGGCCTTGGGCGCACCAGCCAGCTCACGGACGAACACGGCCTCCTCCGGGACCCGATCGTACGAGATCGACACCGGCAACAGGATGCACTGCCGCCCGCTCGTCTGCAGGCACCGTAGCAGTCCACGTTTTGGTTGCAGAAACTCGCGCGAACGGCTCCTCGCGCCCTCGAGGAAAAACTCGATCGTCTCGCCGGCATCGAGCATGGCGTGGACACGCTTATCGAGGTTCCGATTGTGTCTTACCGCGCCCCGCTCGACGTAGAAGGTCTGAACCGACCGCAGCAGCATGCCAA
This sequence comes from Gemmatimonadota bacterium, assembly GCA_052389935.1. Classification (GTDB taxonomy): domain Bacteria; phylum Gemmatimonadota; class Gemmatimonadetes; order Gemmatimonadales; family Gemmatimonadaceae; genus JBQTHK01. The sequence goes on along the minus strand of JBQTHK010000006.1, from coordinate 25,368 downwards.
GGAGGGGAAGCCGCCCGAACTCGATAGCCGCCGCGACAAACGGAACCCTGATGCCGAGATCAGGGCGCGCAAATGCCAGATACGAACAGAGGACAAAATCGAGGAAGCTGCGGTGGCTCGGTACCAGTGCGAGGGACGCGCCATCTGGTACGGAATCGCGCGCCGCCTCGAACGACGGGACGTCGACCGTCACCGAGTCTGAAATGCGCCGCAACGTCTTGATCGCCTGCCACGCCGCAAACCGGACAAAGGTGTTGCCGGATGGCTGTCGCGCGACCCAGCGCAGGTCGCTGCTCTCACGCACGTGACTGCGCCCCGCCAGCACCCATTCGTCGCTGCGCTGTGACAGCAGGTGCCGTGAAACTCCGCGGCAGACGTGGGAGACGTATGCGATCGCGTCAAACCCGCTGTCGACGGTTGGTGCCGCCGTCTCGAAGTCAAACGTACGTGACGTGAAATACGGGAAGACCTCGTTGAGGTAGTCGAGCCGGGAGGCCAGCTTGCGCGCCTGCCGCCGCCTCGTTGCCGAGCCGAGGGTGGCGAGAACGATCGGAATCCGGTGGTAGGCCAGGTCGGCAGCGACAAAAGCGGAATTGCGCGGGCCGAGGTAGCGGAGCGCTGGACGGCGGTCAACAGGATTGAGCTGGAAGTAGCGGTCGATAGTGTCCCAGCAGTCGCCAACCTTGGCGGCGTGATCAGCGCCGCTCACGATGTGGCGGACCGTCACTCCCTGGGCATCGGACAGGGCCTCGTCGAGCACCCGGCGCGCGACATCGTCGACCGCCACCAGGTCGAGACGGGCATCGGGATTCCCGACCACCACCCGCAGGTGGCCGAGCCCGATGAGTGTGACAAATGCACCGAAACCGGTCGTGCTGTCAATCCATCCCGGCGCCGGCAGCTCGCGGCTGGCGGTGATGATGCTCGGCCTGACGATGGAAAGAGGTGACGGGCACCGGGCAGCCAGCAGGTGCTCGGCAATCGTCTTCGTCAGCGTGTAGGTGTTGGGGTGCCCCGTGCGCGCCAGAAGCTCGGAGTCGGAAAGACCGGCATCGATGCCGGCCAAAAGCTCCTCTGCCGGACATCCGAGCTCGACCAGACGTTCCGGCACCTTTCCCTCCCGGTGGGGCGTCACGTACGCTGTCGAGACGTAGACAAAACGCTCGAGACGGGTGCAGGACCGCGCCGCCGCCAGCAGATTGAGGCTGGTCGTGATATTTGCGCGGGCCGCTACAGGAGCCGGGAGCGTAAAGCTCACCGCCGCCGCCGAGTGGATGATGTGCGTCACGCCGGCCAGTTGATCCTCCTCGTGCGCGGAGGTCCCGAAGTGGGGTTCGGCAAGGTCACCCTCGAGCACCCGAACATGACGGGTCCAGTCGTGAGGCAGGGTCGCGAAACAGGGAGACGTTGCGACCTCGTGCCGGAAACGGAGCTGAGCGGTGCGCGCGCCACGGTCGCGAACGACAACAATCACGCTGTCGATGTCCAGTTCCTCGCGACGACGCATCATCTCGAACAGCACCACCTTGCCCAGGAAGCCACTGGCACCGGTGAGGAGAACAGTCTTCCTTCCGCGCGACGTCACGTATCGACCACTCCAAAGACACGCCCGGGGTCCACAGCCCGCTTGATCCCGTCGGACCAGGCGCGCGCTGCAGGGGAAAGTACCCGCGGCAGGAACTCCTTCCGCAAACGACCCACCCCATGATGGTGGGACAACGAACCACCCGACCTGAGGATCTCGTCGCGGGCAGCGCGCTCAAGTGTGGAGTAGGCCTCCATCGGATGCGCAGAGCCTCCGCGATGAACGCCGAGGTAGAAGTAGACGCACACTCCGCTGTCATAGAGCTGCGTGATGCGCGCAGTGATGAACGGAAGGCCGGCCAGTCCCAGTTTCGAGAACTCCTCCACCAGCCTTCTCCTGACGTTGTCGATGAGAGCAACGACGTCGGTCCACGACACAGTCGTCTCGAAGGACTCGGCGAGTACTCCGTAGTTCATGACGAAATCACGCAGATACGCTATGCCAAAGGTCAGCTGATATCCCTTGCGGCCGTTTTCGGCTCCAGCATGCACTCCACGGTGCAGCTTCGCCAGTCTGCGGACGATGGCACGTTGGGCAGCCACGTCATCACGATCCCCCTCGAAAACCAGGGTGCAGGCAACCATCCGTGAGGGGTCGAAGCCGCGGACACCCGTGATGTACCAACGCTCGGCGCGCCTCTTGAGCGCCGCCGCACCCGCAACAGCGGGTTTAAGCGTCTGACTCAGCTGGAACTGCAGGTTGTCAACGAGGCGCACGCTGGCAGGTACGCGGCCCGATCTCGTCAGATCATGAAGGAACGCGACGCCGTCGTTGAAGTCGCGGAAAATGAGCGCGTCGTACTGTTCCGTCTCGGGGAGTGGCCGCAACCGCACAACAGCACGGGTGACAATGCCGAAACGACCTTCGGAACCCATTATCCAGCGCCGCGGATCGGCACCAATCGAATCACGCGGCACCACCGGTGTGCGGGATACCAAACCCATCGTCGTTACCACGTGAACGTCGAGGAGGAGGTCCTCGATATTGCCGTAGCGATTCTTCTTCATCCCGCTGGCGTGAGTTGCAACCCACCCGCCGAGGGTCGAGAACTCGTAGCTATCAGGTTCGTGCCCCAGCGTCAATCCGTGTGAGGCGAGGGCAGTCGCAATGTGACGGCCAACGGCGCCGGCCTCGATGCAAGCCATCATGTTGGCGCGATCGATCCAGAGGATCCGGTTCATCTGGCGCATGTCGACAGATACGATCACGCGGCTTTCTTCGGCCGGACATCGCAGCGAATCGGTGACATTGGTTCCTCCACCAAACGGGACCAGGCAGAGATCACGCTCTTTCGCGAGTGCCACCAGCGCCACAACCTCATCCTCGGAAGATGGGTACACGACAACGTCGGGAACCCGATCAAGACCGCCGTTGCGGAGCGAGAAGATCTCCTCGACCGTATGCCCGTGACCGTGGCGCAGGCGAACGCGTGCGTCCGTCGTGACTGATGCCGGAGCGACGACAGAGCGCAGTGCCTGCAGCAGCTCGCCCCCTGCGCGGGACTCCGGGACAGGCGGCGGGTACGTTCGCTCCGCGGTCGAGATGTCTCGAAAGTCGACCTTCATCACCTGACCCACCCATGGGACAAGGCTCGGAAGTTCGATGCCGCTCAACGCGTATCGATTGCCCGAAAGGACGACGTTGCCGTTAGGCAGCATGCTGAACGCGGTGTCGCGAAAGCCCCAGGCGTCGGGCGCCAGTTCCGAGTCGTCGTCGCGCGGGAGTGCGCCCGGAACGATTCGGCCGTCGTCTGGCGAGACCGTCACTCGGCGACGCCCTGAGCCTTCAGCAGTGCCTCGCGCGCCTCTCGTTCGACGCGCGGCAGCGGGTCTGTCCCCGGCACCCAGCGCCGGATAAACCGCTCGAGCCATGGGAAAAATCCGATGCGCTCGAACAAAGGGTTCCAGACACCCACGGTAATGCAGTAGTGCGTGTCGAAAGGGCTTGAGTGGTGGATGTCGTGATGGGACCTGGAAATGATCAAGCCTGTTCGCTGCAGGAAGGCCACGGGGGCGGGTACCCTCTCCATGTGAGCCCACTTGTGGGCCTGATTGGTAAAGAAGACAGCGAACAACATCACGAAAAAGAAAACGCCCGCAAGATACCCGATCCTGCTTTCAGTTATGGGAAGGAACAGGACAACCGGGATAAGCACTGGCAAACAGACCAGGGCGTTGTTCCCGTTGGCTACCAGAAAACCATTCCGGGTTATGCCAAGAGGGTCGGCGTGATGCTGCCGGAACGGTAGCACAAAGCCCTCGCCAAGGAACGGAGTGTCTGGTGAGCCAAAGTTGTCCGCGAGAAAGTGGACAATACCTGAGGCGAAGTCAGCCGCAAGGTAGCCGGCGACCACCGTCAGAATCACGGTCCAGAGGCTCCCGAACTCGCCGTACCCGCTGTAAAGGGCGCTGGCGAGCACAACCATTAAAAGCGCGAAAACGACGTAACCGACGTATTGAACGGGTCTTAGCGACGGCGTTGACGCCTGAGTTATCTGATGCGGCTCCAGCAAGATTCAGGTCCCGGTAAGTCTGTCTGTCTACGGTCGGAGATCCGTGCGCGGATTCAAAATGTTGAGGTTCAGCACCTCGCAAACGGACGTTCCATCCACACTCGTCATGGCATAGTACACGCCTTGCTCAGACTCGCAGCACGAGGCGGACGCCTTTCTCCCACGGCCTGCCAGCCGACAGGTCCCCCCAGCTCCGGTTCGGGTATTGTGGCGGGGTGATGATTCCGGCAATGTTGCCTCGGCGGTCCAGCAGTCCCCATACGCCAGGCAACTCCTACCGATCATGAAAAAGCTCGGACTTCTCCTCCTCGTAACTGCCGCATGTACGCGCACTCCCGCCCGGACCGAGCCCGCGCCCCAGACCGGTTCGGTCGTGGAGGAGAATGGCGTGACGTGGATCAGCCCCTATGGCCGGCCGACACGACCTTTCACCCCCGCGGTTCGAGTCGGGAACCTTCTGTTTCTGAGTGGGCAGATCGGCACGGCGGCGAACGCCCAGGGGAGCGTAGTGCCGGGTGGAATCCAGCCTGAAACAAGGCAAACCATGAACAACATCAAGGACGTGCTGGAACGGTCGGGGTCGTCGCTCGATCGGGTAGTCAAGTGCACCGTGTTCATGGCCGACATGCGCGAGTGGGATTCGATGAACGAGGTCTACGTGACGTTTTTCTCCCGAAACAAGCCGGCGCGCTCGGCACTCGGGGCAAACGGGCTGGCGCTGGGGGCACGAGTGGAGATCGAGTGTATCGCAGCCATCCCGTGAGATGGCTGGTCTGGTCGGCTCTGGGTGCTCTGCTCGGAGGCGGGGCCGGTTCACAGTTGCCAGCCCAGGCATCGCAGCGGGGAACGGTGACAACGTTGAGCTTCTGGTCGCAAATGCTGGGCACGCGCAAGAGCGCGAAGGTCTGGCTGCCAGCTGCCTATGACGGGGAGCCGAATCGTCGCTTCCCGGTGGCTGTTTACCTGCACGGAATCGGCGGCACCGAGACAGACTGGATAGAACAGGGAGCGCTTGATCGTACTCTCGACTCTCTGACGGCGGCCGGCATGCCCCCGATGATCGTCGTCATGCCGGACGGGGACGACGGCTTCTATACTACGTGGAACTGGCTGGGAGACTACGCCGCCTGCCGTCGCAACTTCACCCCGCGTCCCCCGGAGACGGCGGACACCTTCTGCGTTCCATGGCCGAAATACGACGACTACATCGCGCGCGATCTTGTGCAGTTCGTCGACACGACCTTGCGGACGATCAGTAACAGGAGCGGCCGCGCAATCGCCGGGTTGAGCATGGGCGGTTACGGTGCGATCACCCTCGCGCTCAACTATCCCGATGTCTTCAGCGCCGCGGCCAGTCATTCAGGGGTGTTGTCGCCACTGCTCGTGACTAACGATTCACAGTTCACATACGCCGCCGAGATGCGAGAGCTCAGGGAGAAGTGGGGCGAGCGCTGGTACCCGCGGCTGACCCCGATTTTCGGGGAGGACACGGCGGCCTGGTGGGCGCGTGATCCCGCGAGGAGGGCGCGCCGACTTCTCGACCGCGAGGCGCCCGTCCCGGCGCTGATGGCTGACGTCGGAGTCGACGATCCATTCCTCGGCCAGAACCGTGCTTTTCGTAGCGAAATGACACGCCTTGGAACGCTTCTGCGCTACAGCGAGGCACCGGGAAGCCACGACTGGGAGTATTGGCGACGCCAATCCGTCCACAGCCTGCTCTGGATCGCCGACAAGTTGCGTGCTGCCTCACGAAACTGAGAATATCGGGACGGCAGGGGTCTTGCCGGTGTCTCAACGAGTGGCTGACTGCCACAGGTGTCTTTCAGGAAGGCTGGCGCTGTCGGGTCTGACAGACGTTTCCTAACTTGGACGGTAATGGCCTCCTACTTTCCGCAGGTCACCGGAGCGTTCAAATACGAGGAGCACAGGACGCTCCGGCGTTTCTCCCTGTCGATTGTGGAAATGGCGCTCGTCACGGGCGTCGTGCTCAGGTTCTACAGGGCGATGGTGCTGTCGCTCGGGCCCAGCGAAAACCTCGCCTATCTGGCCGCTGCATTTGCGCTCGGTGTAGCGATCTTCTGTACGGCGCTCACGCTGCACGTTGGGAACTTCACGCCAAGGAGGTGGCTCTGGCGCGCCCCCGCATTCGCCGCGCTCGAGGCAGTTGCTGAATCAGTCACGTCGCTGCTGTTGATCCTCCTCCATCGCGAGCCCGTTGGTTCCGCACGGGCGACGATGGCGGATTGGCCGGCTCTGGCGCTCGACACGTTCTTCTGGCGGATGGTGGTGGCCCTCACTTTCACGGCCGCACTCGCGGGTGTGATGCGTGTCGTCAGGAAGGTGATGGAGCGGGCCTGACTTCCCGCCCGTCCCATGTGCCTCGGTCCCCGCGCGCGCCCAGATGCCGCCGGAGTCCTCCGCAATTCGTTCTTCTGAGCGCCCTTCCCGTGCGCTAGCTTCGACGATCACGAGGACCCCTCCAATGATCACCCGCACACACCGCTCGCTCGTCATTCTTGCCGGGCTCGCCGCCGCCACGCTGGCCGCTGCCCAGGACTCCCCGCGCGAGAGGCCCTTCGGCACGCAGCGCGAACAGGCCGAACGCCAGCAGCGCTGGCTCAGGCAACGCATGGAAACCATCCTCCCCGCGATGATGAGGAAACACGGCGTGGACATGTGGGTCATCCCGATGCGCGAGTACAACGAAGACCCCGTGTTTTCATCGATCGTCTCACCGACCACCTTCGCCGCCCGACGCCGCACCATCTACGTATTCTTTGACAAATGCGCCGCAGCAGGGACAGCCGACCCCGGCGACGGGTCCTGCCTCGAACGCCTGGCGCTGGGTGGATCGTCACAGGGTGGCATCTACCGCGAATACCGGGCTCCCGCCGTCGTCAACAATCCCGTCAACACGCGCCAGGCAGAACTGTGGGGCGATTCGCAGTGGCAGGTGCTGAAGCAGGTGATCGAGGAGCGAAACCCGCGCGTCATCGGGGTCAACATCTCGCGAACGCACGCCTTTGCCGACGGTCTCACCGCCGGCGAACACGAAGGCATGTCGCTTGCCCTCGGCCGCCGCTGGACCTCGCGCTTCAGGCGTACCGAGGAGCTGGCCGTCGAGTTCATTGCCGCCCGACTTGCCGATGAGGCCGAGTTCTACGTCGAGCTGACCCGGCTCGTCCATTCACTCATCGAGCGGATGTTTTCGGCAGATGCGATAACTCCCGGTGTCACACGCACTCAGGATCTGGTGTGGTGGTGGCGACAGCAGGTCAACGACCTTGGTCTCGATACCTGGTTCCAGCCGTCAGTGTCGGTACAGAGGCGTGGCAAGCTGCCGGCCGACCTCGGCGATAATCCGGTCATTGAGAAGGGAGATGTGCTCTGGTGTGATGTCGGCGTCACGGCGCTCGGCCTCAACACCGATACCCAGCACAACGGCTACGTCCTTGCTGATGGTGAGATCGCGCCACCAGCCGGCATCAAGGCGGTGCTGGCCGGGTCCAACCGCGTGCAGGACATCCTGTTCGCCGAAACGCGTCCGGGACGAACGGGAAACGAGATCCTGCGTGCCGTACTGGCGACGATGAAGGCCGAGGGGATAACGGGCACGATGTATTCACATCCGATCGGCAAACATGGGCACGGAGCTGGTCCGCTGATCGGCCTCTGGGATTACCAGCAGGGAGTGCCGGGGCGAGGCGACTCTCGCGTCATACCGGGGATGTGGTTCTCATCCGAGCTGCAGACCACGGCCCCGGTCCCCGAATGGGGTGGTCAAGCCCTGCGTGTGGCGCAGGAAGAGGATTTCATTGTCGGGATGGACGGTGGGGCCCGCTGGGCACACAAACGGCAGAGCGAGTTCCATCTCGTGCGGTCGCGGCGAGCGATGTAGGGAGAGGGCGGGCCTTATATTTGGGATTCAACTGGAGGCGCGCGAATTGAAGAAGAAGCTGCTCGTCGTCGGTGACCGTGTGCTGATCAAGGTCGAAGAGGGTGAGGAGCGGACGAAAGTCGGGCTCTACCTGCCTTCGACGGCGATCGATTCGCAGGCGGTGCAGGGTGGCGACATTGTGGCCACCGGTCCGGGGAACCCTATGCCTGATTTCTCGGATTCCTCCGAGGAGCCGTGGCGCACGGGTCAGCGAGAGACGTCGCGGTTTGTTCCGATGCAGGCCCGGGTCGGCGACTATGCACTTTTCTTTCGCAAGGCGGCGGTCGAGATAACGTTCGAAAACGAGAGGTATCTTGTAGTACCGCAGTCAGCGATTCTGGCGCTCGTTCGTGAGACGGGCGAAGACTAAAGACTAAAGGGGATATGCAGATGAGAATGATGATGTACGATGAGCGGATGGTGGCGCCGATGCGTGAGGATCTGACGAGAGTGGGATTCCGCGAATTGCGGACAGCCGCCGAAGTTGACGAAGCGGTACTCGCGTCCACGGGAACGACCCTGGTGGTTGTCAATTCGGTTTGTGGATGTTCGGCGCGGATGGCGCGGCCCGCGGTTCGCGCGGCGCTCGAGCGCTCGGGCGTGCGACCCGATCAACTGACGACGGTTTTTGCGGGTCAGGATGTCGAGGCGACGGCGCGGGCGAGGGAACATTTCGCGGGCTTTCCTCCGTCCAGTCCGGCGATCGCGATCATGAAGGAAGGCAAGCTGGCGTGGATGATGGAGCGCTGGCAGATCGAGGGGCGTCATGCTGAAGAAATCGCGGTGGATCTGGTCGAGGCGTTCGCGAAGCACTGCGCGGGGTAGGGGCGGTGGACGGCGGCAGTTCCTCCGTTGTTGCGCTGTTCACGGAACGCCGGAACATCGATCTGGTCGGCATTGCCAACAACCTGCACGCTGTGCTCGCTCAGCACGGTGAGAGCGCGGTCGTTCGATTCCCCGGGCTCGACGGTGCGGAGACAAAGACTCCCGAACATCTGGACGCCGAGATCGAGCGACTGTCATCGAGGTTCTCGGTGACGCTGGTCGGCGTCAGAGGGCCGTTCATGCGTGAGGCGCTGGTGGCTTTCGACCGTGCGCGGAAGTCGCTGGTGTTTACAGACGGGTCGGTGCCGTCCGCGCGCGAGGTTCGGCGGATACTGCGGCTCACGTCATCGCTTGGGCTTGGGGTTGACCGGGTGTTCGTGGTACTGGTCGAGGGTGAGACGGGTGGGCTCGACGCCGAAGGGGTTTCGTCGGCCGTCCAGCGGGACCTGCTGGCGGTGATTCCGTTGCCGAGTGCCGGGTCTGCTGGTCGACGGGCAGCCTACACGAGGATTGCGCGATTCCTGGTGCAGAGTGAGTGTGTGGTGGCGGGCTGAGTTCAGATGAACCGGACGAACGAGGATGAACGTTGATGCGCGAGGGATCCGGGATGAGCGAGGGCCGCGTCCCTGGTCCGCGCCCCGGGACATGCGGGAAAATGATGCTCTCTGCCACTGGAAGAGCTGACTGAATCGACAGAGCGCAGCGATCGTGTGGCATGTCGATGCCGGTCGTATACATCCTCACCAACCGCAAGAACGGGACGTTGTACGTCGGCGTCACGACTCGGCTTGCTGAACGACTGACGCAGCATCGCGCTGCGGCCGTTGGTGGCTTCACCAGGCGTTACGGCCTGACCATGCTCGTCCACTTCGAGATGCATGCCACGATCGCCGATGCCCGACTCCGTGAGGCCCGGCTCAAGAAGTGGCGGCGATCGTGGAAGATCGCTCTCATCGAAGACCGCAATCCCTCATGGCGTGACCTGAGCGGCGAGCTTCCGTTGGGCTTGTAGCTTAGGCGGCCCGCTGCCGGGTGACTGCAGGAAAGGTCCCGGGAAGGGTCTCTGGACTTCCGCCTGCCGTGAAGCTCCCCGGACAAGGCATGCGCAGCGTGCCGCAGATCCGGGGTCTCCCGGATTGCGGGAATCTTGCAGCTCTCGCGACCCGCGAGAGAACTCCCCTGGGCCCCCGCATTCGCGGGGGAACTGCAAAGGAAAGTTCCTGGACAGGGTCTCTGGACTTCCGCCCTAGCAGTGAAGCTCCCCGGACAAGGACTCCGGACTTCCGCGTTCGTGGTCAAGCTCCCCGGACAAGGCATGCGCAGCGTGCCGCAGATCCGGGGTCTCCCGGATTGCGGGAATCTTGCAGCTCTCGCGGCTCGCGAGAGAACTCCCCTGGGCCTCCGCGTTCGCGGGGGAACTGCAAAGGAAGGCTCCGTGGACAGGGTTTCTGGACTTCCGCCCTAGCAGTGAAGCTCCCCGGACAAGGACTGGGCCCCCGCGTTCGCGGGGGAACTGCCGGGCAGTTGCGCACCCCGGATTCCCCAGTTGATTGGAGTCGCTTCACCTCCCCAACGGAGTCAGGGATGTGCTCAAACATCTGAAAGCGCGCGCCGTGGCTTACCTGTGCGCGGCAGCAAGTGCCTCTGCGCAAGCACAGGTTTCCACAGACAGCAACCGGGTGCAGCCACCGCCATCGACCGTCGCCGAGCTGGTGACGCGCATCCGCCAGTTGCTCGACTCGAGCTCGACCCCCGGTGCCGGCCTCGCCATCGTGCGCAACGACAGTGTCATCTACACCGGCGGTTTCGGTCTCGCACGAATTGAAACGAAACAACCCGCGAACGAGCGCACGCTCTTCCGCATCGGCAGCACATCCAAGGCGTTCGTGGCGCTCGTCGCGATGCAGCTTCAGCGGGAAGGCAGACTCTCGATCAACGATCCGATCAAGCAGCACATCCCTGATTTCTGGTACGGCAATGAATGGGAGACGACTGATCCGGTCCGGATCGTGCACCTTCTCGAGCACACATCAGGGTTCGACGACAATTCACTGCTTACATACGCAAGCAGTGACCCGACACCTCTGACTCTCGAGCAGGGCCTGGCGCTCGACAGTACAACGCGCGTCTCGCGATGGCGTCCGGGGACGATGTTCTCCTACTGCAACACCGGACCGGCGATCGTTGCGCTCATCATTGAACGCATCGAGAAGAAGCCGTTCGAGCAGGTAGTACAGCAGCGCTTCTTCGATCCGATCGGAATGCGCACTGCGACCTACTTCTTCCCTGACACGTCACGTGTTGAGATGGCGAGCCTGTACGCCAGCGATACGACGCGAGCGATTCCATACTGGCACGTCTCAATACGCCCCGCGGGCTCGATCAACGCCTCGGCCCTCGACATGGCCCAGTACCTTCGCTTCCTGCTCGGTCGCGGCACAATCGACAGCACTGTGCTCCTCCCCCGCGTGGACATCGAGCGTATGGAACGACCGGCCACGTGGATCGGCCGGCGAGCTGGCCTCGAGATCGGCTATGGTCTGCATCTGTACTCTGCGCCCGATACGATGGGCTTCGTCTGGATTGGTCACAACGGCGGTGTCGACGGTGGGCTCTCAGACCTGAGCTACCTGCCGGATGCGGGAACAGGTTACGCGACGCAGATCAACTCGGGTGATGGAGCGCTGCAGCAGGACCTCGCCACGCTGGTGCGTGGCTTCCTGACGCTCTCGCTCACACGCCCGTCCGAGCTGGCGGCGGGCAGCATGTCACCAGCGGTCTCGTCGGAGTTCGCCGGATGGTACCGTCCGGTTTCGCCGAGAATGCAGCACGCGTACTTCGCCGAGCGCATCCTGGGTTTGCAAAGAATGCAGATCAGGGAGAACGAGTTGGTCGTGCGGCCCCTGGGAGGTGAGGATTCGCGTTATGTCGCGGTCGACAGCCTGCGCTTTCGGCGGCCGGGCGAAGCGGTGGCCACGCTGGCATTTCATCGCGATCCGGCGAACGGTCGGCCACGGGCGGCGGAACTCGGCATGACGTCGCTGGTTCGGGTGAGCGCCGCCATGGCGTGGACGGAGGTCGGCCTGATGGCGGGCTGGGTGATTGCCCTCCTACTTGGACTCGTCGCGCTCCTGTTCATTCCGGTTCGATTAGTGATTCGCAGGGTGCGCGGAAAGTCAGCGACGTCGATCACGGCAGCGCGTCCATTGTGGCGCCCCGCCATCGTAGCATCGATGCTGATTCTCATCCTCGTTCTGACAGTAACTATTGGAGGTGCCGGCATTGAGCAGTTGGGCAACCTCACGACGGTGAGCGGTACGATCTACCTCGCGGGACTCCTGTACCTCGCGTGGGCGATCTTTGGCCTGGTGACCGCGTTACGGGCTCGGACAGCGGTTAGCCGCGGAGCGGCGTTCTCGCTCTGGATGGCGCGCACGGTGCTCGTCATGCACATGGTGGGCGCGCTCTACCTCACTTATTGGGGCGCGATCGGCTGGAAGACCTGGTCGTGACCTCCCGACCAACGTTCGTGCGGAGGTCGTTGCCAAACGATCTGCCGTGATCGTGTCCCGATCAATACGATGCCAACGTCCCGTTGAAGATTCGCGACCACCTCGCGAGCTTCAGGGACGTTCGTACGGAAGGTCCTGAGGTCCCCGGCCTACGTGATCCGGTTCCGGATCGCGCTCGAACTGAACTGCGGTTATGTCCCGATGGCCTGCCCGGAGCGCTTTGGCAACGCGATGCATTCCGTCCATAACGGCGCCGCTTGCTGAAAGAATGATTGGGTACGACAGATCGGCCTGATCCATCAGGCTGATGTGCTGGACCATTGCCCGCCAGGTCTGAGCCTCGTCGTCGCCACTCCATGGCTGTTCGAGCTCCCGAATTCGCGAGAGTGGTACCTGCGTTCGTGGCAGGCTGGCGGAAAGCTGTATCAGTCGATCGACATCCCAGGCCAGCAGTCCCCGAGCCGTTTGGAGAAAGTAGTACTGTTTGCGCATCAGCTCGTTGGGGCTTCGCACAACGGTAGCGACGCAGTCGTCATCAGGTGCCAAACGCTGCATGTCGTTGGTCAATGTACCCAACGGCGCCTTACCGGCGCCAAACTCATTGCAACACACCCAGTTGTTGCATCATCCCAAGTTGATCGAACTGCCCCCGGAGTTCGGCGATTTTGCCGTTGGTTATCCGAAGAATGGCGATCGCCCCGACTTCAAATACGTTTCCGGTGGGCGGAATACCCATGAACTCGCCACTGTGCGTGCCGCCCAGCGTGAATCGGACCACGACCTTCTCGTTATCGGCGATCGTCTCCTCGACGGCGTGCCTCAGGTCGGCAAAGCCGCCATAGAAGGCGTTCGCGAAACCCTGATGATCTGCCAGCGACATGGGTGGATTTCCCCCGATACGGGCAACGTAGCTCGAGGCACAGAGATCGCCGTCCGGACCTCCCCTCAAGCGGTCCTGGGCTTCCAAGAATCTGCGCCCCAGTTCGTTGTTGGCTTCTACTGACATGGTTGATCTCCATTGAAGTAAGGCCTGCTACTTTCGCGACGATCGCCGGCCCTTGCGATTCGGCTGAACGACGGGTTCCACAGCATCGCAGTCATCAAACAAGCGGAGAACGCAGACACGTCGTAGGCTGTTGCAGCACACTGCTATGCAGCTCCCGCACGTCTACGCTGGACACGTGGCAGCTTGCGCTGCGGTCTGGCGAGCCTTCCAAAAACCATAACGCTTACGCATCAGAGTTCCCTGAGTACTGCCGTTCGAGCGCCAATTGGTGAAGGTACGAACATCTGTGACCTGCAACAAGGGCGAGGGATACAAGCGGCTCTTTGCGCAGCGAACAGGAATGCCGGCACTGCAGAGCACTGACGGAGCCACGACAAACCGACAACTGCATCCAACCCTGAGCGACAGGCACCGGCAACCATCTTTCCCCACATCAGCTTCGGCACGTCGCACGCCGCCTCTTTCATCTGCGCAGCCCTCTTCCAAGCGCACGGTGCCCTTGAATGCCAGCAACCTGCCACGGGCCGGCGCGATACAGCAACACGAGTCTGGACGGCGGTTTCACCCGTCGTAGATTGAAGGGTAATGACAGACGAAATGGCGGCCGAAGCAAAAGAGGTTGTACGAACCACGGTCGAGCACGAAGAGTCGCTCATCGACCGGCGGCTTTCGCGGTTGCTTACGCTACAGGGATTCCTTTTCGCGGCGATTGCAATAACAGCAGAGCAGCCGGCGTCCGCGTTTGCGCCGACACTGCAGTGGCTGATCCCAACAGTCGGATTTCTATCCGCGGCCGTGACGTTCCTGGGCGTGATTGCAGCTTACCGGCACATTGACTATGAACGCAAGAAACTGGAGGGTCAGCCCGGGGGAATCTTCGGATCACTGCGATGGCCCAAGTGGGTGGGAAGAGCTAACTCAGCGTTGTTGGCGCTGATGCTTGCCGCGGCGTGGGCGGTTCTGCTGAGCATCTGAGTTTCTTCCGCCTCCTGCATTTGAAGTGTAGCGTCCACTTGACGAATCACTCGTCACTCTCGGGAACCAGCCGCAGAGAATCGTGCCGCTCTGGCGGCACGGATGCAGTGGCAGACTGTGCGGACGGTAACCCAGCCAGAGGTCAGCGCGGCGCAGTCGTCCGTAGGCGAACAAAGGGTGTGGCTGAGAGTTGGTTGTCACGAGCTGCGCGACGTGTTCACCAAGGGCTGGTCCCATCCAGAACGCCCCGGCCTCGGCGTCGGTGCGGAACTTCGGGATGGCCTTGAGCTTCTTAGCGGTCCTGGACATAGCGGCGGCGTTCCATGCGACTCATGTCGCGGACGGAGATGATGCGGCTGAGCTTGCGGCGCACCAAGCGATCCAAGTTGGCGATCAAACCCGCGGTACCAGGTTCCGCCAGCTGCCGACGTTGTCGTGACCAACGCGCGCACGGAGCGGCGGGAGATTGTGCACACGATGCCAGCGCTGCGCGGCGTGAAGCGCCGCTATGTACTCAGCGTTCGATCGGGGAATCGGCTCGCGACAGTCTCGATGAAGGCGCGAAGGCGGGCGGACGTCTGGCGACGTCGCGGGTAGATCAGCCAAAGCTCGACGCGTGCTGTCCGCCACGAATCGAGCAGAGGGAGAACTACTCCCTCCCGAATGTCATCGGCGATCAGAAACTCGGGAATGAGCGCCGCCCCAGCGCCTGCCAGAACTGCGGCTCGCACCGCAAAGATGTTGTTCAAAGTGATCGGGCCGTGGGGCGTCACGTCGATGCGAGTATCTTCTCGCTCAAGGGACCACCGTGCGGGGTCCCCGGCAAATGAAAGCGCGATCGTGGGCCAGGTAACCAAGTCTTCAGGATCCTCCGGCGGCGGGAATCGTTCGAGAAGGCTCGGCGACGCCACGACTCGGCTCTGGGAGTAGGCGACGGTACGCCCCACAAGGCTCGAGTCGTCCAGTGGACCCACTCGGATCGCGCAGTCGAAGTCCTCTTCGATCGGATCAACGGGCCGGTCGCTCAGCATGACCTCGATACGCGTTTCGGGCCACGCCCGCGAATACGCCGCAGCGAGCTGGCCCATGAAGCACTGGCCGAACAGTATTGGCACAGACACGCGCAACCGACCCCGCGGCAGGGTGTCGCGGTCCCGAATCAGCCGTTCGATCTCGCTGGCTTCGGACACGAGCCACTCGGCCCGCTCCAGCAGCATCGCGCCTTCGGTGGTCAGCCGCAGGTTCCGCGTGTTGCGCTCCAGCAGCCGCTGCCCCAGCGACGCCTCGAGATCCTGCACTCGCTTGGACAGCGTCGACTTCGGCACCCGCGTAGACCGGGCCGCCGCCGCAAAAGAGCCCTTCCGGACAACTGCGATGAACGCTTGGAGGGCTTTGAGATCCATGAATGCCACCTGGATGCCGAAGGGCGCAGATTAGCCAAATAACTGGACGGAGTATCTACACTTTCACAGCTTGTGTCAATTCTGTGGACGAATGTATGGTTGACGCATTGAGTGGTCATAGACGACCCCCACTATCAAGGGAAGGACAAATGATTCAGCACGAGCAGATCCTGATTGCCGGCGCCAGCGGGTGGATCGGCCAGAAGGTTGCCAAGGCGCTTCAGTCCAGGGGCGTCAGCCCGCGGCTGATGATGCGAGGTGGCGCGAAGCATCCGAAGGCCGCCGAGCTTTCGTCGCTCGTCGCGGCAGGCGCCGAGATCGTCGACGCCGATGTGACGAAGGAGTCCAGTCTGTCACGAGCGATGGCGGGCATCGAGATCATCATCTCGACCGTGCAAGGCGGGTCCGAAGTGATCATCGAGGGCCAGCTGGCACTCGCCGCGGCTGGCAAAGCGGCTGGCGCGCGCCGAATCTTTCCCTCGGATTTCTGCGTGGACCACCGTGCGCTGTCGGATGATGAGCATCTCCTCCTCGGCTGGCGGCGTCACGCGGACGCCGCGATCCGCGAAATAGGCCTTCCTCAAACGAACACGCTGAACGGCGCGTTCACGGATCTCCTGATGGCCGATCTCCGCGACGACCCCTTCTTTGGACTGGTCGGCTGGGAGTCCCAGGTCGTCGCCTTCTGGGGGGATGCCGATCAACCTTATGATTTCACGTCGACGGACGACGCGGCGGAGTACGTGGCGGCGGCAGCTCTGGATCGCAACGCCCCCAACGGCGGGTTCCAGATCGCGGGGGACGTGGCGAGTCCCCGCAGGCTCAGTGCCATCATCGGTGCTCTCGAGGGGCGGCCATTCGCCCTGCGCCAACTCGGCACGCTTGACGACCTGGACTTCGAGATCGCGCGGCGCCAGGCGGCGGAACCGCACAACCCGATCGCCTGGGGTGGACTGCAGTTCCACCGGGCCATGGCCAGTGGCCGCGGCAAACTGCGTAAACTCGATAACGGACGCTATCCGGAGATTGTTCCGACCTCGATCGAGCGGTTCCTGCGCGCGTCCCGTGCCGCATCCGTGGTGTAGCTGATGGCTGGTGGGCGAGAGCATCACCGTGACGTTGGCGGCCTCATGCTAAACGGATACTCCACCACATAAGGAGTGATCCGGCCTAGTGTCCTGTAACAATGGTTTGCAACATAACTCAGCCGGAGTGGGCTTGGAGGGTTGGGCAAACCGCGCAATGCTGGCGAGGATCTCGTCCGCAGCTGACGGACGACGGTGTCGTTCGGGCGTCCGGCCGTGCACGCCAGAATGATCCGGGCCCGTCGCGCCAACGCCGGGGCGCTCCGCGCTCGATGGGCCAGCGACGTCAGTTCGCCCTGCTCCATTTCCGTCACCACCAGTTCGGCCTTCGGGCGTCCCGTGCGCATCCGCGCCTCCTGTTCTCACGTTAGGCGCCGAATATGTATGGTAGTTTCTACTGTTACATGGCTTCTCGGAGCCCGCCCGCGCCGCGCCGACGCATAACGCCATTGTTCAACTGCAGACACATCCAATCAAGCGAGCGCAGCGAGCCTTCCATAGCGTGGCTGTCTGTTGCAACAATCTGTTATGCCGCGTCCGCGCTCGAGACTCCGGCTAGAGTCGGTCGACGACGGCCGCGAACCCGGTCGGACAATTGCGAGGCGTAAGTGACACATTCTGCACGCTGCGCAGTCCGAAGACGTTGGGATAGTGGGGGAGCTCCGGCACAGCAGCCAGCCAAAGGGCGCGGCTCCGCAACAGGACCACGACCGCATGGCGCTGGATGGCGCAACGGACAAGATGAACGTTGTAGGACTGCGAGGGAACCGCGGGTGTCTCCGCACCGAAGCGTCGCGAGTGGTACGGAAAGAACTCGACGCAACAAATGCCCGAGGTCACCCGCCGCCGATCGGTCGCGGCAATGAGCTGCCGCAGCCGCCGCTCCCACCAATCGCGGCCGGGAGCCGCCAGCGCCGGATCCAGGAGGTAGAACGGGTGCTCGTGCGGCTCGTGCAGGAGGTTGCCACGGAGCCGAGCCGAGAAGGCGGCATCGTGGTGGGCGGGAGCGTCGGCGGGCGAGTACCCCGGATTGAGGCCCAGCAGCAGGACGGGCGCATCGGGACGACCAACGAAGGGCTCGGGGAGCAGCTCGAAGTGGAAGGCGGTGTCCGCCGTGGCGCGTGCACGCCGCAGGAGTTCGAGGTCTTCCGGGAGCACGAACGGCGCGGACAGCGGGAGTGCTCGCCACGGATTCACCATGCGACCGCGTTCACGATGCTCACTTCCCCCGGCTCAGAGTTCCTAGTCATCGAAGCGGTATAACGAATATTGGACATCTTTTTATTCTGCCTCGTTAGACCGCGACCAGCAACAAGTACTGCGAGCCGCACGCCGCATAGTGAGACTGGAGGCTCTGGCGTCGCTCGCGCAAGTGCCTTATGCACACTAGACTTGGCACACCCAAGCTCCTCCCGTTGGTCGCGCTATGCTGCAAACGTCAAGCAGCCTATCCTCGCGGCTCCTCGTTTTGAGCGCTAGGCACCAACGAACGCTACGGACCCGCGCGGCAGACCTTCAAATCGGCGAGGCTGCGCCCCAACCGAAACAAGTCGCACGTAACGCGCTCCGGCCAACCGCAACCGCGCGCAAATTCCGGAAATTCTGGCCACCTGAGATCGGGGCTCGGATGACGTGGGATCGTCTAGTCCGAGTTGTCTGGTGCGCATCGACGGGTCGCCAGGTGTGAGGAAGCGTCCCCGCTCGAGGATGCGGTCGACGATGGCGAACGCCAGATCACCATCAGGCAGCACCCGTCCCCAGGCGGTGAGCGGCCCCGCAGCTGATATACACGACCTCGTCGACCGCGAGCCGTGGGGATGCGCGAAGTTCGAGAGCGCCTCGGCGAGACGGCCCTGGCGAAAGGCAGACGAGAGATCCCCGATGAGCTCCGCGGCGGTCACGACTATCCGGAAAGGCTCTCCTCTGAAATCGGCGGCAATGAGGGCGATGCCAGAAACCCGGACTCGTCAGGAAACTCCGCCATCACCATCCTCCCCGCCTCCGGCGCAGCCGCAACCCACACATCAAAACCGGACTCCACCAGACCCCCCGACTCGGTAAGCGTGGCCGCAGCCCGCGTCGCGAGATGGTTCGCATATTCATTCTGCGCGTGACCGGCATGCCCGCGCACCCACCGCCAGGTCACCGCATGGGGAGCCGCAAGCCTGACCGCCTCCTGCCACAACGCCAGGTTCTCGATCGCTCCACTCTTTCTCCGCCAGCCGCGACGGGCCCAGTCGTGCACCCACTTCGTCATGCCATCCACGATGTAACGGGAATCAGTCGTGAAGACGACGCGGAACCGGTTACCCTTGCGCGAGATTGCAGCAAACGACTCGATGACCGAACGCAGCGCCATGCGGTTGTTGGTCGTCGCCGGCTCCGAGATCCAGAGATCCCGACGCACCATCGACTCGCCTGATCGATACTCCACCAGCGCGCCCGCCCCTCCGGGATTCTCTCCCTCGCGCCCATTACCGAGGCAGGATTCGTCCGCGTAGATGGCGATCAGACGCTCGGAGGTCACCTGGGCTCCTCGATTCTTTCGACTGTGTCGAGTGACAACTCGATCAGCTCTCCCGTCGACGGCAGCCTTGCTTCGACCACTTCACTCCGGCCAGCGAGTTCGAGTCGCAACGGGACGGCCACAACTGTTCGGCCGCGGCGCACGAAGGCGAGTCGCCGTCCCCGAGCCAACGCTGATTCAAGCAGGTCGTACTCAACAGTCGTAAGCTGGCTCACTGCCTGGCCCACGAGAGCGCGAGGTTTTTCAGGATCTCCACAGCACCATCCAGTTCCGCCAGCGGGAGCCATTCCGATGCCGCATGAGCGAGCATGATGTCCCCTGGCCCGAAGCAGATGGCGGGGATCCCGGCATCATTGAGCAGAGCGGCGTCCGTCCATGCGGTCATCCCGCCGATGCGCACATGATGTCCGGCGCTCGTCATCGCGTCAGCCAGCGCGCGAACTATCGGCGCGTCGACCGGCACGTCACTCGGTACCTGAGAAAAGACGTGCCGCACCCCGGCGTCCAACAATGGCTCGGCGGCTCGTGCGCGCAGGCAGACGTCCATGAACTGCGCCATCACGTCGTCTGTCGACTCACCGGGAAGAGTGCGGCGCTCTACACCCAGACTGCAGCTGTCCGGATAAGTAGACCATCCTGAGCCACCGCTGATGCTCGACGCATGCAGCGAGGCGTGCCCGAGTAACGGGTGCGTCACCTGGTCGAGCACTTCCGCCTGCAGTCGGCGCAGCTCGCCAAGCACAACGGCGGCGTGTGCGATCGCATCCACACCAATGTCATATCTGCTGCCATGAGCTGCCCGCCCCCGGAGCGTGAACTCGGCCCACGTGAAACCCCTGTGCGCCGGATGAATCTCGAGAGCCGTCGGCTCGGTAACGATCGCGGCGTCCGCTCGCACACCGGCCGCAATTATCGATCGCGTCCCGGCACTCTGGAACTCTTCGTCGGCCACCGCGGCGATGATGATTTCACCGGCGAGTCCCTCATCGGCGGCGCGAACAGCGGCGGCACACATGGCCGCGATGCCACCCTTCATGTCGCAGGCGCCGCGACCATGGAGTATGCCGTCGACTTCCGCCCCTTCGAACGGTGAGTGCAGCATTCCATCCACGCCGACTGTATCGAGGTGGCCATTGAACATGAGCCGCCGCGCGCCGGCGGGGCCGATGCGTGCAACGACACTCGGTCTGCTGCCCTCGCCTTCATTAGCGCCCGATTCGATGAGCGAGACCGAAAAGCCCCATTCGCGGAGGACAGAGGCAAGCACGTTCGCCACCACCGACTCACCGGGGGCCCCGGGTACGAGTCCCGGGTTTCGCGAATCAACGCGGACGAGCAGTTCGAGAAGTGAACGGGCGTCGCCTCTGGTCGTCATGACTCCTTCACGTCAAGGCCTGACTCATCATAGGAACAGGGCAGGCGTGTGGCGAGGTCCCTGACCGACTCGATCAGCATGGCGCCGCGATCCCGGGCGGCCACGAGCAGCACGCAGCCCCCGCCGGATGCGCCGAGCGCCTTGCCGCCTAACGCGCCGTTGCGCATGGCTGTGTCGATGATCCGGTCGATAAGAGGAGTGGGAATGCCGGAGTTGAGGGACCTCTGGTGAATCCAGTGCTCGCCCACCATGGCGCCGAGGGAGTCAACGTCACCGCGTTCGAGCGCCTGCGCCATCTGTGATGCCAGCGCCTTCATCGCTGCCAGAGCGGTAACGATCCGCCGCTCGCCGGCGACGTAGCCGTCGAGGACGCCGCGGATGGTTGTACCTGAGATGCGTGACTGGCCCGTATAGAGGACAAGACACCGCTCGTTCAGTTCGTCGACGACAACCTGTGACAGATCGATGCGGCGAACTGAGGTCGCGCCGCCAAACCCAAGAAGGAGAGCACCCCCGAAAGCGGCCGCATAATGGTCCTGCCGGCCGCCCGCGACGCCAAGATCCTCGACCTCAACGACGCGGCTTTCTTCAGCAATGCCGGCTGCGTCGGCCACGGGGAGCGAGCGCCAAAGCCGGATTGCGCCAGCCATGGCCACACCAGCCGCCGAGGAACCACCCAGCCCTGCACCGCGGGGAAAGTCACTGTTGATCGCCGCGGCCACGCCAACCAGGGAAGCTCGCGCGAGGGCAGCTCTCGCCAGTCGCTCCTCGCCGTCACCGGGATCGCCCTCCGCAGTCTCGCTGCTCTTGAGGACGACGGTAGCGCGCCGCGTGATTGTCATGTTGCAGACGACGCCCCCCTCGCGATCGGAATAGGGAGGCACGTCCGTCCAGCCACCGCCGAAGTCGATTCGTGTCGGGGCGCTCGCGAACACTTTGCGCATCAGGAGCACGGCGTTGTGTGGCGCCGCTTGCGCCGCGCCCGGCCGTCAGCGCTTCTTGACCGCGGCCTTCTTTGCCGGCGCCTTGGCGGCGGGCTTTGACACTGTCTTCACCGGTGCGGCCTTCGCCTTCACTGGCTTGGCGGTGGCCTTCGACTCTGTCTTCGGCTTGGGTTCCACCTTGGCCGCCTTAACAGCCTCTGGCTTCTTCGCGGCTGGTGTGGCGGCAGTCGCGCTGGCGATGGCCTTCGTTGGTGCGGCAGGCTTCTTCGGTTCGGCCTTGGCGCGCGTTGCATGGGCCGCCTCAACTTCGCGGATCAGCCTCGTCGCCTCTTCCTGCGACATCTGACCACGGCGGACCATGTAATTGACGAGGTCGCGGGCGCTTTCGATGGCGAACGCTGAAATGCCAGCCGCGGCCCCGATGACGTCGCGCATGGCCGAAGCCATTTTGCTCCCAGCTTCGAGGCTTATCTCGTGCGCCTTTGCCGCCATCTCAGCGACAGTATCGCGTATGTCCTGGCCTCGGTGACCGGGCCCTCGGCGCGGTGGTGGCGGAGCAGCTGGAGCCGGAACCGCGCCATCACCTCCGTCCTGGGGAGCGGCGGAAGCGGGTGTTGAGTTTTCAGTCATCGGGGCGGGTTCTCCGGACACGCAATGAATTCGGGCGGATCCGACACTCGTACGAGCGGAAGAGGCGGGACGCCGCGGGTTGGCTGCGGTAGCACCTTGTTAGGTGTCTGACGCGGGCAAGTATATGATTTTTGGGAGCCTACGCAAGGTCAGCTGTTGCTGATTCGAACCTCGCTGCGTGCAATCCCTGGACGCCTGCGTCGCGATAATAGAGCCAGTAAGGCGTCATTAACGCGCCATTATCAGCACAATACAGCCTCTGCGGCGCCATTTCCCGTAAGCCCGCCTTCCCGCGACCTTACCGTCCCCGCTCAGCCGTGGCTACCTCCGCATCGAGGATCCAGACCGGGTGCCCCGCATCCAGTGCAGGGAACTCATGAGTTTTGCTGAGCCACGGAAACTGGCCCATTACCGCCGCAAGGTGCCTGGTATTCTTGAAGACGATCACTGCCTTCCGCGGCCAACGTCTCAGAGAGGTTTCGATCTGCCGCAGGACCGCGATAAGCGCCTCGCCAAGGAACGGGCTGTAAAGGAAAAAGACAGTTACATCACCCGGTATCTCATAGGCGGTCGCGTCGCCAGGAATCAGCTCAACGTCGCGACAACGGAGGTGCGGCCGCGCGACCTCAAGGTTCCGTCCTGCGATTTCGTGCAGCTTTTCGGACAGCTCCAGTCCGATAACGCGCCGGAAAGGAAAGGTCGCAGCAACGATTACTACGCGACCCATTCCCGAGCCATAGTCGACGAAGCTGTCGACGTCTGGTCGCACCCGGAGATGCTCGAATGCGCGATAAATCGTGCCGTAATCGGTCGGGAAGTAGTAGTTGGATACGGAGTTATCGAGGCCAGCTTCCGCGTGCCCGACCAGGCCCGACGTGCTGATCCCGAATCGGCGCTCGTTGTAAGACTCCGATAACCGATGGCGGGCGTACCGTACGGTATCGCGCCACCCACGTTTCTGTATTCGCGCCATGACGTTGCCGAGGCGCCGCAGCTGTCCCACGATTCACACCCCCTCAGGTTTCGAGAGTCTCTCAGGAATAAGATCTACTACTCTTCGCCTCGCATCAATGTGAGGCAATACCGAATGGACGTGAGAGAAAGGCGACAAACGGGTGAAGGAGTTAACGGTGGGCTGCTTCAAGGCACCCGGGTTCTCGACCTCACCCGCGTCCTCGCGGGACCTCTCTGCACAATGATCCTGGGGGATCTTGGCGCTCAGGTGATCAAGGTCGAGCGTCCGGGATCGGGGGACGAGTCCCGCGGTTGGGGGCCACCGTTCGATGACCGCGGCCAAAGCGCCTATTATCTCTGCACCAACCGCAACAAGCTCGGGATAGCACTCGACTTCGACCGGCGCGACGATCGCGATGTGCTTGCGAGGCTCATCGGTGAGGCGGATGTCGTGGTCGACAACTTCAGAGCGGGGGTTCTCGAAGCGCGTGGCCTGGGGCCGGAGCTGTTTCTCGAACGCCACGAAGCGCTGATCTGGTGCACCTTGAGCGGCTTCGGACTTGAGAGCACGAGGCCAGGCTACGACTTCGTCGTGCAGGCCGAGTCGGGGTGGATGTCGGTGACAGGGGAAGCGGACGGCGAGCCCATGAAGTCCGGAATCGCGCTGGCCGACGTTCTCGCCGGCAAGGACGCTGCGATCGCGATCCTCGCCGCATTGGCAGCTCGCGGCACCGGACAAATGACCGGCAGCCGCAGGCTCGACATATCACTCGCGCGCACGGCCACCGCGGCCTTGATCAACGTCGCCCAGAACCTGCTCGTCTCGTCCGTTGATTCGAAACGGTGGGGTAATGCCCATCCGAACCTCGTGCCGTACCAGCTCTTCCGGGCGGCCGATCGGTCCCTTGTGATCGCGGTTGGTAACGATGCACAGTGGGTTCGCTGCTGCCGGGCTCTTGGGCTCGATGAGCTTGCTCTGGACGAGAGCTTCGCCACAAATCGACAGCGACTGGCGCGCCGGAATGATGTGGTCGAGCGGATCGCGGCGAAGGTGACCACAGCTCCCGCCGGCGACTGGATTTCGAGACTGGAGGCCCGGGATGTTCCCTGCGGCCTCGTCAGGACCGTTCGTGAGGCTGTCGCTGATGTTTCCGCGTCCTCTCAGACCGGAGTCGAGCCTTCGATTCCGGGAACGGTCAGATTCCCACCGCCGCTGCTCGATGAGCACGGCCCGGCGATCCGCGCCTCCGGATTCGGGGTTTTCGGACAGATTGGGGCCTGAAAGCGCCCAAGTATCGGCAGTCATAATCGTCTTGTTACCTCGGATCGGCGAGGCGCGTCAGTGAATTGTGACGACCATCGCCTATAATCCGCTGCCGGTCCCGGCACTGTCGAGACAGCGCAAAAGCAGTTATGCTAGCGCCGTGAAGACTACGGTGAGCGCGTCTCCGCTCGAGCAGCTCGAAGCCGACCAGGAGATCATCTCGCGGGTGCTATCCGGCCATCGCGACGCCTTCGGCCTCCTCATCCACCGCTACAGCGATCCGCTCTACCGACATGCGCTTGGCATGACCGGCAGTCCGGATGTGGCCGAGGACATCCTGCAGATGTCGTTCATCAAGGCCTACCACCACCTCTCGGAGGTGCGGGGCAGGTTCGATGCCTGGGTATTCCGGATCGTCGCCAACGGCTGCAAGGACTGGCTCAAGAACATTCGGCGGACTCATCTCAGCTATGAGGAGGATGATCAGCCGACAACCTATGCGACGCCAGACGAAGAGCTTTCGCGTACGGAGCTTCGCTCCGACCTCGATCAGGCACTGACGCAGCTGCCGTCGTCACTGCGCGAAGCCTTCGTGATGAAACACGTCGAGGGTCGGTCGTACGAAGAGATGGCGGACCTGCTGGGAACAACCGTCGGAGCGCTGAAGATGCGCGTGCATCGCGCGCGCGAGGCGCTCCAGGCCTTACTGGAGGAGAAGTACGCCTGATGCTGGACAATCATTTTGAACACAACGGTCGATCGGATCGCGAGCGTGGGATCAACCCCGCTGACGACCAGGGATCGCTTACCGATCGCGAAGTACCGCTTTCGCCG
>JBQTHK010000005.1:0-14061 GCA_052389935.1 Gemmatimonadota bacterium | reverse complement strand
AGACGCACGTCCCGATCACGCCGCCCCGCTTCAGTGATCACCCACCGGGTGAGGCACGCTTTCCGCCATGCGCGCCCAGTTCACTCCCCCCCCCCACCACCCGAGACCTCCCCCCGGCCGCAGAGGCGGCGGGCGCGCTCGTCTCCGCCAACTACTCCTCCTCGAGCTGCTGCTTGAACGTCGCGACAGCTCCCACAACTCCCGCCGTGCCCGGCAGTGCGCCTGCCACCACCCGGCAGGCCTCGATCGCGGGCTTGAAGGCTCGGCGCCGCATCTCGCGATTGAGTGGCTCGAACAACGCCGCCCCCGCTTGCGTTACGCCTCCTGCGATCACCACCACGTCAGGATTGAAGAGATTAAGCAGGTTCGCTAGGCCAGTTCCCAGGAACCGCGCCGTCTCGCGCACTACTTCCAGCGCAATTTCGTCTCCCAGCTTCGCAGCTTCGTAGACTGTCGCCGCCGTGAGCTTCTCGAGGTTGCCACCCACGAGCTCGTGCAGCCGCGACGAGTCGTCGCCGGCCAGGGCTTCTCTCGCGCGCTCGGCGATCGACGGGCCCGACGCGTATGCTTCGAGACAACCATAGTTGCCGCACTTGCAGCGACGACCCGTCATATCGATCGTCGTGTGGCCGATCTCTCCAGCGACGTCGGACGCGCCATGGTAAAGCCGCCCGTTGAGAATCAGCCCGCCGCCGATTCCCGTGCCGATCGTCATGCCCACCACGTTGTTCGCGCCCCGCGCGGCCCCCAGCCACCACTCGCCAAGCGTGGCGCAGTTCGCATCGTTGTCCAGCGTACTACGCAATCCGACGCGCTCCTCGATTACAGATCGCAGCGGAAAGTTGCTCCAGCCGAGGTTCGGCGTTGTGATCACGATGCCGCGCTCACGGTCCAGAGGTCCTGGTGCACCGATCCCCACCCCCATGCAGGAAGATCGGCGTGCGCCGCTGGCCGCTGTCGTTTCGGCGATCACCGTGTCGATGCTACGGATCATGCGATCGACGACCGCTTCGGCTCCCTGGTCCGGCCGGGTCGGCTCGGAGCGCATGGAATACTGCCGCGTTCCGTCGACGCTCAGCGATCCAACGACAATGTTGGTGCCGCCAAGGTCGACGCCGACGATGAACCGGTTGGATTTGCGTGATGGCACTTTCTTCAGTTTGCGTTCAGCCTGAGGCGAAGTATCAGGACGTTCAGTCCGGCAGTTCCCGCTTGCAGCATAAGCGAGGTATCAGAGCGTTCAGGTCAGAAGTTCCCGCAGCACAAGATAGCCGCCCAGAATCATTATCATGAACGCGAAGCTGCGGCGGATCGTGCGCTGGCTCACCCGCCGGGCGAGACGTGTGCCGAGCACAGCACCAACTCCTGCGACGAGGGTGAAAGAAGCCACCAGGGGCCAGATGATCTCCACCTGGCCCAGATAGCCGAGGAATCCGGCGGCGGCGTTCATCGCGATCACGAGAAGCGAGCTGCCGACGGCGACCTTGATGGGGATCCTGGCCACGAGTGTGAGCGCCGGAACAATGACGAAGCCGCCACCGGCGCCAATCAGGGCAGTGAGGACACCCACACCGAGGCCCTGGCCGACGTTGAGCGCTCGCCGCCACCTGGGAAGGGCGTTCGTTGACGCAGCCGTGGTCTCAGCGCGGTCGCCATGCGGCGGTGGATCGCGGAGCATGAGGAGCGCCGCCGTCGCCGCGAACAAGGTGAAGAGGGCGAGCTGGATGCGCTCAGGAACGAATCGGGTGAGACGTGCAGTAGCGAACGCACCGATCATGGCGAAAAAGCCGAACGGCAGCGCCACGGCGACGTTGACCGTCCCCTGGCGCCAGTGCGTAAGGAAGCCGACAAAGGCGCTCATGCCGACGACCGCGAGGCTCATTGCAATCGCCGGTTTGGCAGCAACTCCGAACACATAAAGAAAGATCGGCAGCGCCAGGATCGACCCGCCTCCCCCGAGGAGACCAAGGACGACGCCGACAGGGAAGCCAAGCAGGAGCCCCGCGACTATATGGGAAGCTCCGTCCATTTCAGGCGGCTTCCGCGACTACGCGCCGCACAACGGCCTCCACCGCCTCCGCCGTCAGGTTTCTCATGCAGCGGAAGTGGCCCAGCGGGCAGGTTGGCGGACCGTGGTGGTGACAGGGGCGGCACCCGAGCGTTTCGAGTCCGGCAAACCCCCAATGGTCGGCCAGCGGATAGAAGCCAAGTACGGGGTCGGTCGGGCCGTAAACGCCAACGGTTGGGGTATTCATCGCCGACGCGATGTGAAGAGGTGCCGAATCGTTAGTCACCAGCACTCGGCAACGTCCGATCAGCGCCGCCGACGCGAGGAGCGAGAGCCTGCCGCTGGCGTCGATGGCGCGGCCGCCGCTTGCGGAGACGAGTCGTGAGGCGCTCTCCGCCAACTCGCCGCCGCCGATGATGACCACGCGACCAAGGTCAGCGAGATTTCCGACCAGATCGTCGTAATGCACCCAGCGTTTTGTCCCCCAGACGCCGCCCGGTGCGATGCCGATCAGGGGCTCGCCGACTGCCCCCGCGCCCTGGAGAAGCTGATCAACCTCGGCTTCGTTCGCTGGGGAAGGGTAGAGACGAGGTCGCGGAGGTTTGTTGCGGTCCGTGATGCGTCCCGAAAGTGACAGGAGGCGCGCCGACTGATGGAGGCTACGGTCGAAGGGGATCCTGTCTGTATACAGAATTCGCCCGGGCGACCCTTCGAAGCCGGTGCGCCGCTTGTAGCCGGCGAGGAGTGCAACGGCCGCCGACCTCACGGATCGCTGGGCGAGAACCGCTGTGTCCGACGGGGACTCGCTGCGGGCGGCGCGGATTATGGATACCAGTCCGGCGATTCCCTTTTGGGTGTCGTGTTTGTCGAAGGGAATGATGCGGCGGACTGCGGGGTGGCCGGCGAGCAGTCCGGCACCGGCCGGAGTGGTGACGACGTCGACCGAGCCGCGGGTGGCGAGTTCTTCGATCAGGGGCGTCGTGAGGACCACGTCGCCAAGGAATGCCGTCTGGACGACGAGCGTGCGCGGCACCTAGTCGACCTGGAGCACCGCCAGAAACGCCTCCTGCGGGATCTCGACGCTGCCCACCTGTTTCATCCGCTTCTTCCCCTCTTTCTGCTTTTCGAGGAGCTTGCGTTTGCGGGTGATGTCGCCGCCGTAACACTTGGCGAGAACGTCCTTGCGCAGCGCCTTGACCGTTGTGCGGGCGATGACCTTGTTGCCGATGGCAGCCTGGATGGCGACCTCGAAGAGTTGTCGGGGGATGAGTTCCTTGAGTTTGTAGGCGATCTTGCGTCCCCAGTCGTAGGCCTTGTCGGTGTGGATGATGACCGAGAAGGCGTCGAGGACGTCGCCATTGATCAGCATGTCGAGCTTGACCAGCTTGCCGGGGCGATAGTCGCCAAGTTCGTAGTCGAGGGAGGCGTAGCCGCGACTTATCGTCTTGAGCCGGTCGTAGAAGTCGAGGATGATCTCGGCGAGGGGGAACTCCCAGTCGAACTCGACGCGGGCGGTATCGATGTATTTCATCCCGCCGTAGACGCCGCGGCGGTCGGTGCCGAGGGTCATGATCGGCCCGATGTAGTCGGCGGGCGAGACGATGCGTGCCTTGACGTAGGGTTCCTCGATGCGGTCGATGGCGGCGGGTGGCGGGAGTCTTGATGGGTTCTCGATCAGGTCCATGACGCCGTCGGTGCGGTAGACGTGGTATTCCACGTTAGGCACGGTGGTGACGAGGTCGAGATTGAACTCGCGTTCGAGCCGTTCCTGGACGATCTCCATGTGGAGGAGTCCGAGGAAGCCGCAGCGGAAGCCGAAGCCGAGGGCGGTGGATGTTTCGGGTTCGTATTTGAGCGAGGCGTCGTTGAGCTGCAGCTTTGAGAGGGCGTCGCGGAGCTGTTCGTACTGCTGTGTATCGGTAGGGTAGATGCCGGCGAATACCATCGAGTGGACGTCCTTGTAGCCCGGCAGCGGTTCGCGGGCGCGATTGGCGACGTCGAAGATCGTGTCACCGGCGCGCGTCTCCTGGACGCTGCGAACATTGGCGAGGACGTAGCCGACTTCGCCGGCGGTGAGCTCCGGAGCTTTTGTCTGCCGCAGCTGCAGGTAACCGACCTCGGCGACTTCGTATGAAGCCTCGTTGGCGCCGAAGGTGATGTTCATGCCGGGGCGGATGGCCCCGTCTACGACGCGGATGCTGGGGATGGCACCACGGTAGCGGTCGTAGTAGGAGTCAAAGATCAGGGCGCGGAGCGGCGCGTCGGGGTTGCCGCGTGGTGCGGGGAGGCGGGCGACGATCGCTTCGAGCAGCTCGGGGATGCCGAGGCCTTCCTTGGCACTGACGAGGAGGATGTCGGCGGGGTCGGCGCCGATGAGGTCGTGGACCTCCTGCTTTCGGCGATCAGGCTCGGCGCCGGGAAGGTCGATCTTGTTGAGGACGGGGATGATTTCGAGCCCGGCGTCGAGGGCGAGGAAGAGGTTGGAGAGGGTCTGTGCCTGGATTCCCTGTGAGGCGTCGACGACGAGGACAGCACCTTCGCAGGCGGCGAGAGAGCGGGAGACTTCGTAGGTGAAGTCAACGTGTCCCGGCGTGTCGATGAGGTTGAGTTCGTAGCGGACGCCGTCCCTGGCGTCGTAATTCATGCGGACGGCGTTGAGTTTGATGGTGATCCCGCGTTCGCGTTCGAGGTCCAGTGTATCGAGGACCTGATCCTTCATTTCGCGCTTCTCCAGGGTGCCCGTGGCTTCGATCAGTCTGTCGGCGAGGGTGGACTTGCCGTGATCGATGTGTGCTACGATGCAGAAGTTGCGGATGTGGGCTAATTGCACGTGGATCGGATAAGCGGGATGATCAGATGAATGGGAAGAACGTGAAATCAGATGAGGGCGATGAACTGGAAGAACCGATGAACGCGACGAGCCGGTTGAACGAGATGAAAGGGAGGATCCGAAAACGGCATAATCGGGGAATCAGATGACCGGGATGCGGGTGCACCAAACGATCGTGATGATTGGGATGACCGTGAAGCCGATAATGGACACGATGACCGGGCGATGCGGGAATCAGGGTGATCGGGAAGATCGAACGGCAACGAGGATCAAGAGGGCACCAGGCGGCCCGAGGCTGAGAACACGGCCAGGATTCAAATCTAATCCGCCGGGGAGCCCAGTGGGTGTGGCGTATGTTGAATCGCCGACGGCGGGTGACGCTGGGGAAGGGCACCACCGTTTGACTGGCGCCTAACTAACGAGTGCAGGGGCCCGTCAGCTGCGTGGCCCGCCGCAGAAACCAGGTGTTGGGCACCACTCGTGCAGCGCTTTTCGTCGGGCATCCAGGCCTCGATGGAGCGCCACGACCGTCACCTTGCGGTCAGAGCGGTATGACTTATCCTCATACTGGAGTGATTATGGCCAAGACCAAAGTCGCCGTCAGCCTCGATACCCAGATGGTCCGCCGCGTCGATCGGTTGGTCCGCGAAACGCGTTACCCCAACCGCAGCCAGGCGATCGAGGCGGCCGTCGCCGCCCAGCTCGAACGGCTGGAGGGACGCCGGCTGGCGCAAGAGTGCGGGAAACTCGACCCGGCTGCGGAACGGGCTCTCGCTGAAGAGGGACTCGGATCGGATGCCGCCGCATGGCCGGAATACTGAGGGGTGAGATCCGGTGGGCGGATCCGAGCCCCACGCGCGGCAGCGAGCAGGCTGGTCAGCGACCGGTTCTGGTGCTCAGCCATGACATCTTCAACGAACGCTCCGGGACTGTGATCGCCGTCGCTTTGTCGAGCCAGCCACAGCGCGCGGGGTTTCCGCTCACCCTGGAACTCGTCGCGCCGCGGCTGCCGAAGCGGTTCTGGGTGAAGATCAGCCAGATCCGGACGCTCGCCTCGGAACGACTGCGGAAGCGCCTCGGGCGAGCGTCCCCGGAGGAGCTGACGGAGGTGCTCGAGGGCCTGAATGAGATTCTGGGTGCCTGACGAGATTACAGCCCGTCTCGGGTCCCACGAGTGCTGCCAGACGCAGTATTGCAACCACCATCGACTGCGCGTCTGGCTTCAAGACGCCCGTAGGGCGGGAGCCTGCTCTTAACGCCCGTCCCTTCGCGCCGCTGTCCGCGCAAACTCCTGGAGCCACCCCTGCATCACCACGATACGCACACCCGCCGGGTTCACCGGTTCGGTGAGCACCATCCGGCCGTTCCGGCGATCCACGTCCCACGCCACGCCTAACGACCGGCCTGTCACCACAACCTCGGCGGCCCCCACGCCGAAGTTCGGACCGGGGGTGACTCGCACCGCCCGGACCATAGTGTTGTCGGCGTTCAGGTAATAGATCGTCCGGCCGTCGCCAGACCACCGCGCCTGCTGCCCGCCGCCCGACGACACCTTCCACCGTCCACCCGCCTCGGCGACGGGAAAAGGGCGGACGTGGATCTCGAACTGTCCCGATTCGTCCGACGTGAACGCGGCCCACTTACCGTCGGGCGAAACGCTGGCGCCGAACTCCCCCCACTGAGCCGACAGGTAGCCGCGGGCGTTCGATGCCGTCAGTGGGTTGACGATGCTGGTCGTCCCGCCACCGACGCGCCCCCCGAGGGTGCGGACCGCCATGTTATTCGAGTAGACCAGCATCGTGTCGGACGGCCAGTCGGTCGAATGCTGATCGTTAGGCGCGCGCGGCATCCGTACCGGCGTCGTGCTGCGGTCGACGGGCTGCACGAACACGTCTTCCGCATCGGTGTCCGGTCCCTCGGCCGTAAAGGCGAGCCGCGTTCCGTCCGGCGACCAGACCGGGGCGTGCCCGCCACCGCCAGTCGTGAAACGGTTCAACGAACCGGTGCGAAGGTCGTAGATCGCCGTATGCCGGTTGGTGCCGCGCGCGCTGCCGATCGTGAACGCGATCCGGCTCCCGTCGGGTGAGAATCGGGCATAGCTCAAAACCCTGGGGGCGAAGGGCAGGGTGTCGATCCGACCGCGCGCATCGCGCAGCAACACACGATGCTCGGCGTCCACCCCGGCCCGGTAGACGAGGGTCCCGCTCCGCGTGACCGTAAACGGCGCAACCCCACCGTTCGGCTGCAGGTCCAATACCACCGGGATCGGCGTACCGGTCACCGCGCGACGGTCCGGGTCGAAGCGCACCGCAAAGAGCCCGCCTGCAGTCGACGCGTAGAGAAGGTGGCCCGTGGAGAGGACGCGTGCCTCCGCCGACTCTGCCAGCAGAGAAGTGGCCGTGTCCGCGGCGAGGTCGTAATACATCAGCCGGGCGCCACGCGAATTGTCGACGTAAAGCACACCCCGGCCGTCCGGCGTCAATCGCGGCTCCTGCGCATTCTGCGCGTTTCTGACGAGCCTTAACGCTCCATCCGCCGACACAATGCCAAATCCGCCGCCCGTTTCGAAAACAACGCCGCCGTCCTCGCCCCAGTTCACGCGACCCGCCGAGATCGAGTCGCCCACGATCATCGCCAGGGGTGCTCCCCCCGATACCGGCACCCGTCGGAGCCGGCCCGACGAGTGGAATGCTATCCACTCTCCATCGGGCGAGAAGGATGGCGATTCGGCGCGCTCCGTACCCGGGAGGAGTCGGTACTCGCGTTGCGCCGAGTCGCGCAGCATGAGGCCCTCATCCGTGGCGAACGCGAAGCGTGAGCCATCCCCCGAAACCGCAAAACGCGCGAGGTCGGGATTGGCGTTAGGCACCTCGAGGGTGAGCGGCACGACCGGCGACGGCGCCTGGCCCTCCTGCTGCAAGGACCACGCGGCGACACCCAAGCTGGCGATCGCCACCGCGGCCATGCCTTTCAGCGCGGCCCGCTGCGTTACTCCTGATCCAGAATGCGTGCGCGTGGCACTCGTTGCCCGTGAGAAGCCTGGGTTCTCGAACGCAGCCGCCATCGCGCTCGCGCTCTCGAACCGGTCGGCGGGGAGCTTGGCCAGGGCGGTCAGCACCGCGGCCTCGAGGTGCTCGGGCACGGTTTCACGCAGAGTCCGGATCGGCGCCGGCCGCTCGGTCAGCACCCGGGCGACGATCGCCTGCACGCTGCTTCCGGTGAACGGAGGGTCGCCGGCAAGCATCTCGTAGGTGACGGCGCCGAGCGCGTAGATGTCGCTTCTGGCGTCGATGACCTTCTCCCCCATCGCCTGCTCGGGCGACATGTACTGGGGCGTACCTAACGAGAGACCAGTCTGCGTCATGCGCTGTCCGCCCGCGCTCTGCACTGCCAGGGCGATCCCGAAGTCGGCGACGAGCGCGGCTCCGTCGTGCAGGAGGATGTTCTCCGGCTTGATGTCGCGGTGGATCACACCGTGGCGATGAGCGTAGTCGAGCGCCCCCGCGATCTCGCGTGCGAGCCGCACCGCTTCCGACACCGACAGTTGCCGCTCGCGCGCGAGCCGGGCGCGCAGGGTCTCGCCGGTCACGAGCGGCATTACGTAGTAGAGCAATCCCGGCCCCGCCTCACCCGAGTCCAGCAGAGGGAGGATGTGCGGATGCTGCAGCCTGGCAGTGGTGCGGATTTCGGCAAGGAAACGTTCTCCGCCTAACGCGGCTCCCAGGTCAGGGTGCAGGACCTTGATGGCGACGTCGCGATCGTGCCTGACGTCGCGGGCGAGGAACACGGTGGCCATGCCACCGGCGCCCAGTTCCCGCTCGACCTGATAGCGATCGGCAAGGGCCGCAGCGAGCCGTTGGAGCAGCGGCTCAATCATCGTGGGCGACCGGCAGCCCGGGCGCACGCGCCCTCAACAAGGGCCGGCCCCGCAGAAGATGAAACCTTGCTGGCTTTGCGCGAACGTCCTGACTCCCGATACATCGCCGCTCTGGTTGGGGGCCGCAGAACCTACTTCCACGCACCCAGGAACGACACCAGCCGTACACAGCCGTCGTACGTCGGCGATGCAGCGCAATGCGGTGATCCGCCTGATGCGCAGCCACAGACGCTGGCGGGCGGAGCTGCCGGACGTCGAGGGTTACGCGCACCTACAGACTGAACAGCGGGCAGAACGACGCGTTAACGGCTCGGAACTGTCCCACAGGTTTCGACGCGGCCGTCGCCGGGCAGTGGCCGGGTGCAATTCGAGAGGAGTGAGCAACGAGAGGGGTGTGTGTTGCGTAGTTCGCAGAGGTGATGTCCTCGGTTCTGAGTGCTAATCCTTGGTCGGACCAACACTCTGGTTTCGAGGCACCACCTGAAATTTCAACCAGAAATGGGACTCACCCGCTTCGGGACGCTGAACCAGGCGATCTATGAAAGGTGCAGCGCTTAAATCGCGTTGGCTGGCTGCAGCGCTCGTTCTGGCGTGCAGTGATGCTCGCGATTCTGAGATACTTCCACCGGTTCTCCCGCTGCCCGGCTTTCGTGTCGAACCAAAGCAAATGACACTCGTTCAAGGGCAAGAAATCCTCTTCGTAGCTTCGTTTTCAAACTGGCCGTACTCACAGATCGTCGAGTGGTCGATTAGTCCGGATTCGGTGGCGACGCTCGACAAGAGCGGCAAGATCAGAGCGCTCAGAGTAGGCGTCGCTCAAGTGACGGCGTGGCCGGCCGCGCGCCCTGGTGCGATCGCGAGGAGCGTAGTGACCGTCATACGGTAGTCCGCGATCCGCACAGCGGGCACGCCCGCTCGGACGGGGCCAGTTCGGGTGGGCCCTCATGTCGCCAGGCGCTGGCGCCGCTACCAGCTTTCGATACGCGCCAGCAGTGTAGTCGCGCAATCGCGCCGGAACGCTTCATAGCGTGGCTCAGGTTGTACATCCTTAGCCATGCGTCCGGCTGCTCCACTGCAGGATCGAGGGTCGTTATGGCCTCGGTGTGTCGCCCCCGGTAGTTCAGGATTCCACGCGCGCGCTTCCAGACCTTGCGCCTGCGTACCCCTCCCGCGCAACAGCGACACCCTGATGCGCTCGGGGCGCTGTGATTCGCGGGCTCGCGAAGGTGGCCGCTTCTGTTTGAGCACTCTGGCCTTCAAATTGAGCGAAACCCTGCTCTGCGAGACGAACCATGCGGACCACGTTTTCCCTTCAAGGACGTTGCGGGCACGCTCTGCACGTCTCTGAGTTCATGCCGCAGACTACCGCGCAAGAGCCGTCGTATTCACGCGGCAGGTGGTGAGGCTCATGAAGAATCCTTCGCTGCCAGTGGACCAACTCAGAAACGTCGGACCCACGATTGCCCGTCGACTCAGAGAGATTGGCATTCAGACCAGCGGGGAGTTGCGGTCCATAGGTGCAGTGAATGCGTATGCCCGCATCCGCGCGAGGAATCCAGGCAAGACGATTCCCGTGTGCTACTACCTGTACTCCCTTGAAGGAGCGTTGAGAGATCAGCACTGGGACGCGCTGAGTTCCAAGGTCAAACAACACCTGTTATCTCGTGTGTCGCCGAACAGGGCCTTGAAGCGGACGCCCGCAGGCGGACGCCGTTGAAGCGCGGCCAGATCGAAGTCGTCAGGAAGCGCGTCGATGACATTCGTGCCCTGAGAGAGGAGTATCGCCGGGCCATGGACTGTCAGATCGTGCACGACTCCTACCACGAGCGCGGCTTCACCGACTCCTATCTGCTCAAGGTGGACGGGGAAGTCGTCGGGTATGCTTCCCTGACCGGTAGCCCGGATCCTCCTCGTGAGATCGTCAGGGAACTCTACGTCCGGCCGGAGCACTCGCACTTCGCGCAATCCCTGTTTCGGGCGGTTCTCGCGGTGACGCGTCCGCGATGGATCGAGGCACAAACGAATGATCCGTTCCTCATGCCTCTTCTCGTGGAGTTCGCGAAAACCACGGAGAAGGATCGCATTCTGTTTTCAGACGCCTCTGCTACGGTTCTTTGCGTTCCCGACGTGATTTTTCGCCCAATCGGTCGATTGGAAAAGCGGCGCGTCTTCAGCCACAAGGTGGAGCCAGTCGGCGACTGGGTGCTGGATCTCGGCGGGACCGTGGTAGCAACTGGTGGTTTGATGTTTCACTACAATCCGCCTTTCGCTGACCTCTATATGGAGGTAGCCGGGGAGCACCAGCGTCGCGGCTACGGAAGCTTCCTTGTTCAGGAGCTGAAGAGAATCTGTCGCGAAACAGGCTATCGCGCGGCGGCGCGCTGCAACATCGACAATCTCGCATCTCAAAGGACGCTGGAGCGCGCAGGGATGATGGTGTGTGGACACATCGTCCGCGGCGCACTTGACCGACTTGCGGTGAGTGAACAGTTGCAGAGCGTCCCACATCAGGGAAACCGATAGCGCGGCGGTACACGCGATCGTACTGCTGGCGAATGCAAAGTCCTACCGTGACGGACTCTCGGATCAGCAGATGACAGGTACGTGGCTGCTTTCGGCCGGAGGGAAAACGATGATGTCAGCTCCGCGTGTCGGGATGATCCGGCAATCATGTTCAATCATCTGTCACCGTGGGCAACTCCTCGTTTACCTGCGCCTGCTCGAGGAGTCGGTGCCATCTGTCTGTACGGGCCAACGGCCGACGAGAATCCCTTCATGCAGGCTGCACCAGACCAGGCGCCGCCGAACGCTTCCGTCGGCTGCAAGTCCGGTGAGCCCTCCTGACGTGGCTGCAGGCTCGCCAAAACGGAAGGCACTCGCCAATGTCCATGCAGTGCGGCGGAGCGGGTGGACTCCCGTGGCGGGTGGTGCGCCGCAGTGTCGGTTGTGAGCTGCTGGCTCAGGCGCGCCCCGGAAACCCGGTGAGCGTCCTCCCGTAGGGAACTTCACCTCCTTCAATCGCCTGGATTGTGACCGGAATCAGACGTCGCGACCTCGACGGACTGCGGGGTCTCGCGGTCCTGCTCGTGGTCGGCTTCCATGCCGGCGTCCCGGCGCTCGGCGGGGCGTTTGTCGCCGTTGACGTATTCTTCGTCCTCTCAGGGTTCTTTCTCGCCACACGACTGACCCAGAGCCTCGCGACAGGCGAGGAGATTCGTCCGGGAACTCTGTTGGCACGGCGCGTCTGGAGACTTCTGCCGGTCCTGATCGTGGTGCTGCTGGGGACGCTGGCGACAACCGCGCTGTATGCGCCGATCGACCGAGCGACTGTAGCCGAACACATGGTTCCGGTATCGGCGTTCGCAGGCAACCTCGCTTTAGCGGCAGGTGGGGTCAACTACTTCGGTGCGGGTGCCAACCCCTTGCTCCACACCTGGACACTTGGGGTAGAGCTGCAGCTTGCCCTGGTGCTCCCGCTCCTTGTGATGTTCTTCGCCGCCTGGGGCGATCGTCGTGCCGGGGACCAGATCGGTGCAGAACGCCGTATGATCGTACTGCGGACGGTGCTGTTCGGGCTCATCCTGTGGGACTGGTGTCATTTGCGCTGGCGTTAATCATCAATGACAGCGCTCCGATGTGGGCTTACTTCGGTCCTCACACCAGGCTCTGGTCGTTCTGCGCCGGCGCACTGATGGCTTTCCTGACTGGTGGCGGGCAGAGCGCTGTCGGAGGCACGTCACTGCGCCTGACGGTGGTTCAGCTTGGTGGACTCGGGCTTCTGCTCATACCTTCACTGCTCTACGACAGTACCCTGGCCTACCCGGGAGTTGTCGCCCTGGCTCCCGTTGGTGGCACCCTCCTTCTCCTCGCCGCCGGGGGCGCGGCTACAACTGCAATGCCGGGGCGCCTGCTCGCCTCAGCTCCGCTCGCGGGACTCGGTCGACTGTCGTACTCCTGGTACCTCTGGCACTGGCCGCTCATCGTCCTTGGCGGTGTGCTGGTTCCCGACCTGAGCACGGGTGGCAGGCTGGCGTGGGGCTTTGCGGGACTGGCCGCGGCAATGCTGACCCACCGCCTGCTCGAAAGGCCAGCATCCACGGCTGTCCTCAATCGTGCCGCGACAGAGAGGCCACTGATCGCGGCCGCGGGAGTGAGCCTGGGGCTCGCTTTGCTGGGTGCCGGTGCCGCATGGAGCAGCGCGCATCACGTCGAACAGAGTGCTCATAGCCGTTATCTCGCCGCGCGCAACGACCACATGCCGCATGAATGCTGGGGGCGTTCAGCGCTCGACGATGAGAGCGCGAGCTGCGTGTTCGGTGACACGGGATCGACAACAACGATCGCACTATTGGGGGACTCGCATGCTTCTCACTGGCTCGCCGGGTTGGAGAAAGCAGGTGAGGCCCATGGGTGGAAGTTCGACATACACGTAATGGGAGCGTGTCCGGTCGCGGACCTGCGGGGCCTGATCCAGGGCGTCGCCGAGCGACTTTACGGCGATTGCGCGACCTTCAAGGAAGGAGTTCTGCGTCGCCTGGCGGCGGCCCGGCCCCGCGCCGTGATTCTGTCGAATGCCGACTACTACGTAGAGCCTCCGGCGGCCACAGGTCGCCAAACCGGAATCCCGGTGTCTGCCTGGACGGAGGGTCTGCGCCGTACTTATGAGAGATTCAACCGTATGGGGACCGAGGTAATCGTCATGCGCGGCCTTCCCTGGGTGCCCTTC
The DNA here is from genome assembly GCA_052389935.1 of Gemmatimonadota bacterium. Lineage (GTDB taxonomy): Bacteria > Gemmatimonadota > Gemmatimonadetes > Gemmatimonadales > Gemmatimonadaceae > JBQTHK01. The sequence goes on along the minus strand of JBQTHK010000005.1, from coordinate 620 downwards.
GACGTGCCCAGTTGTCTATCGCGACGGGCGGCCAAACTCCCGTTTGCGGGCGATTGCCTGTTCGTGCCTGATCGCGCGTTCATCACCATTGCAAGGCAGGCGCAGGATGAGGCCGCGCGCGGTCTCGCAGTGCGGTTCATCGACATGAATGATCAGGTCTGCGGACCGGGTCCGGGGAGCTGCGCGAGCGAACGGGCCGGGATGATACTCTTCGCCGACGACAACCACATCACCCGGACCTTCTCGCGCTCATTGAGCGATGAACTGGGGACCAGGCTCGCCGCCGCCCTGGCGGGTAGGGCGCCGTCGAGTTTGAGCGCGGCCGGCATAAGGGCGATTCCTGACTAGGTCAGCGGTGCAGTAGCCGGACGCAAGCCTTCGTCTGTTGGCAATCGTGCGTCGACTCCTGGCCGCATTGTCAGCTCACTGGCCGCGGGAGAGCCTGGTTCCTGCGACGCGAGTCAACTCCAGCGGACTCCGGGCGCAGTCCACTGCTTCCTTGCGCTACATTGAGGGACCACCACCGTTCCCCGACCGCCGCTGGGACACGGAGCCGATGTGGTTTCTCGCGACCGGCCTCGGCATCCGCCTCTCGGGCCATTCAAGCTGGCCCACATCGG
>JBQTHK010000004.1:0-2455 GCA_052389935.1 Gemmatimonadota bacterium | reverse complement strand
CCCGGCGAGCGACGCTCTGGAAGCGGACCACAACCTTCTTTTCTTCTCCCGGCTGAATGGGGAAGATCCTTGTGCGCAACATTCCATGACCCATCCATTCGACCAGCGCCGGATCACGCACCTTGCGCACTATTTCCTCGTAGATCGCGCGCGCGGCCTCGGCCGACATGGTCTCGCCGGATACAAGCTCGCCGTTGATCGAAAGCTTGAGGTCCTCGAACGCGGCGCCTTCGGGCAGCGGGAAGATGTAGTCCGCCTCGGCGACTCTCGGCCCACGGTTGACGAATGTCTCGGTCACCTCGTAGCGAAGTACCCGATCCGCCAGGCCAACTTTCACGGCCGACGATGTCCGGACTATCTGAGGACCGCAGGTGAGCGCTGGTCGGGGAGTGGCGCAATCACCTGTCCTGCATTCGGGAGGTGGAATACAGGGGCGGATGATCCTGCCTTGCGATAGCAAGGCCTGAGCTGGTAGCGAAAGCAGGAGTGCGGTCAGCAGCGTGCGCATGGCGTCCTCGAGAATGGGCTGCCCGGGAGACGCCGCGATCAGTGGTACTTGCACAGTTGCCGCGACGGGGACAGATACGCGGAGGACAGACGCTGGGAAACCCGAACGCGAATCCGAGAGGTAGACCCTGGTGCCATCCTCGTCATCCTCGTCATCCTCATCATCCTCGTCCTCCTCATCCTCCTCATCCTCCTCGTCCTCGTCAGCCGGCTCGGCGTCGTCAGCCGGCCCTGACACCCGCACGACGAAGCTCCTGACAGCCCTCGCCGAGGTGATCGTGCCGCACGCGTTTGCGCGAGAAAGTGAGGGCGGTCGAGAGCTGGTCGATCTTGTATGGGCGCGCATCACCGGGGCGCCGCCACACCTGACCGGTCGTCTTCGTTTCGCACTGCGGCTCCTCGACACCGCGGCAGTGAGGCTTGTATTCGCTGGTACAACGCGCCCCTGGCACCGGATGACACTGGAAGAACGTTCGAATCGCTTCGCACGGCTGGGACTGGCGGGCGTCCGAAGTCTGCGCGCCATCTACGAAACCGTGCGGCGACTGATCCTGTCGACCTGGTACGGCATGCCGGACGGACGAACCGATATCGGTGTCCTGCCTCCGCTGCATCTGCGCAAACCGACCGTTGCCTGGGAGGGCCCGGTGACAACCGATGGTGGGCCGGTCGTGGCGACGGCACCGCGATCCGAACTTGTACCCCGTGCGTCGCCCGCGCGGGTGACAGAGGATGCGGTCACGAGTGGCAGCACGTTGAGTGGACACCTCGAGTTCCGGGCTGATGTGGTCGTGATCGGCAGTGGTGCCGGCGGCTCCGTGGCTGCCGCACGACTGGCCGAAGCGGGTCGCGAGGTCGTGATTCTCGAGTCCGGTCCGTGGCTGACGGCGGTTGACTTCGACGAAGACGAGGGGCGCCTCCTGCCACTGGTTCTCGCTGATGGCGGGTTGCGGGCGACAAACGACGCGTCGATCTCGCTGCTTCAGGGAGCGGTTGCCGGCGGAGGGACGACCATCAACTGGATGTTGATGCTGCGCACTCCCGAGTTTGTTGTCGATGACTGGCGGCGACGGCTGGGCCTCGACTTTGCGACCACTGCGACCATGTCCGCTCTCCATGACCTCGTGGAAAGAGAGACGGGCGCGGGATTCGTCCCCGATGAGGCGCATTCACCGGCCAACTGCGCGATACTGAGGGGCGCCGCCGCTCTTGGCTGGCGTGCGCGCCCGGCGATGATCAACGCCCGCGGTTGCGTCAGGGCGGGAACGTGTACCCTGGGATGTCGCTATGGCGCCAAGCAGGGCGCGCTCATGACCTCCCTGCCGCGTGCGTTCGCGGCCGGCGCCAGGCTCTTTGCAAACACACGCGCTGAGCGGATCAGGGTACTCGAGCGGTCAGTGGCTGGCGCGACCAAACCGTTGAAAGCGGTGGACGCGGTGGCGCTCGATGAATCCGGCCGGACCCAGGCGACCCTGACGATCGAAGCTCCGGTCGTAGTCGTGGCTGGAGGTGCGGTCGAAACGCCAGTGTTGCTCAAGCGTTCCGGCATCGGCGGGGCTGCCGTCGGCCGATACCTCACCCTGCACCCTACAACCGCGGTGATGGGTGAATACGCCGAAAATACGTATCCGCTGGCGGGCATCCCGCAGACCACGCTTTGTGATGAGTTCCTGTCTCCTCCGGATCGCGAATACGGCTTCTGGATCGAGGTACCGGCGCTCGGGGCGTCGATGGCCGCGGCCGCGATCCCGGGGTTCGGTGCGGATCACCTCTCGGCGATGAAAGCAATCCACCACACCGTTCCCTTCATCGCGCTTGTGCGCGATGGCGCGGACGTCGGGCAGTCCAACGGCTCGGTAGGGGTGAACGCAGGCGGCGCTCCCGTCGTCCGTTATCGGCTTGCGCGACGTGATGCGGTAACACTGAGGGCGGCGCTCGAAGCGACCGC
>JBQTHK010000003.1:0-142967 GCA_052389935.1 Gemmatimonadota bacterium | reverse complement strand
GAGGTCTGTACAGCAATCGGCTGCCGTGGGACGCCGGTGTGGCGGTGGCGTTCGGCCTGCCGGAGGAAGAGGCGCTCAAGGCGGTCACGATCAACGCGGCGGAGTTCATGGGTGTTGCGGACAAGGTTGGTTCGCTGGAGGTGGGCAAGGAGGGGACGCTCCTGATTACCACCGGGACACCGCTGGACATGACGAGCGACATCCAGCAGTCGTACATCCAGGGCCGCGAGATCAACATGATGGACATCCACAAGTGGTTCTTCCAGAAGTACATGGAGAAGATCAGGCAGCAACAGCCGAAGGTCGTGCCGTAGGCCCCATTCCATCGTCCCGAGTCGCAGATTTCCCCGACTCGGGATCCACGGTGGTGATGCTCTCGGACTTCGACCGCGTCGCCCGGTGGGCGCGAACGCGTCTGCTGGAGATCTTCGGCCTGCGCTAACCGGCGCCTGCTGGCGACCCCGGATGACGCAGGAATTCCCCGAAGTTCCTCAAGGACACCCTCTCCGGGACCACGACCGAACCGATCAGTTGCGACACAATACCCTTGAATAGACTGCTTAATATGGCTATAATAGCCATATGGCATCAGTTCCGGTTTCCGAAGCGAAGAACAATCTCAGCGCCCTTCTTCGCGAGGTGCGCGGAGGCGCCATCATCACCATCACGGACCGAGGCGTCCCGGTCGCTCGACTCATCGGCCCGCCGTCGACGCGCGGAGTATCCGCGGCGGCGATCGATCTTGCGCAGCACGGCCGCCTCGTGCTCCCCGACCGGCCGCCCGGCACGAAATGGTTGAGCGAGCCGCGACCAAAGCCCCGGGATGGTTGTTCCGGTGTACGTGCGCTCCTCGATGAGCGGCGCAACGCGAGATGAGATACTGGGACTCCTCCGCCATTATTCCGCTGCTTATCGCTGAGGAGAGTTCGTCAACGATGGACAGACTGTTGGGTGACGATCCGGCGGTTGTGACGTGGTGGGGGAGTGCAGTTGAATGCACATCGGCGCTGGCACGACTCGAACGTGACGGAAGCCTGACGGCGCGCGATGTGCGGACGGCAACCAATCGGCTTTCCCAGGCCATGCTTGGCTGGATCGAAGTGCCAGCCGGCAACCATGTCCGACAGCACGCGATTCGGCTTCTCCGACTTCACTCCCTCCGCGCGGGCGACGCCTTGCAGCTCGCGGCTGCCGTGGTGGCTGCCGATATGCAGCCGGCCACGCTGGAGATCGTGACGCTCGATGAGCGCCTCGTCGCGGCCGGTGAACGTGAGGGGTTCACGGTTCGCACCGTGTGAGGCGCATACCTGCTGGTCGCTGCCACCGTTCGTATGGCTCGCGACGCAGGACAAATTAGTCTGTACCTCCGCGCTCCCTGCTGCTGATAGGAGCTGCGTCGGGCGGCACGACGTCGGTCGCGCCTCTCTCAGACCTCTGCCCGCAACGCTTCCGTCGGATTGATCCTGAGCGCGCGCCTCAGCGGCACCGCGCAGGCCGTGAGACCGGCGACCAGCATGACGCCGTCCGCGGCGAGGAGCAACAGCACATCGCGGGTTGATCCGAGGCCCACCAGTGCAACAAGCCCACTCCCCGCGAAGACGCCGGCGCTGATCTGCAGGAGTGCGCGCCCGAAGATGCCGGCGACAATGCGCCCAGGGCGCGCGCCCAGCGCGGCGCGAACCCCGATCTCCCGCGTCCGGCGCGCGACGGTGAACGACATCAGCGAATGGATGCCCGTCGCCGAGAGCAGCAACACGATGAATGAGACGAGCCAGGCAACCGAGGTGAGCGCCCAGTTGATCTGTGCCTCGCCGCCCCCGGCCTGGCGCAGCAGCTGCACATCGTGCAGCCGGATCGTCGGGTCGACCTCGGCGCCTAACGTGCGCAAGCGGGTTGCAAATTCTTCCGGATTACTCACACGCAGGGCGAGCCTCCCCGCGCGCCCGGTCACCGGCAGGCTGGGGCGATACATCGCCGCTTGCTCGTGGGGTAACGGGAGTTGCCAGCCAAAGTCCCTGACCATGCCGATGACTGCGTACCACTCCTCGGCGCCACCGATGTTGACCTCACCCTCGCCGATGCGGATGCGCTGACCGACCGCGTTCCGATCGCCGAACACGTGCCGCGCGAAGGACTGGTTCACGATCAGCACTCGCCCGGTCTCGAAGTCGAGTCGCGAAAAGTCACGACCGGCAACGACCGAAGTGCCAAAGGCATCGAAGAAACCGCGGGACACGTGGACCAGAGTGCTCGTGCGCAGACCGGTCGAGGGCGCGCCCGCCAGCGTATCGACTTCGATCTGGTACTTGAACTGATCCTCCACCGGAAGCCGGTCGGCAAATGCGACCGCTTCGACACCCGGCTCGGCGCTCAGCCGTTGCTCGAGCTCATCGATCCTGATGCGCGCCCGCCCGGCGAACGCGGCTGAATCCATCACGTGATCTTCGCGATCCATGCCGATGCTTGCGATCAGGTATCGCTCCGCACCAATGCCCTCCGCTCTCTGACGGAACCGGTTGGACTCGAAGACGCCGCCGGCGGCCAGCGGGAGGAATGCGACGGTGATCGCGACCTGCACCACGATTATCGTGGTCCAGAAGCCGCCAAACCGCAGGCCGGCACCCGCGCTCTGGCTGCGCATCGCATCGTGCAGACTCGCCCTCGTGACGCGGAGCGCCGGCAGAATGCCGACGATCGCGGCGCCGATGAGCGTGAGCAGCCCCGCGTACAATACGGTCTTCCACGAGAGGCTGGCGTTGACCCAGAACGGCAGCGCATCACTGGGCGCCATGAGGCCCAGTCCCACCCCCATCGACACTTTGGCGAGGACCAGTCCCAGCACCGCCGCTCCCCCGGCCAGCACGAGCGCCTCGATGAACAACTGGGCAATGATGCGCCCGCGGCTGGCGCCGAGCGCATTGCGGACCGAGATCTCCCAGCTGCGTGTGGCCGTCCGGGCGAATACGAGTGTGGCCACGTTCGCGCAAATGACGGTGAGCAGCAACAGGAAAATGACGTTGACGCCGTACAGGATGTTCCTGATCAGGAGCGCCTGACCGCCCGAGGTGAGGGGCCTGGCGTAGGGCGAGATGATCGGCCTGAGGTTCTCGTGTGACACGGCGTATCGGGCAGCAGAGCGCGATCCGATGAGCGAGAACTCCGCTTGCGCGCGTTCCATGGATACGCCCGCCGCCAGCCGGCCGAAGATCTCGACATGCGGCCCGGTCCTCGGCGCCAGTACCGCTCCGTCCACACGAAGCGGCACCCAGATCCGTTCGTTCACCGGGAAGCCGAAGCCTTCCGGCATCACGCCGACGATGGTTACCGAAGTGGTGCCCAGCTTTACCGCGCGACCGACGATCTGCGGATCGCCCTCGAATCGTGTGCTCCAGAGGGTGTGACTGATGACAGCCACCGGCGGCTCCGACAACTGCTCATCCTGTGCAGTGAGCATGCGTCCGAGTTGTGGTGGCGTCGCCATGAGCGCGAAGGCGCTGGCCGTGACCTCCACTCCGCGCACCGGCTCGATGCGGCGGTCGTCCGTCTCGAGGTTCCGCTCGAACGTGATGGATGCGCCGAGGTTGTCGATTGTCTTCGTCTGTTCGCGCCAGATCGAGAAGTCGTGCAACGAGCGACCTTCTTCTCCGAGCACGCCGGCGTCCCAGTTCCGGATTGAGATCACCCGGTCGGCGTCCCGGATCGGCAACCGCGGGTTCTGCCATTTGTTGACGGCTTCGAAGTAGAGCGAGCCTAACGCGATGGCGACGGCGATCGCGAGGGTGCCGACGACGGTGAGTCCCGGATACCGCGCCAGCATGCGGAGCCCGACCTTGAAGTCGAGCCAGGAGAAGCGCAGCTGGCGGGTGCGATGCGGTCTGGTCATCATCATCATCTGGAAGATCCTCTGGCGCGGTCAACCGCAGGGCGGCCCGGGGGTCGCCGAGTACTTCATGGCATAAAGTACTCCACCAGCAACGCGTGTCAAGCGACTGTCGTCGGGACCAGGCAGACTATCTGGACCTGGAGCCAGCGCACCGTCACTTATCACGAACACGTTCCAGCAGAAACACGAGCGTGCCAGCCGAACCGCTCGTACCGGCCACCTGCACGCTGACCACGGGAGATGCTGATGCCTGACGCCAAGCCCTTCACTCGTGAGGCCGGGTCGGGTCCCGGCGTCGTGTGCATCCATGCAAACGCCAGCAACTCCGCTCAATGGCGGGGCCTGATGGATCTGCTCTCGCCGACGTTTCGGGTGATCGCGCCGGACCTGTACGGATCGGGCAAGAGCGTCGATTGGCCGCCGAGTTCATTGCTTCGGTGTTGCAGGAAGCTGGCGATCGCTTCTCACTGGTCGGCCACTCATACGGAGGAGCGGTCGCACTGCTGGCCGCGCTGAAGTATCGGAGTCGCGTTCGCTCGTTGGCACTGTATGAACCCACACTCTTCGCACTCGTGGATGCCGATACACAACACCGAATGGTGCTGACGCAATCCGCAGCACGATCAACGCAGCGTCGGCGGCCCTGGAGACGGGCGATACCGACAGCGCTGCAAGGCACTTCATTGACTTCTGGACGGGAAGTGGAAGCTGGGCAGCGACCGCGCCAGAGAGAAAGCCGGCGATGGCGGCGTCGATCGTCAATGTGCGACGGTGGGGGCATGCCCTTCTCTCCGAGCCGACGCCACTGCTGCGCTTCTCGCAGCTGGATATCCCCGTCCTCTACATGCTGGGCGCCATGACGCCAGAGCCGGCCCGCGGGTCGCGCGAGTGCTTGTCCCTGTGCTTCCGCACGTCCGCTTGTTGGAGTTTCCGACGCTGGGACACATGGCACCGATCACGCATCCTGATGTCATCAATGCCGAAATCGACAAGTTCCTCAGCGAGACCTGACGACGTTGGAGCACAATCGGAGTCAACGCCTCTTGCGTCCCTGGTGTTTGGCCCTTGCTCCGGCGTTTCAGGGTCTCCAGCTTGGCGGACGAAGGGGGTCCAGTCTGCGGGCGTCTCGTTCGACGCGACAGACTCCCGGACCGACCATCGGGTCATCATCACGGGATTCGGACTCGCTTTCCGCCCCGAGTGGCAGTCTCCTTTTGAATCTCCGAGGCGCTTCGAAAGCATAGATGCTCTTTCGTCAGCACTTCCTCGACGGGATCCGCGACGGCCGGATCACCCTCGCGTTCCGGAAGTGGCGCCGGCCGTCTGTGAAGAGTGGTGGCACGCTGCTCACCGCCATTGGACAGCTCCAGATCGGCGAAGTGCGCCGCGTAGAACTCGTGGAGATCACGGCGATTGACGCGCACCGCGCCGGCTACGCCAGCCTCACCGCACTGCGCGCCGAACTCGACTCACGCGCCGAGGGCGATCTGCACCGCATCGAGATCGGCACGGTCCGCGCGGACCCACGCATCGCCCTTCGGTCGGCGAGCATCACGGAGGGTGAGCAGGAAGCACTGATCAAGCGACTCGATCGTCTCGACGCAGCAGCTGACGGAGCCTGGACACGCCGCGTGCTGCGACTGATCCGCGACAAGCCCGGCGTCCGCGCGGGGGATCTCTGTCGGGTCATGGGGATGGAAAAGCAGCCCTTCAAGATCAACGTCCGAAAGCTCAAAGCCCTCGGACTCACCGAGAGCCTCGAGGTCGGATACCGGCTCTCGCCACGTGGTCAGTCGCTGCTGCCGAAGCTGAAGTAACGCACGGGCCCGAGCTGGTTACGCCATTCCGCGCTTTTCAGTGGTCAGGGCGTCGGAGTTCGGATGCGGCTTCGCGCCTTCGCGCGCGACTCCCTGGTAGAGCTGGTTACTTCCTGAGACGCGCTCTGGCGGGAGTGAGTCGCCATCCACAAGATCCGGGTGTCCACCGACAAGGTGCAATGTATTGGCCACCGTTGATACGACACAGGCACGGCGCATCGGGGGAAGGTGGAGCGCGCACCTTCGTGGACATCTTCTCCTCTTTGATCGCACCCCGACCCCGTGCACGGAAAGATCGTGCGCCGCTGGGGCGCTCCTGTCGGAATCCTTGCGACGAACGTGCTGTACACGTTCGGCCCGCTGCACTGGCGGTACTTTGCATCGACGGCATCCTTCGCCTGGCCAATGTTCGCATCCATCTTCATCATCGGTTTCTGCTTCGGCGTCACGTACGTGCGATCCGGTAATCTCTGGATCGTTGGTATCTTTCACGCGATCGTCAACGCGTACATTGTGTCGGCCCTGGGGGCGAAGCCATGACGGCGGCCGGCAGGGCGCGGCTGATGGCGCCGACCGGGGCGGCGCGTCCCGGCACACGCAACCGGGGCTTTCGATTTCGGTATTCGGCTGGAAGCCGGCAGCTGGTACGCGGCGGTGCTCGGTGACGCGGAACTCGTTTCCCAATGACTGAGGGCGGATCTGAGGAATCGCCGCCGTCCGCTCGTGAGGCCAGCGCGCCCAGCCGAGCGATTCCACGAGGAGCAGTACCAATGCCGGTTGTCAATTTCATCCTCGTCGTCCTCGTCCTTGCCGCATCCCGCGTCGTCGAGGCACAGGTCGTCGCGGCACCCAGGACCACGGCCCTACGTGTCGCGGGCGCGCTGGTGGTCGACGGCCACCTCGCCGATGCGGCCTGGAGCGGTGATGGCGGAATCGAGTCACTGGTCCAGCGCGAGCCCTTCGAAGGCCAGCCGGCCTCGGAGCGCACACGGGTGCGCTTCGCGTACGACGCCGAGGCGCTCTATGTCGCCGCGTGGCTGTTCGACCGCGATCCGTCGAGCGTCGTGGTGGGGCAGAATCTCCGCGATGCGTCGCTTACCGACTCCGATGCCTTTCTCCTCGTCCTCGATACGTATCGGGATAGCCAGAACGGATTCGTGTTCGGGACCACACCCGGCGGCATCGAGTACGACGGCCAGGTGTCGAACGAAGGCCAGGGCGGAGGCGCGGGCCAGAACCGCCAGCAGTCCGGCAGTGCCAGTGGCTTCAACCTGAACTGGGACGGTTCGTGGCAGGTAGCGACCACGCGCGATGCGAACGGCTGGTATGTCGAGATGCGGATTCCGTTTTCCACTCTTCGCTATGGAAAGGGGGGCCCGCAGACGTGGGGCCTCAACATCGAGCGGCGGATCAGGCGCAACAACGAGCTGTCCGTTTGGGCTCCCCTTCCGCGCCAGTTCGAGATCTCCCGCGTCTCGCTCGCCGGCACGCTGGATCTGGAGGCACCGGCCAAGCGGGTCGTGACCGTCAGCCCCTACGTGCTCAGTGAAGGATTCCGCGACTTCACCTCGCCGGTGGCGTCCACTGACTACTCGGCGAAGATCGGCGGCGACGCCAAGATCGGCCTCAACCAGAGCCTCACGCTCGATCTCACCGTTAACACCGACTTCGCGCTGGCCGAGGTCGATGACCAGCAGGTGAACCTGACGCGCTTCTCGCTGTTCTTTCCGGAGAAGCGCGCGTTCTTTCTGGAAAACGCGGCCTCGTTCGCCGTCGGCGCGAGCCGGTCCGCGGAACTCTTCTTCAGCCGGCGCATTGGACTCGCCTCGGGTCGCGAGGTGCCGATCCTCGGGGGGGCTCGCCTGACGGGAAAGGTGGGCAAGCTCCAGCTGGGACTCCTGAGCATCCAGACCGATGACCTCACGGAGGAGGGCCCCTCGTCAGGCACGATCAGCAGGCTGGCCCCCAGGAACAATTTCAGTGTGCTGCGGCTGTACCGCGAGTTCACCAACCGCTCGCGCATTGGCGGCATCGTCGTGTCGCGGGTGAGTGCGACTGACACCGACGACCGGAACCTGGCGACGGGCGTCGACGGCCGTCTCGGGCTCGGCCAGGACTTCACGTTCGACGGTTGGGTCGGGCTCACCCGGACGCCGCTGAGCGGCGCGGTTGCCGACGCCAGCGGGTGGAATGACGGCGAGTACGCGTTCGGCCTCAGCGGCCTGTACTCGACGCGGCTTTGGCAGATCTCCGGCGGTTATCGCGAAGTGGGGGAGGCGTTCAATCCCGAGGTGGGCTTTGTCAACCGACGGGCGTACCGCCACGGGAATGCTCGCATCAGCCACAACCTCCGCACGCCGGGCGTGTCGTGGTTCCGCGAGTTCCGGCCGCACGTGTCGTGGAACCAGTTCTCGTCGCTCGATGGGTTCAGCGAGTCCTACCTGGTGCACTTCGATACGCACTTTGCCTTCGCCAACGGTGCCTTCTTCCAGCTACCGGGCTTCAACCTGACCGGTGAGGGGCTGGAAGAGCCGTTCGAGATCCGCCCGGACATCGTGATTCCGGCCGGGAGTTATCACAACATGGACTGGGAGTTTCGCGCCAACACGAACCGCGCAGCGTCGCTCTCGCTCACCGGCGGTTGGGATCTCGGCGGGTTCTACACCGGGACGCGCTTCGGTCCGCTGGCGACGATTGCCTGGCGCCACCGCGACGTGCTCTCGGCGACGTTCCGCGCGAACTACTTCGACGTGCGACTCCCGCAGGGGAATTTCACGACAGCGGTGTATGGGCTCAACGCGTCGTGGTCGTTCACGCCTCGCGTGTACGTGCAGGGCAACGTCCAGTACAACGATGACACGCGCAACCTCGCGAGCAACGTTCGCCTGGGTTGGCTCGATCAGGCCGGCACGGGTTTCTTCATCGTGTTCAACGACGCGTGGCACCGGGGGCCGTTTGACCGCACGGGGATCGTGTCCGGACCGCAGCAGCGGCAACTGGTGCTGAAGTACAGCCGGCTGTTGGACCTCACGCGGTAGGCGTGTCGACTCGCCGCGCGGCGTGCAGCAGGTGCGACAATACGTCTGCTCCCGTCACCAGCGGCGCCTGGATGAGCGCGCCGTACGTCGGCAGGGCCACGGGCTCCACCATCAACGGCAGCATGATGCCCTTCCGCCCCGTGGGATCGCACAACGGCGCCAGCTGCAACTCCCACTGACAGAACTCCGAGGCGAAGTACTCCGGAGCCAGCACCAGCCGACCGTCTATCGACACGGACTCGAAGAAGTCGGCGGAGACGTCGCCACCTGGGAGCATCATCGCCTACGCGTCGACCCGGGCGTGGCGCGAATGGACGGCGAAATGGCGCGGGAGAAGATGGCCTCGCGTCCCCCGGCCGCGCGCAAGGCGCGCTGGCGTCGCGTATGATGTCGCCGCCGACGATCTCGCGCAGTCCCTTGCACGATCGCCACCCGCGCGTTCGATGCTCGAGGGATCTCCCGCCGCCAGGAGCGAGCGCGAAAGCAACTCCACATCCTCGAGTACGGCGTATCCCAAACGACGTACCTTTTCGGCGAGGAAGTCCCGATCGATGACGGTGCTCAGCGTCCCACGAACTGGCGAGTGTGCTCGGCGATGATCTGACGTGGCACTTCGAAATAGTGTGAGGCGGCCGGCGTGGGGGCGGCGGGCGTCACCGCGGGAGACGTGCCGCCGAGGGCGGCAACGACGGTGCCAACGTCACGCAGCAGGTGCTCATTCGCAGATCCGGGGGCCGCGTCCAGAGGCTCCTGGTTCACTCGGAATCCGCGATACGACACCCGCCGCAACGCGTGCTTGCCGAGGTCGCAACCATCGAAGAGGAAGGAATCCTCCGCCCGTCGCGGTTGGCGAAGAGCGAGGGTGGGTAGAGCGCCACCTGACGACCGGGCTCCGCACGCGAGACCAGCAGGGCAGTCGTCTCGTACTCCAGGCCGTCCCGCACGTCGGCGCATAACGAGAGATCGAGGTCGGTCTCCAGCTCTGGGTGCTCGCTCGGCCCATGAGCCGGAACGCTTCGCTCACCACATCGGGGCGCGGCCCTCGGTACGGGATATAGAGCGGATAGCGCTCGAGGAAGCTGAGTGACCGCAACAATTCGTCCAGCAACGGACGCTGCGCGCGGTAGCGTTCCTGCGCAGCGTCACCCGGCCAGGTGCGGTCCGGATGCGCCGACTCATTTCGGGCGGCGAGGGGCGTCGTCTCGAGAATCTCCGCCACGGCCGTCCGTGAGCGACCTGCGCGGCGCCGAAGCAGAACTCGACGAACTCGGGGACGAAGGCGTCCAGGGTGCCCGCGCGCTGCTGGCCCGCGATCGTGCGGAACAGCTCCACCCAGTGCCCGAGGCTGAGCGTTCGGGAGAGACGGGCCAGCAGCGTGCGATTGAGGTCCGCGTCAGCCCTGACGGCGATAGTCGCTGATCTGGATCGCGGCGCAGAACCGAACGGCGGTCTCGTAGCAGCGTAGCAGCCGCTCGTAACGCGTCGCCGGGTCACGCCCCGCGCCAATCAGGCTGTAGCTGAAGGCGATCGGGAAAGGGAGCGAGTTGAGCACGATCTCTGTAGCCGCGAGACTCGGCACACACGTCGCCGAGGGCGACGGGGGCCGTGGCGAATGGCCCGCCCGCAGGTCCTCGATGATCGGATACCGCTGATGAATGCGCGCCGACAGCGAGAGATCCCGCAGCCGATCCCGCAGGCGTCCCGGTTCCGCCGCCGTCAGCATTCGCAGTCCACGTCCCGTGGTCATCTTCCTCAGGCAGGTCCCGAGGCGCAAGATGATCAATCTTAGGGTAAATAAGTTGGAACTACACTAGCTTTTTCGCCCCTTCCAGAGCTCGAGCAGGGTCCTCTTCCGCTCCGGCGTGAAGCCGGTCTTGATCGCCGCCTGCCGCTCGGCGGGTAGGGTCTTCCACCAGTCCAGCGTCTCCTTCGCCGTCACCTCGGTCGAGCGGAACCTGATCCCCGCCCTGAGTTCCGGGGTCAGGTCAAACCGCGCAAAGCCGGCGGTGCGCCCCTTCATCACCTGGAAGACCGGCAGCTCCCTGCCGTACGGGCTGGCGCCGTTGGCTCGCATTGCTGGTCCGAGGTTCATGTCAGTCAAGTGGGGTTGATTGAAGAAGTTGCAGTAGCGCGGACAATGGCGCTCCGCACAGCCTCGATCGTTCGCGTCACATCATCAGCGCCCGTCTGCCAGTTGACCACGCAAACACGCATGACGCGGCGACCGTGCCACGTCACACCTCCAAACATCGCCTCACCACCGGCGTTGATCCCGGCGATCACGCGATCTGTCTGCGCGTCATGATCAGCGTCGGTTGCACCAGGCCCAACATCGAGAAAGCGCACAAGCCCCTGATTGAGGCGCGCCTGCATTACAACCTCAGCACCCTCGATACCGCCGATCCCCACAACCAGCGCTGCACAGTGATCGCAAGATCGCTCGATCAGGTTCGCCACGCCTTTGCTGCCCAGTTCACGCAAGACCGCATAAGTAGCAAACGCGCGGGCCCGTCTCGACCAGTCCGGCGTCCAGTCGATCTCGTCGCGGGCAGATTCTTCACTGACGAAATAGGAGTCGTGGATCGTGAAAGCCCGGCGATGCGCCTCACGATTGCGCACGACCGCAAAGCCGCAATCCTGGGGAACGTTGAGCCACTTGTGGCAGTCGGTGGCCCAGCTGTCAGCCAGCTCCATGCCAGCGACAAGGTCCAGATAGCGATCGCTGGTGCGCGCAAACAGTCCGAACGCCCCGTCCACGTGAACCCACGCATCGTGCCGATGGGCGATCGGCACCAGTTCAGCGAACGAATCGAAAGCCGCACTGTTGAGGTCCGCGGCGTTGAGTCCAACAATCGTTGGCGCATCGATCTCATCGAGCGCACGCTCCAGAGCTAACGGTTTGAGGGCTCCGGCGGCGTCGACCGGCAATTCGACCAACTGACGAGTGCCGACACCCATGTACCGAAGTGCTCGATCGAGCGACACATGGCGCAGCGGGCTCACCAGCACTCGAATCGGCGGACTCCCGGCGAGTCCATTCGACCCTGCATCCCAACCTCGCTGGCGCAGGAGATGCTCGCGCGCGGCCAGGAGCGCAGTGAAATGAGCCGTCTGGCATCCGGTGGTAAACGCGAACGACGCTTCCCTCGGCAGACGCAGAAGTTCGAGCAGCCACTTCCCCGTCACCTCCTCGATAACCGACGCCAGCGGTGAGGTTGCGTAGATGACAGCGTTCTGGTCCCACGCCGTCGCGAGCCACTCGGCGGCGATCGCCGATCGGTGTGCGCCACCTATCACCCAGGCGAAGAAACGCGCCGATGCGTTGGAAACGAGCGCCCCATCCGCTGCGGCGGCCAGTTCGTCGATTATTCGATCAGGCTCGGTCCCGAGTGCCGGCATCGGCCCGTCGAAACGGCGTACCAGCTCGTCACGAGTGACGGTGGGCGCAACCGGCTGTGAGTCAAGGCCGGCCAGATACGTGGTCGCATGATGGACAGCGCGGGAAAGCGGAGATTGGGTCACAGTGAAAAAGAATGCGCGGTTTTGCGGACGGGTTCACAGCTGCATGTGTCACTCACCTGTCACCAGCTTCAGCTCCCAGAACTGACCGACAAGATCCTGGCCAAAGCTCCGGTGCGCCTTCTGCCTGACGAGCCTGAAGCCGGCCGCTTCATAAAGTCTGCGCGCCGACACCAGCACGTCGTTGGTCCAGAGAATCAACTTCCTGTAGCCGGCTGCCTTCGAAAAAACGATGCACTCGGTGATCAGTCGCGTTCCGACGCCATGTCCGCGAGCGGACGGCTCGACAAGCAGGCAGCGAAGCTGGGCAGCGCCGGGATCTTCGTCGCTGGGAACGACGTAGACGCAGCCAGCACGGTCACCGCCCAACTCGGCGATCCAGAATTGCGATCGCGCACGGTCGTAGTGATCGGTGAGCGTTGCGAATAACCGGGTCACGAGTGCTTCGAACTCCAGATTCCAGCCAAACTCCTCGGCATAGAGCTCACCATGCCGCTTGATCGCCCATCCCGTATCGCCAATCCCGAACGGACGCAATGTAACCGCCCTTCCGTTCTTCGTGATTCTGTTTCGTTTGTCACCCGTGCCTTCGAGGATGCCACGTACGGCGCTCAGAGCTGCCACCAGCCGCCCCCGTTCGGCCGGCTCAAGCTGGCGTAACATCTGTGCGACTTCGTCACGAGCGCCGTGATCGAGCAGGTTGAAGGCCTTGAGCCCGGCGGCGGTGATCGAGAGCTCAACCTGGCGGCTATCGCCTCTGGATCTGCGCCGCGAAATGAGCCGTTGATCAACAAACCGCCGAAGGATGCGACTGAGGTACCCGGCATCGAGATCGAGCTCCATGGCGATCGCCCCGGCTGTGGTCTGCTTGCGAGTGCCGAGTTCGTAGAGCACCCGCGCTTCGGCAAGCGTCCATCGGGTCTTGTGGATACCGGGCCGCAATCCACCGATCTGTCTCGTATAGAAGCGGTTGAAGGCGCGGATCGCCTCGATTTCGGTTTTCGCGGGGCGCATGGAGCGTGAGCCTACAGCGAATAGTTGACGGAGTCAAGTATCTGACGAAACTGCTGCGGCGATCGGGAGGAGGTGCGCTCAGATTCGTGCGACATCAGCGCTGTCGGCGGTCGATAGGACATGGCGGTCGACTTCATCGCCGTTCGGAAGGCAGTGGCTGGTGGTGGCGACGGACGGGTCGACACCCTTCTTGACGCTGGCCGCTCCGTTTAACTTGTGAATGATTTCACAAGCTCTCCGACGCGTGAAACGGATCGCTGACAGCACCGTCCGACGCCTCTCGGTCTACCTCAGGTTTCTCGAGGAGGCCACGGCCGCGGGCGCAAAAACCATCTCCAGTGATGAGCTCGCTGGACAGGGAGGGACTACCTCCGCCCAGGTCCGGAAAGATCTGTCGTTCTTCGGTTCCTTCGGAAAGCGCGGACTCGGTTACTCGGTTCCCGAGCTCACAGCTTCGATCCGCGATATCCTCGGCCTCGGGCGGGACTGGCGAGTAGTGATCATTGGCGCCGGCAAGATTGGGACGGCACTTGCCCAGTATCGTGGGTTCGGGGCCCGGCGATTTCACGTCGTGGCCATTTACGATATCGACCGCGTCAAGATTGGACAGGCGCTCAACGGTCACGAAGTCCGTAGTCTCTCGCAGCTCTCGTCGGACATGGACCGGGAGCCGTCGGACATTGCGGTTCTTACCGTACCAGCCACACAGGCGCAGGCCGCAGCAGACCACCTTGTCAAGGTCGGATTCAAGGCGATTCTCAACTTCGCCCCAACTCAGGTAAACGTCCCGGACGATGTGGCGGTGCGGGCAGTGAACATGGCGCTGGAGCTTGAGGCGCTCAGCTTCGAGCTCTCGAACCGGGAGCGATGACTTTGCTCTGCCGCCGTCCCACGACCCGAGGAAAAGGAGGAGCGAAGGGCAGGACAACGGCGGATTGGCAGTGCGGAGGATGACGGTCGCTGCGAACGTGGTGACGAGGTTCGCCTGACCCTGCAGAGCGGCCTCAATCGAGATCAGTGAGGTATTGACTGAGCTGACTGCCCCCTGCCGCAACGGCCTTATCCGCGCCCAACTTCCACACCGAGCGCCCTGAAGATGCGCACGAATGCGGCCGGCTCAAGGTTCTCGGCGCGGTCGATCGGGTCGACCGCTGCCGCATTCAGTACCTGGAGTGATCTGGCCGCGTCGAGGCCGGCCGCGGTCCTGAGTGCCCGCGTCATCTGACGCCGCCGCTGCCCGAAGAGCGAGACGACCAGTTTTCTCAACGGTTCCTCCTCTCCTGGCTCACAGAGCGGAATCGGCAGAGGATCGATGGCCAGTACCGCGGAGTCAACCCGTGGGCGTGGTGTGAAGGCACCGGCTCCCACGGTCGCCACGATCGACGCTCTGGCGACGAGCGCCACGTTCACAGTCAACGCGCCGTAGGGATCGGCACCAGGCAGGCTTGACACGCGTTCCGCAACTTCCTTCTGGACCAGGAAAACCGCACGTCGCGGCCGCGGTGCTTCGAGCGCCCGGAAGATCAGGGGCGTTGTTATGTAGTAGGGGACGTTGCCAACAAGTGTCCACTGCTTCCCGCCGAGGACGTGGAGATCGACCTTCAGTACGTCGGCGGCAACTACCTTCAGGCCGGGCTCTCCTGCATACCGTCTTTGCAGTACCTCAACCAGGTCCCGATCGATCTCGATCGCCGTCACCTGGGCTGCCGACTTGATCAGGAGTTCGGTCAGGGCGCCGCGCCCCGGTCCGATCTCCACCACGGTTTCGCCCGGTTGAGGATCGAGCGCTGCGACTATTCGGCGCAGCGTACTCTGATCGGTTAGAAAGTGCTGGCCGAAGCGCTTGCGGACCGGCATTATACCTTTGGAGGTTACCTCGCAGCCGCCACTCGCCCGTCGGGGCCGGGAGATGCGGTCAGGTGCGTGCGAGCAGCAGTGTCAGGTCGTCGCGTCGCGGGGCGTCGCCCCCGAAGGTCCGGACCATCGACAACACCTGCTCGAGGATAATCGCTGGCTCTTCCTTCCGCTGTGCCCGCACCAGGTCGAGGGCCCGCTGCTCGCCGAGGCGCGCGTCGTACCTGTTGCGTGCGTCGGATAGTCCGTCGGTGAAGACGAGGAGAAGGTCCCTGCCGCTCGCCCACTGTCGCTCACGTGCCGCGGACGCTCTGTTGGACATGCCCAGCGGTGGATCGAGGGCACCTAGCCGCTCGATCGCCCCCTCGGCATCGACGATGAAAGCGTGGGGATGTCCCGCGTTGGCGTAGCGAATGCGGCCGCGCGCCGGATCGATTACGGCGTAAAAGACGGAGACCGACATCTCGGTGCTTTCCAGTTCATCGCGGAGTGTCCCGAGGAGTGCATCCAGCACCTGCGCCGGATCAGCGCTCGATTGGGCGTGAATGGATGCCGCGCTCATCACCAGTGCCATGACCAGGGCAGCACGGTAGCCGTGACTGGAGACGTCCCCGATCATGACGCCGGTACGGCCTCCGCCGAGCCGGAAGAGATGGTAGAAGTCTCCGCCTACGGAATCGGCCGGAAGCACCTGCGCGGCCACCTTCGCTTCCGGGGCGAACAGCGTGGCATCCGGCAACAACTTCATCTGCAGGTCGCTCGCCAACTGCATTTCCTGATTGAGCTGCTGCTGTGCGAGCGACGCGCGAACCAGCCGGGCATTCTGGATCGCCGTTCCGATCTGGGTGCCGATCGCACTCACCAACTTTTCGTCGGTAGACCTGAACGGTCCGCCGTTGCGCCGTTCGGACAGCGTGACAACGCCGAGGGGTATCGATTCGTGTGAGCCGGGATTGGTCCAGAGAATCGGAACTGCCAGCAGGCTGCCGTGCCGCATCGCAGCCTCGCCCTCGCAGGGCATCTCGTGGGCTTCCAGGAGACGCGCCTTGCGTTCGCGCAACACCGTGGCTGCGACGCTCTGACCATCATCCGCTGCGATCGGTGGCGTGTGACGGGGATCGAACCCGATCGCACTCACTACCTGCAGCGTGTCGGTCATCCGATCGTGCACGAGTATCGCCGCCCGGCGCGCGCTGACCGTCTCGCTGATCTCGGCCAGGATACGTGCCGCAGCCTCCTCGAGGGAGACGGTGCGCCCGAGTATCTCCGAGGTCGTGTAGAGCAGGTTGATCTCTTCGTAGCGTTCGGCCAGCTCCTCGGCGGCCTGAACCGAGTCCCGCTCGGATTCCAGGTAGTGGCCAACTACGGGAAGCAGAAACGGCAGGTAGCGCCCGGCCTCGGCGTTGCTGGTAGCAAGTGAATCGGCGATACCGAGCCACGCGCTCTCCCGCCCGGGCACCGCAGCCACAGCCAGGCAGCCCAGGGGTGTTTCGATCGCCGCCCCCGGACCGCCGGGATGCAATAGTTCGACGACGGGTGGAATTGACAGCGTCGTTGGCCCGTATTCGACCTCAATCGGGGTCCCTGACTCGCCCGACCGACGCGTCCAGACTACCACGGTCAACCGCGACGCGTGTTCGAACTGCTGGAGGACCGAATGCAGGCGCTTCACTGATGGTGCAGGGTGAGCCGGACAACGTTGCCGTCATCCGTGAAGCGCTCGACCCGGTCCATCAGATTGCGCATCAGGTAGAGGCCCCGACCATCCTCGCGTTCGAGGTTGGCGGGATCAGTGGGATCGATCGTGCACGCATCGAGGTCAAATCCCGATCCTTCATCCACCACCTCCATAACGAGAGTCCGTTCGCTGAGCGACGCTCGAACCCTGACCCGCTTGCTTGTGCTCTCGCGATTGCCGTACAGGATCGCGTTGGCCAGGGCTTCAGCGAGGGCCACCGGCACCGTGAGATTGCAGACTCTGGCGGGCAGCTTTCGTCGGGCGCACTCCGTCCTGATCAGCCCCACCACCGATTCGATGTAACGGAGGTCCGAGGGAATGTCGAAGGAAAGAGGAAAACCGCGGGCATCGACGTCGGCGGGAATGCGGTCGCCTCCCCCTGGTTCGGGGTGGGGATCAGCGGGCGCTGGGAAAAAGTCGCCGGGTTGGGTCATTCCTTCTCAAAACGCGCGCCGCGTGCCACAGGTCACGTACCCGGCCGTCGTAACGCCGTGGCTGGCTGGCCCGGACCCTGACGGCCGAGCCCGCGTGCAGGCCACGGGCTCAGAAGGTTTTGAGGGCCACTTCCCGGCTCGGCGCGATCTGGAAGAGGGTGTCCAGCTTGGTCAGCTCGAACAGCGTCTTGAGGTCTTCATTGAGGCAGGCGAGCCGTAGTTCGCCCCCAGCGTCGCGAATCTTCTTGGAGAGGCTCACGAGGACGCCCAGACCCGAGCTGTCGATGTAGCCCGTCTGGGAGAAATCGACGAGGAATCGGCGCTCTCCTCGCTCCAGCTCGTCGAGGACTCGCTGTTTCAGCTCCTGGCGATTGCCAACGATCAACTGTCCTTCGACGGATACGACGCACACATCGCCCTGCTTCTTGATGGCAAAGCTCATTACGGGTCTCCAAGGGGTTGCGGCGTCCGGTCAGCCCGCCGACTGCAGGGCTGTGACCGCGGCCACGCGGATAATGTCGTCGGAAGAGGCTCCACGCGACAAGTCGCTGCACGGGCGGGCGAAGCCTTGCAGGATCGGTCCGATGGCCGCTGCCCCCGCCAGACGTTCAGTGAGCTTGTACGCGATGTTGCCTGCATCGAGGTTGGGAAAGACCAGGACATTAGCGTACCCCGCGACAGGGCTTCCGGGTGCCTTCCTCGCGCCGACCGCGGTGAGCAGTGCCGCGTCAGCCTGCAACTCGCCATCAACTCTCAGCGCAGGTGCCTTTTGTCTGGTGAGGCGTACTGCCTCGCGCACTTTATCGACCGATGGTCCGGCGGCGCTGCCTGCGGTCGAAAAGGACAAAAAGGCGATCACTGGTTCATCACCGACGATCCGCGTCCTGTCGGCGGCTGCCGAGAGCGCGATATCGGCCAGTTGGGAAGCATCGGGGTCGGGAATAACCGCGCAGTCTGTGTAGGTCAGGACTTCAGGTTGGCCACGAAACGAATGGACTATCATGTAGAACGAACTGCTCGCGCTGGTGAAGCCGGGCGCCAGACCCACCAATGTGAGTGCTGCCCGGATGACATCGGCTGTGGAGTGGACGGCGCCGGCAACGCAGCCGTCGACTTCGCCATGCAGCACAAGATCATCAGCGAAGTAGAGCGGATGATGAGCGAGTGACTGGGCGTGTTCCTCGGTCATCCCCCGATGCCGGCGGCGTGAGTAGATATCGTGCGCCACACGCTCGGCGCGGCTGTCTCGTGCCGGGTCGACGATCTCGACACCGAGCGCGTCAAGATCGCCGCGCGGCTCCAGTGTCGCGGGATCGACGACGGCGACGGGGTCAACAATGTTATCTGCCTTTAGTGTCCTGATCGCGGCCCGGACGCGCGGGTCGTCGGCCTCGGGAAAGACGATGCGCTTTCTGAGGCTTGACGCTCTTGCGAGCAGGCCGGAGGCGAAGCCGGCGCCGTTGTCGTCGATCACTTTCTCGCGTTGAACTTTGACTTGAGTGCCGCCGCGACCGCGGGATGGACGAGGCCATCCAGCTCGCCGCCAAACCGGGCGACTTCGCGGACAAGACTTGCCGAGATGTAGGTCGTTTCCAGCGACGGCACCATGTACACTGTTTCGAGTGCCGGCGACAAGTGGCGGTTCATGAGCGCCATCTGGTATTCGTATTCGAAGTCGCTGACGGCTCGCAGGCCCCTGACGATCAGCCGAGCGCCGCATTCCCTGGCGAAGTCGACGAGAAGTCCCTGAAAGTGACGGACTTCGGCGCGACCTTCTGCCCCCAGTGCCTCACGAATGAGTGCAACTCGCTCGTCGACCGAGAAGAGCGGCTGCTTGGCCCCGTTGCTCGCCACGGCGACGATCAGCCGGTCGACGAACTCGAATGAGCGACGCACGAGGTCTTCGTGCCCGCGGGTGATGGGATCAAACGATCCAGCGTAGATCGCGATGCGCACGGTCGGCAGGGTGGTCGTTTTCAGTCGTGGTCCCCGGCCTCGTTTGCGGCCGCGGGATCGTCGCCGTCGGAAAAGATACTGATGGCGGTTGCACCGTAGCGTCGCGTGGAGGTACTGCCCGGTACGATTTCGTGGATGTCGTGTTCGACACCGAGAAGGTTCGCGAAGGGAGTTTCGAGCCAGATCTGCGCCAGTTGCGCGGCGAGGCCGAGGTTCCATGGGGGATCGGCGAACGCAATATCGTATTCGCCGGGTTGCGCCTTGCGTACGAACCTGAGCGCGTCGGCGTGCCGCAGCTCGATGCGTCCTTCGGCGCCGAGCGTGACGGCGTTGGTTCTGATGGCAGCGAGGGATGCCGCAGAGATGTCGACGAACAGGCAGTGGCTGGCTCCACGGGAGAGCGCTTCGAACCCCAAAGCGCCGGAGCCGGCAAAGAGATCAACAACACGCGCGCTGACGACGTGCGGCGCTACGATGCTCAACCAGGCCTCGCGGGCCCGATCGGCGGTGGGTCGGACCCGCGAGTCGCGAGGCACTCTGATCTGCCGCCCCTTCCACTCCCCGGCGATAATGCGCATCAGGTGCGCAGATCGCAGATTCGGGCGACCACCTTGTCCTGCCCGCCGTAGGAATCCCGCTCGATGCGAAAGGCCAGGTCGACGCGGCTCTGGTCATCGAGCTCGGCGGCGCGGTGCGCCATCCCCCAGCCGATTGCCTCGACCATGGTCCTTTCGCCACGGAGGAACAGCTTGAGGCCGTCCTGGCCAATGCACCGCGGCGATCCGGCCAGGCGGGCACCGCGGACGGCAAACATGGGTCCCGGATTCCCCACACCGAATGGTTCGAAGTGTCGCATCATCGCTTCGAGGTCGAGGGTTATGTCATCGACGCCGAGTTCGAGATCGATCTTCATCTCGGGAACGAGGTCTTCGGGAGTGAGTCGCGAGCGGGCGATTTCGTTGAACCGCAGGGCAAAGTCGTCGAGACGGCCGCTGTCGATCGTTATGCCGGCAGCGGCACGGTGGCCACCAAAGCGCAGCAGCAGGTCCTGACACTCGACGAGCCCCCTGTGGAGGTCGAACGCACTTATCGACCGCCCCGATCCCTTGCCGGTGTCACCGTCGAGGGCAACGAGCATGACCGGCCGGCAGAACTCCTCGACGAGGCGGGAGGCCACGATTCCTATCACGCCCGGATGCCAGCCGCTGGCGCCTAACGCGATGCCGAAAGTGCTCTCGAGATCGAGCTTGAGAACCATCTCACGTGCCACTTCCAGTGTCTGGCGGTCAAGCTCCTGCCTCGCCCGGTTGAGCTCCTCGAGTTCGCGCGCGATCGTGTAGCAGTCCCCCATGACCTCGGACATCATGAGGTCGATGCCGCGCATCGCGTGGCCGACCCGACCCGACGCATTGAGGCGAGGGGCAAGCACAAAACCAACACGGCCGGCCGTTATCCGCTGTCCGGCAATCCCCGAGGCTTCGATCAGCGCCCTCAGTCCCGGGTGCTTCGTTTCGATCATCAGCTTGAGGCCATAACGCGCGAACGCCCGGTTTTCGCCTCTCAGCGGCGCGACATCGGCGATGGTTGCCAGAGCCACCAGATCGAGCTGGTTGAGCGCGACGTTTGGCGACGCACCGCAGGAATCGAGCAACGCCGCTGCCAGCTTGTAGACCACCCCGGCGGCACAGAGATCCTTGTCCGGGTACGGACAATCCGGTTGCCGCGGATTCAACACAGCCGAGCACTCGGGTACGGGACGGCTCGGCAGGTGGTGGTCGGTGACGATTACATCGACACCGCGGGCGACCAGTTGCGCGATCGCCTCGTGCGCCGTGGTGCCGCAATCGCAGGTGACTACAACGCCGGCCCCGGCGGCAACGGCCGCCTCCACACCGGCCTGCGACAGATCATAACCATCGCGGAGGCGATGCGGGACGAATGGAATCGCCTTGCCTCCGAGGTGACGGAGAACCTTGACGAGGATGGTCGTCGAGCAGATACCGTCAACGTCGTAGTCTCCGTGAACGAAGACGGTTTCCTGCGCGCGGATAGCCTGGACGAGTCGCGCTACAGCGCTCGTCAGGCCCTTGAGAAGCGCGGGGTTGTGGAGCTGGTCGAGTCTCGGGCGGAGGTACGCGCGAGCGGCCTCCGGATCGCCATAGCCGCGGATGTCGAGCAGGCTGGCGACGAGAGATGGCAGGCGCAGCTCGCGGGTAAGGCGTTCGACGGCCTCGGGTCGCGGCGGCGGCATGAATCGCCATCGCGGCGGAATGCGAAAAGGCCTCCTGGTGTCCAGTCCTGACCCGGCCTGCTGCAGGTTGGTTTGCGAAGTCGATAGTTTGTCCGCGCCGATGGCTTCGTCGGACAGAGGAGAATCGGTCGCGGAGGCAATCTCGTGCGCCGGCGTCACGCGCGCGTCACTAGTCGGCGGCGTAGATCAGCACACCGCACCCCTCGCAGAGCTCGATACATCCGGTCTGAACCATCACCGATCGCCTCTGGACCGGTAGTGCCGTGTCGCAATTGCCACACGCGCCAGCACTGAGGGTGAATACCGACCGCGAGCGGCGCCGGGACCTGATCCGGTTGTATTTGACGCGAAGTCCACCCAGAACCGCCTGAGCGCGCTCGTCCCGGACCGCGGTTGCCGAGTTCAGTTCGGAGTCGAGGGTAGCTCGCTCAGCGGCGAGAGCCTCCCGCGCCGAGGCCTGCTCGGCCTCCAGCTGCGCAAAGGCGGTCTGCTGTTCCTGAAGAGCTTTCCGACCGTTGTTGATTCGCGAGGTGACGTCGCGCAGTTCGCTTTCGAGCTCGACGAGAACCTTGCGGCCCATCTCCACCTGTGCCATCGCGGCGGTCGCCTCCCGCATTCGCTTGACCTGGTCGAGCTGAGCGACATTGCGATCGTGCCGGACCTTGTGGTCGGCGAGCCGCTGGTTGAGCTCCTTCTGCTTTTTCTCGTCAGCTTCGATCGCCGATTGAAGCTGGCGCATGGCGTGGGAGGCGCGGTCCCGCACCTTGTCGAGAGCGGAAAGCCGTGGCGCCATCTCATCGATCCTCGATCGGATCGCGTCGACAACGTCGTCTTCCTGCTGCAGCGCCAGCAGCGATACTACATCTGAATGCACGTCCAGCCTCCGGGCTCAAGCCCTCTGTGTGAATGATTCATCTCGTTTCCCGCTGCTCACGCAGCCGTGTGATCTCTCTCTGATTGCGCGACTTCTCGGCGAGGAGAACGTCCTGCTCCGCTCCCACCGCCGTCCGCATGAAGGAATCGAGCTCACGGTTGCGGTTCTCCAGCCGTCTCTGTTCAAGCCTGCCTAACGAGTCATTGATCGTGCGATCGGGATTCTGGATTGCGTCGGGCTCCTGGAGCAGACTGTTGAGCATCGCCACCGCTTCCGGCGACAGCGATTGTGACAATTCCTCCCAACCCGTCTCAGCGCCGGCTGCCAGCAGAGCGCTGTAGATCTCCCGGTAGCGGGGCTCCTCGAACGCCTCAGGATCTGCCTGCTCCACCAGGCGCTCCACGAGCAGGCGGTCCTGCAACATACAACGAATGAGCGATTCTTCCGCTGAAATTCCCGGGCCCCGTGGCCGGCGGCTGAGCCGAGGGGATGTCGCGAGCCCGGACGTCGGCTCGGTCGCGCGAGCTGGCTCGGCCACCAGCCGACCCCGGTTCCTCTCGCCCGCAGCTTCTCCAATCAGCACGTTGCGATCCACTCCAGACACCTCGGCCGCGCGCGTGAGGTAAATCTCGCGCATGACAGGGTCGGAAACAGCCCGGATTGTCGGCAGCAGATAATCGATCGCCTTGCGCCTCTTCTGCAGGTCGGAGAACCAGCCACCACGCTCCAGTATCTGGATCCTCCGTTCGAAAACGTCAACGGCCTTGTCGACTTCAACACCGAATGCCCGAGCGCCGCTCTTCCTGACAAATGTATCCGGATCCTCACCCCGTGGCAGCGACACCACCCGAACCGCGGCAGAGTGTCGGAGCAGCGCGTCGCCCGATCGAAATGTGGCTCGCAGACCTGCCTTGTCCGAATCGTAGCACAGTAGAATGTTCTTCGTGAACCTCGTGATCAGTCGAGCCTGATCATCCGTGAGC
This sequence comes from Gemmatimonadota bacterium, assembly GCA_052389935.1. Classification (GTDB taxonomy): domain Bacteria; phylum Gemmatimonadota; class Gemmatimonadetes; order Gemmatimonadales; family Gemmatimonadaceae; genus JBQTHK01. The sequence continues at coordinate 119,606 of JBQTHK010000003.1, read as the reverse complement.
GCAGTGCCCAGGGGTGCGACGACTTCCTCGACACCGGCGGCCACGAGGCGAATGACGTCGAAATAGCCCTCGACCACGAAAGCCCGGTCGTCCTTCCGCATTCCCAGCCGGGCATCGTTGAGGTTGTAAAGTTGCGAACCTTTGGAGAATACGCTCGTTTCCGGTGAATTGAGGTACTTCGGTTCCCCGGGACCGATCACGCGGCCACCAAAGCCGACGTGCCGACCCGACGGGTCGAGGATCGGAAAGATGAGCCGATAACGGAATCGGGGTCGCGGCTCCTCCTCCTCCGATCTCCGGGCCAGAAGCCCGGCCTCGAGCTGCACGGCGTCGTCGATCCCGAGGGTATTGAGGTGTGCCCTCATCAGGCCGATCGCCCGTGGCGCAAACCCGAGATTAAAGCGCTCCGCGATCTCCCGCGAAATCACTCTCTCCGCCAGATATTCCCGGGCAGCCTGGGCCGATTCGTCCTGCCATAACACTCGCCTGAAGTAGCCGGCAGCGGCCGCGTTCGCCTCCCAGATCGGGGTGCGTGGATCGGGCCCCGACTGGCGATTGCTGATTTCGCGCAACTCGATTCCGGACTTTGACGCCACCTGACGCACCGCCGACGGCCAGTCGACACCAAGCTTCTTCTGCAGGAACGCAAAGACGTCACCCCCTTCGTGGCAGACGAAGCAGTAATACATCCCCTTGCGCGGGGATACCGAGAAATTGCGATGCGTTCCCTGATGAAATGGGCACGGACCCCTGTAGTCACCACCCATTCTCCTCAGCTGCACATGTTCGCCAATGACGGCGACGATGTCTGCCGACTGCCGCACTCGCTCAACCTCGTCGTCGGGGATCACAGCTCAGCCACCGTCACCCCTGCGCCACCTTCGTTCCAGAGACCCAGACGAAAAGAGCGGACTCGCGTGTCCTTCTGAAGCATTTCCGCCACTCTTGCCCTCAATGCCCCCGTTCCCTTTCCGTGGATGATTCGCAGTGAGTGGAGATCAGCGCGAACAACGGCATCGATCGCCTGAAGGAGGTTTTCGTCGAGCTCATCGACACGCATGCCCCGGAGGTCGATCTCGGTCGCAGCGGTGACCTCAGGAAGGTCTCCCGTCATCACCTTCGACATGTCGGACGGGGGCGGAGCTTCGACGCGTTGGAGGCCGGTGCGTGGCCACGTCATGCGGACGGCACCGACGGTGACGACCGCGGTCGCTTCCCTCAGCTCTGTGACCCTCCCGAGTCGCCCGTCGAGTGCGTCGACGGCCACCGTGTCGCCCACACTCAGCGCAGACCGGGACTGATTCTGCGCGGTTGTGCGCCGGCCGACATTGAGCTCCTCGCGTTCGAGCTGATCAACACGCTTGTTATGACTTTCGGCGACCTCTTCCAGCGTGCGCCTGGCTTCGCGCGCCACTGCCTCGGCCGAATCAGCCGCCGCGCGCCGAAGGTCGGCGATCGTGCGCTCGACCAGCCGTCGTGCTTCGAGCACGTAGCGGCGTGCTTCCTTGCGGGACTCACGTTCGACGCTCCGCTCGCGCTCCCGCACCCTGGTCTCGCGCTCCGCGAGTCGGGCTGCCCGTTCGCGGCTGGCGGCAAGCGACTGTTCGAGATCCCCGGCTCGTTCGGTCATTTCCTTATCGCGTGCTTCGAGGGCGGCGAGGAGCGCGTTCACGTCGCGTTCCATTGCCGGCACGCGCGCTTCCGCGCGATCGAGAACGTCGGCGGGCAGATCCAGACGTCGGGCTATGCTGAGCCCATACGATCGGCCCGGGATTCCCTTGATTAGCCGGTAGGTCGGCGCCAGCAACGCCGCGTCGAACTCCAGTGACGCGTTGACGATTCCACCAGTTTCGCCAGCCAGGTCCTTGAGAGCGCCGAGGTGAGTCGTAGCCAATGTCAGGGTGCGGCGGCTGGTGAGCGCCTCGAGTATTGCACCGCCGAGGGCTGCGCCCTCGAGTGGGTCTGTGCCGGAGCCCAGTTCATCGATCAGCACCAGAGATGTCGGGCCCGCCGAGCGCAGGACGTCACCGAGGTTTCGCAGGTGTGCCGAAAACGTGGAGAGGCTCGCCTCGATCGATTGCTCGTCACCGATGTCAGCGAAGAAGTCATCATGAATCGCGATTTCGCTGGCCGCTGATGCCGGCGCGGGGACGCCGGCCTGTACAAGCAGAGAGATGAGGCCGATTGCCTTGAGCAGTACCGTCTTGCCACCGGTGTTGGGCCCCGAGATGCAAAGTGTGCGCTCGTCGGCAGCCATCTCGAGATCGAAGGGCACCACGGTTCCGCCCTGCGCGAGGAGGAGCGGGTGCCTGCCGTTGACGATTCTGAAGCCTGAACCAGGGTCCCGGAGACGCACCCCATGACAATCGAAGCGCTCGGCGTACCGCCCGCGGGCATAAAGGGCATCGAGGGTGATCAGGGCTTCCAGACTCGCGGACAAAGCGGCCGCAGCAGGCCGCAGTGCCCCGGTCAGCTCGTGCAGTATCCGGTCAACTTCCTCATGTTCATCCGCCTCCAACTCACGAATGCGGTTGGTCGCTTCGACCGCCGCCGGCGGCTCCATGAACAGCGTCGCTCCCGACCCCGAGGCATCGTGAACGAGGCCTCCCACCGAGCCCCTCCCTTCCCGGCGGACCGGGATCACATAACGACCGTTGCGCACGGTCACCGAGGCATCGCTTACGCGGTGATGCGGCTCGAGGCGGGCGATGATTCGATCGAGAAGAGCGATCAGCTCACCTTCAGCACCGCGAAGCTCACGCCTGATCTTCCTCAGTGCGTGAGAGGCCTCGTCGCGTACCGACCCGTCGGCGTCGATGGCCCGTTCCAGTGCCTGCTCCGCGCCGCTGTCAGCGTGAAGTCGCTGCCGAAAGTCCGCAAGAACGCCCCGCGCAACTGCTGGCCGGGAGTCCGCGCCGAGCGCATCACGGGTCAGTCTGGATGTGCGCAGCAGCGCCGCTGCATCCCGTAGTTCGAGTCCCGAGAAAACGGTGCCAGCGACGGCGAGACGGGACAGCGCGTCAGCGACATCGGGAATCGGATGAGGGGTCCAGCCATCGTCACCCGAAATCAGCGCGCGCATCGCGGCAACGCGAGACAATTCCGCCTCGATCTGACCGCGATCACGAACCGGAACGAGTTCGCCGATCCGCTGCGCCCCCGCCCGGCTGGATGCAAAGCCGGCTACAACGTCGAGAATCTCGCGGAATTGCAGGACTGTGAGCGCATGTGCGCCCGGCCCGCCGGCACTACCAGCTGGGCTCCCCGTTTCGCTCCTTTCCGCCGTCAGCCGGGCGGCCATCCCAGTGAGCGACCGCCGAGAACATGCGCGTGGAGATGGTGGACGCTCTGGCCTCCGTCGGCGTTCGTGTTGAGAACCGTGCGGTACCCCGATTCAGCGACACCTTCGAGACGCGCCACCTGTGCCGCCATCAGCAGAAGCCGACCGAGCATCTGGGTGTCGGATGCATCCTCGAGCGAAGCGACATGTTCGCGCGGAATCACCAGCACATGCACGGGGGACTGTGGATCGATGTCCCTGAACGCGAGCGCATGTTCGTCACTGGCGACCTTGTCGCAGGGAATCTCTCCACGAACTATCGAACAGAAAAGACAGGTTTCAGACAACTCGAAGATCCTCGGTAATCGCCGTTCGGGCCAAAGCAAGTGCTGCAACGCCAACGGTCTCGAATCGAAGCACTGTATCACCACCGATGTGTACACCACTGAAACCGGCGGCCTCGAGCAGTTGCACCTCCCTGGGCTCGAAACCTCCCTCGGGACCGACGACGAGCGTGACAGGCACCTTGCACCTTGCCGAGGGAAACGGCACGCTGCCGCGGCGCAGCATCAATCGCGACCCTCCCGGCGGCAAGGCGTCGATGGCTCTTTCAAGGCGGGCCTCAGGAAAGATAGCAGGCAGCCAGACTCCTCCGGACTGTTCGAGTGCCGAAGCCATGCGCGCTCGGACCTTGCCGGCGAAAGTCGGCCCTTCTCCCCGCGGTTTTACGCTGCGAGATCGATCGAAAAGCACCGGCCGCCAGCTTGAAAGAGCCAATTCCCCAGCCTTCTCGGCGAGCCACAACATTCTGTCCCGGTCTGCCATCGGCACGAGAAGGTGCACCGGCGGCGGCGCCGGAGTGACGTCGACGGTTTCGATGTGAGCGGCAGCGTGCGGCTGCAGCCGGACTATCGTTGCGGTCGCGCGGTGACCCTGCCCGTCGAGCAGGGTGATCCTCGAGCCCACGCCGAGTCGACGTGCACGCAGGTGGCGAAGGACTGCATCGTTAACCGGAAGGGTGGCGCCGGGAACGAACTCCTCTTCGGTCACCAGGAACGAGGCATCCAGCACGTCGCGGGCCGAGTGCGTCATCGCTGGCGAGGCGATCGAGGGCGGCGTCCCCGCTCCGCTCGTGGCAGCGCTTCGATCGTCGCGCACCACCAGTCGCCTTCGACGTCCTCAGCGACGATTCTCCACGACGCGGCTGTTGCTTCGAGCATGCTCGGACGCTCGTCGAGGAGAACGCCGCCAAGGACCGCTCGCGAGGGACCTCTCAGCGATCTGGACATGGAAGGGAGGAGCTCAACAATGGCGGATGAAATGATGTTCGCGAAAATGATGTCCACCGGAGCGACGAGGGGAAGGAGCACCGCCGCATCGCCTTCGAAAACGTGAACCACTTCGGCTACGCCATTGGCCGCGACGTTGGCTTCGGCGTTGGGGATCGCATCGGGATCGTGGTCGATGGCGAAGACGCGCGACGCTCCAAGTTTCGCCGCAGCGATGGCAAGCACTCCGCTACCCGTGCCGAGGTCGGCCGCGACCCATCCCGGCCTGATCTCGCCCTGAAGCAGCCGCAGACAGCCGCGCGTCGACGCGTGGTCGCCGGTGCCGAACGCCATGCCGGGGTCGATCACCAGGCGCTGGGCAGGATCAAACCGCTCCGCCAGCCACGGCGGCGTCACGACCAGTCTGCCTAACGTTTGAGGCGTCACGCGGTCGCGCCAGGCGGTGCTCCAGTCCACCTCTTCAGTAACACCCACCTCGACCGGAACGCTTCCCAGTTCACGGGCCAGCTGCTTCCTCAGCCGCTCGATGTCATAGCCGGGCGGAAAGTGAGTGACGAGTGCCGCCCCATCTTCGAGGACGCCCTGGGCACCGGCGTCAAACAGCACGACCAGCGCGGCGTCGCGGGCCGCTCCCTCCACAGGACCGACGCGGAGGGATGTCCAGCTCACGCCCCGAGCGCTTCTTTCATCCGGGACCAGAAGCCTTTCGCCCGTGCCTGCTCGGGAGGTGACTGTTGCACGCTCTGGAGCTGCTGCAGAAGCTGCTCTTCTTCACGCGACACCCGGTCCGGCGTCCAGAGTTGAATCCGTACGCGCAGGTCGCCCACTCCCGACGAATTCACGCGCGGCAGACCACGGCCGCGCAGGTGCACGATCTGCCCGCTCTGCGTGCCCGCTGGAATACGGACCGACACCTTGCCGGTGATCGTTGGTACTTCGATGTCGGCCCCGAGGACAAGTTGTGGATAGCTGGCCAGTACCTCGGTATAGAGATCCTCGCCGTCACGCTCGAATCGCGGATCGTCCGCTACGTCGAAAACGACGAGCACGTCACCACGTTGCCCACCTCGCGGGCCCGCGTTCCCGACACCACGCAGAGTCATGTATTGACCCGACGAGACTCCCGCCGGTATCTGGACTGGAATGGTATGCTCCCCGCGCGAGCGGCCCTCTCCCCTGCACTTCTTGCAGGGAGAGGTAACAACGATTCCCTCCCCCGAGCAGGTGGGGCACGGTACTACCGACACAAACTGTCCGAAGAAGGAGCGCTGGGCGCGCCGCACCTCCCCGCTGCCGGCGCAGGTATGACAGGTCTGCGGCCGGGTACCCGCCTCGGCACCAGTGCCGGAGCACTTGTCACAAGGGTCGAGCAGCTTGAGTGAAAAGGTCTTGGTCGTTCCGCTGGCGACTTCGGCCAGACTCAGCTCGACCGTGAGTTTGACGTCCTGGCCGGCACGGGCTCCGGCAGGCCCTCGCCGGCCAGCGGCGAACAAGTCCCCGAAACCGCTGAATGCGCCAAAATCCCTCATGAAGATGTTCAACGCTTCCGAGAGGTCCACGTGCTGGTACGCAGCGCCACCACCTCCACGCAGGCCGGCCTCACCATAACGATCGTAAGCAGCCCGCTTCCCGGGATCGCGTAGAATGTCGTACGCCTCGGTGATAATCTTGAAGCGTTCCTCAGCTTCCCCTGACCCGTTGTGCTTGTCCGGATGCCACTTTGTGGCAAGCCGGCGATAGGCCTGCTTGATCTCGTCAGCGGTCGCGGAACGCGCCACTCCAAGTGTCTCGTAGAAGTCAGCCATTTTGGGGGGAAGTTACTGCAGAATGTCGGAAACCATGCGTGACGTGTGCCGGACGAGGGCCACCACCTTGTCATAAGGCATGCGCGTCGGCCCGATGACGCCGATCACACCCGACATGGCACCGGCGCTGTATTCAGCCGTCACGATCGTGAAGCGCTCAAGGCGCGGATCGTCGTGCTCGTTACCGATACTGATCGAAATGCCCGGCGAAGTGGCCCGGCGCCGCAGGAGATCGGCGAGATGAACTCGCGTCTCGGTGAGCTCAAGCAGCTTTCGCAGCCCGTCACCGGTCGAGAACTCAGGCTGCTCGGCCAGTACCGACGCCTGACCCAGGACCATCCCGTCGACGTCACCCGTCGGCACGTCAAAGAGGGTGTCGCCCTCCTGGACGAAGACGTTGATCAGTTCGCTCGCATCGGCCGACGGAGATGTGTCGCGGAGCCTCGCGCCCAGGGTGCCACGAACTTCCCGCAGTGAAAGACCCGAGAGCCGCTCGTTCAGCACGAGGGTGACTTCGGCAAGAGCGCTTTCCGCGATCTGACCGTTTACCTCCACGAAAATCGTGCGTACCGCACCACCCGTCAGCGTGAGGACGAGCAGCAGTCGCTCGTTTGAGACGCGGAGGAGCTCGAGACGCTGGAGCACCGCGTTGTCCAAACGCGGACCCACGGCTACTCCAAGCTCCTGTGCGACGATGGAGAGACTTTGCGCGGCCCGGCGCAGCACGGCCTCGATCGGAGACGACCCCCCGGCCGCACCGATGTCCGCCGAGAGACGCCGGACTTCGGCCCTGGGTGGTGCCATCGCCCGCATCAGCGTGTCGACGTAAAATCGGTAAGCGCGGTCGGTCGGTACACGCCCAGCCGAGGTATGCGGATGGTAGAGGTAGCCCTTCTCCTCGAGGTCGCTCATCGTGTTCCGGATCGTGGCCGGGGAGACCTGCAGGCCAAAGCTGCGCGAGATGGTGCGCGAGCCCGCGGGCTCGGCGGTCTCCACATAGCGCTGGATTACGGCTTCGAGGACCCGTCGCTCTCGATCCGAAAGTTCTGGAAGGGCCATAAGTCTAAAGCTATCAACGACTTCGGTGTACAGTCAAGGCGGCGACCAATGCGTCGAGTCGGAGCCAGCCGAGCGCTGTAAGGACGATTCTACCTTCACGAAGTATGCCCCAGCCGGCTTCTACCCAGCCGGTCAGCAGTACCTCGTCAGAGGCCCGGGCGGCGACGCCCTGCCAGGTGCGCAAACCCAGGTAGAGCCGTTCGAGTTCCTGCTGCTCAGCTGACAGCGATTCGCGGCCGCCAACCGGATCGGTACCGCTCCTGACTGCGGCAAGCCATGCGGTGTAGGCCCGAAGATTCCATCTTCGAACGAGACCATCGAAGCCGTGCGCGGACGGGCCGACACCCGCATAAGGCGCCCCGGTCCAGTAGGACGAGTTGTGCCTGGAGCGGCGGCCCGGGAGTGCAAAGCTTGAGACTTCGTAGTGCTCGTAGCCGGCGGCGCCGAGGTCGTGGTGGGCGCTCAGGAACTCCCCGGCGTAGAGATCCTCACCGGCCTCGGTAGTCTCGCCACGACTCAGCCAGCGGAATATTGGAGAGCCTCTTTCGAAAGTCAGCCCGTACGCCGAGATGTGCGACGGCGCAAGTTCGATCGCCTGTTTCAGATCGTTGGACCAGCTGCGGCCGTGCGCTTCCGGAAGTGCATAGATGAGGTCGAGGGACCAGTTCTCGAAGCCCGCTGAGGTTAGAGCATTGGCGGCCCGGTGAACGTCGTCCACGCCGTGAGTACGGTGCATCCAGCGCAATACAGCTTCGTCGAACGTCTGGACGCCGAGAGAAACACGGGTGACACCTGCGTTACGCCACGCGCGAGCGGCTTCGGTAGTCACGTCTTCGGGATTGGCTTCCAGCGTGATTTCGGCACCTGGGGCCATGTCGGCGCGCGATGCCAGCGATGCGAGGATACTGTCGATACCTCCCGCGCCAAGACGGGAGGGAGTACCTCCACCAAGGTATAGCGTCTCGATCCCGGGGCGGCCCTCGAGGATATCGCGGATCCGAATCTCCTGGTCCAACCCGGTCAGGTAGTCATCAACCGGCACGCGACTGCGAACCGCGATCGCGAAATCGCAATAGGAGCAGCGTCGCCGGCAGAATGGGACGTGGATGTAGAGGTGCAGAAGCGGGCGGGTCGGTGGCGGGCGGGCGTCGCGGATCACTGAAGTACCGGATGTCGAATCGCCGCCAGTTATGGTGAAGCGGACCTCTCTCGGCATGAACAGCACATTGACCGAGGTGTGAAATCGCTGCTCAGAAGGATACGGCGCCGCTGCGGCTGACGCAGCGAACGAGACCGTCTGCAGCCCGCTCGAGTTTTCCGTCAACCTCGAGTGCCGCGAGCAACTCTACCACTTCCCGTGGCGTGAGGCCGCTCGCCATAGCCAGTTCATCCGTGAATCGCGGTCCCGACTCCAGTACCTCGAGCAGCTTGCGTTCGTCCGGGCGGAGAGAAGCGTGAAGTCCGTTTTCCGTCGGACGGCTGTCGCCGTTGGTTCGTGGCGCCAACTCCAGGAGGGCGAACACGTCGTCTGCGCAGGTGACCACCTGAGCACCGCTCGCCAACAGTCCGTTGCTGCCGGCTGAAGTCGGTACATCGACGGGTCCCGGGACGGCTGCCAGCGACCTGCCGATCTCTCCGGCGATGCGGGCGGTTATGAGGGCTCCGGATCTCGCCCCTGCCTCGATCACCACCGTGACCTCTGCCAGCGCCGCAATCAAGCGGTTGCGACGGGGAAACGATCCGCGATGGGCGCGTGCACCGGGCGCGCACTCCGAAACAATCGTTCCTTCGCGTGCGATTCGGTCGTGCAGGCGGTCGTGGGCGCGCGGGTAAGGCACGTCTACGCCCGTTCCAAGCACGGCGACCGTGTGTCCACCGGCTTCAAGCGTCGAGAGGTGAGCTTCGGCGTCGATTCCGAAGGCGAGGCCGCTGATGATCGTGATTCTCCCTTGCGCCAGCTCCGAGGTGATGCGACGCGTTACGCGAATGCCGTACGGCGTTGCGCTGCGAGAGCCCACGACTGCAACGGCTCTGTTGTCGAACCGGGACGTATCACCGGCGCAGTAGAGGCAGTCTGGGGGATCCGGAAGTGAGAGGAGGCGGCGAGGGTAGCCTGATGAGCCGCGAACGAGGGCCGAGATGGAGCGGTTTATGGCAACGACTCCCGAACTGTGGCCGATGTCGTGGCCGACGCCGCCAGCAGCTGCGTCCACCAGCCGCCAAGCATCTCATCGAGGCCGGTGCGAGCCGCGGCGCTTATACCCCAGACGCCGAAAGCATCCTGAGTGCCGATCGGCGGCAGCCAGCTTTCGCCGAGGAGGTCCATCTTGGTGAAGACCACGCAGTGGGGACGCTGTGTCAGTTCGGGCGAATAGGCGGCGATTTCAGCTCGCAGTCCGTCGTATTCGGCCTGCCAGTCCATCGAGTCCACCGGGATCAGGAATGCGAGGATCCGGGTCCTCTCGATGTGACGGAGAAACTGAAGTCCGAGGCCCCTGCCACCGTGTGCACCTTCGATGATCCCCGGAATGTCCGCGACGACAAACGAACGGTGGCCGGAGAGTGGTACAACGCCCAGGTTCGGGGTCAGCGTCGTGAACGGGTAGTCAGCGATCTTCGGGCGCGCCGCCGAGATGACGGACAGCAGGGTGGACTTTCCGGCGTTAGGCTGACCAACGAGGCCGACATCCGCGATGAGGCGAAGCTCGAGTTCCAGCTCTCTGCGCTCCCCCTCTTCTCCCGGCTGCCATTGACGTGGCGCCTGATTTGTCGACGTCGCGAAAAAAGCGTTCCCGCGGCCTCCCCGGCCGCCGCGTGCAACCACGACCTCCTGGTCGTGTTCAAGAATCTCGGCGACGATCTCGCCGGTGCTCCGGTCGCGGGCGATCGTGCCCGGAGGAACCGGCAGCATCACATCCCGACCCGACCGCCCCGTCTTGTTGCTGCCCATGCCGTGCTCACCACGCTCGGCGGTCCAGGAATCACGGTAGGTGTAGTCGAGCAGTGTCGTCAGATTGCGATCACCGCGCAGGATCACGCCTCCACCGCGGCCCCCGTCGCCACCGTCCGGTCCACCCATCGGCACGAACTTTTCGCGCCGAAACGAGGTCGCACCCGAGCCCCCCGTTCCCGCTTCCACGCGCACAACCACACGGTCAATGAACATGACTTGCCACCACCTTTTCCAGCAGTGCCATGTACCGGTCCCGCTCCGCAGGATCGATATACCCGGCGATGGCCACCAGAACATGGCGCAGCTCGTCCGCACTGCTGCCGGCGTGTAGTGCTCCGTGCAGGTGGGAGTGAAGCTGGCGTTCCTGTCCTCCGGCTGCGCACGCCGCCACAATGCAGAGCTCACGGTTCGCCAGGTCGAGACCCGGCCGGGAAAGAACCTTCCCGTAACCTTCCACGATCATCCACCGATCCAGTGCGGGGTGAAGTGCGTTGATATTCGATCGGAGCGTGTCGTACGCACGTCCGTAGACTATGGCGCAGGTTCGCTCGCCCTGTTCCTGCCACGAGTCGGCGTGTGAGTAGGACAGGGAGTCTTCCTCCGTCGCATCGGCAGCCGTCCCTGCCACCGCATTGTCAGGCGATGAAACGGCAGGCGCCTGGCGCGGCGAGGCGCGACGAAACTCGCGCATCGCGTTCAGAGCCCGGGGGAAACCAGCGAACAGATAGGACTGCAGGATCACCTCTTCGGCCCAGACAGGTCGGAGTCGCGCCACAGCCAGAGCGACCGCGGCACGTACGGCCGGCTCACTCCCACCGGCGACTGCGGCAGCCAGCCTGACCATGGCCACTCTTTCATCATCAAGTGGTCGAACAATAAGGCCGGGTTGCTGATCCAGCGTCATCGTTCCATTGCGGTTGGTATCGAATCGCTGCCGGATTCAACCATCGACCGAGTGAACCTCGCCGACGGTTTCGCCTCTCGTGTTCCTGACGCGGACACGTGCAAACTCCTGGAGGCGCGGGGGGAGGTTGTCGGGGAGCGCACCGACAAGCTGCAGAATCCGGAGCACGGCCGGGTATTGTGCGCGCGTGGCTCCGTCTTCGACCTTGACCGCGATGCCGAGTCCCTTGTCGAGGACGGCGACGGAATGCACGCCCTCGGCGCCGACCTTCGGGATGATGGTTCCAGACGACTCTTCGACGACGATTGAATCGAAGCGATCTGTGCCGCCAAAGAGATTGGGCCGCGTGCGGATCGCGCGGGCAATGCGCGATGCGATTTCGTCGCCGCGCGTGGCAGCACTGCCGAACAGGGCGTAGGCTCGCGCCATGTTGGCCAGTGGCAGTGAAAACACTACAACTCCGCAACCGTCGATGCCGGTTTCGATGCTGTCGGCGGGGACACCTGTCCACCTGGCGACCGCGTCGAGGGCGGCCTGTTGTACCTGGTGCCCTTCCCGTTCGTAGCCGTTACGGGGCCAGCCGGAAACGTGCGCCCGACCGAGCATGGCCGCATGTTTTCCCGAGCAGTTGTTGTGGAGCCTGCCGGGCGGCATGCCGGAGTCTCGCAGGATGCGCGCGCCGCGCCGTGACAGCGGTTCGTGGGGTCCGCAGGCCAGGTCGCCCTCTTCGAGCCCGATCGACGCGAGCATCCGTGACGCGACTTCGACGTGTTCCGGTTCACCACCGTGGCTGGCGCAGGCAAGCGCCAGCTCATCGTCTCCCCAGACCAGTTCGTCGAAGCCTCCGGTTTCGAGAAACGGCATGACCTGAAAAGGTTTGGCGCAGGAGCGCCACGGCACGCTCGTGAACGGGTCGCGCGCTGCTCCTTCAAGCCCCTTGTTTACATCCCAGACCGCCGCGTGGACCCGATGCCGTGATTCGACGATCGGACCGCGGGTCACGATCACGTCCAGTTGAAGCGTGTTCATCCCGGAAGATAGCCAGGGCGTCTGGCCAGCGGGCTTGGGTGCCGGCTGCCCGGAGTGTGGCGGGGCGAAGTTATCTTGTGCCGATGCTCAGTCGCCCGAGGTTGGAGAATCTGCTGGCCGGCATGGCCGGCCGTCGCATCCTTGTGATCGGGGATGCGATGCTGGATGTGTATCTGCGCGGAGATGCGGAGCGAATTTCACCGGAAGCGCCGGTGCCGGTGGTGCGGGTGAGGGAGAGGAAGCTGGCGTTGGGTGGCGCCGCGAACGTCGCCAACAACGTTGCGGCAGCGGGTGCGGTGCCGCTGCTTGTGGCTGTGACGGGCAGGGACGAAGCGGGAACGCTGCTGCGTTCGATGTTGCGCGCTGTTGGAGATGATTCCGGACTTCTGGTGTCTGATGCACGACCCACGACCTGCAAGACGCGGGTGGTGGCGCGGGTCCAGCAGATGGTCCGTTTCGACGAGGAGGAGGACGGCGAGCTGGGAGGCGACGAACGTCAGTGGATCATCGATCGGGTTTCACGACTGATCAGCGATGGCAAGGTCGAGGCGCTTGTGCTTGAGGACTACAACAAGGGTGTACTTTCGGCGCCCGTCATCGAGCGGTCGATCGCGGTCGCGACCGCCCGCCGAGTGCCGGTGGTTGTTGATCCCAAGTACCACAACTTCTTCGCCTTTCGCGGTGCGACGGTTTTCAAGCCTAATCGTCGCGAGCTGGCGGCGGCGCTGGGGCCGGCGATGAAGGGGGACGGAGATGAGGCGCTGAAACAGGCCCGGGAGACGCTGGGAGTGGGCAGCCTGCTTCTGACGCTTGGTGAGCGGGGGATGGTTCTGGTTGATGAAGGTGGGCGCGTATCACGCATTCCCGCGGCGGCTCGTGAGGTCTACGATGTGGTCGGGGCTGGCGACACTGTTACGGCTTATCTGGCGTCGGCCATGGCCGCGGGTGCGAGCCCGATCGAGGCTGCGCTGGTGGCGAACCTTGCGGCGGGAGTGGAGGTGGGCAAGCTGGGTGCGGCGACGGTGACTGGTGCCGAGGTGCTGGCTGCTTTTGGCGGTTAGGCAGCTGGCGCCTCGAAGTCGAGGGTGAGCTGGCCGAGAACGACGGGGTCGATTTCGGCCGCGATGCGCTTCATGAACGCAGAAAGGCCCACGCGTTCCACCGAGTCCGGGAAGCTGAGGAACAGGACCCAGCGGTCGGTTTCGACGTGGCGGTCAAAGGACCACGCCAGGCGACCTCGCGAATCGGCGCCGCATTCCTCCTGGAGTATGGCGAGGATCCGCCCGACGCCTTCCGCGACGGCGACCGGGAGCGGTTGAGGCGGCGTTGTGGCGCGCGAGGTTCGCAGCCTTGCTGCTGGACGAGGCTGGTCGGGAGTTGGCAGGGCATCGGACACGTTTTGAAGATAGGCGGCTTGCCGGGTTCGCGCGTGTGAAGGTGGAGGGCTCTGGGCGAGGTCGGCTGCGGCGGACCTGTATAAAGTGGACGAAGATGAGGAGGATGGTGGGGTGCTTTTCCGCCCGGACGCGCGATCGCGTCAGGAAGCGGCCTGGCCTGAGAGTGGTCGTCGGTCCTTGCCGGTTCAAAGGTTCAGCCATCAGTATCTTTGGTTCTTGCGGGCCTTTAGCTCAGCTGGTTAGAGCAGCGGACTCATAATCCGACGGTCGCAGGTTCGATCCCTGCAGGGCCCATGTGCATCCAAGTCATAGCCACGTGGCTCATGCCTGCCGATCAGCAGAGTCAACACGCTGCCTGGCGTCAGCTGTGACCCGCGCCCGCTCACCCAGCCAGCTCTCTCACCACGATTGAAGCAGATCTGACGTCCGCATCTCACGCGTGAGGCACGCGCGAAGAGGCGCGTGGGAAGCGGGGCTGACGGCTGGGCCACCTGCCCGGGAGACGGCGGTCACTTGCAAGATATCACAAATGTGATATCGAATCGCAGACGTCAAGATGCTGAAGGAGCCGTCTACCCGCCACCCTCGTAAGGCGGCGCCGTCGCCACCAGCAGCGCCGTTACCAGCAGCACCACCAGAGACAGCACCAGCTCAAGAACAGCCGAACGCCTCAGCCTCTCGGGTCCTCCACCAGCATCGAGTCGGGGTTTCACCCTCCTCCAGTTCCACGCTCCGACCGCCGCCACAAGTGCCACGAATCCCACCTTGATGAGCAGGCGTTGGCCATAAAGCGTGTCCCACAACGCCGACCAGGGCGGCGGGTTCACCTGCAACCAGCTCGCGACAATGCCCGTGCTGGCGGTGACCCCGGCGAACGCCAGCGCCAGCGGCGAAAACGCATTCACCATCATTGCCACCGCGCCAGCGCGACCCTCCGCGGGTCCGCGTCTCGAACCGGGCAGGCCCGCGAATACGATGATCGCCAGCGTCCCCAGCCACCCGCCCCCACCAACGACGTGCAGGGCATCGATAGCAACGGCCAGCATCCAGATGTCCTCGACAGCGGCCGCATGGCCAGAGAGGGCGAGGGCCAGCGCCAGCCCCGCGGCGGCAGCTCCGGTAACAGCCGGTGAAGTCAGCCGACGCGACCCACCGAACACCAGCACGAGCGACGCAATCATCTGCATCAGCCACGCCCAACCCCAGGTTGTTCCGCCAACGAGAAGGCCGACGTTCGACAAATCAGTCGCTGCACCTGCTCCGAAAAAGGCGACCGCCTGGGCCAGAAGCCGGAGCAGCGACGCGACGGTTAGAAGCACCGCAAACCCCCGGGCCATGGCAACAACTCTGCGCCCCGCCAATTCGGCGCTTTCGGGAAAAGCCACGCGGAGTATCGGGCCCAGCCGCGCGTTCCATACAGCCACACCGACAAGAACAAGCGTGGCGGCAAAAGTCAGCCAGCGGATGAGCACGTACGCGCCGGATTCGGCACCAAACGACTCGCTGCCGCCCCCCGACTGCACGGCGAACAACGCTGCGCCCACGATCAATATCCCTCCCGGTCACGGTCCGCTGTGTCGACCGGCGATCAGCGGGGCGAGGATCGCCGGTCATCATTGAAGCCTGGATCGCCCGCGACAAATCTACCTGACCGTGAAGCGCGCCGAGCAGCCCAAGGGCTCGGGCCGGGCTAGACGCTGTCGATCAATCCCCCTTCTCCCGAATGCCGGGCGCAGTGGGCGCAACAGTAGATCCTGTCACCAGCTTCGACGCCATGTCCGATCACCCGGCACCCGCAATGTTGACATTGCGGCGCCAGCACCTGAATCGCACACTCGAAACTGTCGAAGGTGTGACTCGAGCCGTCAGCGGCCCTGACGTCAAAAGATCGCTGATAGTCGTTCCCACAGTGCTCGCAGCGGGCCATGATTCTCTCCGGTGACAGGTCTGACACCGTCTACCCTCCTACGCTCTAATCTCTTCTCCGTTCTCCCGGTCGATACTCCCGCTCCGTGTGCCCCTCCAGCTGGTGACGGTAAAAGTAGACCGGCCTCAGGTTCCCAGTCGCGTATCGCTCGGCCTGATCGTTGAAGTGAGGCGACGTGGGGTCGCCACTCTGACCGCCCGCGGTCACTGCGCGCGCCCGCACACTGTCGCCAAACTCGACAACCGCGACGAAACTGTTCCCGCTGGTGCCGTAAATCCGCTTCGAGCCGCGGAACGAGCGGGCGCCGAAGGAGGCCAGCGAACCCCAGCGGGCAGACGTGAATCCGACGGGAATGCTCGGTGCCGAGTCGCTGAAGGGATGGACGATCTCGGGGCTGATACGCTGGAAGCGATTGATCTCGCCCCAGGGGGTTTTCCAGTTGCCGAAGTCCTGCATCAGGTTTGCTGATGCCGACGCGAGCGCCTCGAGGTGGTCGCGTGCCGAGAGCCGTGTCGCGATATACTCGTCGGACGAAAGGCCACCTCTTCGCGCCGCCGGTGGCACTCGGCGCGCCGCTTCGTCGGCCCAGGCGATTGCCAGCGCTGTAGCGACCGACTGTACGCCCCAGCGGAGATCCCACGACCGCAGCGTATCTATCTGCTCCGCGAAGTCCCGCCGCAGCGGGCTCGAGGCTGGCGTGGCCTCCCAGGCGCGCAGAAGAGCCGGCACGAGTGGCTCGAAGGCAGTCAGGTAGCTGTCGTAGGCAGCAGCGATCACCGAGTCGGCGGTGAAGCCGGTACGATTGGCGAGGACCCTGATTGCATGGATGCCGCGCGCGTTTTCGGTCCCCATGTCCATGTAGCGCGGATAATCCGACCTGCGGGGACTCGCCGGACCGGACGCTGAATAGGGCCAGTTGTTGGTGTTTTGCACCCAGCCGATTGAGGGATTGATCGAATTCGGGCTCTCATCCACCGAATGAACGCCTTGCCAGTCCGTGGACGGATTGCTGCCGTCGACGGGACGCGTCCAGTCGAACATCGTGTCACGCTCGGGAACGAAGTTGGCGTGGAAGTAGGCGATGTTTCCGTCACCATCAGCATAGACGGTGTTGTTGGACGAGTTCGTGTGCAGGTTCAGCACTTCGCGGAAAGCCGCCATGTTGCGCGCTTTTGTTCTGAACCAGGACTGCATCAGTGCCTTGAGCGGCTCCTCCATCATCCTGGCCGCGATCCACTTCCCGTTTTCCGACCGCACAATCGGGCCGTGATGGGTGCGGTAGACCGTGAACTCCCGCTGCGCCATGCCGTTTTCGGTCTTGTAGGGAACCGTCACCTTCCTGACTGTCACAGGACGCTCCTCGCCCCCGAAGCGGTACGTGAAGCCACTGTCGCGGGGAGTCACCGTCTCGATGTATTCATCGATGTTGTCGACGCTGCTCGATGTGTGCATCCAGCCCAGCCGGTCGTTGAACCCCTGGTAGATGAAGAACTGTCCCCAGGTGGATGCCCCGTAGGCGTTGAGCCCTTCTTCACTGACCATCTGGGCTTCGGAACGGAAGAAGAAGGAGGTATGCGGATTGATCCAGAGAATGGCGTTTCCGGTGGCGCTGAGCGCTGGCGCGATTGCGAAACCGTTGGAGCCCGAAGGTTCGGCCAACCCGGCTTCGAGGGCCTTGTCCGGGAAGAGGCTTCCCGCAACGGCGGATTTGTCGATGGACGCTGCGACGCGCCCCGTTGCGCTGTCTCCGTAAAAGGCCTCCAGTTGGCGCAGGTTCACGCGCTCGATGTCACCACCGATGCTTCCCTCACTGAAGGTGAGCGGCATCCACGGCTCGAACCGGGTAATCACGCGCGGCTTGACCTCGGGATGTGTGTGCAGGAAGTAATTGAGGCCATCGGCCCAGGCTTCCATGACCGCCTTGAGTGAATCGGGCGTCTGTTCGTACAGCCGCTGCATGTCGACTGGGTCGATGAAGA
Organism: Gemmatimonadota bacterium; assembly: GCA_052389935.1. Taxonomy (GTDB): domain Bacteria; phylum Gemmatimonadota; class Gemmatimonadetes; order Gemmatimonadales; family Gemmatimonadaceae; genus JBQTHK01. The sequence goes on along the minus strand of JBQTHK010000003.1, from coordinate 101,984 downwards.
GCTTCATTCGAAGGTCGCGCCAGATCGCCGACTCACCCTCGGCTTCCGCGAGGCGCCCGATCGAGTTGAGGTAGTTCGTCTCGACACGATTGAAGTCGTCTTCGGCCTGCGCATAGATGAGTCCGAACACGGCGTCGGCGTCGGTCTTGCCGTAGACGTGCGGGATTCCCCAGTCGTCGCGAATTATGGTGACGTTGCGCGCTCTCGCCTCCCACGACGCCACCTGTGGATCCGACGATCCACCAAAGGCGCAGCCGGTCATGAAAATGAGCGCGGAGACGGTCAACTTTCGCATGGAAGGCGAGGTAAAGGTTGACGACAATCTTTGCGTGCGCGCAGCCTTGCGCCAGCAACCGGTGCGGCCGCCTCGGCAGCTGGCCGGAGATCAGCGTCTTCCGCGAGAAGTACGCCCGGCAAGACTTCCTCCCCTCCCTCGGAGTTCCGCAGTCGGTTAGTGTTGTCTTGGCCCATCGCCTGCGTGCTCGGGAGCCGTGCGCTGGTGCAGTCGGTCGCGTAGCTCAGCTGGTTAGAGCGCTGGTCTCACATACCAGAGGTCCGGGGTTCGAGTCCCTGCGCGACCATTCAACCAGGCAGTTTCTTTTCCGTCTCGATATCGGCGTCGACCATGAGGCGGACGAGCTCGTCGAAGGTGACGGTGGTCTTCCAGCCCAGGGCTCGCCGTGCCTTCGAAGGATCACCCAGCAGGTGATCCACCTCAGACGGCCTGAGGTAACGTGGATCGAGACGAACGTACGGCTGCCACTCGAGGCCGACGTGGGCAAAGGCTTTTTCCACGAATTCGCGCACGGAATGCGACTCCCCGGTCGCAACGACGAAGTCGTCAGGCGACTCGGCCTGGAGCATTCGCCACATGGCGTCGACGTAGTCACCGGCAAAGCCCCAGTCACGCCTTGCGTCTAGGTTGCCTAACGCGAGTACTTTCTGGCGGCCGGCAAGGATACGCGCCACGGACAGCGAGATCTTGCGCGTGACGAAGGACTCGCCGCGGCGCGGTGACTCGTGGTTGAAGAGAATCCCGTTGGCCACGAACATCCCGTACGCTTCGCGATGATTCACGGCGTGGGCGTGAGCGGCGACCTTGCTGACGGCGTAGGGACTGCGGGGATGGAAGCGCGTCCCCTCGTTCTGGGGAGGCGGGGCTGAACCGAACATCTCCGAAGAGCCGGCCTGATAGAATCGCACCTTACGGCCGGTACGATCAATGTGTTCGCGGACGGCTTCGAGGAGTCGGAGTGTTCCGGTCGCGACGACGTCGGCCGTGTATTCAGCTATGTCGAAGGAGATCCGGACGTGGGACTGCGCTGCCAGGTTGTAGACCTCGTCCGGTTGCGACGCTTCGACGGCGCGGCGGAGCGCCGTGCCATCCGCCATGTCGCCGTAATGCAGATGAAAACGGTCGCTCAGGCCGGGATCAAGTGCCAGCGGGTCGATGCGCCCACGGTTGAAGGTCGACGCCCTGCGCACGAGTCCATGCACCTCGTACCCCCTGGCAAGAAGAAATTCTGCCAGGTACGAGCCATCCTGCCCCGTGATTCCCGTTATCAGCGCTTTAGGCATCCGCCTCCTCTTTCCGTTGACAGGTCAATGGCCGTCCCGCCAGGCCTTCTTCGTCTACTTGAGTTGCTCCGCTCCCAGTCGGAGGGCCCGGGCGAGAGCGGCCTGGTCGAGCCGCGCACTCACGAATGTCCCGTCTTCGCCGTGGCGTGTCTCGACCACCTCGCCCAGCCGGTGCAGCTCGGCGAGAAGCTTTCCGTTTCCATGGGCCAGCCTGAGGTCGTGCAAGGGGCGTCTGCCGCGCACACGGGCGGCGAGCGCGTGCCTGAGACTGGCGAGCGACTCCGGCCACAGAGCCGAGACGAGAACGTGTGATGGAAAGAGGTGTCGCGCCCGTTCCGAAAGCGCCGCGCGTTCGCCCGGGTCGAGCCGGTCTACCTTGTTGAAGACATGAATCACGTCGCGGTCCCCCGCGCCGAGCTCGTTCAGGACATCGTCGACAACTTCGCGCTGTTCTTCCCAGAACTCGTGAGAGGCGTCGATCACGTGGAGGAGGACGTCGGCTTCCAGAACCTCTTCGAGTGTTGACCTGAACGATGCGACGAGGTGGTGGGGCAGCTTGCGGATGAATCCGACAGTATCGGTGAGGACCACGTGCTGGCGCTCGCCAAGATCTATGTCCCGCGTGAGGGGATCGAGGGTCGCGAACAGCCGGTCCTCGACGAAAACGTCTGCCGACGACGAAAGCTCTCGGAGGAGCGAAGACTTTCCTGCGTTTGTGTATCCGACGAGAGCGCCGCGAAACTGTCCGCGCCGCGACTGACGCTGTACCTCGCGGGCGCGTCGCACGTCCGTGAGACGTTCACGGAGCACCTTGAGCCGGTGACCGATGAGCCGGCGGTCGGTTTCGAGCTGGGTTTCGCCAGGGCCGCGCATTCCGATGCCACCACGCGTCTTCTCGAGGTGGGTCCACATCCGCGTCAGGCGGGGAAGCATGTATTCGAGCTGTGCCAGCTCGACCTGCATCCTGGCTTCGCGGCTGCGGGCCCTGGTGGCGAAAATATCGAGGATGAGTTCCGCCCGGTCCATGACACGTGTGCCGGTGGCGTCCTCAATGTTCTTGCCCTGAGCCGGGGAAAGCTCATCGTCGAAAATGATCAGTGTCGCGCCGGTGGCCGCCACCTCGGCACCCAGCTCGTCGAGTTTCCCTTTGCCGAGCCAGGTGGCGGGGTGAGGGCGGTCGAGCTGCTGGGTGACGGTACCGACGACGACCGCGCCAGCGGTGTCGACGAGGCGCTCAAGCTCCTGGAGGTGCTCGTCGACATGATGGCGCGTTCGTGATCGCTTGCGCGGCGTTCCGACGAGGATCGCGCGATCGACCGGCGGGGTTAACGTGATCGGGATGCGGATGACCTGGTGACCTCTGCGTTTCGAGAGGGTGTTGATGCAGAAGGTGCGGAGTCTACAGAGGTGCAACCGCGGATTCCACCGCGGGGGACTGATGATCTGCCTGTGACCCCGTCGGCCGTGGCGTCATCGACTGAGGGTGGAGAAGCGGCGTTTCTGGTCGTAGGGGCGGGTGAAGTTACCGATCGGGGTGCCAACGGTGACGTCGCCGCTGACGCGATACTCTACGCTGCCTGTCTGCATAAGCTGCCGGCCGGCCTGCCCGATGCCGGCGTAGGTGAACGAGAGCGGCAACGTGATGGAACTGGTGTCACCCCGCTCGACCTGAAAGCGCGAGTTGTATTCGCCCTGGCCGAGCTGGATGGAGTCGATCATGACGTTATAGGTCAATCGCGAGCCGTCGAGCCTGAAGCTGTTGGGGTTGTAGACGTCGAGAACAACTTCGACAGAACCACCCGACAATCCGAGGCCGGTGACGCGTGCTTCCCTGAGGGTTACCACCGGTTCCACGAACCGGCGCCCGAAGGGACCGCAGGCCGCGAGGGCACTGATCGCGAGCAGGGCGCCCGTCGCCATCTTGCGCATTTCATTGCTCCTGTTGTGAGTCATTTGTCTCATCCGATCCGCTTTTCGCCCTTCGCCTCAACTCCGCCCACCACTGGAGCCTTTTGGCAATATCCCGCTCGAACCCGAAGGGACCGGGTTCGTACAACACCGACCCCGCTAGTTCATCGGGAAGATACTCCTGCGGGATGTACCCCTCTGGCACCGAGTGGGCGTACTGGTACCCCTGTCCATACCCCAGTTCCTTCATCAGTGGAGCGGGCGCATTGCGGATGTGAAGCGGAACCGGAGCGGCCGGCGTACGTCTCGCCAGGTCGAGCGCCGCCCCCCAGGCCTCGTTGACCCTGTTTGATTTTGGTGCGGTGGCGAGGTACACGGCAGCTTCGGCCAGAGCCAGTTCCCCTTCTGGTGATCCGAGGACGGCGTATGTCTCACGCGCGGCAAGCGCGATCTGGAGCGCCTGTGGATCTGCGAGTCCCACATCTTCGGCGGCGAATCGAATCGTTCGTCGCGCGATGTAGAGGGGATCTTCGCCCCCTTCAACCATTCGTGCCAGCCAGTAGAGAGCCCCCTGCGGATCGCTCCCGCGCAGCGCCTTGTGGTAGGCCGAGATGTGGTTGAAGTGCTCTTCACCTGATTTGTCATATCGGGCTGCCCGCAGCTGCAAGGCCTCCCGTACGGTCTCACGATCTATCGTGCCACCCTGGCCGGCGTGGATTGCGGCGGCTTCGAGGGCATTGAGGGCCCGCCGTGCGTCACCGTGCGACTCCCGGGCCAGCCATTCCAGCGCCTCGTCTTCGACGGTCAGTTTCATTTCGCCGAGCCCGCGCTCGACGTCGCCCAGAGCCCGCTCGATCAGGAGCCGGACCTCGCTTGCCTCGAGGAGGTGCAGGACAAACACTCGCGTGCGCGAGAGCAGGGCGGCGTTGAGTTCGAACGATGGATTCTCCGTCGTCGCGCCGACGAGCGTTACGACACCTCCCTCGACGGCCTGAAGAAATGCATCCTGCTGCGCGCGATTGAAGCGGTGAATCTCGTCGACGAAGAGGACGGTTCCCCGCCCACCTTCGCGGCGGCGCTGTGCCTCGGCGAGTATCTCGCGAACCCGCGGCACACCTTCGGTGACGGCCGAAAACGGGACGAACTCGCGATCGCTGTTGAGCGCGAGGAGGTAGCCGATGCTGGTCTTTCCGGTGCCGGGAGGCCCCCACAGCAGCATCGAGGTCGTTGTGCCCCGCTCCAGCGCTTCACGCAGCGCTTTTCCTGGTCCAACGATGTGCTGCTGGCCGGCGATCTCGTTCACCGAACCGGGACGCATCCGGGCGGCGAGCGGTGCCCGCGGAGCGAGCGCCGCGAGGAGTGGTGCGCCGGTGTCGCGGTTACTCCGATGCCCGCCCTTCATCCTTCCGATCGGTGGCTTTCAGGCCCAGTCGTTCGACCGTCAGTCGCAGCGCCTCGTCCGCCTCCGGCGACGGAGCAAACTGACCGCGACCGAGAATCCAGCTCCGCGGCCGCAACCGGTCGATTCGCCGCAGGCCCATGCCCTGGAGGAGATAGAGCCAGCGGTCGGACCGGGCGTAGATGTAGAGAGCAAGATTGGGGGTGAGCGTAAGCTGCTCATCGGAGGAGATGATCGAGATCTCGATGCCGGCATGCAACATGAGCGTGCCCCTGATGCGCGAGACCGCGTCCCGCACGTCGGAGTTTGACAGAACGTGCCCTGTCCAGTGGCCGCCGCTTCTCCAGTCGTCCAGGGTGACGGACACCGCGGGCGACAGGCGCTCGGCGAGGGCGACGAACAGTTCGACGGCGCGATCAGCGTTGGTGTGGAGCCGCGCCTCGCAGATTTCGCCAGCGGTTCCGAAAACAAAACCGTCATACGCCGACCGGAAGTGTTGCCAGATCGTCGTTTCCGGCGGACGACCGCGGACGAAAACCACGCTCAGCTCCCGGAATCCATGCCTTTGAGCTCGCGCGCCCGGGCCACGAGCTTATCCCTGGAATTGCGGGATGGATCCTCGATGACCCACCGCAGCAGCGATCGCAGCGAGTCGCCGATGAGCCTCCCCGGCCCGACTCCAAACTCCTTCTGCAGGTCCTCCCCGTCCACGGCGAGGTCCGCCAGTTCAACGGGGTCCCGCCAGGCAATCCGGATTGCACGCCGGAAGAGGGCGTGCCAGCCGATGGAGCGGTCCCGATCATCGCCACGCAAGGCTGCATCGGTTGCCCTTATGACGCGCAGCGCATCGGCCAGAGTCAGTCGCCCGGCGATTGCTGCCCATTCGCGCAGGGTTCCATCGTTGGGGCCGCCGACCGCAGCGGCCGCGTCGACCGCCGGGCTCAGGGCCTGTGCGGCGCGCACGCGCTCGGCTATCAGCGAGCTGTCCCGCGTCGGGAAGCGGAGGTGCCTGAGACATTTCTCCGCCTCTTCCGCGCTGTTCCCCGCGAACAGGACGGCCAGCCGCACCAGGCGCCGCCGCCGGGCCACCTGAGCGGCTGTGCTCCGATCGGGAGTCCCTGTACAGTCGAGAGCGGCGAATCGCCACTGCGGCGCGTCCGCGAGCATAGGCAGGAGTGCTTCCAGCGCGCCACTCGTCCTCCAGAGACCAAGTGCAGCGCCCGGCTTCCGGACCTGGTCTATCGTCTTGACCAGTTCCTGCTGAATGCGTTCCTGTGAAAGTGCACCGAGGCTGCCAGCGCTGCCCGCGATTGCCTTCCAGGTAGGCGGATCGATCTCGAAGCCGAATCGCGCGGCGAAGCGCAGACCGCGCAGTGCGCGCAGCCTGTCTTCCTGCATCCGGTGCGCAGGATCACCCACGGCGCGTATTATCCGAGCGTCGAGATCGGCTCGCCCTCCAAAAGGGTCGTGCATCCGCTCACGCGCCGGTGACCAGGCGATGGCGTTGATGGTGAAATCGCGGCGCGACAGGTCCTCGTCGAGAGACGCGCCGAACTCGACCTCGGCATGGCGGCCGTCAGTCCTGACGTCGCGGCGGAACGTCGTAACTTCGTGCATGCGTCCGCTGTCGCCGAAGATGCCAAGAGTCCCGAACTCCTCACCGACAGGCACGACTCGTCCGAAAACCCGGCGCATCTGCTGAGGCGTGGCCGCGGTCGCCAGATCCCAGTCGAGGTGCGGTATCCCGAGCAGCGCGTCCCGCACCGCGCCGCCAACGCACCACGTCTCGAAACCGGCCCCTTCCAGCTGTCGGGCGATGTCGACGACGTCGACCGGCGGCGAAAGTCGAAGGATCTGCTCAGTCGTCGAAGAGTTCACAAAGTGCCTTGCGGTCGAGTCCGGCGCCCAGAGCGAGCATGAGATCGATACGAGCCTGCTGTGGGGCGCCTCGAACCAGTGAATATCGCGCCAAGCCGGGCGAGATGCCGGCCGCCACCTTCATACCCGTAGGTCTGCCCGACGCGTCCACGCGGAGCACGTGATGCAATGACCACGGGGAGGCCGACGTCGACGCAGCGTCCGATACCGGCGGCCATCGCTGGTGGGACGTTCCCGCGGCCCAGGGCCGCGATGACGATTCCGCGCGCGCTCGTTCTGGCGGCATCAACGAGACGGCCGTCCACGCCTCGCATCGAGATGGTGCCGCCGGTGAAGACCACGGCTACTACCCGCACATGACACTCCCGCCATTCACGTTGAGGACTTCACCCGTAATGTGACGAGCCTCCCCGGAGCAGAGAAAGACGATCGGCGCCGCGATGTCGGCTGGGGTGGCGATACGACCAAGCGGTATGGTGGCAGCGATTCGCTCGCGGCCGCCGGCGGCAAAGACGTCAGCGCACATCTCAGTGTCGACCCAGCCCGGAGCCACACTGTTGACGGTGATTCCCCGCCCTGCCGTCTCGACCGCAACCGACTTGACGAAGGAGATCATCGCGCCCTTCGAGGCCGCGTAGTCCGCGTGCCCCGACTCTCCACGTTGCCCCGCCGTCGAGCTAACGAGGACGATCCGGCCGCCGTCATCCATTACCCGGAGCGCGGCACGGGTCACGTAGAGCAGCGCATCGACGTTTTCGCGCATCGTGCGATCCCAGCGCTCGTCGGCCATGGCCGCGATCCCGACGTCCTCGACCGGCCAGATGCCTGCATTCGCGACGACAATGTCCAGGCCACCGAAGGATTGCCTCACCGCTTCGAACATTGCATTGACCTGCTCGCGGTCACCGATCTCGGCGGCGATCGCCAGGTGACCGCCACCGATCTCGCTCATCGACGAAAGCAGCTCCTCGGCGTCCTGCCGGCGCGACTTGTAGTGGATGGCAACACGCGCGCCGCAGCGCGCGAGGAGAAACGAGGTGGCGCCGCCGATACCGCGGGAACCGCCGGTCACCAGCGCCCGCTTGCCTGCCAGCGATATCACATGTCCTCCTCGATCATCTCGCAGATGATGTGTTCGATGCACATGTGAATCTCCTGGGCGCGGTCGGTGCGGTCGGTGGGAACCCTGATGCAGATGTCGCAAAGCGGGGCGAGCTCGCCGCCACCGCTGGCCGTCAGTCCGATGACGGCCGCGCCGAGGGCACGGGCCCGAACCGCTGCCCGCAGGACGTTGGGCGATCGTCCGCTGGTGGAGTGAATGACAAGAACGTCACCCCTCACCATCAGCGCGTCGACCTGCCGTGCGAATACCTCGGCAAAGCCGAGGTCATTGGCGGCCGCGGTGAGCAGCGAGGTGTCGGTGGTGAGTGCCAGCGCCGGCAGTGCGCGCCGCTCCCTGGCATAACGCACGACGTATTCCGTGGCGACGTGCTGCGCGTCGGCCGCTGAACCGCCGTTACCACAGAAGAAAAGCCGGCGCCCTGCAGCGAGAGCGTCCCGCATGGCCGCGGCGGCGTGCGCGATGTCGGCGCTGCATTCCGCCGCCGCCTCCGCGACGGAGGCCAGGTCGCGAAGGCGTTTCTCGGCGTTCTGTCGCACGGCTTCATGGAAAGCGCTCACCACTTCTTCTCCTTTGCCGTTCCCGTAAAGAGCTCTCGCAGCCGATCCCAGATACTCTTGTGGTCCCTGAGAGGAGGCACCGGCTCGAGCAGTTCGTCAGCGAGAAGGTGGCCGGGATTCGCGTCAAGAAGAAGCCTGGCCTGACGGTGTCCTCCAACTTCGTGCAGCCACTGGCGAACTGTACCCAGCGACCGGCGATCGCCGTGATTGTCGCTCGCAATCAGGTCGCAGACACCCGAGATCAACATCTGGCGGGAGAAATCCGCGCGGTGGCCGGATGCGAGGAGCATCAACCCATCTCCCTGTACGACCACACCAATGTCGCGCCAGATGTGAAGGGTTTCGATCTTTATCCCCTGATAGCGCTCGGGGTGTGCGATCACCGGCACTATTCCGCTGGACCGAAGCCTGATGAGCTCGTCGGTTGCGGCCGGCGTTACGGGCACCCTTGGCAGCTCTACCAGTACTGCCCGTGATTCACCCAGGGCGAGCGCGGGATCGCGCAGGTCGCAGCCGGGCTCATCGAGCATTATCTCGAAGCCTTTGTGAAGCCTGATGCCGGCGGGGGCACGGCTCTGGAGGTCGGCGCGCAGTTCATCATACTCGCGAACCGGAGCCATCGCGGCCTGCGAGGCGACAAGATGCGGCGTGCATGCTACCTCCCTGACACCGTCATTCAACAATCGGTGAAGGACCTCGACCGAGGTCTCGGCGGTTGGCGAACCGTCATCGACACCGGGGAGAAGATGGGTGTGAAGGTCGATCACGCGGGCAGCGTAGCCGAGATGCGTGTGATGGTGAAGGCCACCAGCTGGTGAGGATCGCGCCCCTCTTCGGCCGCGAGCTCGAAAGCGTACGTCACCAGTGCATCAACCGTCAGGAGGTCGAGCGCCGAAGCGCGGTCATGGCGCCGCTCGCGGTTGATGGACGCGAGAAGCCCGGCTGCGACTTCGACAAGCCGCTCAGCGGATGGCGGTTCGTCGAGGTGTGATGCGAGGGACCGCGCAAGTCTCTCGGCGAGTCGCGCGGGGGGCTGCTTTTTCGACGCCAGCCAGCCGTTTAGTGTCACCCGCCGAGCGCTTTCGTGACGGAGGGGACCACAAGAGCCAGTGTCTCTCCCAGCCGTGCCGGATCGGGAATGCCTGCCTGCGCCATGTATGGCTTGCCGCCACCGCGTCCACCGACGCCCTCCGCGAGCTGGCGAACGAGGTTGTCGGCACGCAGTCCGCGGTCACGGACGTCGTCGGAAACAACTACGAGCAGGACAGCCTTCCCGTCGGCCAGGGTCGCGCCCAGAGCAGCGACACCGCTGCCCATCTGCTCGCGGAGTGCGTCCCCGAGGGCCTGTAGAGAGCGGACGTCGTCAACGGCAATTGGTTTCGCGATAACGCTCATCGCGCCTCTGCCCGAGGCGTTGATCTGCGTGGCCGAGGCGAGCAGGTCACCGACCTGGCCTCCACCTCCCTTGACTGCAGCAGCGAGTTTGTGCTCCAGCGATTTCTTTTCATCGAGGAGCGCCTGCACTCGGCGCGGGACGCCGTCGGGCGCAGTCCGCAGGCACTCACTCACTTCGCCAAGGATCCGTTCGCGATCCCTCATGAACTCGAATGCCCGTTGACCGGTCGCGGCTTCGATCCGCCGAACTCCTGCCGCAACGCCGGTTTCGGAGAGAATCCGGAATACCGCGATCTGTGCGGTGTTGCGCACGTGAGTGCCGCCACACAACTCAACTGACAGCGCGGGGATCGAGACTACCCGTACCACTTCCCCGTACTTCTCTCCGAAGAGCGCCATCGCACCTGCCGCAACCGCCTCCCTGTACGACTGCTGCGTCGTCCGCACATCAACCGCCGCCCAGATGTCGCGATTGACGCGATCCTCTATTTCGGAAAGGAGCTGCGGTTTGACGGGGCCGTGGTGGGTGAAGTCGAAACGAAGTCGGTCCGGCGCAACCAGCGACCCCGCCTGGTGGACGTGTTCACCGAGAACGTGGCGCAACGCCGCGTGGAGAAGATGCGTGGCAGTGTGATTCCGCTCGGTGTCGCGCCGGCTCAGCGAGGGCACCCGAGCAGTGGCAGTGGAGAAAGTGATGTCACCGGAGAGCCGACCGACCGCCGCGATGCGGCCGTCGATCCGGCGCACGTCGTCGACATCGACGCGCCAGCCATCGCCGACAATCTCACCAGTGTCTGATATCTGACCACCGGATTCGGGATAGAAAGGAGTTTCGCGCAGCATTACCCCGACCCGATCGCCGCCAAGCCTGGTAATCGCTGTAACCTGCGTCTCGATCTCCACCACGTCGTACCCGACGAAAGAGGGCGCGTCTCCCTGTCCGTTGCCACCCGAGCTCTCCCACCGCCAGCCGTCGCTTTCGGACGCCCCTACACCAAGCTTGCGGGCGCGACGTTCCTCCTGCGACTGCGTTCGTTGGGCGGCAAGGGCGGACGCGAATCCGGGGATGTCGACCGTAAAGCCCCGCTCCCGCGCCATCAGTTCGGTCAGGTCGATCGGAAAGCCGAAAGTGTCATAAAGACGAAATGCATCAAGCCCGGGGATCGTGCCTCCCCGCCGGCCCGGTGGAGCGATCTCGTCAAAGCGCTTCATCCCGCCGTCGATCGTCGACAGGAATCGTTCCTCCTCGGCACGCGTTGTTTCCACGATGTGCGCCTGGCGCTGACGCAACTCGGGGAAAATGTCAGACATGGTATCAATCACCGTCTGGACAACCGTCACCAGGGTCGGCTCGCGCCTGCCGAGCAGCCAGGCATGCCGGACCGCACGCCGGAGAATGCGACGCAGCACGTAGCCGCGACCTTCGTGGGACGGGAAGACTCCGTCGGCGAGGAGAAACGCGACTGCGCGCGCGTGATCGGCGATCACCCGAAACGACGCCGGATCGACATCGTCGTGTCGGCGAACCGCGAGCCGGCCCTCGTACGGGATCCCAACCGCCCTCTCGATGGATGCGATAATCGGCTCGAACAAGTCGATGTGATAGTTGGCGGTGACCCGCTGCACTATCGCGGAAACGCGCTCGAGACCGAGGCCTGTGTCGACTGACGGACGGGGCAAGGGAACGAGCGTGCCGTCGGGCTGCTTGTCGAACTGCATGAAGACGAGATTCCAGAACTCCAGAAAACGGCCTTCATCACCTCCTTTCACGAACGCATCGAGCGAAAACTCGTCGCGATCAAGCTCCGTCCACTCACCGGCGGCCTCTGGCGGGAACTTCCAGTCCGAGGTCACATGAGCAAGATCGACGTAGATCTCGGAGCAGGGGCCGCAGGGGCCGGTGTCCGCCATTTGCCAGAAATTGTCCTTCTCGTCGAGTCCGTAGATTCTCGAGTCCGGCAATCCTGCTACTTCTCGCCACAGGGCACGCGCCTCGTCATCTTCGCGAAAGACCGAGACACGGAGATGGCGCGGGTCGAGGCCGAGATTGCCTTCTGCGACCGGTCCGGTAACGAACTCCCAGGCGAACCTGATTGCGTCGCGCTTGAAGTAGTCACCGAACGAGAAGTTGCCCAGCATCTCGAAGAACGTGTGATGCCGGTGGGTGTGACCAACCTGCTCGAGGTCGTTGTGCTTGCCGCCCGCCCGTACACATTTCTGTGTCGTCGTGGCTCGTCGTTCCTCAACGGCGGACTCGAGTCCGAGGAAGACCTTCTTGAACTGGACCATCCCGGCATTGACGAACAGCAGCGTAGGGTCTTCAGCCGGAACCAGGGAGGAACTCGGGAGCACGGCGTGGCCCTGCCGCCGAAAGTAGTCAAGGAATCGGGAGCGAATCTCGTAAGCGCGCATAACGCTTGAATATACTGATGCCTGGAAGGATCGCGCCGGATGACCGGCCAGTCGCGAAGTGGCTGCTGTGGAGTATCGTGGCAGTCATACTCACCCTGGTCGTGGGGGGAGCTACACGCCTCACCGAAAGCGGCCTTTCCATCACGGAATGGCAACCGGTCTCTGGCGTCGTACCGCCGATGACCGAACAGGGCTGGAACAAAGCTTATGAGGCCTACCTCGCCATACCCGAGGCCCAGACTGTTCACCGCGGTATCACCCTCGCGCAGTTCAAGTCACTCTACTGGTGGGAGTGGCTCCACAGGATTCTCGGGCGCGTCACGGGTCTGGTTCTGGCAGTTCCATATCTCATTCTCCTCGCACGAGGGGGGATCGAGAGGCGCTACAGACTTCGATTGGCCTTGTTGCCGATCCTCACCGGCGCGCAGGGAGCCCTCGGCTGGTACATGGTCTCGAGCGGACTGTCAGGTCGGACAGACGTAAGTCAGTACAGACTCGTCGCGCACCTGCTCCTCGCCCTGGTGATTCTCATGATCGCGCTGTGGCACTACCTGCTCATGAGAGTACCGGCGACAGATGAAGGAGCTGAACCCGCGCAAGCCTACGGAGCTGATGCAGCTCTGACCGGCGATCGGACGGGCGCGGGGCGTGGCGACCGGGTGATACTGGGGGTGGTGGGACTAGTATTCCTGACGATCGCTTCGGGTGGTTTCGTGGCCGGACTCGACGCAGGGCGCATCTACAACACGTTCCCGCTGATGGGGAGCGGCCTGGTCCCCCCCGGCTATATGCAGCTGGATCCGTGGTGGAAAAACTGGTTCGAGAACCCGGCCGCCGCGCAGTTCAACCACCGCGTCCTGGCCATGGCGACTTTCGTGCTGACGCTGTTTGCGTGGGTCAGGGTTGCCCGGAGCGCGGGCGCGGGTGCCGGTTCGCGCCAACGTGTTCGTCGCGCCATGACGGTGGCGTCGGCTGCGGCGGTTATCCAGTTAGTCCTCGGAGTCATGACCCTGGTAATGGGAGTGCCGATTCTGATCGCCGCACTGCACCAGCTCGGCGCTGTAACGCTGCTCATCGCTCTCATGTGGGCCGCGCGGGAATCGATGGCGATCAACGTGCCATCGCCCATAGCACGAGCTGAGGCAAGTCAGCCCCTGGGTTCGAGCAGTTCGCGCGTCACGGTGGCCGCGATGCGGGGGGAATAGCCACGGCGCAGTAGAAAGCCCTGAAGGCGGCGTTTCGCGGTGCGCGAGTCCAATCGCGCGAGCGAAGGCAGCCGTTTGGAGGCGGCAGCGCGGGCGAGGTCGGCCTCATCTTCGTCGCTACGGGCGGCTGCATCGTCGGCTGCACGTTGAGCGGTCATGCTGCCGACCCCCTTGCGGCGCAGCTCCTGAGCGATGCGACCGCGCGTCGAGCCGCCTGCGGCGCGTCGCTCCGCCACGGTGCGGGCAAAAGCTGCGTCGTCGAGGAGCCCGAGACCAGTGAGATCACTCAGGACGGTGGCCGCCTCCTCGCCGGCCGCGCCTGCACGACGCAGTTTGAGGCCGAGGTCGCGCGAGGAGGATGCGCGTGCGGCCAGGGAGCGCACGGCCGCATCGGTGAAATGGAGAAGGCGCACGCGCGCGTTGAGGCGACGTGTGGCGTCCGCGTCGAGTTGTGCGCCGATGTGCAGCGAAAACTCGATCACGATCGCCGCCGAAACCATGACTTTGGTACCCGGAGTGGTCGCAAGCGAAAAGCGTGCGCCGCTGGTGTCGATCGGCTTCAGTTCGGTGACGATTCCCGCGTCAACTGTGCTTGGCGACATCTGGTGGCGAGCCTCAAGAGGAGAAAGCGCAGAGGCCGGAGAGAAGCCCTTTGAGAAATGCGGGGTACCGGGCCCCAACATCCTCAGAGAACAACCCTCCGGCCCCTTTGTTGCGCAAGCCGGTGTCCGAATCTGCTGTCTACTCTTCAGCCACCTCGACGTCCACGACCTGCTCGATCCTGCCCAAGCCGAGCACACCTTTGACCTTGTCCTCGACCTCAGCCATCAGGGCTGGGTTGTCCTTGAGGAAGAGCTTGGCGTTTTCGCGGCCCTGGCCTATGCGTTGATTGCCGTACGAGTACCAGGCGCCCGACTTTTCAATGATCCCGGCTTCGGCCCCGATGTCGACGAGGAGCGACGTGTGGCTGATGCCTTCGGCGTACATGATGTCGAACTCCGCCTGCTTGAATGGCGGTGCAACCTTGTTCTTGACCACCTTCACCCGGACCTGCGAGCCTGTGACCTCTTCCTTGTCCTTGACCGGCCCAATGCGCCGAATGTCGAGCCGGAGCGAGGCGTAGAACTTGAGCGCCTTGCCGCCGGTGGTCGTTTCGGGGTTACCGAACATTACCCCGATCTTTTCGCGAAGCTGGTTGATGAAGATGACGGAGGTTCGTGAACGGGCGATGGCTCCGGTGAGCTTGCGAAGTGCCTGACTCATGAGCCGGGCCTGGAGGCCGACGTGTGAGTCTCCCATCTCACCTTCGATTTCCGCCCGTGGAACGAGGGCTGCGACTGAATCGATCACAACCACGTCGACCGCGCCTGATCTCACGAGTATCTCGCAGATCTCGAGCGCCTGTTCGCCTGTATCCGGCTGTGAGACGAGGAGGTTCTCGACATCGACGCCGAGTTTCTTGGCGTATTCGATGTCGAGCGCGTGTTCGGCGTCGATGAAGGCAGCCACTCCACCGGCTCGTTGTGCGTTTGCGACAACGTGGAGACAAAGAGTTGTCTTGCCGCTGGATTCGGGGCCGTAGACTTCCGTGATGCGGCCCCGCGGGATCCCGCCGATGCCGATTGCTGCGTCGAGGTTGATCGCGCCGGTGGGAATCGCCTCGATACGAACTCGCGCGGACTGGTTGCCCATGCGCATGATGGCGCCCTTGCCGCAGTTCTTCTCGATCTGCGAGATGGCCAGACTCAGCGCCTTTTTCCGGTCGTCCTGCACGGAAACCGCCATTTGTCCTCTGAAGTGAGGTGTTTTGAAACTGGCCACCGCGAGGTGAATCTACCGGATGGCGGGAACGAAGTCATACCCCGAACAAAATACGAAACTACCTGCCCGAACTCAACCCGAAGCTCCGACTGAAAAGGCGTTTTCCACATGACGTACACGGACTCTTTCCCGATCGATCAGCACGCCAACGACGTCGAATCGATATTGCTCGCCGAGTCGGCCGTGGCGGTCGATCCAGGTGAAGGCGGACCGACGTAACTCTCTCTGTTTGGCCCAGTTGACCGATTCCAGCGGACCGCCAAAGTGCGCGCCAGACCTCGTCTTTACCTCGACGAACGCCACCGTCCCGCGCCTCGACGCGACGAGGTCGATGTCGCGGTGCCCGCTTCGGTAGCGTCGCTGGATTATCTGCCAGCCGCGGGAGAGGAGGAACCTCTCTGCGACTTTCTCGCCGGTGATCCCGAGGTCGTACGCCTCTGACATGGGAGGACTGTACGGGCGGCCAGGTCGTCGAGCATCATCGTTTTACTTCACCACTCATCGAAATCGCGCAAGGGCGCGTACCTCGACTCTGGCGGCTCAGTCGACAGCTTCGGGCCCGGCGATCCGGTCGAGGTCATCGAGACCTGCCAGTATCTCCCTCGGCTTGGAACCGTTAGGAGGGCCGAGCACGCCTGCCTGGTGGAGCTGGTCGATCATGCGGGCGGCGCGCCCGTAGCCAACTCCAAGCCTGCGTTGCAACAGCGAGGTGGAACCGAGCTGAAAATGAATGCACGTCTCGGCGGCCTTTCTGAAGAGCGGATCGCGCTTGTCCTGTGATCCTTCGGCATCCTCGACGTCTTCAGGATCGAGCGCCTCCCGGGCCTTCATCTGCTCGATGATGTCATCGCGCGCAAAGAGTGGGTCAGGCAGACCACGAGCTGCCATCGCACGGCGCCGGGCCACGTTGCGGTCCTCATACCAGCCCATCAGCCGCTCCGTATCCTCTCCGGGAATGAACGCCCCCTGGAGTCGTTGCGGCTCCGACTTGCCGGGAGGAATGAACAACATGTCGCCGTTGCCGAGCAGTGCTTCCGCACCGACGCCGTCGATGATGGTGCGCGAGTCTACCTGTGAGGCAACCCGGAATGCGATCCGGCTCGGAAAGTTGGCTTTGATCAGTCCGGTGATGACGTTCACGCTCGGGCGTTGTGTGGCGAGGATGAGATGAATGCCGATCGCGCGGGCCTTCTGCGCCAGCATCGCCAGCGGCGTTTCAATCTCTGCCTGGACCGTCATCATCAGGTCGGCCAACTCGTCGATGACGACCACTACGTACGGAACGTTGCCATCGCGGTACTCCCGCCGCTCGAAGGCCACGTCCGACGCAACAGGATGCATGAGCGAGGCCCCATCCTCAACCCGCTTGTTGAACTCCTGGATGTTGCGCGAGCCGTTGGCGGCAAGCAACTCGTAACGCCGCTGCATCTCCATCACCGCCCACTTGAGCACGTAGGCAGCGTCCCTGTTGTCAGTGATGACCTTGTGCCTCAGGTGCGGCAGAGTGTTGTAGACGGACAACTCCACCATCTTGGGATCGACCATCAGGAACGTGAGGGTCTGTGGAGTGTGCCGGTAAACAAGGCTCGAGATCAGGGTGTTGATGCACACCGACTTCCCTGAGCCGGTGGCTCCCGCGATGAGCAGGTGTGGCATGCGCGCCAGGTCGGCAACCACCACGCGACCCTCGAGATCCTTGCCCAGTGCGATCGGGAGAGCCATGCGCGCATGCTGAAAGGTCGGGCTCTCGATCAGCTCCCGGAACGGCACCAGCCTGGGAACTGGATTGGGAACCTCGACACCAACAGCTCCTCTGCCGGGGATCGGCGCAACGACGCGTATGCTCTGCGCCCGCATGGCCAGCGCGAGGTCGTTGGCCAGGTTGGCAAACTGACGGACCTTTACTCCCGGCGCGGGCTCGATCTCGAACTGGGTGACAACCGGACCAGTCGTGCGACCCACAAGCTCGCCGTCGACCTTGAATGTCCTGAGCGCATCCATGAGCTTGGCGCCCATCGCGTCCAGCTCTCGACGGCCGACGTCGACGTCCTCTTCGGGCGGTGCGGTGAGGAGCTCGGGCGTGGGGAGAACGTCGCTGAGGGCCTCGTCATCGCTGATCACGACAGCGACCACAGCCTGTTGGGCGCTTTCAGGCGCAAGCTCCTGACTTGCCGGCTTCCTCCGCGAGCGCCCTGAACGCGTTTCAGCGTCGCGACCCAGCGCTGCCTCGGCCTTCTTCGCTGCGATGAAACCCTCGACCGAGGGCAGCTCCTCGGGCGGCGGTGCCAGCGCCGAGGCGAGGGTCGGAGCTTCCGCTACTTTCGGGCGCGTTGACTGCCTGCTGAGGAGCATTCGCACCGGATTCCATCGCAATGTCCAGGCGGTCAGTGTACTAACGAGGAGGAGCAACACGATCCACGCCCCCGCGGATCCGAATGCTCTGCTCGTGTAGAAAGCGACGAACCCTCCCCAGAGCCCCGCGGCGTTCGCGTCGCGGGGTGAGCCCGACCCCAGCCCGATCGCTACCGGCAGCAGCGTCACCGCGCCGCCGCTGAACGCCAGCCATCGGCGATCGCTCCCCTTCTCCAGCCAGCCGAACTGCCTGAGGCCGAGGAGGAGCGATGACGCCGCAACGAGCCAGGCCGCTGGCATCCCCAGGAGGAGGTTGAGCCCGGCCTTGAGGCACGAGCCCACCGGCCCGAAAACGCCGCCAGCGGCTGTACAGCCCGCGTCGGGGACGGGCTGAAAGGCAAGAGTACCGCCGATGAAGACGCCGATGAGAATCAGAGCAATCCCCGCCAACTCGCGCCGGAGGGTCTCGCTCACTTCAGCGTCCTCCCCCTCTCGCGGTTCCCAGGCGCGTGATCTGCCGCTCGGCGTAAAGGGGAATCACCGGGAAGCTGTCGAGTGTCAGGCAGTCGGCAACGTCCCGCTCCAGGCCAGCCTCGCGCAGTGCGCGTGCGTGCGAGGCATCGCGGCCGACCTGCGTAATGTCGCGCCGGTACCCCCGCTCCACGGTGAGCGCAACGAGAGCGGCGTCATTGATTTCAAGCTCAGGCGTGCGTCGCAGGAGTGCGCGCACATAGCGACCAGCGCAGACGGCATCTTCCAGCGCAAAGTGACGGTCGCTGCCGGCGCAGAGGAGCATTATGTCGTTCTGCGAGCGCACCGCCGCGCGCAGAACCGTAAGTACCGCCGAGAAATTCACGAAACCGGCAACAAAAACCTCGCGCGCTCCCTGCACTGCTATCAGCGCGACCGTGCCGTTGGTGGTCGTGAACAGAATGGACTTGCCGGCGATGGCCTCGCTCGTGAACTGCGACGGCGAGTTGCCGAACTCGAACCCCGGGATCGGCAGCATTCGCCGTTCACCGGCGAGTGCCACTTCACCGCGATCGAACGACTTGGAGCGATTGATAGCCTCCTCGACGCTGTCGAGGGGAATCATGTTGCGCGCGCCATTGGCCAGCGCCGTCGCGATCGTGGACGATGCGCGAAGCACGTCTATCACAACAGCAAGCCTTCCTTGCACGTCGGTGCTGTTGAGCGCCGACGGTCCGAAGATGACATCGATTCGCACTACTTCCGCTCCGCCAGGATTCCCGCGATCTCGCGTTCGAGAAACTTCGTATCAAAATCACCCGCGCGGAACTTGGGATGCTCCATGACAGTGGCGAGGAAGGCAGCTGTAGTCGTCACACCTTCGATGATGAAGCTCTCCAGAGCCATGTGCATCCGCCTTATCGCTTCATCGCGATCACGACCCTGGACGATCAGCTTGGCGAGAAGGGAATCGTAATATGGCGGCACAGTATAGCCTGCATAGACGTGCGTATCGAGCCTTACTCCGGGCCCTCCCGGCGGGTGAAAGACCTCGATTCGACCAGGAGAGGGCTGGAAACCCTTTGCAGGATCTTCGGCGTTGATCCGGCACTCAATCACATGTCCGCGGAGCGCCGGCACCGACGTCACCGAGAGCGGCTCGCCGGCTGCCACCTTGATCTGTTCCTTCACCAGATCGACCCCGGTCAGCTGTTCGGTGACGGGATGCTCGACCTGGATGCGGGTGTTCATTTCCATGAAGTAAAACGCGCCATCGTCATTCAGGAGCATCTCGATCGTGCCCGCTCCCACGTAGTTGATTGCCTTCGCGCCGCGCACAGCGGCTTCCCCCATGGCCGCGCGAAGCGATGGCGTCATCGCCGGACTCGGGGCTTCTTCGATCAGCTTCTGGTGTCGTCGCTGGATCGAGCAGTCGCGCTCACCGAGGTGGATGAGGTTGCCGTGATTGTCGCCGAGTATCTGAAACTCGATGTGGCGCGGCCGGTCGAGGTACTTCTCAACGTAAACGTCACCATTGGCGAAAGCGGCCAGGGCTTCTGATCGGGCGAGTGCAAAAGACTTGTGAAAGTCGTCTGCATCGCGCGATACGCGCATTCCCTTGCCACCGCCTCCGGCGGCAGCCTTGATGATGACGGGGAAACCGATTTCACGCGCAAAGGCCAAAGCGGATTCTGAATCTTCGACAGGGCCGGGAGTGCCCGGCACCACGGGAACTCCGACCGATGCCATCGTCCGGCGCGCCTCGGCCTTGTCGCCCATGAGCCTGATCTGCTGGGCGGTCGGGCCGATGAACGTGATCTGCGATGCTGCACAGGTCTCGACAAACTCGGCGTTTTCGGCGAGGAAGCCGTAGCCGGGATGGATCGCGTCGGCACCGGTGATCTCGGCGGCCGCGATTATCCGCGGAATGCGAAGGTACGAGTCGCGCGCGAGAGGAGGTCCGATACAAACGTCGTCGTCCGCGAATCGTACGTGGAGCGACTCACGGTCAGCCTCCGAATAGACAGCGACCGTCTGGACTCCCAGCTCGCGGCAGGCACGGATTACCCGCAGCGCGATTTCACCGCGGTTGGCGACCAGTACCTTCCTGAACATTGGCAGTGTCTTGGGTGCGGCCAGAGCCGGGACTATGTCGGCTCGTCAGTCTCGAAGTCGCTCCACGAGGTGTCGCTCGAGCCTGCGACTCCCTGGACGCGCAACGCAAATTCGTTGGGGTTGGTGGCGTAGAATAGCGAGCTCTCGTAGGAAATGACCCCCCTTGTGTACCAGGACATCAGGGACTGGTCAAAGCTCTGCATACCGTACTGGACGGTGCCCTCCTTGATCAGGTCCGGGATGTTCAGCGTCTTTGAGACGTCACGGACCTGCTCGCGGACAGTGGCGGTGTTGATGAGGACCTCGCACGCCGGGACGCGACCGGGGCGATCGGACCGTGGCACGAGCCGCAGCGAAATGACGGCCGCCAGTGCACTCGACAGGGCGAACCGGACCTCGTTCTGCTGGTGGGGAGGATAGAACGACAGGATGCGGTTGATGGTCTGGGTCGCGTCCGTCGTATGGAGGGTGGAAAACACGAGGTGACCGGTGTCGGCAGCCTTGAGCGCTGTATCGAGCGTGTCGAGGTCGCGGATTTCGCCGATGAGGACCACATCTGGGTCCTGGCGCAGAACCCGCCGCAGTGCCTGTGAAAAACTTCCGGTGTCAGTCCCCACCTCACGCTGATTGATGTGACACTTGATATCGCGATGGAGGAACTCGATGGGATCCTCGATCGAGATGATGTTGGCGTAGCGTCGCTCGTTGATGATCTGGAGCATGGACGCCAGGGCCGTCGATTTGCCTGATCCGGTGACGCCGGTGACGAGAACCAGGCCGCGTGGAAGGAGCGCGATGTCCTCGACCACGATTGGCAGGTTGAGCTCGGCGATCGACTTGGCCTGGTGCGGCACTGTGCGCACGGCAAACGCGATCGTGCCGCGCTGCTGATAGGCGTTGACGCGAAATCGGCCAATGCCGGGAACGCCCGTGGCGAAGTCTGCCTCCCTGAACTCGGCGAACTCCTTCACCTGCTTGGGCGTCATCAACTCCTTGGCCAGAGTGTTGAGGTCCTCAGGTCTAAGGGCCGGCAGCGGGAGAGGAGAGAGATCGCCGTTGATTCTGAGCGTGGGAGGGCGTCCGACCTTGAGGTGCAAGTCCGACGCGCTCAGCTGAATCATCTGCTGCAGAATAGCCTTGATATTGAAGGGCGTCCGTGCTGTCGCCGGCGCAACCTCAGCGACAACCAGAGGAGGAGTGGGACTACCCATTGGGATCGACTCTGAAGAGCACCTGCCCGTACTCCACCGGATGGGCATCCTGTACCAGCACGTCCCTGATGACGCCGGTCACTTCTGACTCGATCTCATTCATGATCTTCATCGCTTCGATGATGCAGAGCACCTGCCCCTTGGTGACGCGTAATCCGACAGACGCGAAGGGACGAGCACCGGGTTCTCCTGCGGCGTAAAAGGTTCCTACCATCGGCGACTTGACCTCCGCGAGCGCTGGCTCCTTTGCCTCCGCCTTCGGCACGGCCGGCGCAGCCAGCGCAGCCTCGGGCGCAACCGCGACGCCGTCAGCTGGCGTCATACGAGGAGACGCAACAAGGGCCGGCATGGATACAGGGGTCTGGATCTGGACCGCCCCACGCTGCTGGGGCGTCTTGGCGATCCGGATCTTCATTCCCTTGTCAGACGAGATCTCGACCGAGTCGACCGAAGAACCGTCGAGCATCTCTATCAGCTTCTTTACGTAGCGAAGATCGATCATGTCCGAGCGTTGGAGTTCTGTCACACCTTCCCCGCCCCGCTAAACCCTGAGTTCGAGCTCGACCAGCTCTCGCGTGAAATCTGTGAGCAGTATCACACCGCCATCCCGAACCGCGACGTCATCCTCGATCCTGACTCCACCGCAACCGGGAACATATACTCCCGGCTCGACCGTCACGACAGCACCTGCCGGAATGGCGGCCTCGGTCAGCCTCGAGAGCCTGGGGGCCTCGTGGACTTCGAGGCCGATGCCATGGCCGAGGCCGTGGCCGAACTCCTCGCCGTAGCCGGCAGCGTCGATGACTTTGCGCGCGAGGGCGTCGGCTTCTCTCCCCGGCATTCCCGCGGTTATTCCGTCGAGGGCCGCGGCCTGCGCATTCCGGACCACCGCGTACAGATCTCTCTGACGCGGACTTGCGGCTCCCAGGACGAACGTTCTCGTGATGTCGCTGCAATACCCGCCAACAGTGGCGCCAAAGTCCATCAGCAGAAAGTCCCCATTCCCGACCGTTCGCAAAGACGCTCGCGCGTGCGGAAGCGCGGTTCGCTCGCCTGAAGCAACGATCGGCGCAAAGGGGTGCGCCTCGCTGCCCAGTTCACGGAGGGCACGCTCGAGGCGGCCACATATCGAGCGCTCGCTTTCTCCGCCTTTGAGTTCAGCGATGGTGACTGAAAGCGCCTGAGTGGCAATGCTCCCCGCTTTTCTGATGCACTCGATTTCGTGGTCGTCCTTGACGATGCGCAACGCCTCAACGACGTCAATGGTTGGCCGCCACGATCGGTCTCCGTCGCGCTCCCTGAGGCGCTCGAAGTCGCGGTGCGAGATGTGCGCGGACTCAAAGCCCACGACAGGCGCCGGCGTCAGCGCCGGCCACACTCCGTCCCAGAGCGAAGTCTTTTCGATTCCAATTCTTGAGTGCGCGCCTGCCTCGGCCTCCGCCTGCGCCCGGTACCGGAAGTCGGTGAGGAGCAGCAGGTCTCGCTGATCAACAACGGCGATGGCGTTGGAGCCGGTGAATCCGGTGAGCCATCTGACGTTAGGCAGCGAGGTGATGATGAGCGCGTCGAGGTGGTTCCCGACCATGCTCGCCCTCACGCCGGCGAGTCGTCCGGCGCGCGACATCAGGCGTTGGAGTCGGCCACCAGGCCCCGGAGCGCCATCTCGTAGCCGCGTGCTCCGAAACCGCAGATCACGGCTCGCGCCGCGGGGGCGAGCATCGAGTGGCGGCGCTCAGGCTCGCGGGCGAAGATGTTGCTGAGGTGGACTTCGACAAAGGGGAGCGCGATAGCCGTCAATGCATCGCGGATGGCGAGGCTGGAATGGGCATAGGCCCCCGCATTGATGATGGCTGCATCAGCGCGGCCGGCGAGTCGCTGGATGGCATCGACCAGCTCCCCTTCGCCGTTGTACTGGGCGAACTCGAGCGAAACTCCCAGCTCATCGCCTGTCGCCCTGAGGGCGGCTTCGATTTCACCGAGTGTTTTCGTTCCGTAGATCGCTGGTTCGCGTGCGCCGAGCAGGTTGAGGTTTGGTCCGTTGAGGACGGCTATCCTCACTTCTTTTTCAATCCCTCGAGCCAGGCCGTGAACTGTTCGATGTCCGAGTCTGAGCGCGCCGCGCGGTCCGCACCGGAGTATCCGGGCTCGGACCCGTGGATCGTGGGGCTCGAATAAGTCGACGCGGGAGACGTCACGGCGCCGCCCGAGTGGGCGGGAACATCGCCAAAAAGATTGTGAAGCGACAGGTCACCCGGCGGCGTTGCGGCCGCGATTTCCCGTGTCGACGCCGTGAAGGCAGAGGCGAGATCGACCGCCGCCTGTTCATCCGCGGGGGCGACGGTGCCAGCCGCGAACAGTTCAGCGAGACTTGTGGCGTGCGCGTCGGGCTGCGTCAGCGCTTCGCTGCTGTTGGCCGCTCCGCCAATGCGCGGCCAGGGTCCATCAACGGCGTCGGGGTCGGGTGACTTCCTGACGCCGTTAACCGCGTTTCCCCGGGAGCCTCCTCCACGGGTTGCCGTCCGGCGGGCAAATCGCCCGAAGAACTCGCGTGCCGTCGGTTCACCTTCTGCGATACGGGCCGGTTCTACCGGTCGAGCCTCGGGGGCGGCCTGAGAGCCTGGCGACCACGGATCACCGGCCGACTCGGACGCGGCAGCAGGGCCCGCCGACCAGACCGCATCGGCTGGGTCGGACGCGGCAGTAGCGCCCTCCGGCCATTCGGCTTCGGCTGACCATGTTGATGCCTCGGCCGTTGATTGTCCGGCGAATCCTTCAGCGGGTTCGGCTTCGTTTGTTGGCGCGGCGGCTTCTGTGGCCGGCTCCTCGAGCGAAGCGATCCGGTCGCGGAGCGTCTGGTCGTCGGGGTGACGCGCAAGTAGCTGACGATATATTGACAGCGCCTCGTCGACAAAGCCCTGCTGCAGGTATAACTCGGCCATCGTTTCGGTCACGAACGGCGCCGGTCCGGTCTCCCCCGGATTATCGAGGTCCGGAGTCCGACCAAGCAGCGGGTCCGCGAGAGACGGTTCGTCATCGGCCTCGTCGTCATACCAGCCCTGATTTTCGGCGGCTACGGGTTCGGGTTCCAGCACATCCGCTGCCGGCTCATCCCCGGTTGCAAACGAGCTCCGGGGAGACATGACCGCGCTTTCGTCCGCGTCGGGTGCAGGTATGGCATCCCAACCGCCGCTCCGCCCTATCGAATCGTCCAGCTGACCCGGTGAAAGTGCTGCCTCCCATCCCATTCCTCTCGTGTTTTCCGACTCGACGGTAGCCGCGTCGTCGACGACAGCGCCGCTCGCGGTAAGGTCGTCCTGATCGGCCGTACCCTGCGGGGCGGAGACATCGAATTCGGAAAACGTATCGAACCCTGGATGAGTTACATCCCGGGACTGATCGTCTGACTCAAAATCGGGGAAACTACCGACGGTGGGTGCGACCTCCTCGCCTGGCGGCACAACGGTGCCTCCGGCATCGGACGCGTAGGCGCCCATCTCTGGAGCTTCGACGTCGCTCACTGCCTCGGTCCTGTACTCCGGACGAGTGTCCGGAGCTGGCGGAGTCGACTCCGCAAAGTTATCCGAAACGATGCTCTCCTCGAAAAGTTGCTCAACCGGGATCTGTGTTGTCGCCGACGGGAGGCGGCTGTGGTCCAATGGCGGGAACAGGTCCGTCGGTGATTCTGGGGGGTCCACGGTCTGGTGAGCGGCCGCAGCGACGGGTGGCTGGGCAAACCAGTCGTCCAGATTCAGGTCGGGCGCGGCTTCGGGATCCCCTGGGGGCGCAGAATACGGTGCGTGGTGTGCCGTCGGCGTCGGCGCTAAATCAAAGTCCTCCGAGGTGAACTCCTCGGCGCGCTCAGCTAACTCAGGCTCCTGTGATGAACGCGAGAGCGAGGGTTCGAGTGACGTATGAGCTGGAGCAGTCGAGGGTGCTTCGAAGGTCACAAGGCCAGCGGTCGGGACGGAGTAGTCAGCAGACGGCTCCTCTTCCTGAGGTATAGCGGCCTCGGGAACGTCGATATCGGCGTCGACAGCGTCCCAGGTCGATGTGGTCCCCGGTGCGTCGTGGTGATTGTCAGGCGCGAACGCTGCGGGTTCCGCAAACTCGGCGTTCGCGTAGCCGGTTGTCAGTTCTGCCTGACCGAACGCGGTTGGTTCCACTGCGCGGCTCTCCTCGGAGGGAGGCGCGTCGGTCAGCCCGGTGAGGCCGTTCAGCAGTCCGGCGATCTCTTCGTTTCGCGGATCCGCTTCAAGGACACGCTCGTACCAGGAGCGAGCTGCGCTTATGGCTCCCTGTTCGCGGGCGATGTCGCCGAGGTATCGCAGGGCGATGAGGTTTTCGGGGTCGAGGTCGAGCGCGGCCTCGAAGATCTGCCTTGACTCAACGAGTTCACTCGACTCGTAGAGAGTCTGGGCGAGAACGATGTGCCCGCTGAGGTGACCTGGCTGGTTCGGAAGGTGTGTGCGGCACAGGGCGATCGCCTGGGTGAGGTCACCCTGCTTTCGCAGTTCGTTCGCGAGCGGTGCGAAGTAGCGACGTGGATTCTCGTCGAACTTCTTCCTGAGCTCGTCGATTCGGGCGGAGATGGGCATGCCGAGCCCTCAGTTCAGACGCCGGAGTGGGCGCATAAGGGGTGCGGGGAGTTACGCTTAGCCGAGAGACGACCGACCGCGGTAGACGTGACAGCGTAACTTGCTTTTAGACTGAGATCACAAATAGCTTTCCCGGTTCCCGTCATCCCCGGTAAGCCGGGTTCAAGGAGTAGATAGCCAGTGTTACAGCAAATGCGAAGCAAATCGCTCGTCCTGATGATATGGGCGATCGTCTTCCTTTGCTTCGTCGTCGGGTTCCTCCTGTTCGATACCTCCGGGCTGGGTCTCGGAACGGGGCCGATCACCCCCACCACCGCGGTGGCTAAAGTTGGCGGTACCGAGGTTTCCTGGGTGAACTGGCAGAATCTCGCCACGAACCTCTCCGCGCAACAGGAGCGTCAACTGGGTCGGAGCCTCACACTTGAGGAGCGACAGCAGATGGAGGACCAGGCCTTTGAGCGCCTGGTTGGTGACCTTCTCCTGGAGCAGGAGTACAGGCGTCGCGGCATTTTTGTCACCGACGATGAAGTCCGCGAGGCGGCACAGCAGGCTCCGCCGCCCGAGCTGATGCAGAACCCCGAACTGCAGACCAACGGGCAGTTCGATATGGAGAAGTACCGCCGCCTGCTCAACAGTGCGGCTGCGCGGCAGCAGGGTCTGCTGATTCAGCTCGAGGGTTATTACCGGAGCGAGGTCCCCAAAGCCAAGCTGTTCGATCAGCTGGCGGGTGATGTGTACGTGTCGGACGACAAGCTCTGGTCGACGTACAAGGACCAGTACGACTCGACGCAGGTCAGCTTCGTGGCATTCGATGCGGCGGGCGTTGCTGATTCGGCCGTCACGGTACCTGACGGCGAAATCCGTTCGTTCTACGATCGCAACAAGGAAGCTCTTGAGCGCACCGGGCGCTCGGTGCTTTCGCTCATTGTGATTCCGCGCACCATTACGGCAGCCGACACGCAGGCGACGAGAGCCCGGGCGTTGGCGCTCAGGGAGGAAATCCTTGGCGGGGCGAGCTTCGATGACGTCGCGCGGCGGGAGTCCGCGGACACCGTTTCCGCACCCTCGGGGGGGTCCCTCGGCACGACAACGGCAGAAACGTTTGTCGATGCGTTCGCGGTTGCGGCGAGGGCGCTGCCGGTTGGGCAGATTTCCGAGCCGGTGCTGAGCCCCTTCGGCTATCACCTGATCAGGAAAGAGGCGCAGAAGGGGGACTCGCTGACGCTCCGCCACATCCTTCTGCGAGTCACGCAGAGCGACAGCGCGGCGACGCTGACGGATCGACGCGCGGATTCACTGTCGCGCATGACGGCGGGTGCTACCAGCAGGGCTCAGTTTGACAGCGCGGCACGGGTACTGGGCATCACACCGGAACAGGTCACCGCGTTTGAGGGGCAGCCTGTGATTTCGTCTTCGGGCAAGATGGTGCCAAGCGTTAGTGCGTGGGCATTCACCGGCAGTCGTGAGGGAGAGACGTCTGACCTTTTTGATTCCGAGGAGCTCTACGCCCTGGCCCGACTGGACACGCTGGTCGAGGGTGGTGTGCCGCGCCTGCAGGATGCGCGGGCCGATATCGTGAACATCCTGATACGGCGCAAGAAGGCCGAATCCCTGCTGCCACGAGCGAGGGAGTTTCTGGCCACTGTGCAGGGCACTGACCTCGAGACGGCGGCGGGTGCTCGTGACATGATTGTCCAGAAGAGTGACCTCTTCACGCGATCGATGTTCGTGCCGGGGATGGGCCGCTTCAACGAGGCTATCGGTGCCGCGTTTTCCCTGCCTGTGGGGAGCGTGTCCGAGCCTGTCGTGACCGATCAGGGTGTGTTCGTGCTGAGGGTCGATCGCCGGATCTCAGCGGATCGGGCTGCCTGGGAAGCTCAGAAGGATCAGCAGCGCACCGAGGCGATCAACGCCATCCGGCAACTCAGGGTTAGAACTTTCCTCAGTGAATTGAGGAAGAGTGCGAAGGTGACCGACAACCGAAAGAAGCTGAACGCCGCTGCCCGGGCCCAGGCAGCCATCGAGTGACCCTGGCGGGTTTACCGTACTGAAGCGCCCCGCGAAAGAGCCTTCGGGGCGCTTCTCTTTTGGTTGACAACTGTCAGGGAATCAGCCGCTTGGGCTCCGGCCGGACGGCCTCGTCCTGCTTGATCGACTCGGCTTGCTGGGGCGGGAGGCTGGGCTGCGCTTCTTCCCTGATCGACGCGCTGGTGTCGGCCAGTCCCTTCTTGAAGCTCGAAATGCTCTTGCCGAACGATGCTCCGATCTCGGGGAGGCGCTTGGCTCCAAAGAGGAGCAGCACCACGACGAGAATGAGCATGATCTCGAAGAAACCCATGTTGCCGAAATTCATAACGTCTCCTAGAAGAGCGAACGTGCAATCAGGTATGCGATAAGTACCCCGACGAGACTCAGGAGCGACACGTCGAGAGCGATCGGCCCCAGTGAAAAGCTCAGGATAACGAGGTCCACGTTCAAGGGGCCAAGTGAAGGAGCGACACCCGTGGTCAGGAACTCCTTGACAGCCCCGACCGGCAGAAACCGCCTGGCGAAGGTCGCCATGAAGCCCCCGACGACGAAGCCGGCTGCCAGCACCAGGGCGTGAAACATCGGTTTCCTGCGGGAAATCCTCTGGGTATTCACGATCTTCGCTCCATCACGTACCACATCGCCCCTTGCAGTGAGACCCTGGCGGGAGTTTGCGGCAGGTGCGAGAGAGCCTCCTCGGCTTCTGAAAGGTAGTCCTCTCCCCTCCTCCGCGCATACTCCAGCCCGCCGGCTCCCGTCACGATTGAGACAACCAGCGCTACCTGGTCGTCACTCGGCTCGGCGGTCGCAAACAGTTTTTCGACCTCCCGGCGCTCGGCGACGGTCAGACGCGGGAGCGTGGTGATAAGTGGAAGGGTGACCTTGTGATCCTTGAGGTCCAGCCCGTTAGGCTTTCCGGTCGTGGCCGCTGGCTGGGTGTAGTCGAGAAGATCGTCCGCGACCTGAAAAGCCATGCCCAGCTTTTCCCCAAATCGCGACAGCGGAACCCGGAACTCCTGCGCTCCACACAGGGCACCGACTTCGCAGGCGGCCTTGAAAAGTGCGGCCGTCTTGCAGCGGATGAGGAAGGAATAGTCCTCTTCGGAGAACGCCAGGGCGTCGAGAGCGCCGAGCTGTCGCATCTCGCCAACGGTAAGCTCGTTGGATGCAGCGGCGAGCACGCGCAGCGCCTCCATGTCGCCGAGGCGAACAAGTTCCTGGACGGCGCGCGAATACAGGAAGTCACCGGCGATCACGGCGACCTGATGCGTGAACAGCGCGTTGATGGTGGGCATTCCACGGCGCAGCACCGAGTGGTCAACAGCGTCGTCGTGTACGAGTGTAGCGAGGTGGATGAGCTCGATGACCGCGGCGTAAGCGGCCGCTCTCGGCTCACCGGATTCGGCAGTTTCGGCGGCGAGTAGCAGGAGCGTGGGCCGGATCATCTTGCCCCGCATCAGCATCAGGTGCTGACTGACGCCGAGAAACAGCTCGCTGTCAACAGCAACGATGCGCCACATCTCTTCGTGCACGCGCGAAAGCGGCTCGGCGACGGGAGCCTGGATATCAGCGAGTTGAACCAGGGCGTGAACGGGGGTGGGACTTTCGCTTGTTCTGGGCGGTGGCGTCAAGGGTTGCGTGCTGGAGGGCAGCCAACCTCGCCTGGACGTCCTTGAAGTTCACGTCCACAGCGAAGACGCGTTGAAAGTAACGCAACGCGTCGCTCTCGCGCTCCAGCGTTTCGCACGACGATCCCAGGAGATATAGCACACCGATGAGGGCCTGGTCGTCGACTCCGGCGGTTTCGGTGGCTCGTTCGAGCAGCGCGGCGGCGACGTCGTGCTGCCCCTTGTCGACGAAGCACTCACCGAGTGCCTCGTACGCGCGGACTCGTCCCACCGAACCGCGCAGCGCTTTCTGGAACTCGGAAATGGCCTCGTCGATCAGTCCCATTCCGCGAAAGGCGATGCCGAGGTCATAGTGGCTTGCATAGTCCTCGTCCTCGACGTTTCTGGCCAATTCATGCTTGAAGCGGCGCAACATCTCGGCGAAATCGGCGTCCTCGTCGCCGGATGGAGCAACGTCGTCCGCTATCATGCGTGTCGATCGCGCCGGCGGGTCATCGCTGAGCCACGCACCGATGTTCACGTAGCGACTATCGACCGGTGGCACGGGCGGCAGCGAGTCAGCTTCGGGATCGGGTTCGCGAGTCGTGTCGAAAGCCTTGTCGATTTCGAGATCGATGAGGTCGCGATTCGGCCTCGTGGCTCCGCCCGTGAGTACGCCGTCGAGGAGTGGAAGGGCGAGCGCTTCCTCGAGGGTGGGCATCGCGTCATCACCTGGACTCAGGGTCGCGAGCTCCGTGGAGGGTGACTGGAGTCGTGATCTGGGACGTGCGCGCGTCGACGCGAGTACGCTTTCCTTCTCGGAGGGAAGCAACTGGAGAGCAACACGCGCCCGTTCGAACGCCGGAGCCAGCTCGAGCACGCGGGCGTACACCACGCGCGACTTGCTCGCTTCTCCGCAGCGAAAGAGGGCGTCCGCGAGCTCGGCATAAGCTTCAACGAGTTGCACTTTGTCGTTGGCCCGTACCGCGTATTCCACCCGTTTCTGGTGATGTCGCACGGATAGAGGAACGACCATCAGAATGACATCGACAACTTCACGGGCGCTGCGGAGGTCGTTGGCCGACTCGAACCCGCGCATGGCTTCGTCGAGGACATTGAGACCCTGTTCGCGCTCGGCTCGATCGATGAGTGCCTCGCCAAGGAGTCGCTTGAGCCCCCAGTTGGTGGGCTCGAGCTCCACCCGCCGGCGGAGGTGCGCTTCGACGCCGCCAAACGACAGTGTGCCGCGCGGAGTTCCCCGCACCATGAACGTCTCTGGCGAGGCTGGAGTCGGCCCCCCCCCGCCCAATCGGTCGTGTTCCGCGGCATCCGCGGCGCTCATCATCGCCGCCGTCAGATCGTCGAAAACAGCCGGTGCCGCAGTCGCTTTCAGGCTGTGAGGGGGCACAGCATGGACCTCGCCGGACACAAATTCGCCGACGTGTTCATCCCGCCAGTCGCCGTCTATGAGGACCTCCGGCGCGGCGCCAGCCGGCCACTCGTCGGTTGATCCCGACTCCATCAGTGCGCTGGGGACGAAGTCTGGGTCTGCAAGGGGTTCAGTAAACGACGGCGTCGAAGACAGCAGGTCGTCCAGTTCGCCCTGACCAACGGTCGTCTCCGGCGAAATCGCGCCGACGTCGAGCATCGGAAGCTCCACCGGGCGCTCTTGAAACGCCGACTGCACGAGCGGCGCCGGGAGAATCGCCGCATCATCCGTGGTTTCCGTCGCTCCGTCATCGGAGCGAAGGCCATCGAGAGCGAGAGCGCCAGTTCCGGCGCTCCTGACGATGAGGTCGTCGAGCTCGAAAGTCCCTTCGCCGTCCTGGCCGTCGCTCGCAACGACGGCCGCGGCCTCGGCCACAGCAGCGTTCAGGGAAATCTCTACAAGCTCCGCCTCTTCGCGAGCTGCTGCGACCGCTGCATCATCCAGCTCCGGTGCGGCCGCAACCGGTCCCCGAGCCTCCTCATCGTCACGATCAGGGTCAATCTCGCCTGATAATTCGGCTACAGCCCACGCGACCGATGGCTCGGCTTCACTATCCTCGCGCTGACTGACCTCCGCGTGCACCTCGGCTGGTTCAACCGATTCTTCCCGATCTTCGATTGCTGGGCTGCTGAGCGAAGTGAGGAGCCTGTCGAACGAAAAGTCATCCAGCGTAGCACTGAGCGCCGAGGTGACCCATTCGTCCGGAGTCTCTTCAGTGGCCGAAGTCTGATCGACGCCGGTCGACTCCTCGCCGTCGAGTACTTCGTCGGCTGCACTATCGGACCAGGTAGTCGCGCCGATGGCGAGGTTGGAGTCGGAGCTGTAACCAGTGTCGAGAAGCTCCAGCCGCTGATCTTCGTGCTTGGGTAACGAGATCAACTCGACCATGTCTTCCAGCGGAGCAACCGCATCGCCGGCAAGATCATCAGATGGCGGTTCTTCCTCAGGGACGAAGGTCAGCTCCAGACCTTCGAGGGCTCCGATTCGCTTGCCTGGAGTCGCCGAGACGGAGCGCGGTGGAGTTTGCGCCCGCATCGGAGCCACGGGCGTCAGGGTTGGGGTTCTGCGCCGCGCGGCGACTTCTCCCACGTCAAGGAAGATCAGGTCGTTGTTGCGGACCACCTCGAAGGTACCTGAAGGGCGAGGAGTCGCTGTGGGATCGATCGCCTTGATTCGATCCAGCGTTGCGCGCGCCTCGGCATCGCGGCCCTCTCCGTCGAGCTTGTGATAGAGCCGCTCCAGCTGCTCCAGCGCCTCACCGCTGCGGTTTTCGCGCGCCAGGAGGTCCGCCAGCATAAGCCTGATGTCATCCTGGTCTGGGCAAAGATCGGCGAACTCCTTGAGGGCTCGGAACGACTCCTCGATCTTGCCGGCCTTCTGCATGCGGTCGGCGTATTCGAGAAAGTTCTTCTTGGCGTCGCTCTTGAAGCCCTTGCTAGCCGAGATCTTGCCGAGCTTGTAGTAGACGGCGGTTCTGCCCGGCGACTGCCTGAGAATCTTGTTGCAAAGCGCGATGGCGTTGTTGAGAAAGCCGCGCTCAGCGTACATGTCGACTGCTTTCTCGTAGTACGCCAGCGACTCGCTGGTGTTACCGGCGCGGAGGAGGAGGTCACCGACGCGATTGAACAGCTGCAAATCCGCATCGTCGAGGTCGCGACCTGCCTCGTCGATGATCTGGATGTACAGCGCCAATGCCTTCTCGAACTGTTTCTTCTGTTCGAGCTCGGCGGCCTTTCGTTTGAGCTTGGTCAGATTCGCGAGTGACATCGCCGCGCCGGAGGACGCGATAAAGACGCTCCGGGAGGGCGAAAGGCACGAAAGCGTCGTGACTTAGCCGCTCGCGACCAGGGGTGCGACGGGCCATCCCCGGACCCATGAGCGGAGGCATCGCGAATCCCCATACCAGTACGGCAGTTCGCGCACATCTTCAGCGTCGAGGAGGACGAGATCAGCGGAAAAGCCGGGCGCGATCTGGCCCGTTTTGTGTGCCAGGGCGAGGGCCGCGGCGCCGTTGACGGTGGCAGCGATCACGACTTCGGCCACCGACATGCGGAGCTGCGAGACACCCAGGCTCAGGATCAACGGGAAATTGGGCGTTGGCGAGGTGCCGGGGTTGAAGTCGGAGGCCAGTGCAACGGCGGTTCCGGCTTCGATAAGTCGCCGTGCCGGGGCCTGCCGGTCCTTTCCCAGGAACAGCATGGTGCCTGGAAGCAGGGTCGCCACTGTCATCGACGAAGCGAGCGCCTGAATACCGGCCTCCGAGATCGCACCCAGGTGATCGGCTGACGTTGCGCCGGTAGCCGCTGCGAGTTCGGCACCGCCGGATGGCCTCAGCTCGTCGGCGTGGAGTTTGAGGCCGAGGCCCAGCGCTGCCGCGGTGTCGAGAATTGCGCGTGCTTCTTCGACGGTGTAGACCCCTGGCTCGCAGAAAACATCGACAAAGGAGGCGAGTCCGGCTTTTGCCACGGCGGGGAGCATGGCGTTGGTGAGCTCGTTGATATACTCCTCGCGTCCACCCGCACGCGAACGCGCCTCGAGCGGTATTTCGTGAGCGCCGAGAAATGTGGGAACGATGCGAAGTCGAGTCAGGTCGGCTAATCGCCTGATCACGCGCAGCATCCTGAGTTCGTCGTCGAGGGTCAGGCCGTAGCCCGACTTGATTTCGAGGGTCGTTGTGCCGTGCGCCGCGAGCCGGCCGATACGTGGGAGCGCGAGCGCAACGAGGTCATCTTCGGACCGCGTTCTCAGGTCTCGAACGGATGCGTGAATGCCGCCCCCCTGAGCTGCTATCTCCATGTAGTCGAGGCCGGCGGCCCTCAGCTCCTGTTCCTCGTAACGGGGGCGGCCAAAGATGGCGTGGGTGTGGGAGTCGACGAGACCGGGCATCAGGACGCGGCGGTCGCAGTCGATGAGCGAGGCTTCTGGCCAGCGGGCGGCGAGTTCCGCGTCGGGTGCAACGGCCCGGATCAGGTCTCCTTCGACGAGAACCCCGTGCCCGCGTTCGATGCCCAGGTCTCGCATTTCGGCGCCTCGCCTCGCGCGCGCCGGACCGCGGCACGTAACGAGTTGTGCCGCATTCGTGAAGAGAACCGCCCCGCCCTGGTTACTACCGGTCAAGGGCTCGCGGCTGGAGTTCGCCCGCGGGCCAGCATGTCGAGTGCGCGCGAGGGACGAAGGGGCGCCTGAGCCTCGCCGCGACAGGCGTAATAGCAGGCGTTACAGTCGATCGGCTCGTAGCCGTTGAAGCGAGACCAATGGCCGTCTGCAGGAAAGTCCGGGCAGCGCTTCACGTTGCCCTGGGGTGTTATGTGAATGGTCCGTATCCCCGAGCGACAGGGGCCGAGCGATTCACCGCGCAGGTAGCGTGGAACGGTCCCGAGGTAGTAGTCGGAATTGCTGATGATGCCGCGGTGCGCCTTCTTGAAGCGAAGCAGTTCGCGGATGACTCTCTCCGCGTCGTGGAGCTGACGCTCACGGACCAGCCACTGCTGGTTTCCGTTCTTGAGGTCGGTATAGAGGGAGTAGTTGACCCCAACTCCCATCTGCGCCGCAGTTTCCGCGATCGGCAGGATCTGGTCGAGGTTGTCGTTGCGGATGACGGTGTTGAACTGGATGGCATCTATCCCCTCGCGGCGCATCGTCCTGACCGTTTTCAATATTCGATCGGTCAACCCCGGGATGCCGCGAGCCTGATCGTGACGACCGTCGAGATAGTCGAGTGATATGCTGAACTGATCGATGCCGGCGTTCCACAGGCTCCGGGCGCGCTCGGCTGACAACATTCCACCGTGCGTGATGACCGTGACGTAGGTGAGTGGAGCCGCCGACCGTACTTCGCGAACGAGGTCCTCGAGGTCCCGACGCAGGAGTGGCTCACCACCGGTGAAGGTGATCATCATTGGCGCGAAGTGGCGCGCGGCGTCGGCGAAGCTGCTGATCTCGCTGGCTTTCGTTTCCGCCGGCGTCTTCCAGTAGTCGCAGAAGCCGCATCGGGCATTGCAACGCATCGTGACTTCAAAGGTCAGCAGCACCGGCCTGCGGCGCAGTGTCAGCCAGGCGTATTTGCCGATGAAGAGCGGGATGTGCCAGGGCCGGTAACGGGACGAGATCATCTCAGCGACCCGTCATCGGCAGGGTGATGCCGTGTTTCGCGGCCACGGCCACCGCTTCGTCGTATCCGGCATCGGCATGGCGCGCCACTCCAATCCCCGGATCGTTTGTGAGCACGCGCTCCAGCCTGACTCGCATCTCCGGTGTCCCGTCGGCGACGATGACCTGACCGGCGTGCAGCGAGTTGCCGATGCCGACGCCGCCACCGTGGTGAAAGGAGACCCACGACGACCCGCTGGCGGTGTTGAGGAGTGCGTTGAGTATCGGCCAATCGGCGATCGCGTCGCTGCCGTCCTTCATCGCTTCGGTCTCACGGAATGGCGAGGCAACGCTGCCGGTGTCGAGGTGATCGCGTCCGATCACGATCGGCGCAGTGAGCTCGCCTGACGCCACGAGATCGTTGAGGGCGACGCCGAAACGCGCGCGCTGACCCTGACCGAGCCAGCAGATCCGCGCCGGGAGTCCCTGAAAGTGGATGCGTTCGCGTGCGAGTTCGATCCAGCGTCGCAAGTGGGGATCGTCGGGAAAGAGATCGAGGACGAGGCGGTCTGTGCGGTGGATATCGGCGGGGTCGCCCGACAGGGCTACCCAGCGAAAGGGTCCCCGACCTTCACAGAACAGGGGGCGCACGTATTCGGGGACAAAGCCGGGAAAGTCGAAAGCCCCCTTCAATCCGGCGTCGAATGCCACGGTCCTGATGTTGTTGCCGTAATCGAACGTGACCGCACCTCTCTGCTGCATGGCCAGCATTGCGGCGACGTGCTCGACAATCGAGGCCGTACTGCGGCTTGTGTAAGCGGCCGGGTCCTCTGCCCTCAGGGCGGCGGCTTCCGCGGGACCGAGCCCCGCAGGGATGTAGCCGTTCAGTGTGTCGTGGGCGCTCGTCTGGTCCGTGAGGACGTCGGGAGTGATGTCGCGCCGGACGAGCTCGGGGAGCACCTCGGCCGCGTTTCCCTCAAGTCCCACCGAAAGCGCCTCACTCCGCGCGCTGGCCGTTCTGATCAGATCAAGGGCTTCGTTCAGCGTCCGGGCACGGCGATCCAGGTAGCCGGTTTCGAGTCGTTTGTCGATCCGCGATCCGTCGACTTCGATGCAGAGAATGGCGGCGCCGCACATCGCTGCGGCCAGCGGCTGCGCCCCACCCATGCCGCCCAGACCCGCAGTGAGAACAAACCGACCTTTGAGCGTACCGCCGAAGTGCCGGGCCGCAACCGCCCCGAACGTCTCGTAGGTCCCCTGCACGATCCCCTGCGACCCGATGTAGATCCACGATCCGGCTGTCATCTGGCCGTACATCGTCAGACCCTTTCGTTCGAGTTCCCGGAAAACGTTCCAGTTGGCCCAGCGTCCCACAAGATTGCTGTTGGCGATCAGCACCCGTGGGGCGCTCTGGTGCGTCCGGAAGACACCAACCGGCTTCCCGCTCTGAATCAGCAGGGTTTCGTCGTGGTCAAGCTTCCTCAGGGAAGCAACGATCGCGTCGAACGCCTCCCACGAGCGCGCGGCACGGCCGGTGCCGCCGTAGACGACCAGGTCATCGGGACGCTCGGCGACGTCGGGGTCGAGGTTGTTCATGAGCATCCGCAGCGCCGCCTCCTGCTGCCAACCCTTGCAGCTGAGCACCGTCCCGCGCGGGGCGCGGACGGTGCGAGCACCGGCGGTCGTGATTGTCCCTGTCATCTCCGTCTCAGGCGAGGGCAGTGAGTTCTGGCACATCAGCCACGCATTCCGCGGCGAGCCGGGCGATCGCACCTCCAGCCACCAGCGCGTCGGCGAGAACGATGTCGGGTGACAGAGGTCGATCCTCCGTCAGACCCGCGATCTGGCCACGAACGATCATCCGCGCTTTTTCGAGCGCGGGACTGGATCGGAGCGGCAGGCGATAGTCGAGGCCCTGAGTTGCGCACAGCAGCTCGATGGCGATGATCGCACGCGTGTTGGCGATCACCTTTCGCAGCTTGGTCGCGGCTCCCATTGACATCGGGACAACATCTTCCTTGCCGCCATCGGTGGGGATGCTGTCGACAGTTGCGGGATGCGCGAGGATCCTGTTTTCAGACGCCAGGGCCGCGGCCGTGACCTGCGCCATCATGAAGCCGGAACTGACGCCCGCGTCCAGAGTGAGAAACGGTGGCAGGCCCTGGTTGAGGTCGGGATTCACGAGGCGGTCGATGCGTCTTTCCGACATGACGCCAAGCGCCGTCATGCTCATGGCCAGAAAGTCGGCCGCCATTCCCACCGCGTAGCCGTGAAAATTGCCGCCGCTTATCAGCTCACCTCCGTCGAACACCAGCGGGTTGTCGGTCGCCGCGTTGAGCTCGCGCTCGATGATTCCGAGGGCAAACAGCACAGCGTCGAGCACCGGGCCGTGCACCTGTGGCATGCAGCGCAGTGAATAGGCGTCCTGGACGCGCGGGTCTCCTCGCCGGTGTGACTCCCGTATTCCGCTTCCATCGCAGAGCGCCTTGAACAGCGCGGCCGACAGAATCTGCCCGCGCTGACCCCGCACCTCGTGAATCCGCGGATCAAAGGCTGTCGGCGTACCCAATAGCGCGTCGAGGCTGGCGGCACCGGCGACGTGAGCGCTGAGCCAGACTGTTCCCGCGTCGGACAGGGCGAGTGCTGCAACCGCGGTGTGGGCCTGCGTGCCGTTGATCAACGCGAGCCCTTCCTTGGGCCCGAGATTGACCGGGGAGAGTCCGGCACGGCCCAACACATCGACAGCCGGACCGGCGCCACCCGGGCCGTGGAGCGCTCCCTCCCCAATCAGGGAAAGCGCCAGGTGCGCCAGCGGCGCAAGGTCTCCGCTCGCCCCGACGCTACCCTGCTCCGGAATCGGAGGGTGCAGACCCGCGTTCAGCATCGCGATCAGGAGCTC
This sequence comes from Gemmatimonadota bacterium, assembly GCA_052389935.1. GTDB lineage: Bacteria > Gemmatimonadota > Gemmatimonadetes > Gemmatimonadales > Gemmatimonadaceae > JBQTHK01. Next base: position 63,852 of record JBQTHK010000003.1, on the reverse strand, counting down.
AACCACCTCGGCTCTGATGCCGGAATAGCCGCGAGCCAGAACGTTCGCGCGCAGGAGCATCAGCGCACGCGTTTCCTCTCTCGGAAGCTCAGGGCCCACACCAGCAGCGTGGCTCCGGACAAGATTCCGCTGCAGTTCTGAAAGCCGCTCTCGCGGAATCGTCACATCGGCAAGCTTGCCGAACCCGGTGTTGATCCCGTACGCCGGCTCGCTCCCTGCAGCGATTCGATCGACCGACTGCCGCACTTCCACCAGGCGCCGCCGCGCTCCGGTGCCAAGAGAAACCGGCACTCCGCGCCGGGCAACGCCGACGACGTCGGCGAGCTTGAGTGACTCTCCATCCAGGACGATTTCGGCAGTCATGCTGGATGGGCAATGTATCCGAAAAACTTCTCCCTAGAACCTCCTCCCCGAGTATCCGCGCGGGAAACTCGGCCGATCGTAGTCAAACTTGATGTCGGGCTGGGCGCGCAGAGCAATAAAGAAGTTGAACGCGAAGTTCCCGTTGGGTGACCGGGTGAAAGCGAAGACCGCGTCCCAGTCGTGAAGGCGTCGCTGCAACGACACGATGTGCGACGCAAAGGCTTTCGTCTCGAAGTCATACGACGTCTGCCACTGAGCCGCCCAGTTTTCGGTCACATGGAACGACGTCGACCCGTTGATGTTGGTCTGCGGAGGTGACACGAAAAACGTGCCGCCGCGAGTCGTCTCGTTGAAGGGTAGCCCATCGCTGAAGCCGCCCTGTGAAAACTGCTGGAGACAGAGGCCTTCCTGAAACGGGTCATCCCGATAGATGAGGCATTGTTCTCTCGGATCGAAAGCGCGCACATTGTCACCCACGGGCGGCCGCTGCCGCTGCGAAGTCAGCGAAAGGTTGAGCCGCCATCCCTGGCCGGACGGAACCTGGAGCCCCGCCGTCGAAAGTCCCCTCGACAACGAGCGACCGGGCAGGAGCTGATTCGAAGCCGGAGACCGGCGCTGCGTTTCCTGCTGCTGGCGGTCGATGGCCGCCTGCCGTCGCAACTCCTCCTCGGTCGGTACTCTGATGCCGATGAGCCGAGCGATGCCGCGCACGATCGCCGATTGCCCATCGAGACTGAGATTGGCGCGAACCCCCTCGCGGTATGGCTTGAAAACCGCCGTGTCGGAAATCGGATCGCCCTGGAAGAGCGAATAACTCACGCCAACGTCAAAACCCGGGAGGAGGTCCGACCTCGCGCTCCAATCGAACGAGCGGTTGGTCAGCCCGGTCCCGCCTCGGGATTCACGCGCGCGAACAAAGTCGTATGAAAGCGTCGTGAAGTTGAGCGATAGAAGCTTGATCTTGCGCGACAACTGTGGACCGGACGGTCGGCCCGCCGAGGGAATCAGGATAGAGTCCGCGCCGGGTGGTGGCAGCGGCGTGGCGTCTTCGTCCTCCCGCAGTTTGGCTTCGAACGAGGTAGTGAAGCCCAGGGAGACGATACTCTGCGGGTTGTTACCCAGGTAACCCTGGCTCACGTCGCCGTTGGCGGCCAGGAACTCGTCGGACACCGAACCACGAGGTGACCACTGGTAGGTGAGATTCGGCTCGACAGCGTGGCGGATCTGCTCGATGGGCCCGAATCCCGGGAAAAATCCGAAGAACTTGGGCGAGATGCTGACGCCGGCGGCGGGCCTGAAGTTCTGGCGCACCCACCTGTTGCCTGTCCTTTCTGTTCGAACGACCAACGGTGACCGCCCGTCTACCTTCTGAAACGAAAGTGAGGGAGAGACGTTCCACGTCCCCGGTAGAAAGCTGGGGAGACTGAAACCGAAGTCCCAGTCGACACCAGTGACATATGTGCGCGCGAAAACCCGTTTCTGCTTCGACGTCGTATCGGCCGGGTTGGTATATACCGTGCGCTCCTCGGGGAAGTCATTTACGACATCGGTGACCGAAAAGGTGTTCCGCAGGTCGAAGCCGAACAGTTGAATCGGAGTGTCGAATCTGACGCTGCTGTTTCGCGTATCTCTCTTGACCCTCGCTGAGTCCAGGCCACCGCCTGGCGTTGCGAAGTATCTGAAGGCAAAGTCTCCGACCTGGTCGATGTTGAACGACTGGGCGTTGCTGATGGCCAGACTCGGGCGCCACGTCAGCCACTCTCCGGCCTCGATCGGTTTTGACGAAACGCTGAGTGTCGGGAAAGTGCGATCCAGCTGGTCGCGCCCTGGCCACTGCTTCTGCGACGCTCCGAGATCGATCGAAAGCGGCCCCCGACCGGTGGAGAGGCGGGCGTTGGACGTAACCGACTGCAGCGCGAGGTTTGGGTTGAACGTTGTCTGACGCTGGATCGTGGTATTCGAGAAGTAGTTGAAGTCGGCGCTGAAGGAAGTGCGTTCGGAGAACCTCTGCGAGTGGCGGAGCGAGTACTGCTCGTTCGACTCGCCGTTGCGCAGATTGTGCCGCGAAACCCCGACACTTCCGTCGATAAAGCGGTCCTTCCACCGATACTGCGCGATTCCGTTCACCTTGATGTAACCGGGATCGAAGTCCGTCGATCTGGCGTTGCTCCTCCAGTCCATCGAGAGCTGCGCATCGAGATAGTCATTGATGGCGAAGTAGTAGCCGATGTCCTCGATAGTCCGGCGCATGAATGCCGACTGACGAAAGACCTGATTGATGCCGATGTTTGGTGAAATCACGCCGCTGCGACGACCGGTGCGCATGTCGTTGAAGACGAACGGCAGCCACAGCACGGGAATGTCAGCCAGGTAGAGAATCGCCGGACGGACGACCATCACGTTTTTCGAGATCAGTTTCATCTCGCCCGCACCAAAGTGGTAGTGCGGCTCGTCCTCCTCACAGCTGGTGAGCCAGCCGTCGCGCGCGTAGAAGACCGACTCCCGGGCGCCCGTCGAATCTCCCTTGAACGCTGCTTCGCGGCCGTGTACCACCCAGCGCTGCCCGCTTTCCACCGTTGTCCTCACGTTCCGGACGACGCCCAGACGCGAGTTGATGTCGTACCGGAGACTCCCCTGGGCGATCACATCCTCTCCCTGCGCTGGATCGCGGAGCAGCAGGGTATCTCCACGCGCGTGGATGACCTCGGTCGAATCGTTGAACTGAATCGTGTCACCGATCAGAGACATCGAATCCCGCTGCACGGCGGCACGCTTCCCCACCAGATACATCACGTTGTCGCGCGCCCGAAACTCGACGCTCGTCCCCTGATACCGCGTGACGGAATAGCCTTCGCGTGCCAACAGCACCGCACCCATCGAATCGAGAGGTGCCCAGGTTACGCTTATCCTGCCGTCCGTGGTATCACGCGCCGCCGCTCTGCGCAGCGAATCGGCAAGAAGCCGGAGTGTATCTGTCCTGTCCCCCCGTCGGAGTAGCGCGGAGTCTGCCGCGGCTCTGCGCAGCGAGTCAGCGCGCAGCGAGTCAGCGCGCAGCGAGTCAGCCCGGGTCTGCGGAACAGGCGGCCGTTGCTGGGCGAAAACGATCGCCGGCACCACCGCGAGTATCAACACCACGGCGAAGGAGCGCCATCGCAGGCTCACTGAGAAACCCCACGCGCGAAGCCGTCGTCCTCCGTTCCGCCATCGCCTTCCGCTGGCCGCGGAGGCGACGTCGCTGCCTTTCGTGACTGGAACTCCGCCTCCCGTTCGCGCCGCTCTTCCTCCTCGCGCTCGCGTTCCTTTCGGTCGCGCCTCTTCTGCACAAAAGCCGAGCAGACCACGCTCAACTCGTACAGCAGCACCAGCGGAACGGCGACAGCCGCGAGCGAAAACGGATCCTGACCTGGAGTGATGAAGGCCGAGGACACCAGGCAGAGCACGATCGCGTGTCGCCGGAACTTCCGCAGAAACGCGGGTGTCACGACGCCCAGCGCTGTCAACGCCAGTACAACGATCGGCATCTCGAACACCAGCCCCATGACCAGCGCAAATCCCAGCGCGAAATCGAAATAGCCGCGCACCGTGATCATCGGTTCGAGCACCGATGACTGCACCTTCAGAAGCATCCGCAGCGTCAGCGGAATCAGACCGAAAAAGGCCAGCGCTACACCCGCACCGAAGAGCACGGTTCCGAACGCCAGGACCGGTATTACGACCCTTTTTTCGTGCTTGTAGAGTGCTGGCGCGAGGAAGGACCACAGCTGATAGAAGATTATTGGCGAGGCCAGAACTGCGCCGCTGAGGAAAGAGGCGCTCATTGTAATCTTGAAGGCCGCCGCTGGTTCCGTCGTCACCAGCTTGCCGCTCTCGAGGAGGGGCAGGATCGGCCGCGCGAGAATACTTATCGCGTCGTACTTGAGCATGACGGTGAACGAGATCACAACCGCAATGATCAACGCCAGTGCCGACCACATCAGGCGCCAGCGCAGCTCCTCGAGGTGATCGAGGAACGGCATTTCGAGTTGTGTGTCCTTTTTCATCCCTTCAAGGAACGCGGGTCAGCGGTTCGCTGCCAGCCACTCTCGCGCGAACTCCGCCTCGTCTGAGCGTGGGTACTGGCGGACCAGCCTGTCCATCGCCGCTCGAGCCTCAGGTCGCTGGCCACGTTTGGCCAGCGACAGTCCCATTTTGTAGAGCGATGCAGACGCGCGCGGGGAGGTTGGAAATCTTGTCACAGTCCGCAGGAACATCGTATCCGCGCGCTCAGGGGTCCCACCCGCATCGTAGGATTCGGCGAGGAAGTACATCGCGTCCGGCACTACATCGGCGCTCGGATGCAGCCTCAGCAGATCTTCGAACACCGTTTGCGCGGCCCCGAAGCTTCCGCGTTGAAACTGGGCGAGGCCTTCGGCGAACATGAGGCTTGGGCCCGGTTCCGCCGCAGCCGGTGGCGGCCTCGGCGTTGTTGAATCGCCAACAACCGGCTGTGGTATCTGGGGCATCGACGCTTGCTGCATTGCGCGCAGATCCTGCTCTGCTCGCATCCTCTGGATCGCGACCTGGCTCTGGCCAACGAGTTCACCGAGCTGGAGAAGTTGGTCGCCCATCGCTCTGAGTTCACCGCGCGTGTCACCCTGAAAGCGGCCGAGGCGTGCGCTGATGTCGCGCATCGAGTCGGCGACTACTCCGAGTACAGCGGCGATGGCGTCGGTCTGGCGGGCTCGGGCTGAGTCGGCCCGGGCGCTCTCGTGGCGAAAGGCGAGAAGGTCGGCCTGAAGTACCCGAACATCACTCCGAGTCGCGAAACAGGCGCCCGTCGCCAGCAGGGCGGCAGGCAGAAAACGTCTCGCGACCCGGAGTTGCTTCATCTGGCTGGGACGATGGACTCGACGCCGGCGACGATCTCGAACTCGGCGCGCCGGTTGAGGCTGAATGCCGATTCGGTACCATCGGTGGCCGCCGGACGTTCCTCACCAAACGAGATAATGTCGATCCGGCCACCGTCGATCCCGTTGTCGGTGAGGAAGCGTTTGGCTGCCGCCGCTCTTCTCTGGCCGAGGGCGAGGTTGTACTCGTCCGAGCCGCGTTCGTCGGCATGGCCCGAAATACGGATACGGACTGTGCTGTTGGCGCGGAGGATGGGCAGTTTGGCTTCGAGGAGTGCGCGGGCCTGGGACAGGATGTCGGCCTGGTCGTAGTCGAAGAGTATGACTTGCTGTAGCGTCGCCACTGTTGCCGCCCTGGCCCGGGCGGCCTCGGTGCGGGCGGCCTCCGCGCGGCGTATCGAGTCTTCGGTCGCGCGGCGCCGCGCGGCGTCTGCGATCGAATCGCGGCAAGCCTGATTGCAGGTCTCGCTCGGGGCCGCCCCGTTGGTGACGGGCACGGCCGCGGTTTCCGGGGTCTTCTTGCATGCCGCTACCATTGCGAGGCTGAGGAACGCAAGCGCTCCGATCCGCGTTGCCTGGGTCATTTCTCGTGGGGGCTTTGGGTGATCGGGAAGTCGTTAGGTCGCGCTGCCGCGGCCTCGGTAATCTAACGGGTCGTTAGGGTCCGGGACCACGCCGCGAGGCGGGCCCCGCCCGGGTTGTGGGTCAACTGCCGAAACGACGAAGACTCGGTATCGAGGATCCAGAGTTGCCGCGTTCCGCCGCGGGTCGAGGTAAACACGACGTGCCTGCTGTCGGGCGCCCACGACGGTCCCTCGTTGACGCCGGTGCTCGTCAGCTGCCTTACCCGACGATCGCGAACGCCGATCGTCATCACCTGGAAGTTGCCGTCCGTCTGCGACTGAAAAGCGATCGACAGTCCGTCCGGTGACCAGTCCGGGTCGGACCTGTACGACTGATCGCCTATCGAGGGAATCAGAGGCTCGGCGTTCGTGCCGTCGGCATCCGATATGTAGATGTTCTTGAGACCCGTCCGGTCACTCGTGAACGCGATCTGGCGACCAGTGCTGCTGAAGGTTGGCGACATGCTGTCGCGTCCGCGGCCAACGGTGACGCGGCGCGGAGGGTCATTGCCCGACGTACCAACGGCAAAGATGTCGATCCCACGCTCCTCGCCGTACGCGTAAACGAGCGTCGATCCGTCAGGCGAAAACGCCGGAGACATGATGAGCCCGCTGCCGAGCCGCAGGGTTCGCGCTGCTCCCCCGGCGTCTCTCAGGACGACCTGATGACCCGCACTCGTCACGGTGTGGTAGGCGATCTGTCGGCCATTGGGATGCCAGGCGGGCGACATCGCCCTGTCACCTCGACCGAGTACCGGTGAGATCGGCGTAGCATTGGCTCCGTCGCTGTCAACCTGCCAGATGCGATCCCCACTGGCGTAGAGAATACGCGTGGCGGAAATGCCATGCACCCCAGTGAGCTGGCCCTCAACCAGGTCCGCGATCGAGTGAACGGCCAGTCTCCATTCGGGAGTTCCCGACGGAGACGGGAGTGGGAAGCTGCGCGTTCTCTCGATGGCGCCGCGACGGGCATTGTGAATGACGAGATGAATGCCGAATGAGGTCGGAGTAACCTGAATGAGGGCGTCGGCTCCCAGACGCACATAGAGTGGGTAGTTGGCGCCTCCGCCGTTGGACCCGAGTGCGGGAACGCTGGCGGCGGGCAGCGCGACGACGTTGATGCGGTGGCCGTAGTCAAAGTCGCGCTGCAGGACTGCGCGCAGCGAATCGCCGTCGGGGCCGGGGATCGGGAGGACCAGCACACCGGGGTTTGCCCCAGGGTCATAGATGCCGGTGATGCGAACACCTTCTTTCCACGTCGTGTCCTGCGCGCGCGCTGCCTGAGGCAGCGCGTGCAGTATCGAAACGAGGGCTGTGACGCGGATGAGGTTATGCAAGGATGCCGTCAGCGAACGATGCCGGGACTGAATGTAAAAATAACCGGGAGCACGTCGTCCCTGAATCCTTCGGGAAGCGGACCGAACGCCCGGGCGCGACCGATCTCTTCCAGTGTTCCGCGTGCCTCGAGATCGAAGCTGTAGGAGCCGGATCGCGTCCGGAAGGAAAAGAGCGAAACGCTGCCGTCGCGGTGGATCTGGAAGAAGACTTCGGCTACCAGCGGTCGAGCGTCTTCGGGCTTGAAGCGAAGGAGGATCTGGCGGGTGATGTTGTTGAGATAACCTGGAAAGGGAAAATCGATTCCTGCGGCGACCATGGTCGCCACGTCGGTTCCTTTTCCTCCGGTCGGACCGCCTCCCGCCCGCGAAGTGGCGGCGTCCTTTGGAACGGTGGTGGCAGCAGGCGTTTCTGTGGCCCGGGTCGAGGGAGCTCGACGCGGTGGAGTGCGTGCGGGTATGGTGCTTTCGTCCGTTTGTGCCCGTCGGGGAGTCGGAAGATTCTCCGCTGCTGGCGGTGTCCTCGCCACTTCTCCGATTGAGCGTGGACCAGCGGGTGCTGCGATCAGGTCGACCCGGTAGACAGGAGGAAGGGTCGAATGAACGTTCTGGGCGGCCAGGAAAACCGCTATCAGCACACCTCCGTGGAGGAGGAGTGAGAGGCCTAAAGGCCCGGTGAGTGCTGAAGAACGGGATGAACGTCTCACGAGGTACCTGCGAGGTCGCGGCGACCCGGGGGTGAATTGACTCCCGGGACGGGAAACGTTTCAGCCCGCGCGCCATGCGGACGAGGACTCATCATCACCCTGTCAGCGCCTGTCTTCCGGCTCCACCACGATGCCGACCCCGGTCGTACCGGCACGCATCATGACGCCAAGTACACGCACCACCTCGCCCCAGTTTGCGCCTGCGTCCGCCCGGAGAGAGACACCGCGCCTGGTGCGCTGTTCCCCCGCGATCGCCTGGAACGACGCCTGAAACTCCAGGAAAGTCATGCGTGTTTCGTCGATGGCGACGCGGCCGTCGCGGGTGACCGTAACAACCAGGCCACTTTTCGGATCGAGGGGCCGGGCCTCACCGCGCGGCAGCTGCACGTCGATTCCGCCCTGCATCATCGGTGCGGTGATCATGAAGATCACGAGCAGAAGCATCATGACGTCGATGAGGCTGACGACGTTGATTTCAGCGTTGAGCGGGTTGCGCTCGCGGCGTCTGCGCATCAGATGCGCCCTTCACGGACCATCAGGGCGATCAGTTCGGACCCGAATCCCTCGATTTGACCCTCGATCCTGGTCAGGCGACTGGCAAAGACGTTGTAGGCGAAGACGGCTGGAATCGCGACCGCGAGGGCGGCGGCGGTGGCCGTCAGTGCCGCAGCAACCCCCGGTGCAACCGCTGAAACGTTGCCCGATCCGCGCGTCGAGAGACCCACGAACGACTGGATTATCCCGAGGACGGTGCCGAGAAGGCCGATCAATGGAGACGCCGAGCCGATGGTCGCGAGCCACGGAACGAAGCGCGAGAGCGCGTCGCGCTCGGCCTCGGTCTGCGCGTCGAGCACGAGTCGCAGTGCTTCTACTTGCGAGGCGCTGAAACGTGCGCCACGGTCGGCGGTGGCCGCCATTGCCGGTTGCGTTTCCTGAAGGAACTTCTCGGCCCGCTCGAAGACGCTGAAAAAAGGGTTGGATCCGCGTCGCCTCGCGGCGGCGGCGACGTCGCTCATCGAATGGGCTCGCTCGAACGCCTTGAGAAAGTCGTCCGAGACCCGGCGCACGCGCCTGAACTCGATCATCTTCGCGAGCATCACCGCCCAGCTTACCGCCGAGAGAAGGACGAGGACACCCAGAACGATCTTCGTCGCCAGGTCCGTCGATGTGACCAGTTCCCATGACGTCGTCGGTAGCGCTTCCCCGGCCTGGGCGAGAACGACCTCGGCGATGTTCATTCCGGCTGGCCGACTTCCTGCGCTGCAAAGTACTCGTAGGTCCTTCGCAGCCCGTCGTTCAGGGGCATCTGCGGCCTCCATCCGAGCTCGGCTCCCGCTTTGCTGATGTCCACCGCCGAACGCTGCTGTTCACCGGGACGCGCCGCGGCATGATCGATCGCGACCGATCGGCCCGCTGCGGCCATGAGTCCGCGGGCGAGATCGAGCACAGTGGTCTGGACACCGGTGCCGATATTGAAGGCGCGGACGTCGAGTTGCGCCGGGCTGGGCAGACTGCCTTCGGCAGCCATGAGGTTGGCCCTGGCCACGTCTCCGGCGTAGACGTAGTCGCGCGTCTGCAGACCTGCTCCAAAGACGGTGAGCGGAGTTCCGCCCAGAATCCGCCTGCAGAAGATGGCGACGACGCCGGCTTCGCCGTGAGGATCCTGCCGCGGTCCGTAAACGTTCGAGTAACGGAGGGCGACGGTGTCGAGGCCATGAATCCGGGAGTAATAGCCCATGTAGTACTCGACCGACAACTTCGCGATCCCGTACGGTGACTCCGGGTCTTTGGGGAGCTTTTCGCTTGTAGGTACCTGCACAAAATCCCCGTAGATGGCGCCGCCGGTCGATGAGAAAACGAACCTGGTTGGCCGCCCCGAGGATCGCACCGCTTCGAGCAGGTTCAGCGACCCGCCGATGTTGACTCCGGCGTCAAAAGCGGGATCGGCTACACTCTTGCGGACGTCGATCTGGGCCGCGAGATGACAGATGACATCGAACCCACCTTCGCGCACGAGACGCGCGGCATCGGTCGAGGTTATGTCACCTTCATGGAGCGCAGCTCCGGCGGGCAGGTTTTCGCGCCGACCCGAAGAGAGGTTGTCCAGCACTTCAACGGTATAGCCGTGTTCGAGCAGTGCCTCGGCGACGTGTGATCCGATGAAACCAGCCCCGCCGGTAACGAGGGCACGGCGGCTCATCGGCTTTCCCCCGCCTGCACTTGCCCGGCTCCAGAGCCCGGCCGGTAAATGGCTCTTATCAACACGTTGGTGTGATTGCGCATGCGAAGTGGATCAGGCGTCGCCGTCGGAATGGAACGGCGCAATCTAGCGAATGCGAACTCACCAAGGAGGCGCAAGAGCTCCGGGGATTCTCGCAATCCGGAGACGCGCGACTGATGGGACCACTCCGGTGCCACAGCGCAAAAGCTGCGGGGGCCCGGAGGCCCCCGCACAAACGATCAGAAGGGAAGGTCGTCGTCGTTGTCTTCGAGCGCCTTGGGGAAGTCCTCGAAGTCTTCGTCTGCCCCCGCCCCCGCCCCGGCACCTGCGGCAGCGCGTGCAGGTGAGCGAGTGCGACCACCCGCGTCTCCCCCCTCGGGCCGCGGTGAGAGCATGATCAGCTCACGTACGCGGATCTCAGTGGTATAACGGGTCTGGTTGTTCTGATCCTGCCAGGTCCGGTACTCGATGGACCCTTCGACGAAGAGCTTGTCGCCCTTGTGGACGTAGCGCTCGACTATGTCAGCGAGTCCCTGCCCGGACCCGCCCGAACCGCGAGCGTTCCACGCGATACACCGATGCCACTCCGTTTTCTCCTGCCGGCCCGCGCCCGCGTCATTCCATACGCGCGAAGTCGCGAGAGAAAACTCGGCGACCTTGCCGCCGTTGCTGGTCGTGCGAATGTCCGGATCCTTTCCGGCGTTCCCGATCAGCTGAACCTTGTTCAGACTTCGACTCACGATCTCCTCCTGGGCGAGTGAAAGTTTGCTCGCCGGTCAGATTATGCACCCACAGCACCGGGTGCGCCACCGTTTTCCTGCACTGCTCATCCTTTTCGCTCTAATCCCGACCCATGGAACCTGAGGACAGTTCGCTCCGCATGATGATCGCATCTTCAACGGGCCGGTCATAGTAGCGCTTGCGAACTCCGACCTCGAAGAAACCGAACCGACCGTAGAGCTCGCGCGCCGCGTTGTTCGACGCCCGGACTTCGAGCCACATATCAGCCGCGTGTCGTTCTCGCGCCCAGACAATGACCCGTGACAACAGGCGCGACGCCACGCCCGCGCGTCGTGAGCCCGGAGCGACCGCGATATTGGCGAGCTCCGCTTCACCTCCGGCTGCATAGGCGACCACATAGCCGGCAAGCGTCTCACCTGCCCTGGCAACGAAGCACACGGCTTCGGCGCGCGCCACCAGATCGCGAAATGACGCTTCGCTCCAGGGGTCGCTGAAGGTGGCTCGCTCGAGCTCCGCAAGATGCGCTGCATCGTTAGGGGCGGCGTGATCCACCACCATTCCCTCCACCGGCGACCGAATCATGGGCGCTCGGAGGCGGCCCGCGTCGCCTCGAGTCGAACCTGGGCCTCGGCAAGGCGGCCGTAGTCGGGCTCCCAGCCGTCAAGCGCAACTTCCGCAACCAGACGCCGGCAGTGCCGGACGCCGCGCGCGTGCGGGCGAACGGGGTACTCCGCCGGAAAATCCGGGCTCACCGCTACCGCAACAACGGCCGCTGCGTGGGCAGCGACCTGATCGGCGGGTACACGCGTCACGGGTTCCAGCGAAAGCACCTCTCCGGTATCGTCACGGACCGCCAGAGAGCAGTAGTACTCACCGCGCATCGCGTCGAGTGCGACCAGTAGCCGTCCCCCGGCCTCCTCCGGAGCCTCCGCAGCAAGCAGCGCCAGTGATCCAACCGAATAGAGCGGTATGCCGAGCCCGAGCACGACGCCCTTGGCGATCGAAGCCGCGATGCGAACTGGTGTGAAAGCCCCCGGACCGGCACCACATATCACCGCCGACAGTTCCGACTGCACGAGTCCGGCGCCCTTCAGGAGGGCGACGACGGCAGGCATCAACTTCTCGGTCTCGCCCCGCATCTGGACCTCTCCGCTCGCCAGAATCCGATCCTGGTCAAGCAGAGCGACAGTTCCGTGGTAGGTCGAAGCGTCGAGGGCAAGGACCACGCTCACGGCACCACCTCCACCGCACGCAGGTCCTCGTTCGTGGCAACGTGGCTGAGGCGGAGCCTAAGTCGATTCTCTATGCGTCCGAGTAGACGCTCAGCCAGTTGAGGCCATTCGATGGCGACGATCGAGCGCACGCTGAGAAGGTCGTCAAGCGAGAGTGCGGTCAGGTGGGCTTCGTCCTCGAGTCGAAAGAGGTCAAGGTGATAAAACGGCCCTGCCCGGCCCTCGTAGCGATGAACCAGGGCGTAGGTGGGTGAGGTAACGGGCTCGACAACGCCGGCACCGCGCGCGATCGCCTGCACCATCGTAGTCTTCCCGGCACCGAGGTCACCTTCGAGCGTGATCACCGCTGGTGGATCGAGCCGGGCACCGAGCTCCTCGCCCCAACGGACGAGCCGCTCGCGATCGAACTCACCTCCAGGGGGCAGCACGTCCGGCTACCGAGCTGACCTGATGTCGGCGAACACATCGCGACGTCGCGCGCTTGCAGCGCGGCCGGCATGAGCTCTCAGTTCGAACACCTCGTCGCGAAGCCGGGCTGCGGTCTCGAAGTCGAGCTCGTCGGCCGCCTCCCGCATTGCCTTCTCTGCGGCAGATATCCGGGCTTCGAGGTCGCCCTTCCCTTTCGAAGGGTCGGGCTCAGCCACCCTTCGCGCCCGTGACTCGCGTTCGACACGCGCATCGGCGACGCGGGTGATGAAACGCACCTCATCGACGCTCTTGACCACGCTCGCGGGCACCACACCATGGCTGCGGTTGTGTTCCTGCTGCATATCTCTCCGCCGCGAAGTTTCGTCCATGCACCGGCGCATCGAATCGGTGACACGATCGGCGTAGAAGATCGCCCGCCCGTTGAGGTGTCGCGCCGCACGCCCCACGGTCTGAATCAGTGAACGGTCGCTGCGCAGGAACCCTTCCTGATCGGCGTCGAGGATTGCCACGAGAGAAACTTCGGGCATATCAAGTCCCTCGCGCAGCAGGTTGATCCCCACCAGAACATCGAAATCGCCGAGCCGCAATCCCCGGACAATCTCCATGCGTTCGATCGCGTCAATGTCGGAATGCATGTACCGGACGCGCACGCCCATCTGCGCGAGGTAGTCCGTGAGGTCTTCAGCCATCCGCTTGGTCAGGGTGGTGACGAGCACGCGCTCACCACGCCGTTCGCGGAGACGAATCTCGTTGAGGAGATCATCGACCTGGCCCCGCACCGGCCGTACCTCGATCGCGGGGTCGATGAGCCCGGTCGGTCTGATGATCTGTTCGACTACCACACCTCCGGACAGCTCGAGCTCGAGGTCGGCCGGCGTGGCGCTCACGAAAATCGCACGTGGAGACAGCGACAGGAACTCGTCGAAGACGAGTGGTCGGTTGTCGAGCGCACTCGGCAGTCTGAAGCCGTAGTCGACCAGAACCTCCTTTCGGGCGCGGTCGCCATTGTACATGCCGCGCACCTGGGGCAGTGTCACGTGAGACTCGTCGACGAAGACGAGAAAATCCATTGGGAAGTAGTCGAAGAGAACAGCGGGCCGCTCCCCCTCTTCACGTCCGGAAAGGTGCCTCGAGTAGTTTTCGATTCCGGCGCAGGTACCGATCTCGAGCATCATCTCGATGTCGAAGTTCGTCCGCGACTCCAGCCGCTGGGCTTCCAGCAGCTTGCTCGCGTTGCGCAGGTGAGCGAGCCGGTCGGCGAGCTCGGCGCGGATCTTCGCCACCGCCCGTTCGAGTATCGGCCTCGATGTTATGAAGTGTTTGGCCGGATAGACTGCAGCCGTGTCCAGCTCGACGATCGCCTCCCCGGTCAGGGGAGAGATCTTGGAGATCCGCTCGATCTCGTCCCCCCACAGCTCGATGCGTACCCCCTGCTCCTCATAGGCGGGCAGTATTTCGATCGTATCGCCCCGAACCCGAAACGACCCCCGGTCGAAGCTGACGTCGTTTCTCGAGTAGAGGATGCCGACCAGTTGCCGGAGGATCTGGTCGCGCTGGATGCGCTGTCCCTTGCGCAGGGTCACCATCCGGTTGCGGTACTCCACCGGATCTCCGAGGCCGTAGATCGCCGAGACGGTCGCGACGATGATGACGTCCTCGCGCTCCATCAGCGACGACGTCGCCCTCAGTCGCAGGCGGTCAATGTCCTCGTTGATGCTTGCGTCTTTTTCTATGTAGGTGTCGGACGACGGAACGTAAGCTTCAGGCTGGTAGTAGTCGTAGTACGAGATGAAGTACTCGACGGCATTGGCTGGGAAAAAGCTCTTGAGTTCTCCGTAAAGCTGGGCCGCCAGCGTCTTGTTGTGCGACAGAACGAGGGTCGGCCGGCCATGCGCCGCAATGACGTTGGCCATGGTCATGGTCTTGCCAGACCCGGTAACTCCCAGGAGCGTCTGGAACCGATCGCCCCTCGCCAGGCCGGCCGTGAGTTCGTGAATGGCTCGCGGCTGGTCCCCGGCGGGCTGGAATGGGCTCCGAAGCTGAAAACCTGAAACCGTCATGGCTCCGGAATATAGCGGTGCCGGTGTTTGTTCGGTATCGGTGCGAGCCCCGATCAGGACTTGAACTGACTCTGGAAATCAGGGCGTTCGACAGTCTCGTGCGCCGCCCAGTTCACCCTCCGGGGCCATCCCGCTGCTCAGGCTGCACCGCCGCGAAACGCCGCAGCTTGTCCTTAGGGTCCGTCGGCTGAGAGCTTTTCCCGTCGCTGAACCTCCTGTACTCCCTTCACCCGCCGCACCGCCTTCATGATCTTCTGGAGGTGGGCGAGGTTCTCCACCTCGACAACAGCCGCTCCGTTCATGCGGCCGTCGACGGTCTTGAGCTCCATGCTCCGAATATCCGTCCCCGTGGAGCTGACGGCCGCGGCGACGTCGGCATAAAGGCCGCGACGGTCGTATCCCTCAAGCGCCAGCCGCACTACGAACCGCGCGCCAGGCTGCTCCTGCCAGTCGATGTCGAGGCGCCGTTCCGGCTCGTGTACCAGCATCAGCAGGTTGGGACAGTCCCCGCGATGAATACTTACGCCGCGCCCTCGCGTGACGTACCCGACGACGGGGTCTCCGGGGACGGGCTGGCAGCACTGCGCGTAGCGAACCATCAGCCCGTCCGCGCCCTGGATCTTGAGGCCCTTTGACGATCCGCGAATCCGATCGACCAGGCGCTCGATAGCCGTCGGCCTCGGCGAATGCTCGGGTGCTGACTCCAGTTCCGGGTAGAGCGCCTTGAGGACCTGCGTCACGTTGATGTCACCCTGCCCCAGCGACGCGATCAGATGGTGCCCGTCGTTGAGCCCCAGCTTCTCACCGGCCTGATTCAACATTCCGTCGTCCGTCCTGGGCAGGCGTCGTCGACGGATCTCACGGTCCAGCATTTCGCGCCCGATCTTGGCCGACGACTGCTCCTCCTCGATGCGCAGCCACTGCCTGATCTTGTGCCGCGCCCGACCCGTTCGGACATGAGCAAGCCAGTCCCGGCTCGGCCTCGCGGTCGTTGAGGTCATGATCTCAACTGTCTCGGAATTCTTCAGCTCCCGCGAAAGCGGGGCGATCTTTCCGTTGACCTTCGCTCCCTGGCAATGGAGCCCGATTTCTGTGTGGACCGCGAAGGCGAAGTCGATCGGTGTTGCCCCTTTGGGCAACTGAATAACGTCCCCGGTCGGCGTGAAGACGAAGATCTCGTCCTGATAAAGGTCGAGCTTGAGGAACTCGAGGAACTCCTGCGGATCACGGGCATCGAGCTGCAACTCGAGAACCTGTCTGAACCATGCGAGGTGCCTGTCCAGCTCATCGGCCGACCGGCTTTCCTCCTTGAACCGCCAGTGGGCGGCGATGCCAAAATCAGCCGTGCGGTGCATCTCACGGGTCCGGATCTGGATCTCGTAGAGCTGCCGACCCGGTCCGAAGATCGTCGTATGAAGCGACTGATATCCGTTGGACTTGGGCTGGGCGATGTAGTCCTTGATCCGCTCCTGGACCGGTGTCCAGCCATCATGGATCACGCCCAGGGCGTGGTAGCAGTCGGGAACCGTATCCACCAGCACGCGGATCGCGAGCAGATCGAAGATCTCCTCGTATGGGCGCTGCCGCTTTCCCATCTTCTTGTGGATCGACCACAGATGTTTCGGGCGGCCGGTGACTTCGACGTTTCTGATGCCTGCTTCGCTCAGTGTCCGCTCGAGCGGCTCGCGGAGGGCCTTGATCAGCGACTCCCGCTCTCCACGTTTGGCCTGGACCATGCGCGCCAGCGTTCGATAGGCCTCCGGCTCCAGGTACTTGAACGAGAGGTCTTCCAGCTCCCACCTCATCCGCGCCATCCCGAATCGGTGCGCAAGCGGCGCGTAGAGATCCATGGTCTCCTGTGCGATCCGACTGCGCTTTTCTTCCGGGAGCCAGTCGAGCGTCCGCATGTTGTGCAGCCGATCCGCCAGCTTGATGATGATGACGCGGGCGTCCTTTGCGATCGAGACCAGAAGCTTGCGGTAGTTCTCGACCTGCCGGTTTTCGGTGGAGTTAAGCGGCAGATGGCCGATCTTGGTCAAGCCGTCGACGATCTGCGCGACTTCTCTTCCGAACTCGCTCTCGATCTGCTCGACCGTGACGGAGGTGTCCTCGATCACATCGTGAATCAGACCGCTCGCCACCGTCGCCGAGTCCAGCTGGAGGTCGGCCAGAATCCCGGCGACCTGCACGCAATGAGTCACAAACGGGTCGCCATTCTTGCGAACCTGCCCCCCATGTGCTCTGGCGCTGAACTCGTAGGCGCGCTGGAGCAGCTCAGGGTCGAGCCGCTCGGGCAGAGGATCACTCGAGGGCCACCAGGGCAGAGCAGCGCGTTCGGAAGCGGTTGACGTCACTGAGTACTCGGACCTTCGGACCGGGGCTGCTGGTCACAGAACATGAGACCACTCTCTACAAGACTAACGTACCTTCCGCGCCCAACGACGATGTGATCGCGCACGGGGATGCCCACGATACCACCAGCCGAGACGAGCTGCTCCGTCACAAGGCGGTCGTCGAGTGACGGTGTGGGATCGCCGCTCGGATGGTTGTGGACCAGAATCAGGGACGCAGCCCGCTCCGCGATCGCCTCCCGGAACACCTCCCGCGGGTGAACGAGCGACGAGTTCAGTATGCCGCGAGACACGAGGATGTCGCGCTGAAAGCGCTGCTGGGAATCGAGTACGGCGACGTGGAACTCCTCAACCGGCTGATCCTCCAGGCGGTGCGCGTAGAGGTTGAAGACGTCGCGGGGGCCGCGGATCATCGTTCCCTCCTGGCGGTGTTCGTGGACCATGCGCCTGCCGAGCTCGAGGGCGGCGTGAACAGCGACGGCTCGCGCCGGGCCGATCCCTGAGACTTCCTGCAGGCTGACTATCGGTTCCGCTGCGAGTCGCCGGAGTGACCCACCCATGCGGCCAAGTGCCTGCTGAGCGGTGGAGAGCGCCGACTCGGCGCCAGCTCCCGAGCCGAGGATGATTGCAACGAGCTCGATGGTGCTGAGCCTGGAAGCCCCGTGCAAGCACAGGCGCTCCCTGGGCCGTTCCGACTTGGGGAGCTCCTTTATCCTTAAAGTAACAGGTGAGTTCTTACGCCCCAACTGCTTGCGATACAACTGGTTTACTGACATCACATCCTCCGGGTTATGAGCCCGAAAGATTGCCCCGGATGTCGCGAATCAGGGACGCCGAATCGTCGCGCTTTGAATCAAAAAGCCGCTCAGTACCGGTCAGCTGGCTCCGTGACACTTCTTGAACTTCCTGCCCGAACCGCAAGGACAAGGATCGTTGCGTCCGACGCCATCAAACCGGCCAGAAGCAGCCTGCGACGATGTCTCATTCAGGGCCCGAGCCCGGCCGGCCCCGACCACGGTTGGATTGGCGCGTTTGGGGGGTGCTGACGCCGGCTGTTCAGACTTCTCCTCAAACGGCGGTTCCGTTCCGTTCCCGCCTTCCATGATCTCGCCGGACTCTACTTCTTCAACTATGCCGAGGGCATTGAAGCGACGGGCGGGTCCTCTCGGGGCATCGGCGGCAGGCCTGGCGGCGGGCTGCTCCCTCGTGAACTCCTGCGGATTGAATACGAGCTGGGCGCGAAGGAATCGCTCGGTGAAGGTGTGGTGGATGTCGCTCATCAGGTCCACGAACATCGTATAGGCCTCCTGCTTGTATTCGATGAGCGGGTCCTTCTGCCCCCACGACCGGTAGTGAATGGCGCCGCGCAACTGGTCGAGGTCGTACAGGTGGTCTTTCCACTTCTCGTCGAGGACGTTGAGCATGACGAGTGATAGAAGTCGGGCTGCAAACCCCTGTCCGTTTTCGTCCTTGAGAGCGTTGAGGCTCTCTTCCTTGGCGTTGAAAGCGGCCCTGGCGGCACCGGTCGCAGCCGTAACGACGTCTTCCGTGGTTGACGGCGTTCGCTCCGCTTCGAGTTCTGGTACGGTGAGGAGGTAGTGCATGAGCAAGTCCTGACGCAGGAGGCTCAGGTCCCACTGTGCGGAGTCCTCGTATTCGGCGAGTGAGGTCGTGACGCGCTTTTCGAGCGCCTTTTCCACCATCTTGAGCGCCTCACCGCGCAGCTCTTCTCCCCCTTCGAGGGCGAATGAGCGGAGGGAGTAAATGACCTCGCGCTGCTGATTCATCACATCGTCGTACTCAAGCAGGCGTTTGCGCGCCTGGAAATTCTGGAGTTCGACGCGTTTCTGGGCCTGTTCGATCGAGCGGGTGATGAGTGGATGGGTCAGCACTTCGCCCTCCTCGGCTCCCATGCGATCCATCATGCGGCCGATCCTCTCCATGCCGCCGAAGAGTCGCATGAGGTCGTCTTCGAGGGAGAGGAAAAATTGCGACGCGCCCGGGTCGCCCTGCCGGCCAGCGCGTCCGCGCAGCTGGCGGTCGATGCGTCGCGATTCGTGGCGTTCGGATCCGATGATGTGCAGACCACCGCACTCATCGACGGCGATGTCTTTTCCGTCGGCATCCTTGACAACCGACGGTTTGCCGATGGTCACACCGGACCCGAGCTTGATGTCGGTACCGCGCCCGGCCATGTTGGTCGCGATCGTGATCCCACCGGGTTGCCCGGCGCTTGCCACGATCTCGGCCTCACGCTGGTGATACTTGGCGTTCAGGACGTTGTGGGGGAGGCCGGCGCGTTTGAACATCCGTGACAGCGTCTCCGATACCTCAACGCTGACTGTTCCGACGAGGACCGGGAATCCGAGCTCGTGCAGTCTCCGTGTTTCATCGACGATTGCGTTGTACTTCTCGCGTCGCGTCTTGTAGACGAGGTCGTGGCGGTCTTCCCGGATCACGTCGCGATTGGTCGGGATTACCGAGACATCCAGCTTGTAGATCTGGTGGAACTCGGTCTCCTCGGTCTCGGCGGTTCCCGTCATCCCGCCGAGCTTTTCGTACATCCTGAAGTAGTTCTGGATGGTGATCGTGGCCAGCGTCTGGGTTTCGCCCTTGACCTGCACACCTTCCTTGGCCTCGACGGCCTGGTGGAGCCCCTCGGACCAGCGGCGGCCGGGCATGGTGCGGCCGGTGAACTCATCGACTATCAAAACCTGCCCGTCCTGCACGACGTAGTTGACGTCCTTCTCGTAGAGTGCGTGCGCGCGCAGGAGCTGGTGGACGATGTGGAGCCGTTCGCTCGTGATCGCGTAATCGGCCTCAATGGCTCGCCTCGCCTCGAGCTTCGCCGTCGCCTCCATCTCCGGATCGTGGTCGATGCGATGGATGGTCGTCGAGATGTCGGGGAGCACGAACTGCTCGTGGTCGCTCGGGCTCAGTTCCTCGACACCCTTGTCGGTGAGGTGAACGGTGTGGCCCTTCTCGTCGAGGACGAAGAACAGATCGTTCTCCAGGTCCCGAAACTCCTGCTTGCTCGCGGGGAGCTTGCGATCGGCGATATAGGAAAGCTCCTGTTTGTGAACCAGTTGCTTGACGCCGGTCTCGTTCATCGCCTTCATCAGGCGCTTGTTCTTCGGGTTTCCCAGCCTTGCCTTGAAGAGTGCGAGCCCGGCGCCCGCTGTATCGCTTTGGGCCAGAGCCTCTTCACCTGCGGCGACCAGTTCGTTGGCCACTTCGGTCTGGCGGCGGAAGAGTCGCAGCACGGCATTGTTGAACTGCGCGAACTGCCCGTCATTTTCGTTGCCGACCGGGCCGGATATGATCAGCGGCGTTCGCGCTTCGTCGATGAGAACGGAGTCAACCTCGTCGACAATCGCGTACCAGTGCGGACGCTGTACACGCATCTCGGTCGAGATGACCATGTTGTCGCGCAGGTAGTCGAAGCCGAACTCGTTGTTGGTCCCATAAGTGATGTCGCACCCGTAGGCGGCCCGCCGGGCCTCGGACCCCGGTTCCGTATCGTCCAGGCAGCCGAAGGTCAGGCCGAGGTAGCTGTAGACGTGGCCCATCCACTGGGAGTCGCGTCGAGCCAGGTATGAGTTGACGGTGACGAGGTGCACCCCCCTGCCGGACAGGGAGTTCAGGTAGATCGGCAGAGTCGCGACCAGCGTTTTTCCTTCGCCCGTCGCCATCTCGGCGATCTTGCCCATGTGCAGCTGGATGCCACCCATGAGCTGGACATCGTAGTGCACCATGTCCCACGTGAGGTCGTGACCGGTGACCTTCACCGAGGTCCCCAGGAGACGCCTCGCAGCTTCACGAACGGTTGCGAACGCCTCGGGGAGGATTTCGTCGAGCACGTCGGCGATCGCGTCACGGAGTTCCTTTTCCACACCGCCCCTCCCGTCCAGTCCCCCCAGTTCGGTGTCAAGCTCCTCACGAGCGGCAGCGTCACGGGCGACTTTCTTGGCTTCCCTGAGCTCAGCGACCTTCGCTTCCAGATCTCTGGTTCGGTCGGCGAGGATTGCGCGAAACCTGGCGGTCTGACCCTGCAGCTCGTTTTCAGAGACGGTCTTGAGTCGCTCCCATTCAATATTTATCTCATCAACGATCGGCTGCAGGCGACGGCGCTCGCGGTCGTGCCTGGTGCCGAACACCCTTGAGAAGACACTGGTCAGCATGCGGTCCTCTGACGATAAAGTCCGGACCGGCCGACGAACTCGGCAACAGCGTCCGGCACGAAACCTCTGATTGAAAGCCCCTTACTGATCCTCTCTCGCACTTCGGTCGAGGAGATGTCGATTCTGCGCGTTGCGACGACGACCGGCTCAAGCCTGTGGCCGCCACCGAGGGTGCTGATCTCGGCGAGCGCATCTTTGGCCCCCTGCCCGTTCCCCCCGCGATTGAGTACCGCGATGTGCGCCAGCTCCACTATCCGCTCCGGTTCGCGCCAGCGCGAGAAGGTGCCGCGTACGTCCGCACCGACAAGAAAGAAAAGCTCATCGTGCACGAACCGGGACCGATAACGCCGCAGTGTATCAACCGTGTATGACAGCCCACCGCGCTCGACTTCGCTGTCGTCG
The DNA here is from genome assembly GCA_052389935.1 of Gemmatimonadota bacterium. Lineage (GTDB taxonomy): Bacteria > Gemmatimonadota > Gemmatimonadetes > Gemmatimonadales > Gemmatimonadaceae > JBQTHK01. The sequence continues at coordinate 42,322 of JBQTHK010000003.1, read as the reverse complement.
ACCGCGAAGCGGGAGTCGCCGGCCGTGGCCAGCCGCGTCATCTCGAGTCGCTCCCGGGGGCCAGCCTGGCGAGAATCGGCCTTGAGTGGTTGTATAGCGTTTGGTATGAAGACCAGCTGATCGAGCGACAGCGACTCGAAGGCATCTGATGCGACGACGATATGGCCGACGTGCGGTGGATCGAAGGTGCCCCCGAAGAGCCCTATCCGCACGTCAGGTCGTATCCGGCGGTGCAGTCGTGTCGGGCCGTGGTCGCTGAGAGACGGCGGCCGGTGCGCCGCAGACCGCGGCCACCTCCCGATCCACCGGGTACCTCTCGTGGAGGGTCGTGCAGACTTCCTTCTTGTCCTCACGATATCTGATCGCCTCGTACGACTCGGCGAGACGCAGGAAGGCGTCTCTCGATCTGACCGTCTGTGGGTAGTTCCTGACGACATCCTTGAAGTAGATAATCGCGGAATCGAATGCTTTCCGCCTGTAGTAGTACAATCCGTTCTCATAATCCTTGGTCGCGAAGCATTCCTGCAGCTTCGTTATCTGAGCGTTCGCCGAATCTGTGAGCTCGCTGTCCGGATATAGCCCGAGCATCGACTGGTAGGCGGAAATGGCTTGCTCGCCGTAGTTGGCGTCGAGGCTGCAGCGACGCCAGAGGCGCTGGTATGACTGTCCGGCCGCGAACATCGCATTGTCAGCCAGCGAGTCCGTCGCGAATGATTCGGAAAACCTGTTGTAGGCCTGCGCCGCGAGGATGTGTTCGCTGCGACCCGAATACGACCGGGCGAGGTACCAGTGGGCCAGCGGCAGCAACGTGTCGCGCGCAGGAAGGTCGAACGTCAGCTTCTCGAACGCGGACACCGCATTGTCCCACTTGCGCCGATCGAACTGTTCCTTCGCCGCACGGAACAGAGCCTCATTGCCGGAATAGCTGCTCAGCCTGAAGCCGCGGGAACACCCTTCCCCCGCCGCCCCCAGGAGCACCAGCATGAAGAAGATGCGAAGCTGTCTGTATTCGAGCATAGCGGGTCGTCTACCCGTTCCCGATCAAACGGTTCAGCCGCGGGCTCTGGTGTCGCCTCAAGCCCGCAGAATCAGGTAAAGTACCGAATCGTCTCGCCTGGGTGCAGTCCCGACAGCCGGGGAAACGTTGTCGCCTGGACTGGGTTCAGCCCTTCGAAAACCGGGACTTCTGTCGTCTCACCCGCGACCGGGCGGGTCAGCCGGCGGCGCATGGCCGTCTATCAGGGCCGCGACCGCGGCTGCATCGGCGCGGTCGCCGCCGGTCATCGCGCCGCGGTCTCGCAGGGTCGCATAAAAGCCAGCCGAAGCTCTTAGGTGCGACACCGCCCGGGCCCTGTTCCCCGCAGCGAGCTCGATTTCCGCGAACCGGCGATTGATGAGCGCCATTCCTCGTACGAGCTGCGCATTGTCGGTGTCGGCCACATACAGCCGCTCCCTTATCGTATACGACTCATCACACGACCGACGGGCCTTGTCGATGGCACCGTCCCTGAGATGCAGAGCGCAGATCAGAAAATGAGTGATGGCTACATCCCGCTGGGCGTCAACGCTCGCCGGGCGCTCAGCGACAAGCGAGTCTCGCAGGTGGAGGCTTCTCGTCAGCAGGCCAACGGCAGCCGAGTCGCCACCGTCCTGCGCGATCCGTCCCATTCTCTCGAAAAGGAGGGCGCGGTAGCGCCGGTTCCGATAGAGGTCCGTTTCCCCGAAAGCGCCTGCTTCAAGCTCTCCGAGCGCCACCCGATATTGCGCCATCGCGGCCGCGGTATCGCCGAGGTTGCGAAAGGCCGGGTGACCGAGGAGGTCGCCGAGCTTGAGACGCGCGACGGCATGGGCGTGGATAGCGTCTGCGCGGGGCCAGCGCGCTGCAATCTGTGCGTAGACGTCCAGCGCCCGCCGCTGATAGGCTACGGCCTCGCTTACCTCGCCATCGGGTGAGGTCACATCGGCAAGCCGCTCGCTGACGAGCGCCAGTGCCCTCAGCGACGGTTCTTCGACCGGTGTACGGGTGACGAGCCGTTCGGCGATCGACAGCCCTTTGCGATACGACTCCCGGGCGGCGGCGATGTCGCCAAGGTTGGCGTTGGTCGGGTTTCCCTGTACATCGCCGATACGTTGGTACGCAAACACCAGCTCCCGGTCCAGCTCCGGGTCGTCACCGGCGTCGCTGGCTGTCCGGTCGAGGTATTCCAGCGCGGGCCGCAGGAGTCGCGCCCGAGCCGCGGTCGCGCCCGGCAGATCCGCGATCGCGTCGTGGACGTCCGCGATCAGCGTGTTTGCGAGGCGCCTGCCGTCGCGGTATCGCGCATCGGCCCGCGCGGCCTCTCTGGCGGTCGTGATCGCACCGCCGGCCAGTGACGCGAGGAGAAGAAGCGCTCCCGCTGTCTCCCAGCGGTGGCGGGAGACAAACTTCCCGAAGCGGTAGGAAAGGCGGTCGCGTTCGGCGGCGACCGGCCGCCCGTCGAGGTGACGCCGGATATCCGCCGACAGCCGATCAGCCGACCCGTAACGTCGGGCCGGTTCCTTGCGCAGCGCCATGAGCAGGATGGCGTCGATGTCGCCGGCCAGCTGCCGCCGCAGAGTTCGCAGCGACCCCACCGCACGCGGCGCCACCGCGCCCTCATCCGCAACCTCACTCGGCGGTCGGGGGTCCACCTCGCAGATCGACCGCGTGATCTCGTGCAGCGAGGCGCCACCAAAGTCGAACGGACGCCGGCCGGCAACCAACTCATAGACGACGATTCCCAGCGAATAGACGTCGGTCGCAGTCGACACCGCCGTGGCGCGCACCTGCTCCGGGCTCGCGTACTCCAGCGTCATTGCCCGCTCGTGACCCTGCGTCACCGGTACACCGTCGGTAGCTGGCGCCGCCGACAGCAGTTTGGCGATTCCGAAGTCGAGCAGCTTCACCGTACCGTCATCGGTGACGAGGATGTTGCTCGGCTTCAGGTCACGGTGAATTACAAGGCGCTCGTGAGCATGTTGTACCGCTCGGCAGACCTGCCGCACGAGATGGAGTCGCTCCCTGACCGAAAGTCGCCGCTGGTCACAATAGTCCGTGATCGGATGACCTTCGACGAACTCCATCACGAAGTAGGGCTGGCCGTCCGCGAGGACGCCCCCGTCGATGAGCGCGGCTATGTTGCGATGCTCCAGCGTCGCAAGGATTGCACGCTCGTGGCGGAAGCGCTGCACGGCCTGCTCACTGCCAGCACCGCGGCGCAGGAACTTTACTGCCACCCGCTTGGTGAACGACTCGTCGGCTCGTTGACCCTCGTAGACCGCTCCCATGCCCCCCTGCGCCATCAGCCTCACGAGCCGGTATTGCCCGACCGTTGATCCAACTCGGCTGACGGGATCGACGACATGATCGTCGGACCGCCCGCTGCTTACCTCGGCGATGTTGACTCCGAGGATCGGACTCTCCCAGCGCGCTCCAGACCGGTCAAGAGCGGCCAACAGACTCTCCACCTCACGCTTGAGTTCCTGATCATCACCACAGGACTCGGCAAGAAACGCGGGGCGGGTTTCCGGTGCGCGCTCCAGCGCCTCGCTGAACACGGTGTTGATGCGCTCAAACCGTGTGGGGGAGATTTCTGATGGAGACCTGGCTGCCATTGGGACGCCGGCGGGCCGGGGGGGGGGGAGCGGGGAGCTGTCTAGCGGAGCACTTTCCTGAAGTGCTCGATAGTACGCGTTACTCCGTCGCGGAGCGAGACCTTGGGCTCCCATTCGAGCACGGTTCGCGCACGGGTTATGTCGGGTCGTCGGACCCGGGGATCGTCTACGGGAAGGGGCCGGCGGGCAATCGTCGACCGCGACCCGGTCAGCTCAAGGACGAGTTCGGCCAGCTGGTTGACGGTGAACTCGTGTGGATTGCCGACGTTGGTCGGGTTGGCGTCCCCTCTCATGAAGAGGCGGTAGATGCCCTCGATCTCGTCTTCGACAAAGCAGAAGGAACGCGTCTGTGTGCCGTCCCCGTACATGGTGAGTGGCTCGCCTTTCAGCGCCTGCACGATGAAGTTCGAGACCACGCGTCCGTCGTTGGGTCTCATCCTTGGCCCGTACGTGTTGAAGATGCGTACGATGCGCGTGTCGACGCCGTGTGCCCGGTGGTACGCCATTGTCATCGCTTCGGCGAACCGCTTGGCTTCGTCGTAGACACCGCGGGGACCGATCGGATTGACGTTGCCCCAGTACGATTCCGTCTGCGGGTGTTCGAGCGGGTCGCCGTAGACTTCGGATGTGGAAGCAAGGAAGAACCGCGCCCCCCTCGCCTTGGCGAGGCCAAGTGCGTTGTGCGTTCCCAGTGCTCCGACCTTGAGCGTCGCTATCGGGTGCTCGAGGTAATCGATGGGTGAAGCCGGCGACGCGAAGTGCAGCACGCCGTCGAGCTGGCCGCCTATGTACGTGTAGGTCGAGATATTGTGCCGCACGAACTCAAACCGGTCATTGCCGGTGAGGTGGGCGATGTTGTCCGGGTTGCCGGTGATGAAGTTGTCGAGGCCGACGACGCTGTGGCCGTCGCGAATGAAGCGATCACAGAGGTGCGACCCGAGGAACCCGGCGGCCCCGGTGACCAGCACCCTCACGAGGAGCCCCGGCCGCGGCCGATCGAATCGTAGGTGAAGCCAAGGCGTCGCATGCGCGACGCGTCGTAGAGATTGCGGCCGTCGATCACGACCGGTCTGCGGAGTGTCGCCTTCATCCGCTCGAAGTCGGGGTGGCGGTATTCGTTCCAGTCGGTGATGACCAGCAGCGCATCCGCATTCTCCAGCGCGTCGTAGTTGGATTCGGCGTAGCAGATGCGATCGCCCAGCCGCCGGCGTGCTTCGGGTATCGCCGCGGGATCGTGGGCGCGAATGGTAACACCTTCGGCGAGCAGCGTTTCCACAGTGACCAGGGCCGGGCTGTCGCGCATGTCGTCGGTGTTTGGCTTGAAAGCGAGCCCCCAGATCGCGACGTGCAGACCGCGGAGATCGCCGCCGATCGCCGATCGCAGCTTCTCGACCATTCGCATTTTCTGCCGATCATTTGCGTCCTCGACCGCGTCGAGAACGCGCATCGGCGCTCCCTGTGACCGCGCGGTCCGGACGAGGGCTTTGACATCCTTGGGAAAGCAGGAGCCGCCGTAGCCCGGACCGGGGAACAGGAACGATGGGCCGATGCGCGAATCAGTTCCGATGCCCTTGCGGACAAGGTCGACGTCGGCGCCGACCAGCTCGCAGAGGTTCGCGATTTCGTTCATGAACGAGATTCGTGTCGCCAGCATCGCGTTGGCGGCGTATTTGGTCATCTCCGCGGATGCTATATCCATGAAGATGATCGGCTTGCCGGTGCGAACGAAAGGCGCGTAAAGCTCGGCCATCACTGATCGCGCGTGGTCGGAATCGACTCCGAGAACGACGCGATCCGGCTTCATGAAGTCGTCGACCGCCGCGCCCTCCTTGAGGAACTCGGGATTCGAGCACATGTGGAACGGGTGTCGTGCGTTGCGGGCCACCACCGCCTGAACGCGCGCTGCCGTCCCCACCGGCACCGTCGACTTTGTCACGACAACCATTTCGCGGCGCATGTGCCGCCCGATGATCCCGGCGACGTCGAGCACGTGCCTCAGATCGGCGGAGCCGTCCTCGTCGGGCGGCGTCCCGACGGCAATGAACACAACGTCCGCGGACTCGACCGACCTGCCGACCTCGGTTGAAAAAACCAGCCGCTCCTGTTTCTGATTGCGCTCGACGAGAAGCTCAAGCCCTGGCTCGTAGATCGGAATCTCGTTGCGACGCAGCATCGCGATCTTGTGCTCGTCAACGTCCGCGCAGATAACATCGTTGCCGGTCTCCGAGAGACAGGCGCCCACCACGAGGCCCACATAGCCCGTCCCCACCACCGTGATCTTCACCTGTCGCCCGGGCTACAGGTGCGCCAGTTCGCGCTCGCCCACGATCTCGCCCGCCGAGGAGAGTGGCACGACCCGGGCCCTCGATGAGCGCCGGCTCGCCGTTGCGTTGCGAGTGTCGATCACCAGGATGGCGTGGTCGAGGACCAGCTGGTAATCCACGGTCGAGTGGTCGGTCACGATCACAACAGCGTCGGCCCCTGACAGCTCGGCTGGGCTCAAGTCGACGCCCGAGAATTCGTGGCCGTTCTCACGGAACCGCGGCACGAACGGATCGTGGTAACGCACATCCGCACCCCGTTGCTCGAGAAGACGCATCACGTCCAGGGCGGGACTCTCCCGCATGTCGTCGATGTCCTTCTTGTAGGCTACGCCCAGAATCAGGATACGCGAACCCCGGACGGCCTTGCGGTCGTCGTTGAGCGCGCGCGCCACTTTTCGCACCACAAACTCCGGCATTTCCGAGTTTATCTCGCTGGCAAGGTCGATGAAACGCGTCTTGTAGTTGAGGGTCCGCATCTTCCAGGCGAGGTAGTGCGGGTCGAGCGGGATGCAGTGGCCGCCGATTCCGGGCCCCGGCGTGAACTTCATGAACCCGAACGGCTTGGTCGCGGCTGCATCGATGACCTCCCAGACATCCACGCCAAGCTTTTCGCACACAATCGCCATTTCGTTCACCAACCCGATGTTGACGGCGCGGAAGGTGTTCTCGAGAAGCTTGACGAGCTCCGCGGCTTCGGCGCTCGCGACCGGCACGACGGTGTCAATACAGGTCGCGTAGAAGGCCGACGCAACCTCGCTGCAGGCAGCGCTCACGCCGCCGACAACCTTGGGGGTGTTTTTCGTGTGCCACTTCGGGTTCCCCGGATCAACCCGCTCCGGGCTGAACGCGAGAAAGACGTTTTCGCCCACCTTGAAACCGCGCTCCTCGATACGTGGCTGCAGCACCTCGCGCGTAGTTCCCGGATAGGTGGTGCTTTCCAGAACGATGAGCATTCCGGGATGGCAATGGCGTGCGATCGCTTCGGTCGCCTTCTGCACGTAGCTCATATCCGGATCCCGCGTTTTCGACAGCGGTGTCGGGACGGCGATCGATATCGCGTCGCAGTCGCCCAGCCGAGCTTCCTCGTCGGTGGGAATGAAGCGCCCCGACTGGACGTGCTCGCGAACCACACGCGAGTCGACGTCCTGGATGTGTGACTTGCCGGCCGCGAGCCCATCCACGGTCCGTTTGCTGACGTCGTACCCGATAACCTTGAAGCCAACCCGGGCGAACTCCATTGCCAAGGGGAGCCCAACGTAACCCAGACCCACCACTCCGACTGTCGCTGAGCGGTCCTTGATCTTCGTAAGTAGTTGTGCCTTCATCGTTTACTGATAAGTGACGGGACGCATCGAGGGGCTTCGCCGGTAGGACGGATCAGCGCCCGAAAAAGGCACGAATCGTGCCCGCGACCTCATCGAGCTGCGAACTGGTGAGCTCTGGGTAAATCGGCAGCGACAGCACCTCCTTCGCGGCCCGCTCGGACTCGGGAAACTGTCCCTCACGATAACCGCGGTATGCGAAGCAAGCCTGCAGGTGGAGAGGTAGCGGATAGTAGATCGCTGTGCCGATGCCCCGCTCGGTGAGGTACGCCTTGAGTTCGTCCCTTCGGGTGGTCCGGATTGTGTACTGGTTGAAGATCGACTGGTTTGGCGGTTCGACGTGGGGTGTGCCGATCTCAGGGACGTCCGCAAAGGCCGAGTTGTAGTACGCTGCGTTGGCGCGGCGGCCGGCGCTCCAGTGCGACAGGTGCGGGAGTTTGGCAGCGAGCACGGCCGCCTGTAGCGCATCGAGGCGGGAGTTGAAGCCAACCTCGTCGTGGTAATAGGTCTTTGCGCCACCGTGGACGCGGAGGCGTCGGAGCCGTGTCGCGATCGCGTCGTCCTGGGTGAGCATCATTCCGCCGTCACCCCAGGCACCGAGGTTCTTGGAGGGAAAGAACGAGAGGGTGCCGATCGTGACGCCTTCGCCGGCCATCACCTGTCGTCCGTCGATGGATCGGCTTGCCCCAATCGACTGAGCGGCGTCCTCGATCACGGGTATGCCCGCGGCAATGGCGTTGATGCGCTCGACGGGCGCCATCTGGCCAAAGAGGTCCACCGGCACGATCGCTCTGGTTTTCGAAGTGATCGCCGCCGCCGCGGCCTCGGGTGCGATGTTGTACGTGGCGGGGTCGATGTCGGCAAACACAACTGTGGCCCCGACATTGTGAATCGTTCCCGCGGTCGCGAAAAAGGTGAACGGGGTGGTGACGATCTCGTCACCGCGTCCAATATCCAGGGCGCGGTAGGCAAGGAGCAGCGCGTCCGTTCCATTGGCGCAGCCGATCGCGTGTTTTGTCCGCGACAGCGTTGCGACCATTTTCTCCAGTCTCTCGACTGGTTCGCCGAGGATGAACAGCTGGTCTTCGACCACCTTCATCATCGCCCCGACGACTTCATCCCTTATCAGGGAATGCTGGGCCTTGAGATCGAGGAGGGGTACGGGCATTCGATTCTGTTGATTGTCAGACGTCGCCGCGCAGAGGCAGGGGCACCTCTCGTCCCGACCTGGCCGACTGGTAGATGCCGAGGATCAGTTCAAGAGACTTGCGACCGGCCCGGCCGTCGGTGTCAGGCTGGGCTCGGCCGCGCAGCACTTCGAGCACGTTTCGATAATAGCCTTCGTGACCGAAGCCGTAGACGTTGGGCGGGTTGTAGTTGGCTGCGTCGATGAGTTTGTCGTCGTCGTCGTAATCTGCGAACTGCCAGGTCTCGACCTTGTTTACAGCGGTTCCTCCGACCCTCACTGTGCCGGTCTCTCCGAGAATCGTGATCGAACCTTCGAGGTTCTTCGGATACGTCAACATCGTGACCTCGATGACACCAATGGCGCCCGTCCGGAAGCGAAGGATAGCGACGCCGCTGTCTTCGCTCTCGATCCGGCGAGCGAGGGTCGCGGTCCTGGCCATCACGCTTTCCACCGGTCCGACCAGCCACTGGATGAGATCGACGTAGTGGGACGCCTGGTTCATGAAGGCCCCGCCGTCGAACTCCCACGTCCCACGCCATGGTGCCTGGTCGTAATAGTCCTGCGGGCGAGTCCACCTCACAGTTGTATTCGCCGTGTAGATGCGCCCGAACCGGCCCTTGTCGATGGCGCGCCGCAGGAGCTGGACGGGCGGATTGAGGCGGTTCTGTTTGACAACGAAGAGCTGCACGCCCGCGTCGTCGCACGTCTGGACCAGGTCGTCGGCAGCGGCCAGCGAAATCGCCATCGGCTTTTCGCAGATCACGTGCCGCCCGGCCCTGGCTGCTGCCATTCCATGTTGGGGGTGGAGCCCGCTCGGAGTGCAGATCGCCACGACATCCGATTCGACCTCGGACAGCATCGTGGCCTCGTCCTGAAACCACGGCACTGCATGGCGCTCGCCATGGGTACGCGCCCGGTCCGCATCGACGTCGCAAACGGAAACCAGCGAAAAGCCCTCGACTCGTTCAATGGCCTCGAAGTGGTTGCGACTGATCCTTCCGCAGCCCACCAGTGCCACGCGGGGGTTGTTCACGATCTTCATCCCGAAGCTCCCCCGGCGCCGTGTGGTTCGCCGACCATCATCAGCTCGTCGCCTTTTCGCCTGTAGGTCGCCCCGCATGAGCTGCACCCTCCCTCCACTCCGTCACCCTCGAGTCCCCCGAGTCGCTCGCCACACTGACAGACCCATCCCACCTGTCTCGCCGGCACTCCAACCACCAGCGCGAAATCCGGCACGTCCGACTTGACGACCGCACCCGCCCCGACAAACGAGTAAATGCCGAGAGTCGTGCCGCAGACGATGGTCGCGTTGGCACCGATGCTCGCGCCACGACGCACCAGCGTCCGCCGGTACTCGTGCTTGCGAACGATGTGCGCCCGCGGATTCATGACGTTGGTGAATACCATCGACGGCCCGCAAAACACATCGTCTTCGAGCTCGACTCCCTCGTAAACCGACACGTTGTTCTGAATCTTCACATTGTTCCCGATGCGCGTCCCCGGCATGACGACGACGTTCTGCCCAAGGTTGCACCGCTCCCCGATAACGGCCCCTGGCATGATGTGGCAGAAGTGCCAGACTTTCGTGCCCTCGCCGATCACCGCACCTTCGTCGACCCACGCCGACTCGTGAATGAAGGGGGCCATCAGCTCACCCTGCTCTCCTCGCGCAGTACCGAATGCCACTCCTGCAATGACCTCACCGCCGGCTTGCGCGACCTGAGTGCCAATATGGCGTCACAGACCGCGGCCGCCGCCGACATCGTCGTCGTGTAGGAAACGCGGTGCGCGATCGCCGCCTGCCTCAGGTGGTAGTCGTCCAGTTGACTGCTTTTTCCCAACGGCGTGTTGATCAGCAGCTGTATTTCTCCATTTACCATCAGGTCGACGCCGTGAGGTCGCCCCTCCCGCAGTTTCCGGACCGAACGCGTCGGAACGCCACGCCCCGCCAGATAGCGGGCCGTTCCCTCAGTTGCGTAGAGAATGAAACCCATCTCGTGGAACCTGCGCGCCACCGGCACTACCGTCTTCTTGTCAGGATCGTTGACGGTGATGAAAATCCGGCCTTCGAGAGGGAGTTCGTTGTCCGCGGCCAGCTGCGCCTTGGCGAAAGCGCTGCCGAACGACTCCGCAATCCCCATCACTTCGCCGGTAGACCTCATCTCCGGCCCGAGAAGCGGATCGAACTCGCGAAACTTCGAGAACGGGAAAACCGCCTCCTTGACCGAGACATACGGCGGCACGATCTCCGCGGTGAAGCCAAGTTCGGCCAGCGTTTCACCTGTCATCACCCGCATTGCCAGCGACGCCAGCGGCAACCCGATCGCCTTGGAGACAAACGGAATGGTGCGGCTGCCTCGTGGATTCACCTCCAGCACATACACGATGCCGTCCTTCACTGCAAACTGAACGTTGATCAGTCCGACAACTCCAAGCGCCCTGGCCAGGGCGACGGTGTGCTCCTTCATCTTTTCGACTGCTTCCTCGGTGATCAGGTAGGGAGGCAGAACACACGCCGAGTCGCCCGAGTGAACGCCCGCGTCCTCGATGTGCTGCATCACCCCGCCGATCACGACGGCCTCGCCGTCGCTGATGGCGTCTACGTCCGCCTCGAACGCGTCTTCGAGGAAGCGGTCGATCAGGACCGGGCGCTGTTCAGACGCCCGCGCCGCTGATTCGAAATAACCGCGTAGTGAAGCTTCATCGTAAACGATCTGCATCGCGCGTCCGCCCAGCACGTATGACGGCCTCACCAGAACCGGATAGCCGACACTGGCGGCGATCCGCGCGGCCTCGTCAACGCTCGTCGCCGTGCCGCTCGGCGGTTGCGTAATTCCCAGTGAGCGGGCGATCTCCGCGAACCTCTGGCGATCTTCGGCGATGTCGATTGCGTCGGGTGGTGTGCCGAGGACTGTGACGCCCGCCGCTTCGAGCCCCTTGGTCAGCTTGAGCGGCGTCTGACCACCGAGTTGCACGACAACACCCAGCGGCTGCTCACGCCGCACGATCTCGAGCACGTCCTCGAGCGTGAGAGGCTCGAAATAGAGCTTGTCAGACGTGTCGTAATCCGTCGAGACGGTTTCGGGATTCGAGTTGATCATGATCGCCTCGATGCCCTTTTCGCGGAGCGCCATCACCGCCCTCACGCACATATAGTCGAACTCTACGCCCTGACCGATTCTGTTGGGACCGCTGCCGAGTATGATCACCGACCGCCGGCCCGTGCGCGGTGACTCACTCTCTTCATCGTATGAGCTGTACAGGTACGGCGTTTCCGAGGGAAACTCGCCAGCACAGGTATCGACCATTTTGTACGACGGTTTGATCCCCATGCTCCACCGCCGATCGCGCACCGCCTGTTCCGTCTCGGCGCGAGCCGCCGCCAGCTGCCGGTCGGAGAAGCCGAGCTGTTTCATCCGTCTCAGCGTCACGGCGTCAGGAGCTGCTGCCTGCGTGTATGCGCGTTCAGCGTCGACAAGTTCGGACATCTGACCGAGGAACCACTCATCGATCGCGGTCAGCTCGTGGATCTCGGACGTCGACATTCCGGTGAGCAGCGCCCGCTTGATCTGGTAAATGCGTTCCGGTGTCGGCTGGCGGAGTGCATTGCGCAGCGTTTCCAGCTCCTCATCGACGAGGCGATCGTCGTCGGGACGCTGGCCTGTCTCCCAGCCCGATCTCCCGGTCTCCAGAGCCCGGAGCCCTTTCTGCAACGCCTCCTTGAAGGTGCGCCCGATCGCCATCGACTCACCAACCGACTTCATCTGGGTTGTGAGCTGCGGACTCGTTCGCACGAATTTCTCGAAGGCGAACCGCGGACACTTGACCACGACGTAGTCGAGGACCGGCTCGAACGAGGCCGGTGTGGTTCTCGTTATGTCGTTGGGGATCTCGTCGAGCCTGTAACCGACGGCGAGTTTCGCTCCTATCCGCGCTATCGGGAAACCGGTTGCCTTGGACGCCAGAGCCGATGATCGTGAAACCCTCGGGTTCATCTCGATCACCACCATCTCGCCGTCAATCGGGTTCACCGCAAACTGGATGTTGCAGCCGCCGGCTTCGACACCGATCTCGCGAATCACCGCGCAGGCCGCATCACGCATCACCTGGTATTCGCGGTCGGTCAGCGTCATTATCGGCGCCACCGTGATCGAATCCCCCGTGTGGATTCCCATCGGATCGAGGTTCTCGATCGAGCAGACGATCACGACGTTGTCGGCGTAGTCGCGCATCACCTCGAGCTCGAACTCCTTCCACCCCAGCAGCGATCGTTCGATCAGCACCTGTGAAACTGGTGATGCCGCGAGCCCGCGGCGTACGATCTCCTCGTATTCCGCGCGATTGTACGCGATGCCACCGCCCGATCCCCCGAGAGTGAAGGCCGGCCTGATGATCGACGGAAATCCGGTGAAATCGAGAATCTCGACCGCTTCATCCCACGTGGTCGCGATCTTCCCCTCGGGCACCTTGAGATCGATCCTCCGCATCGCCTCGCCGAACTCGTAGCGGTCCTCGGCCATCCTGATCGCCCGCGCCTTGGCACCGATCAACTCGACTCCGTTCGCCGCCAGCACCCCGCGTTCGGAGAGTTGCATCGCGACGTTGAGGGCCGTCTGACCACCCATTGTAGGCAGCAGCGCGTCCGGCTTCTCCTTTTCGATCACCATCTGCACGTACTCTGCCGTCACCGGCTCGATGTACGTCCGATCGGCGACCTCGGGGTCGGTCATGATCGTCGCCGGGTTGGAGTTGACGAGGATGACCTCGTAACCCTCTTCGCGCAGAGCACGCGCCGCCTGTGTCCCTGAATAGTCGAACTCCGCGGCCTGGCCGATCACAATCGGACCTGAACCGATGACTAGAATCCGATGGAGGTCAGTGCGGCGCGGCATCCGGTGTGATGAAAGTGCCTGACGAGAGTACGGAAGATCCTGCTCCGCTGGGCGATGGCGGCGTCGTGAAAGTTATCACTTCGGCGGCTCCTGAAGTCGCGCCCGATCCACCGCCAGCATCTCACGCATCAGCTCATGCGGCGACTTTTCAGCGACCCAACCAAGCTTCTCTCGTGCGCGCCTCGGATCGGACAGCATCACCGCGGGATCGCGAGGCCTGTAAAGGGCCGGGTCCGAGATGACGTAGTCGCGGTAGTCGAGGCCGACCTCATTGAACGCCAGCTCACATACCTCTCGCACCGACAGCGCCCTGCCCGTCCCGATGACGTAATCCGACGGCGCCGGCTTTCCCGCCATCAGTTGCAGTGCGCGCATGTACTCCTCGGCCGAGCCCCAGTCGCGGCGGATATCGAGGTTGCCAAGCCGTAGCTCCCTGGCGCGGCCAAGGACGATGTTCGTCACTCCCTGCGAAATCTTCCTCCACAGGAAGCTCAGAGGTCTGCGCGGACTTTCGTGGGTAAAGAGGATTGCCGCCGAGACTCGCAGGTGCCACGCATCCCTGTAGCAGCGTGCCAGCCACAGTGACGAGGCCTTTCCCACCGCGTACGGCGAGCTCGGTGCCATCACACTTGACTCGTTGCGCGGCCCCGGTGCGTCGTGGTCGAAGATCTCGCCCGACGATGCCAGAATCACGCGCGCCAGCGGTGCTGCTTTCCTGACAGCTTCCAGGAGATTCAGCGTCCCGAGAGTCTCGGAGTGCAGCACCTGCGCCGGTTCATCCCACGACCGGCCCACAGAGGAGACGGACGCGAGGTGGTAGATCTCGTCCGGCGTTTCGCGGGCGACCGCGGCGCCAAGGACGCTGGGCTCAGTGATGTCGCCGATGACCAGCTCGATATTGTCGCGGATCGCGACGATGTTGTGGAGCGAAGTGCTGCCCCGTACAACTCCGACGACCCGCTTCCCGCTCGTGAGCAACTGCTCGGCGAGGTACGAGCCGTCCTGCCCGGCGATGCCGGTGATGAGCGTTCTCAGCTGTACGGACACGGCTGGCGAGCGTCAATAAAAAGGGAGCGCCGTGAGCGCTCCCTGTCCTCTGCAACCCTTGTGGTTGAGCGGCTCACGCCACCTGAGCTCCGCGGGGGGCGCGTTTAACCTTGCCCGCCGCCATGCAGCGCGTGCAGACCTTCACTTTTACGGTGCGGCCGTCGTGAAGCACGCGGACCACCTGGAGATTCGGGCGCCACGTCCGGCGAAGCTTGTTGTTGGCGTGTGAAACCGTGTTGCCGTAAGTCACACCCTTGTCGCAAACGAAACAGCGACTGCGGTTGATGGGCGAGGGCATGTCAGTCCACCAGTTCGATGCGGGCCATCTCGGCGCCATCGCCCTTGCGATAGCCGACCTTGAGAATGCGTGTGTAGCCACCGGCGCGCTTGAGGAAGCGGGGGCCGATTTCCCTGAACAGCTTGTCTGATACTTCGCGCTTCTGGATGTCGCGCCCGGCGTTGCGCCGGTCGTGCAGCGTTCCCGAACGCGCCTTGGTGATGAGCTTTTCGACGAACGGGCGCAACTCCTTGGCCTTCGCTTCGGTCGTCTCGATCGCGCCGTGCTCGAGCAGCGAGGTCGCCAACCCGCGCAGGAGCGCGATCTTCTGTTCGGTGGTGCGCCGCAGCTGGCGCCCGGCCTTGCGATGTCGCATGGACTATTGCTCCTCTTCTTCGTCGACTGCCTTCTCGGCAGCGCGACTTGGTGCCGTTCCCCAGTCGATGACGCGTACACCATCGATGCCCTCGTCGTAGCGCATGCCGAAGTTCAACCCCTTCCCTTCCAGGAGCTCCGCGATTTCCTGCAGCGACTTCTTGCCGAAGTTCTTCACCTGCAGGATCTGGTTCTCCGTCTGCCTGACGAGATCACCGAGAGTCCGGATGCTCGAGTTCTTGAGAGAGTTGACCGATCGGACCGAAAGTTCAAGGTCGTCGATGGCGGTCTTGAACAATCCGGCCAGCCTGGCACCTTCACCGGAATCTCCTTCGCCACCCGAGTGCATCGGCGCCGAGGTATGAGATCCGAACGATGCGAAGAACTGGAAATGGGTCTGAGCGAGCGCCGCCGCGTAGCTGACGGCTTCCTCCGGCGGGATTGTGCCGTTTGTCTCGACCGTCAGTGTAAGGCGATCGTAGTCGGTTCGCTGTCCGACTCGCGTCTCGGCGACGGTGAAGTTGGCTCTCCGTACCGGGTTGTAGATCGAGTCGATTCTGACGAGGTCGATCGGCAATCCACGGTCCACGGCGTGCTGGTCAGCTTCGACGTAGCCGCGTCCCTTGCGGACGTAGAGTTCGACGTTGATGTCGCGGTCGTCCTGGAGCGTGAAGAGATGGTGGGCGGGGTTGCCCACCTGTACGGACGAGCTTCCCTCGATGTCAGCCGCCGTGACGGCTCCGGCTGCGCCGCGGGAGATCCGGAGCACCGTCTCCTCCACGTCGTCGGCCATGGTCAGAACGAGGTTCTTGAGATTGGCGATGATCTGATGGACGTCTTCCACGACTCCGACGATTGTCTGGTGTTCGTGGACGATTCCATCGATGCGGAATCCCCACACCGCGGACCCTCGAAGCGAGGAGAGCAGCATTCGCCGCATGGCGTTGCCGAGGGTGTGGCCGTAGCCGCGCTCGAGCGGCTGCAGGACAAAATCAGCTATGAACCGGTTGTCGCCACGGTGAGTGACTTCAACGAGGTGTGGACGTACGAGGCCTTTCAGGTCGATCTGGGTCATTTTGTGTGTTCCTGGAGTCGGCCGCATGAGCCGCGGCTACGCCTCACCCCGCCCCCGACGCGCGGTGAGTCCGTTCGGGGGTCAGGGCCCCGGACTTCGGGTGCAGTTCAGTGTTGCGGGTGGTGATGACTGGTTGATTCTCTTTGTTCCCGGCTTTCCCCTCATCATCGCGACCGAGTCGCGTCCGGCAGCGGCTACTTGGAGTAGAGCTCGACCACCAGCTGTTCCTGTGCGGCAATCGCGATGTTGGGCCGACTTGGCCGCTCCAGCATCCGTCCGCTGTAAGTTCCCCTGTCGACCGCCAGCCACGACGGCGAGGCACCGCGCGTGGCGTACTCCATCGCTTCCTGCAAATGCACGTTTTCGCGCGATTTTCCACGTACGCGCACCTCTTCACCGGGCGCCACCGCGTAGCTCGGAATGTCCACCTTGCGGCCATTGACCTCGATATGCCGGTGACGGATCAGTTGTCGCGCCGCCTTTCGGCTCGCCGCGAAACCCATCCGGTAGACCATGTTGTCCAGGCGGCTTTCAAGTGCAGCCAGAAGGTTGTGCCCTGTGATTCCCGGCAGGGACGAGACCTTCTCGAAGGTGTTGCGGAACTGCTGTTCACTGACGCCGTAGATGCGCTTGATCTTCTGCTTCTCGCGCAGTTGCCGCGAATACTCCGATGACTTGCGTCGTCTCGAAGTCGATTGGCCGTGTTGCCCGGGCGCGTATGGACGGCGCTCGACGGGACATTTTTCCGTCAGGCACTTGGTGCCCTTGAGAAAGAGCTTGGTGCCCTCGCGACGGCACTGACGACAGCTTGGTCCGGTGTAGCGCATGTCTCAGACCCTCCGACGCTTCGGGGGCCGGCAGCCGTTGTGTGGAATCGGCGTCACGTCCTTGATCGACTTGACCTGCAGCCCGGCCGCAGCCAGTGCCTGCACGGCAGACTCCCGCCCGCTGCCCGGACCCTGAACCAGCACATGCACACGCCGCACTCCCGCTGACAGCGCTTCACGTGCGCACTGCTCGGCAGCGACGGTAGCCGCGAACGGAGTCGATTTCTTGGAACCCTTGAAGCCCGCCTTTCCCGAAGTGCCCCAGGCAATCGCATTGCCGTGCATGTCGGTGATGGTGACGAGCGTGTTGTTGAAGGTCGCGTTGACGTGCGCGATGCCTTCGGAGTCCACGACTTTCTTCGCCTTCTTCCCTGTAGCCATATCTACTTGGTCACCTTCTTCTTGCCGGCGATCGCGCGGCGTGGTCCCTTTTTGGTTCTTGCGTTGGTGTGTGTCCGCTGGCCCCGCACCGGGAGCCCGCGACGGTGGCGGATGCCGCGATACGAGCCGATGTCCATCAGGCGCTTGATGTTCATCGCGATTTCCGTCCTCAGCGCTCCTTCGACCCGGTAATCGCGCTCGATTGCCTGACGCAGCTTGTTGACGTCCGTGTCAGTGAGATCGCGTATCCGAAGTGTCTCGGCCACGCCGGTTCGCGTCAGGATGTCACGGGCCGTCTTTCGCCCGATTCCGAAAATGTAGGTAAGGCCGATCTCGACCTTCTTCTCCCGGGGGAGATCGACTCCAGCTATGCGTGCCATGGCTACCCTTGACGCTGCTTGTGCTTAGGGTTTCGCTTGCAGATGATCCGAGTGACGCCGTTCCGCTTGGTCACTTTGCAGTGCTCACAGATCGGCCTCACGCTGGTGCGGACTTTCACGTGCGCAACTCCCTCGCGTGAACTGGACGAAAAAACGGACAAGACCCTGAAAATACGTGGCTTAGCGCGCAGATGCAACCGTGCAACCACCCCTTTTCACACCGGCCAGGCCAGAGTTCCGCGAACTTCGCTCAGCGTCTTCACCCCCTCCCGGGACATCCAGACCTCAAGCTCGCGGACGATCCGCTCCGGTGCGCGAGGATCTCGAAGGGCCGTCGTTCCAACCGCGACCGCCGTTGCCCCGGCCATCAGGTAGCTCACCACGTCGGCACCGTGCGCGATTCCTCCCACACCGATAATCGGTGCCATACCACCGGTCGCGTTCCAGACCTTCAAGGTCGCGAGCAGCCCCACCGGTAGCAGCGCATCGCCGCTCAGGCCACCCGAGCCGAACCCCAGGACCGGTCGCCTCGCCCCGACGTCGATGGCCAGCCCTGGCAACGTGTTGACCAGGGTCAGACCGTCCGCGCCGGCATCCAGCGACGCACGCGCCGCGGCTGCGATGTCAGGCAGCGTCGGTGAGAGCTTCACGAACAGCGGAAGTGATGTTTCTGCCTTCGCAAGCTCGACGACTTTGCGGAGCGAGTCCGGGTCCGCGCCGAATTCGAGGCCCCCCGCTTTGACGTTCGGACAGCTCAGGTTGAGCTCGAATCCCGCAATGCCTGAGGCCCCGCTGAGCTGTCGGATCACCGCCGCGAACTCATCGACCGTGAACCCGACCACGTTCACAAGCACGCGACACCGGCGGAGGTTTGCGGCCAGCCAGGGGAGGTGCGTCTTGCGGACTTCCTCGACGCCCGGATTGGCAAGGCCAACAGCATTGAGCATCCCGGCCGGAACGTCTGTGACGCGAGGTGAGCGCGCTCCCGCACGGGGCTCAAGGCTGACCGCCTTTGTTACAAGTCCGCCGAGCCGCTCCAGATCGACGACCTCGGCCAGCTCGAAGCCGTAGCCTGCGGTTCCGGAGGCCAGGAGAAGCGGATTCTGAAGCTCGATTCCGGCGAGAACGACCGCGGAATCGTGCCCGCTCAACGCGAAACTCCGGACCCCGCCGTTCGTTTGTCCCTGCTGCTCAAATAGTCCATTGTCGATGCCGCGATCGCCACGGCCAGCTGTCTCTGCCCGCGTTCACCTGCAAGATAAGCGGACTCGGCCGGGTTGCTTCCAAAACCCAGCTCCACGAGCACAGCCGGCATGAAAGCGCTCACGAGCACGCGGAATCCTGCCTGCTTCACTCCCCGGTTTGGTCCCGGATGGATCCTGGCGAGCCCCGTCTGAATGACCTCCGCGAACGAGCTCGATTCCCTCAGGTACTCGTTCTGATACATGTCCTGGATGATGAAACTCAGCGGATTGCCCGGCTCGACTCCACCGCCGTCTTCGTACCGGGCTGCCTCGTTTTCCATCTCCTCGACTCGCCGCTCGTCTTCGGTCTTGGCTTCTGAAAGAAAGTAGGTCTCGAAGCCGCTCGCCCCGCCCGGACTTTTCCATCTGGGATTGGCGGCGTTCACGTGGAGGGAGATGAAGAGATCGCCGTTGGCACGATTGGCGATTGTCCCGCGGTCTGCCAGCGAGATCAGGGTGTCCCTGTTGCGCGTCATGACGACCTCGACGCCTCGGCGCCTGAGCTCTTCGGCAAGGCGACGCGCAACCGACAGGGTGATATCAGCCTCGTGGATTTTTCGCGATCTCCCTATCGGGCCACTCATTCCACGATCGGGGCCGCCGTGCCCGGCGTCGACGACGACGATGTGTCTGGCTGGGCGTTGCGTGCCCGGGCGTGCAGCCCGCGCAGGGTTTTCTCTGGCTTCGGAGGTGGGGCGGTCCGCGACCTTCAGTGTGGATGTCGCCGCTTCCCATGTGAAGCGGCGATCTGCACGTGGCAGTACGTCACTAAAAAGCGCCAGCGGGACGAGTGTCGCCCCCTCGAAGGGTATCGGCGGCGCGGGGAGTTGTTCTGCTCTCCCGCCGACGCGAGCGACCATTACCCCGGGTGTCAGCCCGATTCGCGTCTGACCGATGACGAGTTCGTAGCCCTGCGCACCTCCGCCGCCCCCTCCCTGTGCCCCTCCCTGCCTGACGAGTGCCGCACCGAGCGCCGGAAGCGCCTCTTCGAGACGGAGCATTGGACCACGCTGCGCTCGAATGATGGAGATGGTCGCCGTTCGTTCACCTCCCTGGGAGCGAATGACGATTGCGGCCGGTGAGAGCGCAGACCCGCTCCCGGCGAGTTGCAGGGCGATGCCGAGGGCGATGGCGTTTATCATCGGCGCCGAAACGCGCGCGCAATCTCGCGCTCGGCGTCGCGCCGCCGCGAGTCCTCGCGCTTGTCGTGGAGTTTTTTGCCCTTGCCGAGTGCGATGCGGACCTTGGCGCGCCCCTTCCTGAAGTAGAGCTCGAGTGGAATCAGAGTCTGGCCCTGCCGCTCGACGGCACCGATGAGCCGTTTGATCTCGCGGCGGTGGAGGAGGAGCTTGCGGAGCCGGGTCGGGTCGTGGTTGACGTAGCCTCCCCTGTCATATGGTGTGATGTGCATGTTGAGGAGGAACACTTCGCCGTCGCGCACGATTCCGTAGGCATCACCGATGTTGGCCTTCCCGTCGCGGAGCGACTTGACTTCGGTTCCGGTCAGCACGAGCCCGGCCTCCCAGGTTTCGCTGATGTGATAGTCGTGACGTGCGGAGCGGTTACGCGCCACAGACTGGACTTCCGGATCGATTTCACGGGTAACCATGTCGCTCCACCCGCCTCCTGGAGGCTGTCGCAAGCTAGACGCGCGGTGTCCTGACGGGCAACCCTAACGCTTGTCATGCGGCGTGCCCGGCTTCCACTCGATTCCACGCGCGGTTACACTTGTCATCCCGGCCGAAGTGGTGGAACTGGTAGACGCGCTGCATTCAGGGTGCAGTGGGCGACAGCCCGTGGGGGTTCGAGTCCCCCCTTCGGCATCAGGCAGTTAGGCCCGGTTACCTCGTCAGTGACGACGGGCGAACATCCGGCGGCAGCGCCGCCTCGCCCACGGCCGCGCGCAACGCCGCGTTCGCCTCGCCCAGCCACACCGTGGCGTATTCGGCCGCTCGCGCCAGCACCGGTACCGGTATCTTCGGCGCACCACCAAGCATCAACAGCGCCCTCCCCAGACGTTCAGCCATGTCAGAGTTGGTGCCTCGCAGCTGCATCATGTCGCGGTACGCGCTCAGCCGTTCGTTGAACTGCCGCTCGACAAGCTTCACCATCGTCGCCGCCGCACGCCGGTCGGCAACCATCGCCAGCGTCAGCTCCTTCGCGACTACAGACGCCGTGCGGTCATCCATGGCATCGCGCTGCGCCACGATCAACCCCAGTGCACGCCTCGCGTATCTGAGCTCCCAGCGGGCCCGGTCCTCGTCGCCAGCGGTCGCATGCTCGGCAAGCCAGCGCACGTCGTCCTCCGACGGTTCGCTCATGAGGAACTCGATGTACCGCGCAATACCGCGGCCGCCCGCCGCTGACCCGTGCGGCCGTCCAACTCCTCGCAGGCCTGCCAGCCAGGACCCTACACTCATACCGGCACCTCGAGTACCGGCAGACCTACGCGACGGCGAACCGCCGGTTCGTCCTGAAGGAGGTCGCTCAGGTGGACGCTTTCGAGTGCATCATCGATCCGGCGCTGAAGCATGAGCCACACCGGTCGTATCGAGCAGTTGCCTGCGTCCGAACATCGCTCCTCGGTGATCGGGTGACTGACGCAGTGAAGGTCGAACGTCATCAGCTCCGAGGCAGAAATGATCTCACGAACCGAGATCTCCCCGGGCGTCCGCGCGAGTTCGTAACCTCCTCGGGCGCCACGTGTGCTGGCGAGGATGTCAGCCCTGCGCAGGCGCAGCAGAATCTGCTCCACGTAATCCGCCGGCAGACCTTCACGTGCGGCGAGGTCACGCCCTGTCACCGGCCCCTGGCCGTACCTCCTGGCCAGGTGCAGCGCGCAGATCACTCCATATTCGGCCCAGGTCGTTATTCGCATCCAGCGTGGGCTCGCGACCAGTTCAGGTAGGTTCCCCTGGACCTAATCTAGCCTCCCGCGGCCGCGGGGCCGTGCTTCCCGGTGGGAACCCCAATTTCGGTCATCTTTCGCAGGTCCAGGACCCGATCGATTTCGTCTTCTGGCAGGACACCCTCCCGCCGTACGAGGTCCCGGATCAGAACCCCCTCGCTGACGGATCGCTTGCTGAGCTCGGCGGCCGCCGCGTAGCCGATCTGGGGTGCGAGGGCTGTTGCCAGGGCAGCGGAACGTTCGACCCAGTAGTCCGCCATCGCCCGGTTGGCCTCGATTCCCCTGACGCACCTCTCCGCGAGCACACGGGCTGCGTTCGTCAGAATCATCGTAGAGAGCAGCACGTTGTGCGCGATCACCGGCATCATGACGTTCAGTTCGAGCTGTCCGTGCTCGGCCGCGGTCGCAACGGTGGTATCGCAGCCGAAAACCTGGTAGCAGACCTGGTTGACCATCTCAGGTATCGAGGGATTGATCTTTCCCGGCATGATCGATGACCCTGGCTGGACTGCAGGGAGGGTGATCTCGTCGAGCCCGGTTCGCGGGCCCGACACCATGAGTCTCAGGTCGCTCGAGATCTTGCTCAGGTCGATGGCGAGTCCGCGCAGGGCCGCGGAGAAAGCGGCAACGTCCCCCATGCTCTGCATGAGCTGGACGTGGTCCTCACCAATCCTGAGCCTGAGGCCCGAAATCTCCTGAAGGTACCGGTTCATGAGCGCCGGGTATTCCGGCTCGACGGTAACTCCGGTGCCGACCGCGGAACCGCCGATCCCCAGGTCGCGCAGCCAGTCCGCCGCCTGCTCTACACGTTTTGCACATCGCGATAACGACCCGGCATAGGCGGTGAATTCCTGGCCAAGCCGGATCGGCATCGCGTCCTGGAGATGGGTCCGGCCCGCCTTGACCACGTCGTTGAACTCCACCCCCTTCGCCGCCAGAACATCCCGCAGCGAGCCAAACGCCGACAACAATCCGTCGAGCTGCGACAGGCAGGCCAGCCTGATCGCCGTCGGGATCGTGTCGTTGGTGCTCTGCGCCATGTTCACATGATCGTTCGGGTGGATCGGCTTGTACGTCCCCCGATCCCCGCCGAGGATTTCGTTGGCACGGTTGGCCAGCACCTCGTTGACATTCATGTTGTGTGACGTACCCGCACCCGCCTGGTAGGGATCGACGACGAACTGATCCCGGTGCCGGCCTGCCAGCACCTCGTCCGCGGCCGCCACGATCGCGTCCGCAAGTTTCGCCTCCAGCCGTCCCGTCTCCCGGTGCGTCAGCGCCGCCGAGCGCTTGATCCAGACCTGGCCAAGAACAAACGGCCAGAGCGGACGCTGGCCGGAAATCGGAAAGTTCTCAAGGGCCCGCTGGGTCTGAATTCCGTAGAGTGCCGACGCCGGCACCGGCAGAACGCCCAACGGGTCCTTCTCCATCCTCGTCTGCGTCATCGTTGTGCTAGGGCCTCGCCAGAGGCTGAGCGTAGGTCGAAATGAGCATCATTACCAGATCGCCGCCGCCCTGGAGCACCGTGCGCAGCCTGGTGGCGACTATTTCGCG
Organism: Gemmatimonadota bacterium; assembly: GCA_052389935.1. Classification (GTDB taxonomy): domain Bacteria; phylum Gemmatimonadota; class Gemmatimonadetes; order Gemmatimonadales; family Gemmatimonadaceae; genus JBQTHK01. The sequence continues at coordinate 18,894 of JBQTHK010000003.1, read as the reverse complement.
CCTGGTGTTCGCTTCGGACGCCCAGATCTGATGCGCCGCGAATGGAATCGAATCCACTCCGTCATCCCGAAAGGCACACAGAATCTCCCTGTCGCGAGTGCCACCCGGAGCCCGGTAGATGAGATTCAGGATCATCGCACTGTTTGTGTCGGTCGGTGCTGTCCAGCGCAGCTGGAGGGGCCGCTGGTTCTGGATCACCACCGGCGTCAGCGTAAAGCGCTCGGCTGTCTTTCCGCGCAAGACCTGCGGGGGGTAGCCGCCTGAGGCACCGGAGACACTGACGATCACGGAGTCACCACCGGCGTAAGAGATAGTACTCCCCGATGGCAATCCGTAGCTTGTCACACCGGCCGATGACTGTCGGGCCAGAGAATGCATTGTAGCCCCGATCATTGTTGAGACCGTGGACCCCGCATCGAGGTAGGTGACTGCACCGAAGTTGTTGACCGGGGGCTGGTAGTCGCGCGGAGCGAAGCACGAGTCTGGCTTGAGGCTCGCGTTCGGGACGGCTGCGATCTCGCCTCGGAAAAAGAAGCCGGTCGGAGCGGTGCGAGGCTCACCGGCGCCGTTGTCGATAGCGCTTATCGTGATGAAGCCCCAGAAAAGCTCGTTGGGACGCAGTGAAACCGAAGTGTCGCAGGCGACGACCAGAGCCAGCGCCCCTCCTGCTCCTCCAAGCCCGATCCAGCGACGAGTCTGACGAGTGAACATGGTCATGTTGGTCAGGTGAGATTGTCCGTTTATCCGGTGTAGCCTATGGACACGAGGCCCGTTGAGCTACCCTCTGCCACCCAGTCAACGAGCCGGGAGGGCTGTTCCGTTGAGGAACGGGTTCGTGCGGACCTCGGCTCCAATTGTGGTCGCGGGTCCGTGGCCCGGGTAGACCACTGTCGCTGGAGGGAGCGCCGCAAGCTTCGCCAGCGAAGCTGCCATCTGCCGGGAGTCCGACATCGGCAGGTCGGTTCTCCCGATCGAACCCTCGAAGAGAAGGTCGCCGCTCAGCAGCACCCCTTCGCCGAAGAAGGCCACGTGGCCGGGAGCGTGCCCCGGAAGGTGGAGAACGTCGAAGCGAAGCGCTCCCAGCCTGACGACTGATCCGCCGGCGAGCTCGACGTCCGGATCATCAGGCTGCTCGAAATCAACGCCGTACGCCTCCGCTTGCCTCGAGCCGTTGCGGTAGAGCGGCAAGTCCATCGGGTGGAGGTGAATCGGCGCTTTCCAGCGACGTCTTACACCGGCGATTCCCCCGATGTGGTCGAGATGCGCATGAGTCAGCCAGATCGCCTCGAGCTCGAGATGGTCCGCTTCGATCATATCGAGCAGACGCTCCGCTTCGTCACCGGGATCCACGAGTACCGCCTTCGTGCCCTCGGAGACGAGCCACGTGTTCTCGGCGAATGGACCGACTGTCAGCTTCGCGATCTTCACGCGGCCGCGGTTGCTCCGGTTGCAACGTTGTGGTGGGCCAGCCAGCGCTCGGCCTCCAGAGCGCTCATGCAGCCACTGCCCGCCGCTGTTACTGCCTGGCGGTAGTAACTGTCCATGACGTCGCCGGCGGCGAACACACCTGGCACGCTGGTAGCTGTGCGCCACGGTTCGGGTGTGACGATGTAACCGTTGGGGTGAAGCTCGAGTTGTCCGCGAAGAAAGTCGGTGTTTGGGGTGTGGCCGATCGCCACGAACAGTCCCCCAACTTCGAGTATGCTTTCCTCACCGGTAACTGTGTCCTCCAGCCGCAGAGCCGTGATCACGTCGTCACCGAGAACGTCCACGACACGACTGTTCCAGAGCGGCCTGATTACGGGATTTGAGAGCGCGCGGTCGGCCATGACCTTCGACGCGCGAAACTCAGTGCGGCGATGGACGATCACCACTTCGCTCGCGAACTTGCTCAGGTACGTGGCCTCTTCCATCGCGCTGTCGCCGCCGCCGACCACGGCAAGGCGCTTGTTTCGGAAAAAGGGAAGTGCGCCGTCGCACACGGCGCAGGCGGAGACTCCGCCGCCACTTCGCGCCAGCCGCTCCTCATTGTGGAGACCAAGCCAGTTGGCGCGGGCTCCGGCGGCAACGATCACGGCAGCGGCCTCGATCTCATCACCAGCGTTCGAGGTCAGTCGCCGCGGCTGTCCCGAAAAATCGACGGCGGCGATGCCTTCAGCAACGACGCGCGTCCCGAATCGCGTGGCCTGTTCGCGCATCCGGTCCATGAGGTCCTGCCCACCGACGGCCTCCGGAAAACCCGGGAAGTTCTCGATGTCCGTTGTGAACATGAGTTGCCCGCCGGGGATCATCTCACGCGTAACCTCACCTTCGTACACGACCGGGTTGAGGCTCGCGCGCGCGGCGTAAATGGCGGCCGTCCACGCGGCTGGCCCGCTGCCGATGATTACGAGCGTCTCTGACTTGGTGGGCATGTTTACGAACTGAATGTTAGTCACCCTCGACGTATTCGCCTGCCGCCGTCCACCACGAGAACCTCTCCGGTCACGAAGGTCGCGTCTATCAGGTACTCGAGCGCGCGGACGACATCATCGGGACTGCCGTTGCGACGAAGTGGTGTGGCGGTAGCGAGTTTCACCGCCTCGGCGTTGTCGAAGCCCTCGGGGAGCAGGACTACGCCCGGCGAAATCGCATTGACCCGCACACGTGGAGCGAACAGCTGTGCCAGCGACCGGGTGAAGTGCAACACCCCTCCCTTTGCCAGTGCATGTGGCAGATACGCGGGCCACACCTCGAATGCCGCCACGTCCCCGAAGTTGATGATTTGTGCTCCGTCTTTCATGACCCGCGATGCGGCCATCGCGAGGAAAAACGGTGCACGCAGGTTGACGTTGAATATCGAATCCCACACTTCGGGTGTGAGTTCCGGCAGGGGAGTGCGGACGAAACTGGCGGCGGAGTTGACGAGAAGGTCGAGCGATCCGGCGGCTGTCAGGACCTCATCGACAAGGACGTCGGGCGCGTCAGCTCGCGACAAATCGGCCTGGTGGAGGTCGATAGCAGCGCCCCCGGCCCTCAGTTCCTCCGCCAGTCTGGCTGCCTCTTCTGCAGAGGAGTTGTAGTGCAGTGCGACGCGCCACCCCCGCGTCGCCAGTCGCCGCACCATCGCGGCGCCCAGCCTGAGAGCGCCTCCCGTCACCAGCGCTGTTTTCATTCGTGCGGCGCTCATGCGGCGCTGGCGCTCCGCCTGCGGTCTGTGACTCGCAACTGGGCTTCGAGCCAGTGATAGGGAACGTGCATTGATCCGATGACGCGAGACCCTTCTGTCGCGCCGTGAGAATCCGAGCCCCCACTCGGGACCAGGCCGAGCTGGTCAGCGGCCTCGAGAAGGCGCCTCCTGTCCTCACCTGAATGGCCCGGGTGCAGGACTTCCACACCGTCGAGTCCGACCTGGCGCAGGGCTTCGAGCCTGGTCGCACCGGTGCCCGCGCCCGGATGCGCAAGGACGGCGATCCCTCCCGCATCGTGGATCATCGCTATCGCGTCGCGCATTCCCAGTTTCCGCTTTTCAAGGAAGCCCGGCTTCCCTGCGCCCAGATAACGATCGAAAGCATCGCGGACATCGTGTGCCCACCCGTTTTCGACCAGGGCCCTGGCGACGTGCGGTCGCCCCAGTGCTCCACCCTGCGCCGCGGCCATCACGTCTTCGAACGTGATGCGGACGCCGATCGCGTTCAGTCTGTCAACTATCTTCAGCGCGCGCTCGTGCCTGGCTTCCCTGAACAGTTCAAGGGCAGCGTCGATCGTAGCCAGTCTTTCAAGGTGGAGGCCGAGGACATGAACCTCGTTGTCGCCCTGATATGCGCTGAGTTCGACGCCCGCGATTATGGTGAGTCCGGTGCCTTCGGCCGCACGTCGTGCCTCCGCGATTCCGGCGACGGTGTCATGGTCCGTGATCGCGATCGCGCTCAGCCTCGCGCCGATCGCCGCGGCCACAACGGCCGCGGGAGGTTGGCTGCCGTCCGACGCTGTCGTGTGGAGGTGAAGGTCGATTTCGCCGCCGGCCGTCGGACCGGGCGCAGCGCCGGCCCGCTGAAGCGTCACTCTGCGTACCCCGCCTCCGGCGATGTCGAGCCTGGCTGCGAGTTCCGGAAAAGTCGCCGCAAGTCCTCGTCCGTCAGTTCGCCTAACGACGCCTCGCGCGAGCGGGCCCCGGCCGGTGAGTAGCGTGTGACCCTCACTTCCCCTTCTCCCGAGCCGGCGCCGCTCACGAACATCAGCGCGAACTCGTCCCGGTCGTACTGGGTGATGTATCCTGACGGGTATACGCGCCACAAACGGCCGTCGATGTTCATGGTTCGGGCTGGCATCTAAAGCTCCAGTGATCTCAGTCTCAGGGTGGTGGCGATGTCGTCGACTTCGCCCGCCGCGTCGGCGGCCGCGATCGCGGCTTCCAGTGAAGGGTAGTCGGGGCTTTCGATGAACTCCACCAGTGCTTCACCATTGATCTCTTCGAACACCCAGTAGCGCCCTCCCACCTCTCCAACGGCTCCCTTGCGGCTCCGCAGGCGTTCGATCAGCAGGGTACGTCCGGCAGCGGGCGGCAGCAGCTGCAGGACGCGCAGGGTTCGGCCTGAAGACACGGTCAGAGTGTATCGCCGGTATTCTCGAGCCTGTCCCTGACGAATGCCATGAACCTGTCCGCATCGGCGCCGTCGACGATCCGGTGGTCGAAGGAAAGCGAAAGAAAGCAGCAGGTGCGGATCGCGATGACGTCTTCGCCGTCGGGCCCCTCCATCACCCGCGGCCGTTTCTCGATTGCGCCAACGCCCATGATCGCCACGGTCGGCTGAGGGATGATTGGCGTCCCCATCACCGAACCGAACACACCGGGATTGGTGATGGTAAAGGTCGCGTCCTGCACATCTTCCGGCTTGAGCCTTTTGGAGCGAGCGCGTCCGGCGACGTCGTTGATCGCCTTCGTCAGACCGGCGATGTTCATCGTGTCGGCACCCTTGACGACGGGTACGATCAGCCCCCAGTCGAGAGCCACTGCAATCCCGATGTTGTACTGCCTGCGAAACACGATGTCGGTTCCGCGTACCGCCGAGTTCAGAACGGGAAACGCAGCGAGTCCCTGCACCACCGCCTGCGCGATGAAGGGCAGGAAGGTCAACTTCTCCCCATAGCTCTTCTCGAACTCCCCCTTGAACTTCTGGCGGAGGCGCGCCACCCGCGTCAGGTCGACTTCGAAGAACGACGTTACGTGCGCCGACGTGTGCTTTGAATAGACCATGTGGCCGGCGGTCAGCCGGCGGATCTTCGACATCGGCTCCACCTTGTCACCCGGCCACACGTCGACCCGCGGCGCCTCGTAGCCGAAACCGGAAGGAGCCCACATCGATGGCGCCACTGTTCCACCCCCACCCCCACCCCCACCCGCACCCACCTCGACCACTCCCTGCGCGGTGCCTCCTCCCTCGATGACTGCCATGATGTCCTTCTTCGTGACGCGACCGGCGATCCCCGAACCGCGAAGTCCAGCGAGATCGAGTCCATGTTCGGCTGCGATGCGTCTGACGAGGGGCGATGAGCGCGTACGAAGACGCTCTTCGAGCGAACCGGGGCGAAGCTCGGTCTGCGTGCGCGCCGACAGAGCCTGTCGAACCGCTGCACCCCCGTGAACCTGTGCCGGGGGTGGCGAGGTCGTGGCAGCAGCCTTTCCGTCAGCGGTGCCAGTCGCCCCCGGTTTATCTGATCGTCCTGCCGATCCGTCCGATGGCTTCGTCACCACCGTCGCTGCTGCTGCTGCAGCATCTGTTTCGAGTCGTGCCACCACCGTCTGAACAGGCACGGTCTGCCCTTCGCTGACGAGAACCTCGACCAGCACACCAGCGCTCGCCGCCGGAATCTCCGCGTCCACCTTGTCGGTGGAGATCTCGAACAGGGGTTCGTCGCGCCTGACGCTGTCGCCAACCTTCTTGAGCCAGCGCGACATCGTCCCTTCCGCGATCGATTCCCCCATCTGGGGCATCACGACATCTACTCGGGCCACATTATCCTCTTTCGTTGTCCTTGCTCCGCTCGCGGCGGCGCAAACGTCCAAGTACAAGTATCGGGAGGGAGACCGCGCCGATCACGGCGCCGATTCCCGCGTAAACGTACCAGTTGCAGATAGGTAGCCCTTCGCACGATGGGGCCTTCCGCGCTCCTTCGACGACCTTCCCCACCAGGACGGCAACCATCCCGCCGCTCCACAGCCCGGTAAAGAAGGTAAAACATCCCACGCCGACCGTCCGCCCCAACGAAATCGCCTCCTCGTCAGCTTTCGTCGTCACAACTGGCTCTCGGCCACTCAGTAGGCTGCCACCCAGCGCGCAGCCCTCACAATGTCATTCGTCTGCGGTAGAACGAAATCCTCCAGTTGCGGCGCGTACGGCAGCGGAACATCGTGCGCCGTCACGCGCATCACCGGGGCATCCAGCCACGAGAAACACGCCTCGCTGATCCGGGCGGTCAACTCTCCGGCCATGCCACCGGTCCTCGTGTCTTCGTGCACGAGGAGCACGCGATTCGTCCGCTTCACCGACTCGAAGACCGTTTCGTCGTCCAGCGGTGCCAGCGTCCTCAGATCGATCACCTCTGCCGAGATGCCGTCCTTCCCAAGGATCTCCGCCGCCTCCAGTGACTTCCAGACCGTGGCGGCATAGGTCACGATCGTGATGTCGTTGCCGGATTTCGCTGTCCGCGCTTTGCCAATCGGCACCAAACCGTCACCTTCCGGCAGCACTCCTTTGATTCTGCGGTAGAGATATTTGTGCTCGAAGAACAGCACGCAATCGTCGTCGCGGATTGCGGCTTTCATGAGTCCGTAGGCATCCTCGACCGTTGACGGATACACCACCTTGAGGCCCGGCGTGTGCACGAAGCCGGCCTCGGGGTTCTGGGAGTGGAACGGGCCACCCCGGACGTATCCGCCGCTGGGACCGCGGACCACCATCGGGCAGGGCAGGAAGGCCCGATATCGGGCTGTGGCCACGTAGTTGGTGAGGATGTCGTAGGCATTGCCGATGAAGTCGATGAATTGCATCTCGACCACCGGCCTCATGCCCATGTGTGCAGCACCCGCCGCGGCGCCAACGATCCCGATTTCGGAGATCGGCGAATCGATGACGCGCGCCGGGCCGAACCGCGCGCTCAACCCCTCGGTGACCTTGAACGCGCCGCCATAGACCCCGATGTCTTCACCGATGCAGAAGACGTCGGGGTCCCGCTCCATCTCGTCGAAGAGGGCCTGGCGGATGGCTTCGAGAAACGTGATCTCGGCGCTCACTGGTTCGGCCCCGCACCCTGCTTGTCGTTGTGCCACGTCCCCCAGCCCTCCGGCCGTTCGTGCCCTTCGACAGCCGGCGAGGCCCCTTCGCGGAACCAGAGTGGACGTTCGACTGGTGGGTCACCGTAAACGCCCACGAGGCAATCACCTGCCTCGGGCGGCGGAGAGGATTCGGCGATTTCGGTCGCCTGATCGACTTCCTCCCGCACCCTGGCGTCGATCTCATCGAGCTCTGACATCTGGAAGCCGAGCTCCGTGGTCAGGACCGCGCGGTAGCGGTCGATGGGATCGTTGTTGGCCTCCCACCACTCTATCTCTCCATCCGGGACGTACGACTGGTTGTCGTGTTCGGCGTGCCCTTTTCTTCTGTAGGTGATGAGTTCGATCAGGGTCACTCCGCCCCCGGCTCGCGCGCGATCGACGGCCTCTCTGGTCACGTCGTAGACGGCGAGCACGTCGTTGCCGTCGGCCTGGACGCCGGGTACGCCGTAGCCGGCCGCCTTGTCGATCATCTGCCTGGCCGCGGTCTGGAGCGAGGTCGGCGTCGAATAGGCATACTGGTTGCTCTCGACAATGACTACAAGGGGACAGCGTTGGACCGCCGCAAGGTTGATCCCTTCGTGAAAGGCTCCCGTTGATGTGGCGCCGTCACCGATGTAGACGAGCCCGACACGATCTTCCCCGCGCATCCTGAACGACAGCGTGACTCCAGCCATCACCGGTACCATGTCACCGAGCGGTGATATCTGGCCGATGAACCCGCGCTCGAGGTCACCGAAGTGGATGTTGAGTTCGCGACCCCGCGTCGGCGAATCGCCCCGGGCCATGTATTGGCGGAGAATCTCGACGGGACTGGCTCCCTTGACGAGCATCGACCCCATGTTCCGTATGAGTGGTGACATGATGTCGCGTCGTTCGAGGGCGAAGCAGCTGCCGACCGCGTCTGCCTCCTGGCCCAGCGAGCGAAACAGTCCCCCTACAACTTTCGTCTGCCGGTAAAGCGCAACCAGGCGCTCTTCGAGCGTTCTCGTCAGACGCATCCAGTAATAAAGCTCGAGTTTCCGGGCCGGAGTCAGGGCATCGGAAGGTCTCGTGCCCGGATGAGCCACCCCTGCAGCGCCGCTGCCACCGCGCCCGGAGGCTGCCGCTGTTCTGCGTGCCGCCATTCAGTACGCGGCCTCCAGTTCGTGGCGCGGCTCCGCCTTGCGGTGCAGTTGCACGAAGAACCGCTTGACGTTGCGGTCGAGACGGCTCTCCCCAATCTGGTCGGTCGTGGCTTCCACAAAGGTGTAGTGCCCGCCTTCCGGCGCAGCAGCGACCCTGACCTTCGATGCCACTTCCGGTGTGCCGACGATTCCCTGGAAGACGCGCTCGCGCGCTCCGGACGAAACGGCTGTCATGCCGAGTGCAGTGAAGAATCCGTCAGCGGCGGCGATGACAACGGCTGGATCGAGACGAGTTCTGAAGAAATGGCGCATCAGGGGTTTCCCGGTCCCTTGCCCCGGGGTGGCTCCGTGTATACGTCCTGCATCCAGTCGTTTGCGCGCTGGAGGGCGCTGGTGGAGTCGCGCCGGAACTGGAACCCGATCGCCCACGGCCCGGCAGTGACGAACACCAGTCGGGCATAATAAGTGCCGGGCTCCGGACCGGGCTCGAGCCCGTTATAGACGTTCTTGCGGTCCTCGTTGGTCGCGAAGATCCGACCCTCACCGCCGTCAATCGGCTCGCTCGACTCCTTGTCCCGCACCACCACGCGGAACTCGATCGTCTCGAGGGCAATCGGTGGCGAGGGATTGATGAAAATCTGGATCGCGAGATCGTCAGTGAACAGCCGCTGCTGCGGCTGAGGTGGCGTGGGCCCGCAACCTGCCAGCACCACCGCAACGAGCCATGATGCTCTTCTCATGTAGCGTAATACTCGAGGCCAAGGTGGGTAATCTGTTCCTCGCCCATCAGGTGGCGCAGCGTGTTCTTGAGCTTCGTTTGCTGTATGAACAGATCGTGCTCGGGCACCAGACCGGGTGCGGCCATCGGACTCTTGTAGTAGAACGAGAGCCACTCCTGGATCCCCTTCATCCCCGCTCGCGCCGCGAAATCCGAAAACAGAGCGAGGTCCAGCACGATCGGCGCGGCAAGAATCGAATCGCGGCAGAGGAAGTTCACCTTGATCTGCATCGGATAACCCATCCAGCCCACGATGTCGATGTTGTCCCAGCCTTCCTTGTTGTCGCCCCGCGGCGGGTAGTAGTTGATGCGCACAACGTGTGAAAAATCCCGATACAGGTCGGGATATCGCTCCGGCTGCAGAATCGTGTGCAGCACCGAAAGCTTCGATTCCTCCTTCGTCTTGAAGCTCGCCGGGTCGTCGAGAACCTCGCCATCACGGTTCCCCAGAATGTTGGTCGAGTACCAGCCCGCCAATCCAAGCATCCGCGCCTTGAGTCCCGGGGCGATCACCGTCTTCATCCACGTCTGGCCGGTCTTGAAGTCCTTGCCCGAAATCGGTACAGACCGCTCGTTGGCCAGCTGAATCAACGCTGCCGTATCAACAGCGAGATTCGGCGCACCGTTGCAGTAGGGCACGTCCTCCATGATGCACGCCCACGCGTACAACATCGACGGTGAAATCAGATCGTCGTTTTCGTTCATCGCCTTCTCGAACGCCGCCAGGCTCGCGTGTTGTGGCCCCGGCTTGATGAACGTTTCCGTCGACGCGCACCAGACAGCAACCGCCCGCGTCAGTCCGTGCCGGCTCCGGAAGTCCCTGATGTCCTGCCGCAACTGCTCGGCGAGATCCCTCTTGGTCCTGCCCTTCTTCACGTTGGTCGTGTCCGTCAGACGCGTCACGTAGCGTGAGTCGAACACCGCTGGCATCGGCACGATCCCGCCCAGAAAATCGCGCAGCGGCGCGATGTCGCGCTCCTCCAGCACGCCAGCTTTCTGGGCGGCGGTCCACGCGTCGTCTGGGATCGGGTCCCAGGCTCCAAAGACAAGGTCCTCGAGCCCGTACAGTGGGACTAACTCCCGAATGAGGGGCGATCGGTTCTCCGTTCTCTTGCCCAGCCTTATCGTCGCCATCTGTGACAGCGACCCGATCGGCCGGGTCAGTCCGCGCCGGATGCTCTCGACGCCGGCCATGAATGTGGTGGCGACAGCGCCAAGACCGGGCGTCAGTACGCCGAGCTTGCCGGTCGCGGGCTTGACGTCAACGCGCGGCAACGGGGTCGAACCCTGCACGATTTTCTGTCTCCGTCCTGAGGGGTGATCTGAAAAACCGGGAAGTCAGCTGGCTCAGCGCGTGGGCATGGTGGCCCGAGCATCGCTCGCGCCGATAGTGCGCTCCCTTCCTCCTCCCTGGTCAGCCTCCCCCCCCGCAGCGGTAGTGGATCGGACGCCAGCCGTCCGATCCCCCTCGACGGGAAGATCCCGTGTAACCCGATGCACATACATGATCCGCTGCACGGCCGTGATCCACGCCGTCACCGAAAGCAGGGTGCAGATGAATATCAGGACCCAACCGTCGAGAGCGAGGCCAAAGAACGCCTGCGGAGCCGCGAGCAGCGTCACTCGCTCGGGCCTCTGCAGGACGCCGACTTTTGCGTCGATTCCCAGGCTTTCAGCTCTCGCACGAGTGTACGACGTGAGAAACGTTCCGATGATGCCAAGCAGCAGCACCCCCACCATTGGCGTCGCCGTCCACCCCGGCACCCCACCATGCATCTCATTGCGCGCGAAGAAGATAGTCAGGCCACCCAATACGGCGCCGTCGGCTACCCTGTCCAGAGTCGAATCGTAGAATGCTCCGAAGAGAGTCGAGCGGCCCGTCCGGCGCGCGACGATTCCATCCATCACGTCAAAAATCGCCGTGAGGCCCAGAACCCAGCCGGCTATCGAGATGTGCCCTGTGGCGTAAACGACACCGGCCGACATCGAGCACAGCGTTCCGACGGTCGTAAGGACGTTGGGGTTGATTCGCCTTGCGACCATCCAGACAACGACTGGCTCGATCAGACGCAAGTATCCGCCCTGCATCGCTTCCCAGGTTTTGTTCATGGACGGGGAAAGGGGTACCCGGAAGGCCGCACGCAAGGTGCCACGGAACGGCTGCGGCCGGCGACGAAGTGCATGAAGCTACGCTATTTAGTCCACCCTTACAACCCTGACCACCCCACGCGTCAGGGGACTCTCCAGTCGTAACTCCCGCGCAGGACAACGTCGTTTCGAGTATACGATTGCGAGCCGTCGGCAAGTGTGGCCCGCAGCTTGACGGTCGTGCCTTCTGCGATCCCCGCGACGGGGACTATTTCGGTCGTATTCGGGGGCACCTGCCGGAGAAAGAGTTCAGGCCCGGAGCCCTGGACATAAATGGAGATCGCCTGGCTCGCGTTATTTGTGACCCTCAGCGACGCTGATGCTGCGCCCGCCGACGGAGCGGTTTCGACGCGCACCTGTCTGGAGCAGGCGACTACGGCGGCCAGTCCTAGTATCAGTAGAGTTCGCATGACGGTACGGGTCCGGGTTCGTCAGGAATGGGAAACGCCCTGGCTGGCCTATACCCTTGCGCCCCTCAATGCTTCCCGCAACCCTTCGCGTCATGACCGGGCGTACCCTGCGAAATCTTATTCCGGCGTTAGCCGTCGTCGGAGTTGCTGCCTGCGGCGCAGCGGCCCAGCGGGGGGGTGGGGGGAGTGGCGAGCCTGGCGTCCTGAGCCCCTTGTCAGCTGAAGAGGCGGCCCGCCGAGGGTTGGACGTTGCGCGGGTCGCAGACGCAGTGCGAGGGGTGATGGACAAGGCACTCGCCGACAGCGCCTTCCCGGGCGCGGTCGCCCTTGTTGGCTCGCGCAACGGCGTTTTTGCCAGCCACGCTGTCGGCGCGCTCGACTGGAACGGGACCGCCAGGCCGGACGTTCTCACCCTGTGGGACATGGCGTCCCTGACCAAGGTTGTAGCACTGACTACAGCGCTGATGCATCTCACCGTGACCGGGGCGATCGATGTTGATGCTCCGGTCCAGCGGTACATCCCGGAATGGACGGGGGAGTGGAAGGAGCGAGTCCGCCTTCGGCACCTCCTCACACATTCCTCGGGGCTTCCAGCCTGGCGACCCCTCTACAAGGAAGCCGACACCCGGGCCGGCGCGATGCGTCTCGTGCTCGGTACGCCACTCCAGGTCGCTCCCGGTCAGCGGATGGTCTACAGCGATCTGGGCGCGATCCTCCTCGGCGAGATCGTGGCTCGCGTCTCCGGAATGCCCCTCGACCGGTACGTCGCGCACAACATCTTTATGCCTTTAGGCATGCGCGAAACGATGTACACCCCTCCGCGCTCCCTCCTCAACCGGATCGCTCCGACCGAAATTGACCCCTGGCGACAAAGGAAAGTCCACGGTGAGGTTCACGACGAAAACGCGTTCAGGCTGGACGGCGTCTCCGGGCACGCCGGACTCTTCTCCACCGCGGCCGATCTGTCGCGGCTGGCGAGGATGTACCTGGGGAACGGAACGGTGGATGGCGTGAGGATTCTCGACTCCGCCACGGTCTCGCAGTTCACGACACTCCAGGACTCCACTCTTTCCCACCGCGCGTTGGGGTGGGAAACGGCCTCGGGGCAGAACTCCGGTGGCTCACGCATGTCGAGGCGCGCCTTTGGCCACACCGGCTTCACGGGCACTTCGATGTGGATCGATCCAGTTAATGATGTCTTCGTGATTCTTCTCAGCAATCGCGTCAACCCGACTCGGGAAAACCGGCGCATCGGCAGTGTCCGGATCGCCCTCGCCGACGCCGTCATGACGGCTGTCAGCCCCCGCTGAGGCCGGTCAATCCGCCCGGGAACCGCGCTGCGGAGTATCGAATTCCTGATTAGATTTGACCTCCGGTCCCGTTGCGCCCGTCTGCTGACACTAGTCCTGGCGCAATCGGAACGCTGTCATTCCTCTGCCCCTGACACCCATGAGCACCAATACCCAGCCTGAAGTTCTGGTCACGGTCAGCCCCGCGGCCACCGTGGAAGTAAAGCGTTTCATGGACGCGGAAGGCGTGGCACCCGAGATCGGCGGCCTGCGCGTGAGCGTTCAGCCTGGCGGCTGCAGTGGCTTCAAATACGGCCTCCTCATCGAGGACCAGCCCGCCGAAGATGACTACGTGCTCCCGCAGGACGGTTACAGACTGTTCGTCGATCCGTTTTCGGCGCAGTACGTGAACAACGTCTCCATCGACTACGTCTCGTCAATGCAGGGCTCGGGGTTCACTTTCAAGAACCCCAATGCGACAGGCGGCTGCGGCTGCGGATCTTCGTTCAACGCCTGACGATCGAGTGATCGAGCCGGCAGAAGGCGACCAATCAGGCGCCATCGCTGCCGGAATGGCCCGCGACGTCCCACCCCGGATGCGTCGCGGGCCTGATCTTTCCGGGGCGCCGCTCAGCGCCCGTCAATCTCAGTCCGCGGAGAAGATCAGGACGGTCGTTCTCGACGACCACGACGACCTCGCCCGACACGTAGCCGCGCGCATTGCTGCAATCATCAGGCGTCGGCACAACGAAGGCCGGCCTTGCGTCCTCGGGCTGGCTACGGGATCAACTCCGATCGGTGTCTATCGCGAGCTGATAAGGATGCATCGTGACGAAGGCCTTTCGTTCCGCCACGTCGTTACCTTCAACCTCGACGAATACTTCCCGATGCCGCGGGACAGCGTCCACTCCTACTCGCGCTTCATGTGGGAGAACCTGTTCGATCACGTCGACATCGATCCCGCCCACGTTCACATCCCCGATGGCGGGGCGAGCCGGGAGCTGCTGAGAGACCACCTTACTGACTACGAAGAGGCGATCCGTCGCTCTGGTGGAATCGATTTCCAGATACTCGGCATCGGACAAACCGGACACATCGGGTTCAACGAGCCCGGGTCATCCGCCGAGAGCCGGACCCGGCTTGTTACCCTCGACATCGTTACGCGGCGTGACGCCGCTGCAGACTTCTTCGGCGAAGAGCACGTGCCGCGCGAGGCGCTCACGATGGGCATCGCCACGATCCTCGAGGCGCACGAGGTGGCGATTCTTGCGACCGGAGAGCACAAGGCAGCAATCGTTCGGCGCGCGGTCGAAGGTCCGCCAGGCACCGAGGTCGCCGCGACCTTCCTGCAGGATCATCCCAACTGCACGTTTTTTGTTGACAGGGCCGCAGCCGCAGAGCTGACGCGGGTCGCCACTCCCTGGCTCCTCGACGCGGTGGAGTGGACTCCCGACCTCACACTCCGGGCGGTAGTCTGGCTTTCGTTGACGACGGGCAAGGCTATCCTCAAGCTCACGCACCGCGATTACGCCGAGCACAAGCTCTCGGCGCTGGTCGCCTCCTATGGTTCGGCGGGTGCGGTCAACGGGCACGTGTTCAACGCACTGGGCGCGAAGATCAGGGGGAGGTCCCGCCTGCCTCACGGCGAGCGGATCGTTGTCTTTTCGCCCCACCCTGATGACGACGTGATCTCGATGGGCGGGATCCTCAACAAGCTTGCCCAGAACGCCAACGAGATAACGGTGGCCTACATGACGAGCGGCAACATCGCCGTCTTCGACCACGATGTACGGCGTTACATGGATTTTCTCGACCGTCTCTCGTCGGCGCTCGACCTTGATCGCAGGGGCGTGGCTCAGCTGAGCGACCGGGTTCGCGGAGCCCTCGCCGGGAAGCTGCCGGGTGAGATCGACATCACCCAGGTTCAGGAGATCAAGCGTGTTATCCGCGAATCGGAGGCGGTGAGCGGCATCGAGACCATCGGGTTGAGTGCCGGTGCTGCCCGATTCCTCAACCTGCCGTTCTACCAGACGGGGAAGGTGCGAAAGGATCCGGTTGGTGAGGCGGACGTGGCCATTGTCCGCGACCTGCTCGTGGAAACCAGGCCGGCCTACATCTTTGTTGCAGGCGATCTTTCAGACCCGCACGGGACGCACCGCATGTGCAAGGAGGCGATCGACCGCGCACTCGCGACCGGCGGCGCTTTCACCACGCCGGAGGTCTGGCTCTATCGAGGCGCGTGGCAGGAGTGGTCGGTAATCGATGCGACCTGGCTCGTCCCACTTTCCCAGGAAGAGCAGCGCCTCAAGATCCAGGCGATCTTCAGGCACCAGTCGCAAAAGGATTCCGCCCCCTTTCCCGGCCAGGACGACCGCGAGTTCTGGCAGCGGGTCGAGGCGAGGAACATGGAGACGGCACGCACCGTCGACCGGCTCGGGCTTGCCGAATACTTCGCCATGGAGGCTTATGTCGTTACCTGAGGCCCGTCGATGAACGGTCGTTTCACCATCCTCGACGCCGCGGTTCTCGTCGCCTATCTGGGGGGCGTCACCGCACTCGGAATGTGGGTCGGGCGGAGGCAGGCGAGTGCCCGTGACTACTTCGTGGCCGATCGCGCCATCCCGTGGTGGGCCGTGATGTTTTCCATCGTTGCCACCGAAACGAGCGCGCTGACGTTCATCTCCATCCCCGGTCTCGCCTACACCGGGAACCTCGGCTTTCTTCAGGTTGCCGCCGGTTACATACTCGGCCGCATCGCCGTCGCCCGTCTCCTCCTTCCGCGCTACTACCAGGGCGAGATCGTGACCGCTTATGCCCTCCTCGAGAAGCGCTTTGGAATCGCCACACGGCGCATGAC
Source organism: Gemmatimonadota bacterium (assembly GCA_052389935.1). Taxonomy (GTDB): domain Bacteria; phylum Gemmatimonadota; class Gemmatimonadetes; order Gemmatimonadales; family Gemmatimonadaceae; genus JBQTHK01. Next base: position 2,973 of record JBQTHK010000003.1, on the reverse strand, counting down.
GAGCATCGTTTTCATGTTTACCCGTGCCCTCGCCGACGCTGTGCGCGTTTTTGCCACCGCGATCCCCATTGCTCTCATCCTCGGCGATCAGCTCCCGCGGGAGTGGGTCATGCCGGCGGCGATCGTGATCCTCGGTGCACTGACCGTCGTGTACACATACCGCGGCGGGATGAAGGCGGTAGTCTGGACCGAAATCCTGCAGGCGAGCGTTTATCTGCTTGGCGGCATTTCGGCACTGATTCTGATCGGGAACGCGGTCGAAGGGGGTTGGAGCGCGATCATCGCCAGCGCCGGTGCGGCCGGCAAGCTCAACGCGATCGACTTCTACACCGGAATCGACCGCCCGCACACTGTATTCGCGGGCCTCCTTGGTGGCGGCTTTCTGGCGATGGCCTCCCATGGAGCGGATCAGCTCATCGTACAGCGCCTCCTCACCGCCCGCAGTCTCCCGGATGCGCAGCGTGCCATCATAGGCAGCGGCATAGCGGTGTTTGTTCAGTTCACGCTGTTTCTCATGATTGGTGTCGGCCTGTCCGTTCTCTTCGGTGGCCGCGCCTTCAACACACCGGACGCAGTCTTCCCGACCTTCATCATCGAACACATGCCGACCGGCCTTGTCGGCCTGATCGTGGCCGCAATCATCGCCGCCACCATGAGCACTCACTCGGGTGCCATCAATTCGCTGGCCGCGGCCGTCACGCACGACATCTATCTCCCGATCACGGGTCGTTCGGCCGACGATCCACGAACACTCAAGGCGGGCAAACTCTTTGCGCTGGTCTGGGGCGTCGGGCTCACCGGGGGTGCCCTTCTTTTCAAGGAGCAGGGCACTCCCGTTGTCGTCGTCGCGCTCGGAATCGCGTCGTTCACCTACGGTGGCCTCCTCGGAACGTTCTTCCTCGGGAATTTCTGGTCGCGGGCGATCCAGCGTGATGCAATCACCGGCCTCGTCGTCGGCATCGCGGCCATGTCATTCGTGGTCTTCGCCCGGCAACTGTCAGGTGCTTATCCTTCGCTCGCCTCAACTCTGGGCCCGCTGGCGCGCGTCGCCTGGCCATGGTACGTGCTGATCGGAACCACAATCACCTTCGTAACAGGAATGTTGTCCTCATTTACACATCCAGCTCCCACACCTCCGGCGGACGGGGCCAGCAGCCAGAGGCTCGCCGCCTAGATGCGTATGGTCGTTGGAGTCGATGGCGGCGGGACCAATACCAGAGTCATCGTCGCCGATGAGTCCGGTGAAACACTCGCCGGAACGGACGGTGGACCTTCGGCAGTACGCCCCGGTCGGGCGGCGGAGTCGGCAGCGACGATTTCGACGGTCGTGCGCGCTGCGCTCGAGTCGGCGGATCGGGCCGGAGAGCGACCGGCCGCGCTCTGTGTCGGAGTGGCTGGCGTCGGTCGCGAAGAGGAGCGCAGCGCGCTCACCGAGGCGCTCCTCGACGCCGACATCGCCGACGAGGTCGTCGTCATGGCCGACGCCCTGATCGGACTCGAAGACGCGTTCCAGGATGGACCAGGGGTACTCGTGATCGCCGGCACCGGATCTGTAGCCTGGGGCCGCGGTCCGACCGGCGCCTTCGCGCGCAGCGGTGGGTGGGGTCCTGTCTGCGGCGACGAAGGCAGCGGGTCGTGGATCGGCCGCCGGGCGCTGAGCGTGGTCACGGCGGCTCATGACGGCCGCGAGCCCGAGACAGCACTGACGCAAGCGATCCTGCGAGTCGCCGGAGCATCAGAAGTCAGCGAGCTCATTCCCTGGGCAGCGGCCGCCGCACCTGCCCAGCTGGCTAGCCTGGTTCCGGCGGTCTTCGCGGCGGCAAAGGGCGGTGACCTCAGGGCCAACTCCATCGTGACGCTGGCGGCGGAGGAGCTGGTACTGCACCTCCGCACACTCGCACGGCAGCTCTTCGTCGACGAAAGGGCAACGGTTCCCGTCGCACTCGGCGGCGGACTCTTCGCGCGGGGTTCGCTGTTACGCAAACGCTTCCTCGGCCGGACGCGCTCCGCAGTACCCGGGGCCGTCATCCGCGACGGTGAGATCGTCCCGGTCCGCGGCGCCGTCCAGGCGGCATTGCGTCACCTGGCTGCCCGCGCCGGGTAGCAAGCGGCCGTTTCTGTTCCGCTAGACTGGTCGTCCTTCCGCCATGGATCTGCTTCGAGAGTTCATCGACTTCGCCCTTCACCTCGACGATCACCTCGCCGCACTGGCGAACCAGTACGGAACGTGGACCTACGCGATCCTGACGGCGATCATCTTCGCCGAGACCGGGCTGGTGTTCACGCCGTTCCTTCCCGGTGACTCACTTCTGTTCGCGGCCGGTGCCCTGGCGGCTGTTTCTTCGCTTGACATCTGGGTGATGTGCGGCCTGCTGACGGCAGCGGCGATCATCGGTGATACGGTCAATTACTGGGTCGGCTCCAAGATCGGCCACCTCGCCGCCGCCGGCCGTGTCCCGATGGTGAAACGCGAACATCTCGAGCGGACTCACGCCTTTTTCGAGAAGCACGGCGGCAAGACGATAATCATTGCCCGCTTCGTTCCGATTGTGCGGACGTTTGCTCCGTTTGTGGCCGGCGCCGGTGCGATGACCTACCGGAAGTTCCTGATCTACAACGTCGTCGGGGGAGTGGGCTGGGTTTTCTCGATGTTGTTCGCGGGCTACTTCTTTGGCAATCTTCCGTTTGTCCGCGAAAACTTCGAGACGGTGATACTGGCGATTATCTTCCTTTCCATATTGCCCGGCGTCATCGCCTGGTGGCGTGAGCGACGGGTGGCCACGCCTGTCGAAAGACTCCGATGACCATCTGCTCCGTAATGAGCCAACCTCGGACGTAGGCCCTCGCTGACAATATGAGTGAGACACCGATCTTCCCGGAGTTTAGTGTACGAGGGTGATCGAGGATGTCGTTGTGTCGTCAGCTCTTGCCTCTTCTGTGATCCAAGCCTTTGATGTCGGGGTGTCAGCCTCC
>JBQTHK010000002.1:0-1962 GCA_052389935.1 Gemmatimonadota bacterium | reverse complement strand
GCTCAATGCCGTACTGGCGGTCGTGCAGATCACGGTAACGGCGATTGAGGCGCATCAGCTCGGCGTGCGTCCCGTGTTCGACGATCTCACCTTCCTCGATCACCAGAATCTGATCGGCGCTCTCAATTGTTGAAAGCCGGTGGGCATCGCCTCGCTTTCGCTGTCAAGGCTCGCCTGGAGCTCACCCGACTCCGTGGAGTGTTAGCGACTTTGATAGCCGACAGTCGCAGCGGCGTGGAAAAGTTCGAATCTCACGGGTGACAGGTAGTTAAGAGACGAGTGCCGACGATGCGGATTATACCACCCTTCGATGAACTGTAACACGGAAGTCCTCGCCTCGGCTTGGGGCCGAAAGGTCCGACGATCGATCAGCTCGCACTCGAGCGTCGCGAAGAAACTCTCGCACAGCGCGTTATCATAGCAGTCTCCAGCCGTGCCTCTCGACGGCCGTGCCCCTAACGCTCGGCAACGCTCCCCGAGCGCCAGAGAAGTGTACTGGCATCCGTGATCCGAATGATGAATGACGTTCTCCGGTCGCCGCTCGGACCGGGCCATCTCCAACGCCGACAGCACCACCTCTGCTTTCAGGTGGTTCGCCATCGCCCAGCCAACCACCCGACGGCTGAACGCGTCGAGAACGATCGCGAGGTAAAGAAAGCCCGCCCAAGTCGGCACGTAGGTTATGTCAGCCACCCACAACCGATTCGGTGCCGTCGCCGTGAAGTCCCGCTGCACCAGATCTGGGACCTGCTCCGCCACCTCGCCGCGCTCGGTCGTCGTTACCCACTTCCGCCGACTCACTCCACTGAGCCCCAGCGATCGCATCAGGCGCGACACCCGCTTCTGGGCGACTCGCTCTCCCTCCTCACGCAGATCCCGCAGAATCCGGGGGGCGCCATACGTACCATCGCTCCGCCTGTGGAAAAGCTCGATCTGAGCCTTGAGAGAAACGTCCCGGATCGCACGGACAGACATCCCGCGCTTCTTCCATACGTAGAACCCACTCTCGGAGACCCGGAGTACGCGACACATCGTCGCCACCGGGAACACGTCCTGGTGATCCCTCACGAACCCGAAGACCCGCTGGACGGATTCGGAAGCGTGCCGGTCTCCCTGGCGAACCAGGCCGCGGCTTTTGAGAGGATATCGCGTTCGAGCTTGATGCGCCGAACCTCACGACGAAGCCTTGCCAGCTCCTCACGCTCGTCGCTCGTCAGTCCATCGGTACGCCTCAACGATCGCGATCGGCCTGCTTCACCCAGTTGCGGATCGTCTGATCCGATGGCTCAAACTCTCGTGAGAGCTCCAGCGGAGTTCGCCCGGAGCGCACCAGCTCAGCGATCTGGTCCTGGAACTCGTTAGGATACCGCCTCCTTGTCCTGCTCGCCTTCTTCGACATTGTGGAAACCTCCTACCCCAGAGGGTGGTGGCTCCACGAAACCGGGGCAACTCCATGCCCAACGTCTGCATCCTACTGGCAGTGCTGCCTAACCGACCGCCTTCATGCGCCTGTCAGGCATCGCCCGGTAAGCGGCCCAGTGGCAAGAATGCTGCGTCGGGATGGGCAACGAACGCTGCGATCTGCTCCGCGCTTGATCGGAGCAGTGCGGCGGTCGCATCTGTTGACGCATTCCCTTGGCGGATCCAGACGACCTTCGGCGGGAACCGCGCCAGACGCTGAAGCGCTGAAAGTCCTCATCTTTTGTGACCAGTACGAACCCGTGCACTTTGGCGTGCGCCCAAATGGCCTCATCTGAGGGGCGGACACCGAGTTCGACCACGACATCGCGTGAATCAGGGAACACCGGCGCCAAATCGCGGGCCAAACGGGCCGACAGATTCTCGTCGAACAACAGACGGACGGTCAACTACGCAGCGGGCACGGGCATCACCCGCCGCTCCCGTTCAGCCGCAAAGGCGAGGCACGCCAGGATGTCCTCGTGCGTGAGCTGGGGAAAGTCC
>JBQTHK010000001.1:0-25234 GCA_052389935.1 Gemmatimonadota bacterium | reverse complement strand
CAGCAATCATCGAATTCGGAGCTAGGCGCGCAGCCAGTCCGGACGCCAGTTCACGACCTCGCGCTTTATGGACTTCTGGTCGGTGAGCTCGCCGGCAAGCGTCCGGCGTACCAGCCCGGGCAGCTCGTCATCAGAGGCAAACCGGAGCGCTATCAGATGCCGAGGCCTGAGGCCTGCCAGTGCAACAGCCGCATCACCTCCAAGGACTCGCTGCAGCCGGATCGTCTCCTCGAGTCGAATCACCCGGTCCTGGACGCGCAGTGCCATTACGCGAGCGGCCAGCAAACCACAGGCTGCTGCCACTGCGTAGAGCGCTGCCCCCCAGGTCAGCCAGCCAGGTTCGGTCACGGCCTTCCAGATTGCGTATAACGCATACGCAACCAGGACAGGCATGGCAAAGAAGTGATAAAGGGGAAACCACCGGCGGTGGTTCTGTAGCATCTGGGTGCGCGGCATAATCACCTCCTGGGCATCGTCGAGTGAGTCGGGCATATTCCTGAAAGCTTACCTGCCGGGCGCGCGTAAGGCGACCACTCCGAACCACGGCCTTCAGAGCTTGCGCCACCCTCGCGCTGTTGAGCTGTGCGCGAGATTGCCATGGCGCGCTCGCTCACCTGCGGTTCCGTCGCCGACCCAGGTCACATCGCTGTCGAGTCCGTTTACTTCTTGTTGTTTGATTACCGACCGGTTCGCATTTACGGTTCGGTGGGAACGTCACGTGAGCCGGTCGGCAAGGCACAGTAGCCTTTCACGGAGACCACTGCACTTGTTCCGCCGTTGCGTCACCACGATCGCTGTTCGCAGCTTTTCAACGCCGGGCAGCAACCATTGCATGTTGTGACTGAAACGGACTCAGCTTGACCATGCTCGTCATCCTGCCGTCACATGCATGGAGTCGCGATCGGAGGCATCGGTTGAGTCACGCCGGGCGTCCCGTGCTCAGGCAGACTCCGCAGGTGCGGATCCCGCACGATCAGAGCGCGGCGATCGCCTGGATCTCGATCTGAAAGCCGTAGTGGAGTTCCTTGACCGGGACGATCGCCCGCGCGGGACGATGCTCCCCAAACACCCGACTGCAGCAGGTGTTCACTTCGCTCCAGAGCGACATGTCGGAAACGTAGACTGTCAGCTGCAGGACCCGGTCAAGCCCCGAGCCGGCAGCCCTGAGGATCGCCTCGATATTCCGCAGCGTCTGCTCCGTCTGTTCCGCCGCCGAACCGGGACGGGGCTCGCGACTTCCGGGCACGATCGGAAGCTGACCTGCCACATACACAAGCCCGCCGTGCACCACCGCCTGTGAGTAATGACCACCAGGTATCGGGGCATCAGTTGTAGAGACAAACTCCATTATGCGTTTCCGCCATGATTCGTGAGCGCCGGGCCTGCCGGCAAATCCGCTATCCTCGCGCGCGTTCGCTTCGCAACGTACCACACCACCAGGGCGCAGACCGCCAGGAGACCGAGAAACGCGAATATCACGCCCTGGACCGGGGCACCGCCATACGCCCAGCTGGCTACAGTCCCTGCTCCGATACATCCCACGGCCCACATCACCGCCGACATGCCCGTCCACGTCGCCCGCCGCTTCCACCCCAGAAGCACCCCCGCCGCTCCGATGACATAAAGCACCTCGAACCACGAAACCAGCTTCTGCCACGGTGTCGTCGGACTGCGGAACTCCCCGGGGAGCTGCAGCGCCCCCGCTGCCCCCGTTCCCACTACCAGAAGCAACACGAGCAGGTCGAGCGCCAGCACAACCCGGCGCGTCACGGCTGATGCGGAATCACGACGCCCCTGCACTCCCCGAAGCCGATCGGCACGAACCCAGCCCGCTCGCAACGCCCCGTCATCACCACCTCATCACCGTCCTCCAGGAACCGGCGCTCTTCGCCGGTCGGCATCGTCAACGGCTCGGTTCCGCGCCAGGTCAGCTCGAGAAGGCAGCCTCGGCTTTCCCTCGTTTGTCCAGAAACGGTTCCGCTGCCCAGCATGTCGCCGGGTCGCATCAGACAACCGTTGCTCGCGTGATGCGCCAGCAGTTGCGCCGGCGTCCAGTACAGCTCCGCTGATGAGGCGCGAGAGAGGCGGACCGGAGGCATGCCTGACTCCCGCATGCGAGCCGTGGATATCGCCACTGACAGGTTGATGTCCGTGCCACCCGACGTTCGATCACCATCGTCGGAGAGATACGGCAATGGCTGTGGGTCCCCCTCCGGCCTGACCACCGCGGGTACGCGGAACGGAGCCAGGGCCTCGAACGTTACCAGCCAGGGCGAAACCGTCGTCGCAAAGTTCTTGGCCAGGAAAGGGCCGAGTGGCTGGTACTCCCACGCCTGCACGTCGCGCGCCGACCAGTCGTTGAGCAGGCAGACACCGAAAAAACTCCCGCCGGCGGCGGCAATGGGTATGGGTTCGCCCGCCCGGTTCCCAAGACCCACGACAAATCCGAGCTCGGCCTCGTAGTCCAGTCGCGCAGAGGGGCCGACTGGCGGACGCGCATCGCCGGGACCACTGCCTCTTGCCTGCTCTGGAGGCCCAAGCTGGCCAGCCGGGCGGCGGACCGGTGCACCGCTGACCACTATCGACGACGTGCGGCCATGATACCCGATCGGTACCCACTTGTAGTTGGGCAACAGAGGATTGTCGGGCCGGAACATCGACCCAACGTTGGTCGCGTGGGACACCGACGCGTAGAAATCCGTGTAGTCCCCGATCTCCAGCGGCAGTCGCATCACGGCGTCCTCGGCCGGGACGATCACTGCTGCTGCCGCTTGTTTGACCAGTTCGCCCTCGTCGGACCCGGCCCGCAGGGCCCTGCTCAGCGCAAGCCTCAGGGGGCGCCACACAGCCGGACCACGCGCCAGCAGGTCATTGAGCGTGGCCGAACCGACAGTTTCTCCCAGAAGGGCCGTCGCCTCTCCAAGGAGGTCGCGGCGGGCGAGCTCGCGAACGTCAGCTATCGAGTCACCGATCGCGACGCCGATGTGTGAATCGCGCTCACCGCGGCGGGTGAACACGCCCAACGGAAGGTTCTGGACCGGGAAGTCACCGGACTCGTTTGCGCCTGCTATCCAGGAGCGGAGCCGCGGATCGTGCGTCTCGTCGATGACGGGGCCGCTCACCGTTTCACCAGTTGCGCCAGCTCATCGATCGGCTCACGAAATGAGCAGGAGCCAAATGAGACCAGCAGCTCGCTGCGCATCGCCTTCACTTCTTCCACGCTGAATGTGAGGCCGCCGAAGACGAATCGGGAATCGTCCATTGCGACCACGGGCACAGTCCGTGGGTCGAGAACGCTCATGATGGCGTCGTCAGGTTCATCGCGTCGCACCAGGATAGCGGCCGCCATCAGATTGAGATAGCCGAACATCGGGGCGCGATCGCTGCCTTCGTGGTACGTCAGGGCATAGGTCCCCGCACACGCGTGATGCAGACCGGCTGTAGCCTTGAATCGGGCTCCCGCACCGTGGCACGCCCGGATGAACGCCACGAGCTGTTGCGCAGATGGAAACGCTTCCCGCGTAACACCGCCAGTCCGAAGCTTCGCCATCATCCTCCCTTTTCCGGCGCGAGCCAGGCTATCGACAAGAGCGGCAGAACCAGCGTGCGGGGCAAGTTCCACAAAGGTATCCAGACCAGCCTCTGCGAACCTCGCGAGGTCGTCCATGTCCGCCTCCGCAACCGCTCGCCCTTCGACGGCCGAGATTCGGGGACCGTTGGGACGATCCAGGTTAAAGAGTGCAATCGCGTCCAGGTCTGCATCCCTGTCCTCTCCGGAGCCAACCAGAACCGACAGATCCAGGCGCACCTGATGGCTCTGCACACCAGGCACGTGGTCGATCCCTGCCAGCATTCTCCGCGGAACCACAAAACGTCCCAGGGCCCACGCGTCGGACCCACAGGCATACTGAAGATGATTGCCTGCCGCGACCGACAAGTCGAGCTCGGCCGGCGGAAAGAGCGCCGCGTAGTCGATTGCCCTTTCAAGGAGGGCCCGGGCTGTTCCGGGCCAGATCATTCGGACCGCGCTGACACCCCGGTCTTGTTCCGATCTTCCCGGCGACTGCCCCGCCGGGTTTCGCCGACCCGGGCGTGGTGCGGCTGCCGGGCGGCGACGTGATGCTCGCGACGCACATCCGGGCCCGCCGGCTCAAGAATCGTTCCCCTGCACTTCACCGAGCCGCAACCGCAGGCATACCGCTTCTCTTCTTCTTCCGTCGTTGATGCATCCCGCGCGTAGGCATAGTCATACGTTAGCTCCTCACCGGACTCGATCGTCCTGATGGCATCGATGAAGATGCGTGCCCGCTCCTCGATCGCCTCGCAGTTGGGCTCGCAGGAGTGATTGATGAATCGGGCATCGTTTCCGCCAACCGCGGCGTCGATCGTCCGCCCACGGCTCACGCTGAAAAGAAAGGTGTGATGCCGGTCCATCGCTTCGTCCTCGTAGCGGCGGTCGGCTTCTTCGGCGCTGATCCTCTCCCCCGTGTATTCGATAATCCGCTCGCCCCTCCGGATCCGGCGCATCGCGAACCCTCCCCTCCCCTGGATCCCGGAACCCCGCACCTCGAATGGCTGTTCGTCTTCTGCTGTCATCTGTGTGGACAATCCTCCGTGGAGTTCAGGGCTTTCCTGCTTCCCGTCACTTGCCTGTCAACGTTGATGCGACTCGCTTGCGATAGTGCTCGAGCAGGTCCTTTCCGGCCTCGCTGTTCCCGGTTATCCACTCGACGTTCCTCAGCGCCTTCGGATTCTGCTCGCGCAGTTGCTGCAGGTACTTCTCGACCTTGGCAAACAGATATACCCCTTCACCGGTGCTCTCGAGCAGGAACTCGGGGTTGATGATGCCGTGCCGCGCCATGCTGTAGACCATCTCCCAGTACGTCGTTGTCTGACGCCACGCAGCATTCAACGGGTGATCACTCTTCGTTACCGCCATCGTCTCGTCGGAGTTCTTTGGCCAGAACTGACCGTTGATTGCGCCACGCGATGCGCGCATCGTCGCCTCCCGGCGCAGGTCGTAGAGCTGGATGACGAGTTCAGCGTCGTGGTGGTCCGCGTAGTCCTTGGGCACGGGCGTATGGATCGAGTGGGCGGTGAGCATGGCGAGCGCAAAATGCGCTCATCACACCCTCAAATAAAGCGGGGAGCCGCGAAGGGCTCCCCGTTTTACTCGATTTCGGCGCAGAATATTCAGCGCGGCACAACCTGAAGGATCGGATTGATCGGGAATCCCCGACCCCGCGGCCGGCGACCGCGCGGCGGACAGTGGTCCGGGCCCACGCCCCCACCACGAATCACAACTCCGATGACGTCGCCAACCCCAATACCGCCGCCGTCACCACCTGCACCTCTCCCTGTACCGCCTCGACCATATGCGCCAAAACCCTCAGACGGCACGTCGACAGGCAAGGCTACGGGTCGCGGAGCGACCGAGGGGACTGCACTGGCTTCCGGCTCTGGCTCAGCGTTCACCGGCGACGGTGACGGCGTCTCCGCCACCTGCAGCTCGGCCGTCGACTCGGTGGAAACGACAGTCGTGTTGTTCTGTTCGACTCCGGCGGTCTCCGTCGCCACTTGCCGAGGGGACCTCACCCTCTGAACCGGTTCGGCCGCCTGCGTCTGCTCGAGCTCCGAGACGAACCGCATGCGCTGGGATGCATCCTGACCCGCCAGCTCGATTCGCGTGGACGATGCGGCCAGGTCCTGCTCCAGGTCGTTGGCCACTTTGTCTCCCGATCCCGAACAGGCAAGAGCGCCAATCACGGCCGGAACTGCGAGAACCTGGGCGAATCTCATCGAGCCCCCTTGAGTACTGTCGTTGATGGTACCAGCCTTGCGCGCACGAGCGCATGATGCGGGCCACCCCTTCCCCTCGTATTGTAGGCCAGGGGACACCCTTTCGTCCACTGGGACGTACACCGACCCGTCACTCAACGAGGACACCCCAACCTGTTTTTACCCCTCTGATGAGACAGCTGGCAGCAGCACTTCTCGCGCTTGTCTGCGCGTGCGCGCCCGACAACGGCGACGACCTCCCACCAGCGGATCGCGCGGCGATCGCGGCCCACATCGACTCGCTCGTACGGAGCGCCTACGACCTCTCCCTGCCCGATCCCGTCGGTCGCTTCATGTCGCTCTACGATTCAGCGACGATCATCTCGGCCACCGCGGGCCGAATTACCACCCAGCGGGACTCGCTCGAAGCGTCGATCCGGTCATTCTGGAATGGCGTTGGTCAGTTCATGGTTCGGCCGAGCTGGAACTGGGACGCCATGCGCATCGACGTCCTGTCGGACAGGGACGCAGTAATGACCGCGACTTATTCGGTGCCGCATTACACCGAGCGGGGCGCCCCGCATGTGATCGGAGGCGTGTGGACCGCCGTTTGGCGGCTGGGCGGCGGCGGTTGGCGAATTACCCACGAGCATCTGTCGGATCTGCCGCGGGCCCTCGCTGAGAGCATCGCGGCGACGATGCCTTTCGACAGCAGCGCCGTGCCTCGCGACACGACCGCCGCCGCCCACGGCGGGCATGCTCGTTAGGCCGATCCCCACCTCATTCGTTCGCGCAGTCCCGTGATGTGCGCGACGTGATGTCGTCCGTGCCACGCGTACATGGCGACGAGGTAGTTGAGGTCGTGCTCGCCAGTTTCCGGGTGACGATAGGTGCGCGCAAACCCGGTGTCTCCGAGTGACCGCAGGATCACGACGAATCGCTCGGTGATTGAGTCGAGCATCGACAGCGAAATCCCGACGGGCAGCTTGCGTGTGTCATCGAGCCGCGCCCAGGCTGACTCGTCATACGGCTTGATGACTGGATTCTCCTCCGTCAGCGCGAGCTTCACTCGTATGTAGGCATTGGCGTGGCTGTCTGCGACGTGGTGCGCCACCTCGCGAACTGTCCAGCCGCCGGGACGGTAAGGAGTATCGAGTTGTTGCTCTCCGAGTCCCGCAACTGCCGCTCGGAGCTGTCGAGGCGCCGCCTCGATCGCGGCGATATCCGCGTTCCTCTCCGCGGCGCTCGATGACGGGCGCGGAGTAAACCCTCCTATCGGGTACGCGAGGTCGTTGGTGTTGGTCGACACGGATCGGCTGGGGATTATGCTGCAGGCCACGAACTGATGCAAGCCGTGAGATGGCGGAGCTTCCGCTTTCTCCGCCGCTGGCTCATCCTCCCCATCGTCGCATCGGCGCCCTCGCTCCCCAACGAAACTGTCATGCTCCTCCGACCAGCCATCGTCCTGTGCCTCGCCGCAGCCACGGCAGGTGCCCAACGACCCCTCAAGGTCTACATATCCGCAGATATGGAGGGCATAACGGGCGTCGTTACCGGCGAGCAACTGGGACCCACTGGCTTCGAGTACCAGCGCGCCCGCCAGTTCATGACCGACGAAGTCCTGGCAGCCATCCAGGGCGCGCGCGACGCCGGAGCCACCGAGATCCTGGTCAGCGATTCGCACGGTAATGGCCAGAATATCCTCATCGATCAGTTGCCCGCGGACGTGCGCATCATAAGAGGCTGGCCGCGGCCGCTGATGATGATGGAAGGGATCGATTCCACGTTTGCGGCGGCGGTGTTAATCGGCTATCACACCTCAACCGCGAACGTGGCTGGCGTGCGCGCCCACACCATTTCGAGCGCTACCCTCACCGGAGTGTCGCTCAACGGCGTCCAGGTTCCCGAGGGTGGAATCAATGCCGCCATCGCCGGCCACTTTGGAGTTCCTGTCGTGATGGCATCGGGTGATGACGCCGCGGTTGCCGAGGTTGCCAGACTGACCGGGCCAATCGAGACACTTGCTGTAAAACGTGCCATCTCGTTTCACTCCGCCGAAACGATGACGCCCAGGGCTGCTCAGGATCTGATCCGCCAGCGCGTAAAGGCGGGGGTGGAGAAACGCGCGTCAATTCGCCCTTACACTCTGCGCGGGCCTGTCACCCTGGAGTTGTCCTTCAAGAATTACCGCGCCGCCGAGATTCTGGCCTATCTCCCCGATATCGTCCGCGTCGCGTCTCATACGGTCCGTTTCGTGGGACGAGACATGGTCGCGGTCTCGAGATTCATCGAGTTCGTCGTAACCTACCAGCCTGATCTCGCGCCGTAGTTGTTAGCTTCACGGGCCAGCAACCGATTCAACGGAGCATAGCAATGGAATTCCTGTCGGATCCCAACGTATGGATTGGTCTCCTGACCCTTACCGCTCTGGAGATAGTCCTCGGGATCGACAACATCATTTTCATCTCGATCCTCTCTTCGAGACTCCCCAAAGAGCAGCAGGCTCGCGCCCGCCGCCTGGGCCTTATCGGCGCGTTTGTGAGCCGACTGCTGTTGCTTCTGTCGATTGCCTGGATCGTGCGCCTGACGCGACCCCTCTTCACCATCGCCGATATCGAGTTCAGCGGCCGCTCGTTGATCCTTCTGATAGGTGGGCTCTTCCTGATAGCGAAGGCGACCTATGAGATCCATCACAAGCTGGAAGGTGATCCGGCCGAAGCCAGGACCGGGAAGGTCGTCCCGTCAATGACATCGGTGATTGTTCAGATCATGCTCATCGACGTCATCTTCTCACTGGATTCGGTGATCACGGCCGTGGGCATGGTTCAGCACGTCTCGATCATGGTCGCGGCCAACGTCGTTGCTCTCATGGTGATGCTGATGGCTGCCGGATCCATCTCTCGCTTTGTTGACCGCCATCCGACCATCAAGATCCTCGCCCTCGCATTCCTGGTTCTGATCGGAACGAACCTCGTGGCGGAGGGTCTGGGCAGGCACTTCCCCAAGGGCTACACATACTTCGCCATGGCTTTTTCGCTGCTGGTGGAAATGATCAATCTCAGAGTGCGGGCGCGCTCGCAGGCGGTGCAGCTCAGGGACACCCCGAGGTTGGAGGCGTAGGGTTGCGGAGGCAGCGGCCAGAGGCGGGGACGTTGAGGTGCGAGGATGAGAGAAGGACGAGGAGGCTACGATGAGGTGGGAGGAATGAGAGAAGGACGAGGAGGCAGCGTTGAGGTGCGAGGATGATAGAAGGACGAGGAGGCTACGATGAGGTGCGAGGAATGAGAGTGAGGCCGCTCTCGTCGTGTCCTCGTGCTCGGCGCCTTCGATGGCCGCAGGCCAGGCCGGCCCCCGGGTCAGTACCGCTCGTGCAGGATCGCCCGATGGTGCTGTTCGTGACCAGCACAGATCCAGGCAGCGGCGCGAACTGACATCCTCGCGCCGTTCGCAGTACCCGCTCTGTCCCAGTGTGGTGCCGGAAGCGACGCGAGCATGAGTACGGTAGCCTGCCTTACGGCCTCGTACTCGTCACAAAGGGTCGCGATCGTCCGATGGTCCGCGTTCCCGTTTGCGACGAACGAGTTTTCGTCGAACCCGGGTAGCCCGGTCTGATCATTTCTGGCAAAGCGGAGGGCACGGTATGCGAAGACACGCTCGGTGTCGGACATGTGGCTGATGACTTCGCGGATACTCCACTTTCCCTCTGCATAGCGACGCCCACCTGCCGACTCCGGAAGCTCCCTGAGAGCTCGGAGGGTTTCTCTTTGCTGTGCGCGCAGCGTTTCGACGATATCGCCGTCGGGGACAAGGGCGATGTAGCGCGCGTAATAGGGATCATGTTCGCCCATCCGTGGCCGCGCGGACCGGAACTCGGTCGCCGCCCCATCCGGAGCTTCAAGGTCGACGGCCCGTCGATCGGACATGGAGCGTAGCCCTCCGTCGTCGCGCTGGCCCCACTGTTTTGTCACTGCTTCTTCCGTGAAAGGGACTTGAAGTATTCACTCACGAGATCTCTGTAAGCCTGTGGTACATCGGCACTTCCACCGAGAACAGGACCGTCTTTCGCAGCAGCGCCGAGCTGCCGGCGCAGGCCGAACTCGAACTCTTTGACGCCTTCGAGAACTGCGGCCTTGAGGCGTTCCAGCTCTTCAGGATCGTTGAAAGCTCGCCCCGATTCGAGTTCACGCAGTCGAGCCATGACGCGTTCGAGGTCGGCTGTTCCGACGCCGGCGTTGGCGAGTTCGCGACGCAGCGCTTCTGCTGCCTCGCGCTGGTTTCGAAACTCTCGGCCGAACTGACGAATGTCTTCAGATGAAAAGTTGCCCCCACCCGGACGAGAAATGCCCTGACCACCACCGCCGATCTGTCCTGAGCGCATTCCGGGTTGACCCTGAGGCGTCTCACCATCGGCGAGGCGTCGTCCCTGCCCACCTTCGCCGCGCTGTCCCTGCCCGCCACCACTCTGCTGTCCCTGCTGTCCTTGTCCCTGCTGTCCTTGTCCCTGCTGGCCTTGTCCCTGTTGCCCTTGTCCCTGTTGCCCTTGTCCCTGCTGTCCCTGTCCCTGCTGTCCCTGTCCCTGTTGTCCCTGACCCTGTTGCCCTTGTCCCTGTTGCCCTGGCCCCTGTTGCCCTTGTCCCTGCTGTCCCTGTTGCCCCCGTTCGCCCGATTGCTGCTGACCTGACTCACCTCCGGCCGAGCGCGCACTATCGGCGCGTGTGCGCTCGCGCATGCGCTCGTCGAGGGACGTCAGACCGCGCACCAGATTGCGCGCTTGTGCCAGTGCACGTTCGGCGCGTGCGGTGCTGTCGTTGCCCTGTCTCGACGTGGTGGCAACTGAGCCAACGCGCGCCACGAGCGAATCAAGGTCGGTCTGGATCTTCCGTTCGAGACCGTTGGCGTATTCGGGTGAAGCTTCCTGAATGACGCGCCTGGAGAGCTGTATGTAGTCGGCTATTCGGCCTTCGCGCATGATGCGAGCTGCCTCCTGCAACTGCCTCGCGGCTCCACCCTGCTCCCGGCGCTGTTCGCGCGCGAGCTGATCGAGCTCACCTTCCAGCGCGCGTGCTTCGCGCTCCATCTCGGCTTTCTGTTCGAGGAGGCGCTGTTGCTGTGCGCCGCGGTCCGCACCGGCGCGCGGCAGCTGCTCGACGCCGCGCGCAACCTCGCGCTGCTGGGCCGCGAGTTGCTGGGCGCGTCTTGTAGCCTCTTCGAGACCTCCGTCGAGCCGGTTCTGCCGGGATTCGTTCAGGAGCCGTCGAGCCTCTTCGAGCTGGTCCATGGCCGCCGAGCTGGATTGCGAAGTCGAGTTGCCGTTGGCGGCTGAGCGTCGCATCTGGTTGGCGGCGTCCTGCAGCCGGCGTGCGGCCTCCTGGAGCCCCTGCGACTCCTGCTCACGGGCCAGTCGCTCCAGCTGCCGCCCGAGTTGTTCTGCCTCCTCGGCGAGCTGCCGCTGCGATCCACCACCGCCACTGCCGGTGTTGTTGGAGGTGGTTCCGCGCTGGCGGGCCCGCTCGTTTTCCTGTTGTTGTCTGGCGGCCAGCCGGCGAAGTTCCTCGAGGGTGGAATCGATCGCCGCGGCCTGCTGCTGTTGCTGCTGTTCGCTGCCTCGCTGGACCTGCTCGTACTGGTTCCGGAGTTTGTCGTTTTCTAGTTCCAGAAGGTCGGCGAGATCATTGGCCTGGGCCTGGCTGCCACCGCCTCCGCCCTGCTGCCCCTGCTGCATGCTCAACTGCACATCGCGGAACAGGGCTTCGCCGCGCTCGAGCCACTGCAGTGCCTCCTGTTCGGCGGGCATGGCACTCTTGAGCTTGCGTTCGAGCAGCTCCGCTTCGGCCTTCTTCATGGCCGTTTCCGCGTTAGGCAGCAGTTCGGCCAGCTGGCGGAAAACTGTATCGGCGGCCATCGCGGCGGGGCGGCTTACGCGGGCAATCAGGTCCGCGAGCTGCTGGCGCAGGCGCCCCTGCGAGAGATGGATGGTCGCAACGTCAGTGCGGAACTTCGCGGCGGGGGTGCGGGCGCTGTCGCGATCCGCCTTGTACGTCGCGGCTATGACCTCGCGCTGCAGCTGCACCAGCTCACCAGGGTTTTCGCCCGGATTGGCGGCACCGGGCTGCCCACCTTCCTGATTCTGGCGGTACTCACGACTGAAGGGTCGGATCGTCAGAAAGTAGATGTCGCTCGCTCCGCGCTTTGCTCCCTTGACCGCGTCGTTGTCCCAGGCACGCGCGTAGTATGAGACCACATCACCGGGTTGCAGGCCGTACTCCTCGAGGAAAAGCGTGTGCCCGGCGGTCATTTCGCGTGGCCGGCTTCCGGAACCGTTGGCGAGGTTCACGACCTTTTCCTCACCTCCGTTGACCCTGTAGACGAAGTCGATCCTGCCCACGCCGTAGTCGTCATTCGCGTTCACCTCGACAAAAACTTCGTCGACCGCCGATGGTCTGATATCGCGCCCCGGCTTGGAGATGGAGACCGAGGGCTCGGCGTCTTCGAGTGCGTCCACGACGTATTCGACCGAGCCGGGAATGCGACTGCCGTCAGCAGCCTCCAGCTCGACGCGATAGAATCCATCGCGGCGCACAACGATCGTGGTCTGCAAGAGTGTATCACTGTGGAGTGACATCGCGATCGTGGAGCTGTCGTCGAGGACGAGGCGCGCTCCCTTGACGCCCATTGTCGTGCGGACGGTGATCGTGGCGCGCGTCCCGGCGAGCGCGGTAATGTCGCCGCCGTCCTTGATTTCCTCCGGCGGGAGGCCGGTGTACGCAGGATATCGGAGATCAACGTCGACGCCGCTGACTGCCGGGAGGTTTCGCACCGTCAGGCGCGAGACGGCAGAGCGCACACCATTCGATTCGACGTAGTATTCAGCGTTTTCGGCCACGTCGAAGAGACGAGCCGTGAACTGCGTTGAATCGGGACCCAGACCCATGGCAATCCGCTCCCACTCTGCGTCCTCGCCGCGTCGAACGGCGACTTCGACAAGCTCGCTTGCAAAGCCGGATAGCCGGGCATTGATCTGGACGTCGCTTCCCCTGGGTACGGTTGCGTCTCCGGGTTCGACAGAGATCGAATAGACAGGTGCAAGCGCGGCATCCTGCCACGGTGTCACGAGCAGGCGTGCTCCCTGACGCAGGTAGGACGGACCCAGCGCTATGAGGCCGGCGAGGCCGGCCATCAGCAGCGCCGCCAGCGCAAACGAGCGAGTTGTCGCCGAACGTTCGAGTCCTTCGACTTCCGCCGACCTGCTTATGCGTCGAACCGCGTCGGTGATGAGACCGGTCGTCAGGAGCGACGAGCGCACTGCCTCGTCGGCTGGTTGTCTGCCGACCTCGACCGCCGAGATCAGGGCACCATCGAGCGATGGGACCCGTTCCTCGACGTACATCGCCATCTGTTCATCGGCGACGCGGCGTAGAAGTGGGAAGAGGATCCAGCGCACGGCGGCGCCGGCAGCCACAAGACCCACGGCCAGGCGCGCCCATCTGACCGAATCAGCCGAAAAGCGCATCGACTCCATGGCCCACGCTGCGCTCCATACGGTGAGCGCAATCGCGGCGACTACGAGGGCAAGGCCAGCGGCGAGATTGCGGATTCGCCAGCGTCGCCTGACCGCGGTGAGGGCAGCGGCCAGTGTGCCGGGCGTTTCGGGTCGGATCGACGTCGCCATCTGAATCCCTCGCTCTTTCTACGTTTGTGCGGGGCGTCTCATGCTGAGACGACGCGCCAGCAGGGCCTCGAAGAACAATAATGCAGCTGCAGCCAGTAACAGGTACCACCACAGGGACTGTTTGGCTTCGACTTCCGTGAGTGTCATTGCCTCTTCCCCGACGGCTGTCGAGTCGGCGACGGCCAGGGCCGGGTCGGGGAGGAGGGCGTTCGTTAGGCGGGCGGTATCGTACGTCCCGAAATCGAGTTCGGAGGGCGGAACGTTGACGGCCAGCTGAACCGGGCGGGCCGTCGGCTGCCCGGACGGGCGGATCTGATAGACCCCCACCTCGCGGAGCTCGAGGGTTCGCGGATCACCATCGCCACCCACTCCGAGTCGTTTCCCCGATGGAGATAACACGGTCCAGCGGTCGACGGTTGCGGCCCCGGCGCCATCCGCGGCCACATCGCGCAGGTTCACGGCATCTCCGGCCGGCCATGCCCGGCGATCCTCCCGCCACGTTGCCGCGTGTTTGGCCAACTGGTGGATGAACGGGAGGAAGACGGCCTGTCGGGGGAGGTCGTTCCAGACGCCATCGAGACCGGACGCAACGGTGATGACCCGCCCTCGGCCGATGAAATGTTCGGAGAGGGCAACGGAGCCGTCGTCGAACCGCGCCAGGATTCCGTCGGTGGTGTCGATGGCTCGATATCTGAAGAAGCGGGCCGCGGAGAGGTCGCCGCTGCGCACACCGCTGAAGACGGCGAGTGCAGGATGCGAATAGTTGACGAAGCCGAGGACTGCTCCCTGTTCGGCGACCCGGTCGCTTGGAGCTGCGATCTCGCCGGGCAC
Source organism: Gemmatimonadota bacterium (assembly GCA_052389935.1). Classification (GTDB taxonomy): domain Bacteria; phylum Gemmatimonadota; class Gemmatimonadetes; order Gemmatimonadales; family Gemmatimonadaceae; genus JBQTHK01. Next base: position 10,956 of record JBQTHK010000001.1, on the reverse strand, counting down.
AAGCGCTGCGGCCTGATCGGGCCAGACGCGCGCCGAGGTTCTTTCGCCAAGGATGTTGATCAATCCACCTCCCCCGCGTACGAACTCGATCAGGCGCGCTGGCGGAATGCCGGCAGGGACCCCCGCGTCGGCGAGAATGACCAGACGTTTGCCGATGAGGTCTGCAGCACCGGCAACACTCGACGACCGCTGGAGGACGTCGAACGCCGGTCGATCACCGATCGCGAGTGCGCGGCTCAGAAAGAGCCGGCGTTCTTCGGGCGAATCGCGATGATCCACGAGAAGAACCGGAATCGACGGTGCCCGGGTGAGCATGAAGTGGTGTTCGTCATCTCCAGGCAGCGAGTCACGTTGAAGTTTGATCACGGCCTGTTGCGGCTGGGGAGGCGCCGCGATCGAACGGAACACCGCCGTGGCACCGCCGTCGTTAGGCAGGTCGACCGCGGTCTGGGCGACCAGCCTGCCGTTGACTTCCAGGGTCACGCCGACGTTGCGGGCAGCGGGTCCGAGATTGGCGACGCGAACGCTGACGGTTACCCTGTCGGAAGCACCGCCGGGGTCGCGCCTGATCTCCACCGAACGCACCGCGCGGTCAAGCACCTCCTCTCCTCCCACATCCATCGGCAGTACCTCGGTCCCCGCTGCGAGCCTGGAATCGTCGTGGAGGTCCCAACCGCTGCGCTGGAAGTCGCTGATGACGGCGAGCCGCTTGCGTGGTGAAGAGCTGGCCCCGAAAATCCGCTGCGCCACGGCCACCGCCGGCGTCAGTCGCGTCCCGAGGTCGGTCGTCACAATGGAGTCGAGGGCCGAACGCAGTTGGTTGCGGTCGCCGGTGGCCTCATTGACAGCCAGCGCGGAAATGTCGAAGGGTACGATCGTCAAACGATCCCCTGCGCCGACTGCATCGATCAGCTTTCCAACCTCATCCCTGGCTTTGGACCAGCGGTCACCGTACTTCATTGAAAACGACCTGTCGAGCAGTACGACTGTCTCCTGCCCCGAGGTCGAGGTGGAGGCCTGAGCGCCACGGGGAGCAAAGACCGGCCGGGCGAAAGCGAAGGCCGCGAGCGCCACCAGACCGCAACGGAGGGCAAACAGCAGCCAGTCGCGGATCTTCTGGCGGCTCGAGAACGGATAGGGCATGCGCCTGATGAACATCAACGACGGAAAGGCTACGGGATCGCGCTTCTCCTTGTGCACCAGGTGCACGATCAGGGGAAAGATCACCGCGGCGAGTCCGGCGGCGAAAAGCGGCGCAAGAATCCCGAACCTCATCAGCGCACCGTCCTCATTCTTTCGCGCCTGACCAGGTATTCGAACAGCATGCGGTCGAGTGGCTGTGACGTATCGACGAGCGTGTAGTCGAAGCGGTTCTCTCCGAGCCGTCGCGCGAGGTCCGCGACATGACTGTTGAAGCCCGCCAGGTATTCCTCCCTCAGCCGCGCCGGGATTACCGGCTGCCTGTCGCCCGTCTCGACATCGCGGAACGTCGCCACTTGGTCAAACGGGAAGGTGCGTTCGGCGTCGTCGAGTATGTGCATTACCATGACATCGTGCCCCGAATCGCGGAGCGGTCCGAGGGCGGCGACGACCTCGTCTGCCTTCTCGTACAGGTCGGAAAGGATGAGGAACATGGCCCGGCGCCGCTGGTTCTCCGCCACTCTGGCCAGGGGTCGCGCCAGCTTTCCGACTCCCGCCGCCTTTGCGCGGTCGATGGCGTAGAGGCAGTGCGGGAGGTGTCTCGCCGACGGCGGAATGACCTCGACGACGTCGTTGTCAAACGACACAAAGCCGACCCGGTCCCGCTGCTTGTGCGAGAAGTAGATCAGGCATGCCGCGAGGTATCGTGCGTAGTCGAGCTTGCTGATCTCGCCGTGGCGGTACCCCATTGACGCCGACACGTCCATCAGCACCGTGAAGTTTGTATTGGTGTCGGCTTCGAACGTCTTGAGGTAATAGCGTTCAGTCCGTGCGAACACCCGCCAGTCGATGTGACGGATGTCGTCACCCGGCATGTAGGGTCGATGTTCGGCGAAGTCGGTCGAAAAGCCGAGGTGCGGGGATCGGTGGAGGCCGGAAAGGAAACCCTCGACGACCCAGCGAGCGATCAGCTCGAGGTCGCCGATGCGACCCAGCGTCCGGGGATCAATGAAACGCATCCCCGGAGTGGCTTCGGCCTCCGGCGTTGCACGGGAACCGATGACGTGCTCGGAGCCTGGCACGACTCAGAGCCTTCCCTTCGGGCGGGGCACGGTTTCGAGGAGGCGCGTCACGAGCTGGTCGGTCGTCACCTTTTCAGACTGGGCGTGGAAGTTGGTGAGGATCCGGTGCCTGAGGATCGGCGGCGCGAGGGCGGCGATGTCTTCGAAGGAAACGTGATAACGACCCTGCATCAGCGCCCGTGCCTTGCCTCCGAGCACCAGGTACTGCGCAGCGCGCACCGAGGCGCCGTAGTTGACGTATTGCCTGATGAAGTCCGGAGCGGTCGGTGAAGTTGGCCTCGACGCGCGCGCGATGTGTACCGCGTAGCGCGCAACGGTATCGGCGACCGGTACGCGGCGCACCAGCTTCTGAAAGGCGACGATGTCGCGACCGGTGATCGCGTGCTGAAATCGATGTTGCATCAGAGCCGTAGTGCGCAGTACGACGTCGAGCTCCTCGTCTTCGGTGAGGTATTCGATGACTACCTGGAACATGAAGCGGTCGAGCTGTGCTTCGGGGAGCGGATAGGTGCCTTCGAGTTCGATCGGGTTCTGTGTGGCAAAGACGAAAAACGGCTCGTCGAGGGTGTACGTCCGCCCCTGCACCGTGACCCGGTGCTCCTGCATCGCCTCGAGAAGTGCCGACTGCGTCTTGGGCGGTGTGCGGTTCACCTCGTCGGCAAGGACTATGTTGGCGAAGATCGGACCGGCCATGAACGCCATCCTCCGCCGGCCCGTTTCGGCATCCTCCTGAATGATGTCGGTGCCGGTGATGTCCGAGGGCATCAGGTCGGGTGTGAACTGGATTCTCGAGAACTTGAGATCGAGAACCTGGGCCAGCGTATGAATGAGGAGCGTCTTCGCCAGACCGGGAACGCCGATGATGAGGCAGTTGCCGCCTGCGAACAGCGCGATCAGCGTCTGCTCGATCACATCCTCCTGGCCGACGATCAGCTTGTGGAGCTCGGCCTGAACAGCCTTCTGTCCATCACGCAGGCGGTCGGCCAGTGCCAGATCGTCGGGCGCTTCGAGAGCCACCCCGTCAGTCGTGGTTTGCACGCGTCTCCCTGTCAGTGTGTCATGGCGTAGATGGCGTAGTTGACCGCCAGCTTGTACGCCTCGTTGGTAACGGAGATCGGAAACACTCCGTCGTTGGACCACTCCATATAGTCGCCGATATCGTTGTTGAAATTGGCAACCATCAGCAATCGTTTCGTTGGGTCGTTGTTCTCGAACGCACCCCAGAACTCCGACTGGTCGCCGCTTTGCGGATCGGTGAAGTTGAAGGTCTGGATGCGGTAGAATGAATCGAACACGGCGTGCGTCGTGTCGAGCCGCACGATCTGACTGCTGGGGAACACCTCCTGCCATCTCGAGGTGAACACGAACCAGTCCCGGGGTCCGGCGAAATCGTCGAAGACGAGGAATCCGCCCTTCTCGATGTAGTTGCGAAGCCCGACCACCTCGTCCGGCGAGAGGGTCCACTGCCCCGGCTCGGAGACGTAGGCAAAGGGATACCTGAACAGCTCGGGATCATCGAAGCCGTGAATGTTGCTGCCATCCACGTTGGGGGCCACGGTTGTGAGCTCATCGAGGATACGCATGAAGTGCTGCTCTGCCGTGGGATAGTCGTGATCCCATCCCAGGTCCCAGCCGAGTGGCGTGAACTTCATGCGTACAAAGGTGAAGCGCCCGTCGTAGGTGACGTTGGGATTGGGATCCATCCCCGGTGAGCGTCGCCGGCCACGTCCCTGCGCCGCGATCACCGCGGCGGTTGCGAACAGCAGTATGGCGACGGTCAGCCAGCGTCCATGTCTCATTGCCTCTGCTCCGGTTGTCTCAGTGACAGCAGCAGCTGTTGTGCCTTTTCATAGTTTGGGGCAAGGTCGAGCGCGCGCAACACCTCCCTCCTCGCCGCCGCTAACTCACCGGCGGCGGCGTGCGCCGTCGCCAGCTCGAACAGGGCCTCGACGCGGTCGGTGGGGTTTAAAGCCACGATCGCCTGCCGTGCCCTGATGTTCGAACGGTGAGCGCCCACGCCCGCGGCCGCCACCGCAATCAGGCCATGCAGGCTGGCGTCAAAAGGTGTGATGTAGACGGCACGCTCAAGCGCTTCGAGTGAGCCACGTTGATCGCCTCTGCCCCCGAGGAGTCGCGCCAGAAGCAGGTTTTCGCTGAAAGCCAGCTCGTTCCGCGTGGTCATCGCCCTCAGCTCGGCGATGGCCCGGGCCGTATCGCCCCGCTCGAGCGCGATCTGCGCCAGGAGCTGGTAACTGCTACCCTCACCAGCGAACGAGGGAAAAAGCGACTTGACCTTCTCCAGCTCCCGCGTCGCCACGTCCCATTGACGGGCCGCACCAGCCGCTGTCGCGGCCGCGATTGCGTCAGCGAGCGGGCCCTCCCATTCGATGCCCCCACCCGGACCCTCCGCCTTCTTCGCGTCAACAGCCTGCAGTTCATTGGTGAAGCGACGCCTGAACCAGCCCTCGAATCGCTTGTCAAACTCGGTGATGTCGGCGCCCAGTACCTCGCGGAATGCTTCCTCGGTGGTCCGCCCACGGCGATACGCGTCCAGTAGCGACCTGATCGCAGCGATTCCTTTTTCGCTTTCGATCATTTCGCAGACGTACGATGCGAGTGCGTACGAGAGAGTCACTTCCTCGGGGAACCTGGGTCGCATGAAGCCGTCGTTCAGTCTCGACACTGGCTGCAGTCGGCCCGCCTCCCACGCCGCGATCAGCGTCGGGCTTGCGTCGCTGCCCCACGAGGCGCGCGCCCGGCGTTCCTCGTGTACGGACAATCCCTCGGAAAGCCACCGCGGAACGCGGTTGGCGCTCGCGCCCAGCGTAAACGTGTGCGCGAGTTCGTGCCACAGTGTCGAACCCCAGTTGAACTCACCCACGCGGCGCGCCGCCGGTGAATCCATCGCGACAACGTTGCCGAAGCTCACGCCGAGCGCGCCCAGACCTCCCAATCCAACCGTCCTGACCGAGAAGTCGGCGTGACTGCGAAACAGCTCGATCCTCACCGGTCTCTGTGGCTGGAACGCGTAACGCGCCGAAAGCGAGTCCCACGCCTCCTCCGCGAGAGGGCCAACAACCTGGCCCAGAATCCCCGCATCTTTAGTCTCGGCGGCGATGAGGAAGCGCGCGGTGGGAATCTGCGTGTAGTCGGCGAACGTATCGAGCAGGTCGAGGGTGTTCTTGACCCAGATGTCGTATGGATCGATGGCGAAGGCACGCTCGAGACTGCGGCGGCCATCATCAATGCGCCCGATGCGCATGGCGTTGATCCCCGCCACCGCCAGGGCACGGGCCGACAGCGAGTCACGGCTCACACCCGCCTCGGCCAGCCTCGTCGCCTCCGCGTAGAGGCGGTTGCGAGCCGCAACGTCGGCAATCGTGACCTCGGCGGCCGCTGAACGCGGGTAGCGCGTTCGGAGCGTCGACAGCGTCCGTGCGAAGGCGGAGCTGTCGCCGGTTATGAACTGAGCCGCCGCGATCACTGCCAGCGGTTCGGCGGACAAACTATCGTTTGCGAGGCCGAGCTTCGCTTCAGCGATGGCGTCAACGTACCGCTCCACGTCGAGAAGCCGCATGGCCGCAAACGTCCGGCCCTCGGGGCTCACGGGATTGACGGACAACGCCCGGCTCACGCTGTCGCCCGCGCCGCGGCCGCCATCAAACGTGATCACCTCGGCCAGCGCCACCAGTGCCCGCGCATGCCGGGGATTCATCGCCAGGACCTCGGTCAGGGCCTTGCGCGCTTCAGGGCTGTTGAACTTCTCGAGGAAGAGGATGCCCAGCTCGACGCCCGCCTCGATCTCGGTGGAGTCGCGGGCGAGCGCTTCATCAAACGCGCGCATCGCGTCCTTGAACAGCTGAGGATCACGACGCCCCAGCCTCCACACCGAGAGTGCCACCGCGCGCAGGTCGCGGGCGCCGAGCGAACCGCGACGCTCGTTGTAGATATCGATGAAACGATCGAATTCGCTCAGTGCTCCCTCGTGATCACCGGTCTCGAATCGGAGCTGAGCGAGGTGGTGCCTCGCGAGAAGCGAGTCCGGTGATGCCAGTGCCCTCGTCCACGCTTCACGCGCCTCATCGCGCCGGCCGAGGGCACGCAGGGCATCGCCCAGGGCCAGCGACGTTCCGGGGTTGGTGCCCAGAGTAGCGGCGCGCGCTACTGCTTCGCGTGGTTTGCCAACGTCAATCAGCGACCTGATCAGCGCCTCGGCAGCGGACGCATCACCGGGGTTCGCGCGCAGCGCCGCTTCGGCCAGCTCGATCGAGCGATCATAATCGCCCATCAGCCATGCTACCCGCGCATTGGTTGCTGGCGAACCAGCGCGCGGCTCCTGCGCGCACGCGACCAGCGGCCCTGCCAGCCCCAGGCTGACCAGGATCGCAGGAAATACCGATCGAGGGCGCGCTCCGACTTTCGTCACGGCTTCCTTACCTCCAGCGCCCGGAGTGCCTGCGTCTTCGCGGCGAGATCGATCATCAGTGGTTCGAGCGCCTTCTGGTAGTCGTCTTCGCTCATCGTCGACCGGCGCGCGCGCAACGAATCAAGGCGGGCCTCGATCGCCCGCCTCTCGGCGAGGAGGCGTGCAGCCCGCGGATCCGACGCCAGCGCCGCACCACCGGCGGGCTCGAAGAAGAAGCCTCGCGAGATGACGCCATCGCCGGTGGGCTTTTCGCCAGCGGTGGCCGTCGCCACGCCGTCGCCATCATCCTCGAGCTGCGGATGTTCGGTGGCGATCCGGTTGTCCCCCTCGAAGATCTTCTCGACTTCTTTTCGTGCGTAGGTAAACGCTTCGAGAATCGAGATTCGTCCGTCCTTGTCCCCGTCGCCTGCCCCCTCTGCAATCGCCCGTACGAAGTGGCGGGGGAACAGCGTTTCGTTGGCCTCGCGGCTCGACTTGGTTGCGGTCACCACGATCCGGTTGCGCCCCGCGAGCGTCCTGGCGAATTCCCCGCTCGCGCTTGCCGTATTCACGAAGGCAATAGTTACCTCGCCGGGTTGCCCCAGCACTCGCGCAAAATCGGCGTCTGTCATGTCGGGGCCGGGGAGGTTGATGCGCGGCAAACCCTGCTCGCTCCCATGGCCGAAAAGCACGACGATCACCCGGTCGCCAGGCGCTGACTTTTGCATCATGGCGCCGAGCTCCCGCTCGATGTTCGCCTTCGTGGACCGCGCCCGCGCCAGCGAACGAGGGCCAACCGTGTCTTCGGCGAACCAGTGAACCATCGAATCAGGTATCCCGAACCTGGTCCGGGCTGCCGACAGCAGTGACGTGCCGTAACTGGTAAATGCCGTCGCATAACGTGGATCGCCGCTGACTCCGCTCACGATCAGCATCCGGGTGCTCTGGGCCCCGGCGCAGGGAGCGATCATGCCAGCGCACGCGCAGGCACAGAAGACCAATGCCCGCCCCGTCATGCAAGCCCCGAGCGGCGACGCACCAGCCATTCACCACCTAAAGCAAGAAGGAGCACGAGGAATATCAGTGGCATGTCCCACAGATCGTTGCGCCGGATGACTGTTGCACCACTCGGACTGTAGCGGAGATCGCTGGCGATGTTGGCGGCGTTGGCTGAACCGTAGTACCCGCCCCCCGTCTCCTCGCCCAGCTGCCTCAGCAGCGACGGCTGCATTTCGGCTCCGAAATACTCCTCAGTGGGCTCGGCCACCCGCACGAATGACGGCGGCGATCTGAGCGTGTCACCCTCAATGACCGCCTGCAACCTTATCGAGTGCACACCCGCCTCATCCGGAACGTAACTCGCGACGTATTCCCCGTCCCGGTCCACCGCCCAGTCCATCGTGAACTGCGAAGCAGCGCCACTGGGCGAGGTGGCCACGCCCGTCACTTCTGCGCCGTTGGCCTTGACGAACGTGGAATCACTGACCGTGGCTCGAACCGGAATGGCTTCACCACGTGCCGCTTCCTGCGCTGTGTGGGCTTCGACGCGGTCAGGTACTTCCGAGACCAGCCAGCGCAACATCTGGCGCCAGAACACTTCATAGGTAGAGTCGGTGACAGCGACGCTCGCGTGCATCTGCCAGAGCCACGAATCCTGAGCTGCGAACGCCATCACCCTCCCTCTGCCGAATCGCTGGAATACAAGGAACGGTCGTGGTGGTCCACCTTCGAGTCGTCGTCCCTCGAGGAGCACCGTGGCCCCCGGCTTGGCGCGAAGCCAGGAATTGACCGTCGTCAGCGGGGGCATGCTGTCCCAACGCGTCATCGATCGGGATTCGTCAGGGCCGATCTGCACCGCTGGGTGGAGCGCGCCCGTTACCGTCGGTCGGGCGAGGATTTCCGTCGCGGTCGCTGTGTCTGCCTGTCGCGATGAGAACTCCACCGGTACGGCGTCCGCGAGCAGCGTGCCGCCATACCCTCCTTCGCCATACGAACGGCGTCCCCCGAGGAGCATCAGGCCGCCGCCACGTTCGCTGACGAACTCCGACAACATCTTGATCTGGTCGCCGGTAAAGAACGATGCCTCGACGCTGCCCAGCACTATGCCGCGATATCCGAACAGTTCGTCACGTGTCTTTGGGAAGCCGCTCGCAAGGTCGAGGCTGTCGTCAACGCCAAGCCTCAGATACTTGTCCTTGGCCGAGCGCAGGAGCGTTACCAGCTGGAGATTGGGATCACCCTCGACCGCACGTCTCAGAAAGGCGATCTCGAAACGTGGCTCACCTTCGACGTGCAGAACCTTTTCGCGACTATCGCGCACGATCACGACGGTGTGTCTCTCGTTGTTCTCGGCGAGCAATTCACCCTGCTGAGCTGGTACGTGTACACGGAGCAGGCGCGCACCAACTTCCGTTGCCGGGACTCTCACTCGCACCTGCATCGCTTCTCCATCTCTCGGCATCACCGCGGTCGTGGATCCCACTATCCGCCCCGAGTCTTCGACAACGACGGGGAGGCGAGCGCCTCCAAACCCCCGTTGCGCGATTACGACGTTCACCAGCAAGGTTGCGTTCTTGAGGGCTTCGCGCGGTGCCTCGATTCGCGAGATCTCGATGTCCCGGTCGAAACGGGGGCTGCCAACTCCTACCGTAAAGACCGGAACTCCGCGGGCTCTAATGGAAGCCAGTTGATCGGCGATGGGCGGCTCTCCAGGGACCGATGACGAGTTATCGGCACCATCCGAGACCAGCACCATTCCCGCCACGGGCGTACCAGCCAGCTCGTCCCCAACTCGCAGGAGTGCGCTGGTGAGACGGGATCGGGAGCCGTTGTAGTCAAGGGCGGTCGCATCCTGCACTTTGCCGGAGCCGCTCACTCTGTACAGGCGTACCTGATATCGATCGGACAGTGATCTGATGAGGGCAGAATCCGCGCTCCCGACGAGTCCGTTTACCACGGTGCTGCGCGGCGCGCCGTCGATGTCGGCGATCCGCATGCTGCGCGAGTCATCGACCACGACAGCGACAACGTTTCTTTGTGTAATCGATTCCGCGATCGATAGTACCGGTCTGGCAAGGGCAAGGCCCAGCGCGGCCACGGCGGCGACACGCAGACCCAGCATTACGGCGCGACTGGACCTGCTGAACTCGCCTGATGTGCGGAGGTAACTCAGTACCGCTGCGGTGGCGAGTGCAGCGACGAGCAGGGCGACCACCCATACGGGGACGGGTGGAAGGAATGACAACGAGCCGCGCTCGAACGCCGCTGGACGATACTTGAACAGGAACTCGAAAATCGCGTCCAGACGTCTCCCTCGGTGTGGTCGTTGCCGGCCTGTAGCCGCAACGGCTACGATCTGCGCTGTCGGTTCGCTGACGTGCGTACGGGCGCACGATCTTTCGACCCACGCCCGTTCGCAAGTTGGGGCACGGAACCGTGAAGCGCACGGGGGAGGTGATGAACCGAGGCGTTTCGGGGCCGCGGTTCTGGGACACCGCGGGCGAGCGTTGCGTTAGGCCGCGGAGTCGCGGCCGCAGCGACCTAGGCTACTCTCGACTCGCGTTGAGACTGCAGATGTGCGTCTGGCACAGCCTTGCGGTAAGACGCAGCAGCGTGCTGCAGTGCGAGCAAAGCCGACGCTTCGAGGTCGTAGTCGGCAGCCAGCTGCCCAAGTTGTTCACGCGAATGGATACCAAGTTTGCGCGTCTTGTCGTCGCACTCGGTGTGCCTGCGTTCGTAGTCCCTGGCGGCTGCCCACAGCGCAGTCGACTTGCGGTACCAGTCTTCGTCCTTGTTTTCGCTTCCTCCGACACCTCTTTCGAACTCGACGATGCTCTTCATGAGGATTTCGTCGCAGAGCTTTGCGACGGCGAGGGCCGTCTTTTGTTCTTCCTCGGATGTCGCCGCCTCCACGAGGCCGGAGTAACGCTGGCGTTGGCGGATGCACTCGCTTGCGGCGCGGTAAAGTCGATCGGCGACAGATCGCGGGGAAGAAACGGCGGCGTTGTCACCTGTGACGAGCGCTGTGCGCTTTGACTTCGGCATACGGCGGGAGGAGCTCACTGGCGCTGGGAGGGGGAAGAATAACATCGGTACCCTGTCGGTTGGGAAGGCTCATGAGGACCAGTTTTTCCGTGATCCTGGCCGCAATCGACCGTTTCCGGTGGTGTGAGGTCACAATGTCTCCCCTCCGCACCCGGCCAGCGCCCCGAGGGCGAGGAGGGGCCCATCCACACCCGGCCAGCGCCCCGAGGGCGAGGAGGGGGCCCATCCACACCCGGCCACCGCCCCGAGGGCGAGGAGGGCTGCCCCTCAGCCCCACCACCGGCC